>CAIYVZ010000153.1 GCA_903929755.1 uncultured Acidobacteriia bacterium
ACGGGATCCAACCAGAACTTCGCCGTGAAGGACTCGCGCTCGACGTGAATGTGGGGCGGCTCATTGTGTTCGGCCGAATAGAAGAAGAAGCGCCACGGCCCGAGCCTGAGAACGGTCGGCATTGGTAGAAGTTTAGCGCGAACTTTGACAGGCCCGCCGAGACAGGCCCGCATTTGGATGTGGGCCGCCACGCCGGTTCTTCCCGAACCCTGTAGCATTATCGTGTGGCCTCTAACTTCATGAGATACACCTCACTTGCTCTATTGCTGGCGGAGGTGCTGTTCGCGACGCCCGGAGTAACCAAGGTGGAGCCGCCCAATTGGTGGCCGGGGCATACGCGGAATCCGATCCAGATCCTGGTCACCGGGAGCGAACTTCGGGGCGCAACGGTGGTGGCTCCGAAGGGGTTCCGGACGGAGGTCCGTAAGATTTCGGGCGACGGGCATTCCCTGTTCCTCTATTGCGAGATCCCCCGTACAGCTAAACCGGGTGAGTATCCATTCCGGATTCGGACAAGTGCCGGCGAGACGACTTTTCAGTTTCGGCTGGAGACGCCGCTGGAAGCAAGAGGCCGCTTTCAGGGCATTACGGCCGATGACGTTATCTACCTGCTGATGCCGGACCGGTTCGCGAATGGCGACCCGGCAAATGACAGTCCCACGGGGCTGGGACCTCCGGCTGACCGCAAGACGGTGCTCGCCTGGCACGGTGGCGATCTGAAGGGCATTCGCGAGCACTTGGGGTACATGAAAGACCTGGGGGTAACCGGCATCTGGCTGACCCCGACGTACAAGAACTCGAACGCCGCCGCGTCGCCGTATCACGGGTACCACGCGGTGGATTTCTATGCGGTGGAACCGCGCTTCGGAACGATGTCGGAATACCGGACGCTGGTGGATGCGGCCCACGCGGCTGGCATAAAAGTTGTGCAGGATCAAGTGGCGAACCATACGGGGCCGGACCATCCGTGGCTGAAGAATCCGCCGGCTCCCCACTGGATCTATGACGCCGATAAGATGCCGCGGACGAGGAATACGTTCGACATTGCGAGCCTTGCAGACCCATACGCGCGGCCTGGCCGCCGGAAACTCACGCTGGAAGGCTGGTTCGCGGGGCACCTGCCGGATCTGGACCAAACGAACCCTCTGGTGGCCGATTACCTGATCCAGAACGCCCTGTGGTGGCTGGGTATGACCGGCGTGGACGGGATCCGGCAGGACACATACCCCTACGCCGACCGACCGTTCTGGGAGGCCTGGCAGACCGCCATCGACAAGCAGTACCCAGGGTATTGGGTGACGGGCGAGGTTACGGCGAAGAATCCGGCGGACCTTTCGTTCTTTGAGGGCGGAACGCGGCGGCGCGGCGTGGATACGAAGCTACCAAGTTTGCTGGACTTCCCGTTACAGAACGCGATGCGCCAGGTGTTCGGGGAAGGTAAGCCGATGACGCAGCTGACGGCCATTCTGGAGCAGGATTTCCTGTTTTTGCACCCGGAGCGCCTGGTGGCGTTTATCGGCAACCATGACAATGCGCGCTTCCTGACGGTGGCCGGGGGCGACGTTTCGAAGCTGGAGATGGCGCAGGCCTTCCTGTTAACGATCCCGCGGATTCCGCACCTTTACTACGGCGATGAACTGGCGCTTGGAGCGGGAACAGACCGAACCGACCGCACAGTGCGGGCCGATTTTCCGACAGCAGCGTTTGACGCCTCGGGACGAACGGGAGCGGCGGGCGAGGTCCACGACTGGCTGCGGGATTTGCTGAAACTGCGGGGGAGCACGAAGGCGCTGCGGAGCGGCAGCATGACGGTGCTGAAGGCGACCGACGACCAGCTTGCGTACCTGCGTCAGGCTGCGGGGGAAACGGTGCTGCTGGTGCTGAACCGGACTGCCGGGGGAACGGCGCTGGAGTTGGATACGGCGGACCTGGAACTCGGCGCGGGCAGGCACTTTGTGGCTCTGCTGCAGGCCAGTTCTCCGGTTGAGACAGCTCCGGGCAAGGTTGTTCTGGCACACCCCGCGCCCGTCAACATTTATTCACTACGTTGAACTGCTAACATTCTTAGAAATGCATCGTTTTGCTACAGGCGCCATAACAGACGAATTCTCCAGCGATATTGCGGTTGCGGCAGCAGCCATGCACGCACTGGGAATGAAGGGCGCAGAACTGCGCGTTATCAACGGCAAGAACATCATGGATCTGACGGACGCCGAGATCGCCGAAACCATGGACATTCTGCGGGCGAACGACCTGAAGGTGATTTCCATCGCGTCGCCCGTCTTGAAGTGCACGCTGCCCGATGCCCCCGAAGTCGACTCCCGCTTTCAGCAGGACCAGTTCAACGCCAAACACACGTTTGAAGATCAGCCACGGCTGGCGGAGCGCGCGTTTGAGATAGCGAAGCTGACGGGCGCGAAGATTGTCCGGGTCTTTTCGTACTGGCGGGTAGTGACGCCCGATGCGGTGTTTGAGCGCGTGGTCGATGCGCTGCAGGACTTATCGGACAACGCGCACAAACACGGCTTGATCATCGGTATCGAAAACGAGCACGCGTGTAACATTGCCACGGCGCAGGAAACGGCCAAGGTTCTGGCGGCGATTGACCACGAGAATCTGCAGGTGGTTTGGGATCCGGCGAACGCATACATCTCAGGGGAGAAGCCGTATCCGAACGGGTACCGGCTGCTGGATGCAAAGAGGATTGCGCACGTCCACGCGAAGGACTGCCAACTGGATGGGCACAAGCCAATCTGGGGTCCACTGGGAACCTGCGATATTGACTGGAAAGGCCAGCTGGAAGCTCTGGCGACGGATGGATACAAGGGCTATATTCACCTGGAAACCCACTGGGCGGGCCCGGACGGCAATAAGTTCGAAGGCAGCCGGATCTGCGGTCAGAATTTGCAGAAGCTCGCCGGATACTGAGAGTCCTGGGGTTGAGTAAGGCCACAGCCACGCTGTAAACGTGTCCCGTTCGCGCAGCCATCATTGGCGAAGCTTGACGCTACAGATTACACCTCTCCTCCGGTGGAGACCACGGAAGATTGCCTTTACCTGAACGTCTGGACGCCCGACTGGCCGGTCAAGACTGCCAGCCCGGTGATGGCCTGGATTCCCGGTCGCGTCCGGGTCTGTTCCGGAAGGTGATTCAGGAGAGCGGACCGGTACTGAGTCTGGCGCCAGAGAATCTTACCAGTATCCACGTTCCAAACCGGGCACGGGACAGACGGCACTTAATTACCGACGTACCGAGGATCTGGATACGGCAGGTGAGGCAGGTTGAGGAAACCCCTGGCTTAGCGCGCTGGTGGAAGAGCCGGAAGAGCTGCCCACCGCCTTGAAGATATCGATTCGACGCGGAAATCCTCTCGGCTGCATAAACGAGAACGTATGGCAAGGGTCAAGTGGCAGGGTGACCCGACTGTCTGAATAACCGCCCTCCAGCCGTGCACGCTCCGCAGGCGCAGCGGCAAACGCGTCAGACGTCCCAGCAAGGCGCAGATAGTCTCCGGAGTATACAGCGCGCCCGGTCCCCTTTACAGCTGGACGTAGCCCCGGGACAGGTCATGTTGCTCGACGACCCGCCGGCCGACCGATTGTGCTCCAGCACGTATTTGCGAGAGATGGAATAGCAAAAGGGCCACTGATCAAAAGATCAGTGGCCCTTTTGGGTTAAATTGCAGCCAGCCTTACTCGGCCATGATTTCTTCGGGGCCGGAATCTTCCGAGAGGCCGCCTGCGTATTGCAGGCGGGCTTCTTCTTCGTAGCCGGCTAAGGCGTCGAGGGTCGGTTCGGGCGTGGGCTCTTCGACCACGTCTTCTCCGGCGATCTTCGTCCTTCTGTAGAATTCCATACCGGTTCCGGCGGGAACCAGACGGCCCATGATGACGTTTTCCTTCAGGCCGCGGAGGTAATCGACCTTGCCATTGATGGCGGCTTCGGTTAGTACCCTTGTCGTTTCCTGGAAGGAAGCGGCGGAGATGAAGGAGTCGGTTGAGAGCGACGCCTTGGTGATGCCGAGCAGGACGGCCTTACCCTGGGCGGGTACGCCTCCGGCTTCTTCAACACGGGCGTTCTCTTCGCGGAACTTGAAGCGATCGACCACTTCTTCGGGGAGGAATTCGGTATCGCCGATATCTTCGACGCGGATCCAGCGCATCATCTGACGTGAAATGACTTCGAGGTGCTTGTCGTTGATATTGACGCCCTGCAGACGGTAGACTTCCTGGATTTCGTTCACCAGGTACTTCTGCAGTTCTTTTTCTCCACGAATGTCGAGAATGTCGTGCGGGTTGCGGGGGCCATCCATCAGAGGATCGCCGGCCTGAACTCGCTCGCCTTCCTGAACGTTTAAGTGGACGCCGCGAGGCAGGGAGTATTCGCGTTCTCCGCCATCGTCACCGACGACGTAGAGACGACGCATACCCTTGCTGATTTCGCCGTACTTCACGACACCAGCGATTTCGGCCATGATGGCCGCTTCGCGGGGCTTGCGGGCTTCGAAGAGTTCGACGACGCGGGGGAGACCACCGGTGATGTCTTTGGTTTTGGTGGTTTCGCGCGGAATCTTGGCCAGAACGTCGCCGGCGTGGACATCTTCACCGTCACGCACCATAAGGTGAGCGTGGGTCGGCATGAGGTACTTGCGCATCCCGAGCGCTCCCTTGATTTGCAGCATCGGTTGACGCTTTTCATCGGGGGAGTCGGTGACGACGAGCTGCGACATGCCAGTGACTTCGTCAACCTGTTCGGCAAGCGTAATGCCTTCCTGCAGATCTTTGAAGTGCACAATACCGGTGAGTTCGGTAAGGATGGAGAAGGTGTACGGATCCCATTCGAGGAGATCCATATTCGCCTTGACCGGATCGCCATCGGCCACAGTAATGTGCGCGCCGTAGACAACCTGGTAGCGTTCCTTTTCGCGGCCCTTGTCATCGACGATGGCGAAGATACCGGAACGATTCATGGAAATGATCTCGTTCTTGACGTTGCGTACCGACTGGATGCCGATGTACTTGGCAAAACCGTCGGTCTTGGCGTCCTGCTTCGACTGTTCGCTGATTCGGGTTGCCGTACCACCGATGTGGAAGGTACGCATGGTGAGCTGAGTGCCGGGTTCGCCGATGGACTGCGCGGCGATAACACCGACGGCTTCACCACGTTCGACCAGACGGCCCGTGGCCAGGTTGCGGCCATAACAGGAGCGGCAGACACCGCGCTTGGATTCGCAGGTGAGCACCGAGCGGATCTTGACGCGCTCGATACCGGCTCCCTGAATGGCTCCAGCGAGGTCTTCCGTGATTTCCTGATTGACCGAAACGATGATCTTGCCTTCGAAATCGACCTGATCTTCGAGAGCTACGCGGCCAACAATACGGTCGCGCAACGGTTCGATGATTTCGCCGGATTCGACGATGGGCTCAACAACGATGCCTTCGGTGGTTCCGCAGTCGTCTTCAGTGACGATAACGTCCTGTGCGACGTCCACGAGACGACGGGTGAGGTAACCGGAGTCGGCTGTTTTGAGAGCGGTATCGGCGAGACCCTTACGCGCACCGTGCGTGGAGATGAAGTACTGCAGCACGTTGAGGCCTTCACGGAAGTTTGCCGTGATGGGGGTTTCGATGATTTCGCCGGACGGCTTGGCCATAAGACCGCGCATACCGGAGAGCTGGCGGATCTGCTGTTTGGAACCGCGAGCGCCGGAGTCGGCCATGATGTAAATCGGGTTGAGGTAGCGGCCGGTACGGTCGTCCTCTTCCATGGCGGTGAACATTTGATCGGAAACGCGTTCGGTAACGCGTGACCAGATTTCGATGATCTTGTTGTAGCGTTCGCCGTGGGTGATGGCGCCGTCCTGATACTGCCCTTCGACGGCAACCACTTCCTTTTCAGCGTTGGCTACGAGCGAGGCCTTCTCGTCGGGGACGACCATGTCGTCGATACCGATAGAGATACCGGCGCGGGTGGCGTAGAGGAAGCCGAGGTTCTTGACTTCATCGAGCATACCGACGGTGACGGTGAGACCGAATTTCAGGTAGCAATAATGAACGAGCTGGCCGAGACCCTTCTTCTTGAGAAGACCGTTGATGAACGGCATCTGTTCGGGAAGGTGATCGTTCATGATGACGCGGCCGACCGTCGTGTCCATATACTGCTTCACGAATTCGATGGGCTCGGTGTGCATGATGTTCTGGCTATCGAAGGCCTTGGTGAGGTCAATCACCTTGCCGGTGTAGCGCAGCTTGATCGGGGTCAGCGTTTCGACTTCGCCCATTTCGAGCGCGATCAGAACGTCGTCAGTGGAAGCGAAGGTCCGACCTTCACCCTTGGTACCGGGGCGATGCTTGGTCAGGTAGTAGCAACCGAGCACCATGTCCTGGGTGGGGACCGTGATGGGTCCGCCGTGCGCCGGCGACAAGATGTTGTTCGCCGAAAGCATCAGGGTGGAGGCTTCGATCTGAGCTTCGGGCGAAAGCGGGATGTGAACGGCCATCTGATCGCCATCGAAGTCGGCGTTGAAGGCGGTGCAGACCAGCGGGTGAAGCTTCAGCGCTTTACCTTCAACCAGGACGGGTTCGAAAGCCTGGATACCGAGACGGTGGAGGGTGGGGGCGCGGTTGAGAAGGATCGGGTGATCCTTGATCACCTCTTCGAGGATGTCCCAAACGACGGGATCCTGCTGCTCAACGAGTTCCTTCGCCTGCTTGATGGTGGTGCAGTGACCGCGCTGTTCGAGGCGGTGATAGATGAACGGCTTGAAGAGCTCGAGCGCCATCTTCTTGGGAAGACCGCACTGGTGGAGCTTGAGTTCGGAACCGACGACGATGACGGAACGGCCGGAGTAATCGACGCGTTTCCCGAGCAAGTTCTGGCGGAAGCGGCCCTGTTTCCCCTTGAGGGTGTCAGAGAGCGACTTGAGAGGACGGTTGTTCGCGCCACGGAGGACGCGACCACGGCGGCCATTATCGAACAACGCATCGACGGCTTCCTGGAGCATGCGCTTTTCGTTGCGGACGATGACGTCCGGCGCGTGCAGCTCCATCAGCTTCTTGAGACGGTTGTTGCGGTTGATGACGCGACGATAGAGATCGTTGAGATCGGAGGTCGCAAAACGACCACCATCAAGCGGCACGAGGGGACGCAGTTCGGGTGGGATGACCGGGAGGACATCGAGAATCATCCACTCGGGCTTGTTGCCCGACTTGCGGAAGCTTTCCACGACACGGAGACGCTTGGCGTACTTCAGCTTCTTCTGCTGGGAAGTTTCCGTCTTCATCTTCGAGCGAATCATTTCGCTGAGAGATTCGACGTCGATCTTCTTGAGAAGCTCCTTGATGCCTTCGGCGCCCATCATAGCGACGAATTTGCCAGGGAACTCAACATCGAGCTGGCGCTTCTTTTCGTCGGTGATGACTTCGTGGTCGGAAATACCTTCCACTTCGCCCGGATCGACTACGACATAGGCTTCGAAGTAGAGGACTCGTTCCAGTTCCCGGAGGGTAATATCGAGCAGGTGGCCGATGCGTGACGGAAGGCCCTTAAAGAACCAGACGTGCGAGCAGGGGCTGGCGAGCTCAATATGACCGAGACGTTCCCGGCGAACACGGGCGAGCGTGACTTCCACGCCGCACTTGTCGCAGATGACGCCGCGATGTTTCATGCGCTTGTACTTGCCGCAGAGACATTCCCAGTCGGTGACGGGGCCAAAGATGCGGGCGCAGAACAAGCCATCCCGCTCGGGCTTAAACGTCCGGTAATTAATGGTTTCGGGCTTTGTTACTTCGCCGTGGCTCCAGCTGCGGATCTTCTCCGGGCTAGCCAGAGAGATCCGGATGGAATCGAAATCGGCGATAATATTCGCGCGGTCGTACGGAGAGGATCGCATGTTGGTCTCCAGTTAGTCTGCCGCCAACGCCGTGTCTTCGGGCGTCTCGCGGAACTTCTTCATCAGTTCGACATCAAGGCAGAGCGACTGTAATTCGCGGATAAGAACGTTGAACGATTCCGGAACACCGGGTTCGATCGCAGCCTCACCTTTGACAATCGCCTCATAAATTTTGGCTCGGCCGTACACATCGTCCGACTTTGCCGTAAGCAGTTCCTGCAGGATGTAAGCAGCGCCGTAAGCTTCGAGCGCCCACACTTCCATTTCGCCGAAGCGCTGACCACCGAACTGGGCCTTGCCGCCCAGCGGCTGCTGGGTGATGAGGGAGTACGGTCCGATGGAGCGGGCGTGGATTTTATCGTCAACCAGGTGCGAGAGTTTGAGCATGTAGATGTAGCCCACGGTTACGGGCTGCTCAAATTCCTGACCGGTCATGCCGTCACAGAGACGCGTCTTACCCGAGGTGGGCAGACCAGCCTTAGTCAGCATTTCTTTGATGCCTTTTTCGGTAGCGCCGTCGAAGACGGGCGTTGCGAATTTCACGCCGAGGGCTTTGGCGGCCCAGCCGAGGTGAGTTTCCAGAATCTGCCCGACGTTCATACGAGAAGGAACGCCGAGGGGATTGAGGACGATTTCGACGGGGGTGCCATCGGGAAGATAGGGCATATCTTCTTCCGGCAGGATACGGGAAATAACACCCTTGTTACCGTGGCGACCGGCCATCTTGTCACCGACAGAGAGCTTGCGCTTCATGGCGATGTAGACCTTAACCAGCTTGATGACTCCGGGCGGCAGTTCGTCGCCCTTCTTCAGCTTTTCGGTCTTCTCATGAGTGATCTTTTCGAGAACCGCGATCTGACGCGAGGTCATCTCTTCGATTTCGTCGATCTGCTCGTTGATACGGGGATCACGGTTGTTGAGGCGGACGCGCTTCAGATCGCGGGACCGGAGGCCTTCGATCATGGCGCGGTCGAGAAGGGCACCCTTGGCGAGAAGTTTCTTGTTGGTCTTTTCGTCGTGCAGATCAGCAAGAACTTCTTTGCCGTCGAGGAGCTTGCCGAGACGCTTGGCGCGCTCATCGGTGAGGATGCGGATTTCGTCGGAAAGGTTGCGCTGCAGGCTCGCGATTTGCGATTCCTCAATGCGGCGCGACCGGTCGTCCTTTTCCTGACCCTTACGCGAGAAGATTTTGCAATCGACGACGGTGCCTTCAATGCCCGGGGGGCAGTAGAGAGAGGCATCTTTCACGTCGCCGGCCTTTTCGCCGAAGATGGCACGAAGGAGCTTTTCTTCCGGAGTGAGCTGCGTTTCACCCTTCGGCGTAACTTTGCCGACAAGGATGTCGCCGGGCTTTACCGTGGCGCCGATGCGGATAACACCGGATTCATCGAGATTGCGGAGGAAGGCGTCGGCGATGTTTGGAATATCGCGAGTGATTTCCTCTGGTCCGAGCTTGGTATCCCGAGCTTCGATCTCGAATTCTTCGATGTGGATGGAGGTGTAGTAATCCTCCTTCACCATCTTTTCGCTGACCAGGATGGCATCTTCGAAGTTGCAACCGCGCCAGGGCATGAACGCCACCAGCACGTTGCGACCGAGAGCGAGTTCGCCCTGATCGGTACAGGGGCCGTCGGCCAGAACCTGAGTTTTCACAACACGGTCGCCCTGTTTGACAATGGGCTTCTGGTTGATGCAGGTGTTCTGGTTCGAACGCTTGAATTTGGTGAGGGGGTAAATGTCGGCGCCGACTTCGCGCGACATCTGGCCTTCATGAACGGCGCCTTCGACACGAACAATGATGCGTTCGGAATCGACGGAATCGACGATACCGGAGCGGCGGCAGAGAACAACAGCGCCGGAATCACGGGCGGTGACGTATTCCATGCCGGTACCGACACAGGGGGAATCGGCGCGGAGCAGCGGAACAGCCTGCCGTTGCATGTTCGAACCCATGAGTGCGCGGTTCGCGTCATCGTTTTCAAGGAAGGGAATCAGCGAAGCGGCGACGGAGACGAGCTGCTTCGGATTGACGTCCATGTACTCGATTTCGGCGCGGCTCTTGAGCACGAAGTTGCCGGCCTGACGAGCGTTGGCGAGATCGGGAACGATGCGGCCGGTTGGATCGAGCTGTACGTTCGCCTGCGCGATGGTGTACTTGTCTTCTTCCCAAGCCGAGAGGTAATCGCAATAAGGCTCGTACTCGGCAGTCTTCTTCGTGCCGCCGAGAGCCGTGTTGGCCGCGTTCATGTCCTCACGGATGAGGATGTCGCCGACCTTGTACGAGGTGTCGCCCGGGTTCAGGATCTTGATTTGGTCAATAACGACGCCGTCGATCACCTTTTTGTAAGGGCTCTCGATGAAACCGTAGTCATTGATGCGGGCGAAACAGGAAAGGGACGAGATGAGACCGATGTTCGGGCCTTCAGGAGTCTCAATGGGGCAGATGCGGCCGTAGTGGGTGGGGTGAACGTCGCGAACTTCGAAGCCTGCGCGTTCGCGAGAAAGACCGCCAGGTCCAAGAGCCGACAGACGGCGCTTGTGGGTGATCTCGGAGAGCGGGTTCGTCTGATCCATGAACTGCGAGAGCTGGCTGGAGCCAAAGAACTCGCGGATGGCGGCCATAACTGGCTTGGCGTTGACCAGGTCATGCGGCATAGCCGTGGACATTTCCTGATAAACCGACATCTTTTCCTTGATGGCGCGTTCCATACGGACGAGACCGATGCGGAACTGGTTTTCGAGGAGTTCACCGACAGCGCGAACGCGACGGTTGCCGAGGTGATCGATGTCATCGACGGCGCCGTGGCCTTTCCGCAGCTTGAGCAGGTAGCGGATGGTGTTGTGGAAGTCTTCGTGGTGAAGAATACGCTGATCGTAGGGCTTTCCATCGGCCGTGAGGCGCTTCGGGGTCTCGGGCGCCCCGTGGATCTTGATGGAGAACTTCATGCGACCGACGCGTGAGAAATCGTACTTGCGCGGATCGAAGAACATGCCATCGAAGAGCTGGGTGGCGGTATCGACGGTGGGCGGATCGCCCGGACGCAGTTTGCGGTAGATTTCGATCAGGGCGTCTTTACGTGTCTTGACCGGATCCTTCTTCAGCGTGGTGGAGATGACGGTGCCGACCTCGTCACGCTCGGGGAAGAAGATTTCAATGCTCTCGATACCGGCTTCGGTCAACTTGCCGAGCGCGGTGGCGGTAAGTTCCTGGTTGGCATCAATGATGACTTCGCCGGTGGAC
This sequence comes from uncultured Acidobacteriia bacterium, assembly GCA_903929755.1. Taxonomy (GTDB): domain Bacteria; phylum Acidobacteriota; class Terriglobia; order Bryobacterales; family Bryobacteraceae; genus BOG-234. The sequence continues at coordinate 11,134 of CAIYVZ010000153.1, forward strand.
ATATCGACGACGTCGGAGGCGATGAAAGCGCCTTCCAGATCGTTGACTGCAACTTCCACCTGCGTGATGCCGTGCTTACGGATTTCCTTCATCAGCCCGGCAGTGACCTTGCGGCCCTGGGGAACGACGGTTTCACCACCCTTGGTGACCGCGTGGGAAAGCTTTAAGCCGGTAAGGCTATCATCAACATTCCAGAGCAGTTTCGCTTCCGTGATGTTGATTTTTGTAATGCGATAGAAGGTCTTGAGGATCTGCTCGTCGGTCTCGAGACCGAGGGCGCGGAGGAACACGGAACCGTAGAACTTTCGCTTACGGTCGATGCGGACATAGAGGAGATTCTTGGTGTCGTATTCGAACTCAACCCAGCTACCGCGGTAGGGGATGATTTTGCCGAGGAAGTAACCATCCTTCGGGATACGCTCGAAGAAGACGCCGGGCGAACGGTGCAACTGGCTGACGATGACGCGTTCGGTGCCATTAATGATGAAGGTACCGTTGCTGGACATCAGCGGGATTTCGCCGAAGAAGACTTCCTGTTCCTTGATGTCGCGGACGCTCTTGGTGCCGGTTTCGGCGTCCTTGGCCCAGACAGTCAGGCGGATAGTGACCTTGAGAGGCGCCGCGTAGGTCATGCCGCGCTCTTCGCATTCGGCCTGATCGTACTTCAGCTGCAGCCCGACCGGATCACCGCACTTATTACAGAAGGTAACGATGTTGCGGTTAAACGTGCCGCAGACCCGGCAGAGGATGTCGCCGGAGTGGAAAGGGTCGGTCTGGATGGTGGAACCGCACGACGGGTTGCGGCAGGTGGACCGGAGGTGGTGCAGGCCCTTGAGGTTGCCGCACTTGCACTCCCAGTTACCGATTGAGTAGTCAACAAACTCCAGCTGACTAAGGCCGCGAAAATCCGAAATGGGGAAGACAGACGTGAATACGGTCTGCAGGCCGATGTCGTCCCGCTCGTTCGGCAGCAGGTCCATCTGCAGGAACTTCTCGTACGACTTTCGTTGGACTTCGATCAGATTCGGGATCGGAATCGAAGTTTTAATCTTGGAAAAATCTACGCGGGCTGGGCCCAGGTCGTTCTGAGAGGACATAGAGATAGGAACTCCGTATATTCAGCAAGGGCGCTTCCGCGCACCGTCACCGGAAAAAGCCTAAAAACCGGAAAAAGCCTGGAAAGCTTGAACGAGTCGCCGCACGGACCGGGCCCGCGACGCAAATCGGCGTTTTACATCTCTGCGAACAGGAGGGCCGCAGCGTGCCGGTTTATCAAAACTACAAATGGAAACCGCCGGAATCGACGGCACAGTGATTACGTTGACTGGGGCATCGGGAGAGACAATAGCTTTTGAATAGCCGGGACAGAAATCGGGCGCATGAATAGCAGAGACGCAAGAGCGCACACCGCCCCCACGCATCGGCCCGGCCTGCCAGCAATCCGACTGCCAAATGACCTGCGCTACCATTCTCCGCCCAGAAACTCACCGGGACAACTCCCGGTCGATACAGATGCCAAATTACAGGTTAGCATCATCGTCGTCAAACAGTCAACGTCAACAGACAACAATACGATGCGGCCACGGCAAAGAGCCGCGGCCGCATCGCACCGCTTAATTTAGTCCAGCACCTCTAACGAGGTATTGGGGAGGAGCAACTACTTAACTTCGACCGTAGCGCCGGCATCGACAAACTTCTTCTGGATGGCTGCAGCTTCATCCTTGCTGACGCCTTCCTTGATTGCCTTGGGAGCGCCATCAACGAGGTCCTTTGCTTCCTTGAGACCGAGGCTGGTGACTTCGCGCACAACCTTGATAACGTTGATCTTGTTGGCGCCGGCAGCGGTGAGGATGACGTTGAATTCCGTCTTTTCTTCAACCGGAGCAGCAGCTGCCGCAGCCGGAGCAGCGCCGGCAACAGCCGTTGCTGCCGCAGCCGATACGCCCAACCGCTCTTCGAGCACCTTGACGAGCTGCGACGCTTCGAGCAGCGTCAAGCCCTGAATCTGTTCCGCAATTGCGTTAATGTCCGCCATGATGTTATTCCTCTTCTATTTCCTGATTCTGATCAGGCCTGTACAGCAGCCTGGAAATGTTACTAAAACCCAAGTGAGCATTACTGCCAAGTGAATCAGCGTGCGGCCAAAACCGAACGCCACCGCCCAAATCTTTTTTTCGAACTACTCGGCGAACTTGCCGCCCTGCACACCCTGATCGACAACGACGGCCAGATTGCGGCCGACAGCGTTGACGACAGTAGCGAGCTGGGTTGCCGGTGCGTTGATGACGTACAAAAGCTTCGAGAACATGACTTCCTTCGACGGCATGCTGGCCAGATCGCTGATCTCTTTAACGTTGATCGCGCGACCTTCCACCAAGCCAGCCTTGAAAGTAAACGCCGCATTGGTTTTCGCGTAAGCCTGGAGGGCCTTAGCGAGAGCAACCGGGTCGCCCGCCGTGTAGGCGATTGAAGTCATCCCACGCAGACTCTTGAGGACTTCGTTAGACGACAATCCCTCGGAGGCGATCGCCGCGATGTTGTTCTTGACTACCTGATAGCTGCCACCAGCGCCACGAACGATCTTGCGAAGGTTGTAGTCCTGGTCCACCGTCATCTTCTCGTAGCCGGCAACAAACACGTTGTCGACTTTCTGGAGCGCCTGACGCAGTTTTTCGAAATCTTTTTTCTTATCGTTTCTATTTTTCATTGCGGCTTCCTGTCATGCAAGCGGCGTCCGTTACGCTTGCGCGGCTTCCTTTGCAGTGAGTTCCGTCACATCCAACTGGATGCCCGGGCTCATGGTAGAGCAAAGGGTCGCACTGCGAACATACTTACCCTTGGCGGCCGACGGCTTGGCCTTCAGGACTGCAGTGATCAGACTGGTGGCGTTTTCCACTAGCTTGATAGCCGAAAAACTAGCCTTGCCAACGGGAGCGTGGATAATACCGGTCTTATCGACGCGGAATTCAACCTTACCAGCCTTCACTTCGTTGATTGCAGTGACGACATCCACAGTGACGGTACCAGTCTTGGGGTTCGGCATGAGGCCGCGGGGACCGAGAACCTTACCGAGTTTACCGACCGAACGCATCATGTCTGGCGTGGCGATAACGGCGTCGTAGTCGGTCCAGCCTTCGGACTGAATCTTGTTCACCATTTCTTCACCGCCAACGAAATCGGCGCCGGCTTCGCGAGCTTCACGCTGCTTATCACCGGTACAGATTACGAGAACCTTCTTGGATTTACCAAGTCCGTTCGGCATAACGACAGTGCCACGAACCATCTGGTCCGCATGCTTTGGATCGACACCGAGACGCATGTGGACTTCCACTGTCTCATCGAATTTGGCAAACTTAATCTTCTGGAGAAGATCAACTGCCTGACTTAAGGGGTAGTCGCGCGTTTCGACCAGCTTTAGCGCGGCTTGATACTTCTTGCCTGGTTTCTTTGCCATGTCTCCTCATTGGTGCAAGCGGCGGCATTACCTGATTTCCTTTTCAGGAAACTTTGGCCCAGGCTTTTCAGAGCCCGGCGCACACACCTCCCACTGAGACCCATTTCGGGTACTTCATGATGGTAGCACGTCCGGTCACCTGATCGCAACATCCGGCGTGTGTGAATCGGATGCCCACCGTGCGTAAGGGGACGACGCGGCATCAGGCTTGATTTGGTGTGAAATTCGAGGTACGCAAAAAAAGGGGGCACGGACGCCGAAGCGACCGTACCCCCCTGAATTGCCTGTTTACTGTAGCAGTTGCGGATCAGAAGTTGACGCGCAGTGCAATTTGGATCAAGCGGGGACCACGGTCCGCTGTTGCCGTGCCGAACAGGGTATTGATTTGTTTCCCTGTCGCGTCAAAGCGGGCAGCCGTGTTGATGGTGGCCCATTGGGCGTGGTTGAAGGCATTGTAGAACTCGCCGCGGAGCTGGACGACAAATCGCTCCCTGACAGTGAAATTCTTGAATGCCGACAGGTCCCACTGGTGCTGCCCGGGGCCACGGAACACGTTGCGAGCGGCGCTGCCGATGTACCCGAGGGCTGGCTGAGCGAACGCGGAGGTATTGAACCACTGGTTCTGATCGCGGCCACCGAATCCGAATTTGGGATTCGAGGTGACGTTGATGCGCTGGCCATCGCCGCCGCCGATCAGATCGACGCCGGAGACCGTGCTGAATGAAACTCCGGTGGGAGCACCATCCGCAAAAGTAGCGATACCCGAGACGTTCCAGTGAGCGAGGAGGAATTTCGTCATTGGATTCTTCAGGCGCGCCGAGCCGGGCAATTCATAGAGCCAGGACACGTTCGTGACGAAAGTTCGGTCGAAGGACGACTCGCCGTAGTTCAGCAACCGGCGATCGGCGTAGGTAGCGATTGTGTTGCCATTGCCGGAACCATAATCCATTGACTTCGACCAGGTGAAGTTCGCTTTGAACTCCATCCCGTTCGAGAAGCGGCGGTTGGCCTGGGTCTGGAGGGAATAGTAGCTGGACGTTCCGATGGGTTCCAGGAAGTTTATGGAGCCGTATCCCTTATAGGGTGCAAGGAAGTTGTTCGGAAGCGGCTTTCCGGGCAAGGTGGGATCCTGTGCGGCGGGAGCGAAACGCGCGCCATAGGGAAGCTGGTTCAGATTCTGAGCCATTTCCAAATGACGACCGAGGGTACCGACGGCGGCGACATCGATTACAATCGAGTGGCCGAGGTCCCGCTGGAGACCGAGACTGAAGCCATAGGTGGAGCCGATGCGGTGTTCATCGTTACCGAGAATGTTGGAAGGAAAGAGCGTTCCGGCTGTACCGAGGAACGAATTCAGAGTTCCGTAGTAGGTAGTGGGCGTATAGGAGAGCGGCGGAGTCGACTGAAAACTTCCCGAGCAGCAGAGGCTGGGCTGGCTGGTGGGGATGTAGCTGATGCCGAAACCACCGCGCAGGGCGGTTTTGCCGTCGCCGAAGACGTCGTAGGCAAAGCCGAAGCGCGGGCCGATGTCGATCGCCGAGCCTTTGGTAAGGCCGAGCGGGACGCCGGGCTGGCCTGCGATGATGATGCCATTTGTCGGATTTCCCACGCCGGGCACAATGGCGCCGACGTAAATCTGGGGAAGTTGCTGTTGGGTAACGGGATTGACGGCGACCCGCTGACCGAGGCTGTTCAGCCCAGGACCGTAAAGGACGGGAACCTTAGTGGTATCCCACGAGCCTGGATTGAAGCCCGCCATAAGATTTTTCCGCTGTGTCCAGGGAGTGCGCGTGGTGAACCGGACGCCGAGTTCCAGTGTCAGGCGCTTGTTCACCTTCCAGGAATCCTGCAGGTACTCCTCGAACGAGGACTCGCGGTAATCCGCGGCGTTTCGCGCCGAGCTTTCGGTATAGGTATCGAAAACGCCCTGTATTGCGTTCGAGTAGCCGTAACCTGTGTCGAGAGGATTGTTAACGTCCTTGGCGAACGCGAAGTTGCCGGAGTAGGCCGTTCCGGGGTTTCCCTTCCACATCCGGGTCCGCTCGATGCTGACGCCGGTTTTAAGCGTGTGGCGACCCAGCACCTTGGTCACGTTGTCGGAGAAGGTGAACTTGGTGGTGGCTCCGTTGATGGGAGCGCGGGCATCATAGGAATAACCGGCTGCGGACGGAACGTCGCCGAAGCTCATGATGGGAATCACGTTATTCGAGTTGGCAGAAGGATACCACTGCCCGAGGGCATTGAGGTTGTAGGTAGAGCGCTGAATCTTGGCGTTTTCTGCGTCGCTAACCGGGCCGCCGGGTTCGTCCCAGTGGTTCATACCGAAGGTGATTTCGTTGATCAGAGTCGGTGTGATCGTGTAGACGAGGTTGATGGAGGGTGTCTGGATGCGGGACTTGTAGAAAGATTTCACCAGACCCCAGGCCGGTCCCGGAGCTGCGCCAACCCCGAAGCCTGTGTTCGAGTTGACAATGCTGTTGTAGTGGCCGTACATGCGGAGCTTTTCCGTGAGATTGAAATCAATACGGTAGGTATAGTTCTCAATATTGGCGACGGGCGTTTCCTGGAACAGGAAGTTGTAGTTGCCGCCGCTGACGGCGCGATTGTTGAAGTTGGGCTGGGGAAAGACACTCAACAGCGAGACGCCGAAGGGGTTGACCTGGCTCGGCGGCACGATATTGCCGGGAAACGCGGTCTTGGTGCCGGGCGCATTGACCGGAATGAGCGCACCACCGACGGTAACGCTCTGTGAGAAGTTTCCGACACGTTCGAGAGCCGTGGGCATGGTGTTTTGTTGCAAGGCTTTGGGAACGCCCTGGTAAGCGTACTGATTGTTGAAGAAAAAGAAGACTTTGTTCTTTTGGGTGTTGAACTTGCCGGGGATGTAGACGGGGCCGCCGATACTGCCGCCACCGATCACATACCGGTACTTTGCCTTCGCGACCTTGTTCAGGTTGTTGAAGTACGAGTTGGCGTTCAAATCCTCATTGCGGAGATAGGTATAGATGCCTCCGTGGAAGTCCTTCCCGCCTGACTTGGTGGAAAGATTGATGATGGCGCCGCCACTTTGGCCGTATTCCGCCTGGTAGCTGGAGGTCTTCACGTTCAGTTCTGCCAGGGCGTCCAGCGCCTCGGTGGCGTACAATGCGCCCTGACTGGAAGGATCGGAGCCATCGACGCCGTTGAGGGTGGGGATAGTCGCCGCCGCTCGGGTGCCATTGATGCTCGAATAGCTCTGGCCGCTGCTGGGACCATCGGAATCGGTGGCACCGGTAAAGCCGGGCAGACCCCGCATCAGGCCGCCAATGGATAAGCCGCGCGAAAGCAGCGCCTGGATTTCATGTGTATCCAAGGCCGAAGACCGGTCGGCGCTTTCGACTTGAACGGGAGTGACTTCGGCCTGTACCGTGACGGAATCGCTGGTATTGCCGACGGCCAGCGTCAGGTTGCCGACCGCGCGGCGCTCGCCTACTGTCAGAGAGATACCCTTCTGCTCCAACCGGGAAAAGCCGGAGACCTGAACGGCAATGGAGTAGGTGGCTGGTGCGGGAACGGCGAGAAAGGAAAAGGACCCGTCGGGCCGGGATTTTTCAGTAATGACGACAATGGCCGTAGCCTGGTCGGTCAAAGTTAAGGTGGCGCCGGGAACTCCGGCACCCGTCGGATCGGCAAGGACGCCGGAGATGGTTGCCGCCTGTTGGGCGAAGACCATTGCGGGTACCGCGCTCAGCGCAATCGCCAGAAAAAAGGCGTGGGTGAGCGGTTTTAGCCTGCGGGAAAAGGACAAGGCACAGGAATTCGGCGAAGTAATGACGGGCAGATTCGTTGGCGATGGAGCCGGAGATAGTGGACCATGATGGCACATAAAAGTTCTAAGCATTGGGGGAATGCTAACACCTTAGGCCCTGAAATTGCAAGTGTTTAGCGATGAAGGATCAGTACAATAGGATAGCGATGCCAGTTCACGTGCGAATTGGGACTTCTGACGGCGGGGCTCGATGGCGGTGATTTCGCCGGATACCGAAGCGGCGTTTTGTAAGATCCTTTTTTATAAGATCCTGAGGAGACGCGGGGGTGCCTGCCCTCCCGACGTTTCTCTCACCCTGCCGCTGCGGTCCACACCGAGTTTGATACTCTTCAGGACGTGAACACGACAGAAGCTCAATTTCGACTGGACGGCAAGGTGGCGGTGGTGACGGGCGGGGCTGGAGGTATCGGTACCGCAGTATGCCACGCGCTGGCCAACATGGGCGCGAAGATCGCGGTGATTGGACGGAATGGCGAGAAAGCAGCGGCGCTGGCCGCCGAGTTGAACGCCGGGGGACACGAGGCCTGGTCCAGCGGCTTCGAGCTGACGTCCGTAAAGGAAACGGAGCGGGTGATTGACGAGGCTGCCGAGCACTTTGGCCGACTCGATATCCTGGTCAACTGCATTGGAAGCCTGCGGAAAGAACAGAAAGCGGAAGAACAGACCGAAGACGAGTTCGACTATATGATCTCGACCGGGCTGAAGGGCGCCATGTTCCAGTCGGCGGCGGCGGCGCGGCATATGATCCGGCAGGGTGAGGGCGGCAAGATCGTCCACATTGGTTCGGTGCGCTCGCTTTTGGCTTTGCGCGGCAGGGGCTTCGCGGCCTATTGCGCGGCGAAGGGCGGGCTGGTGATTTTGGCGAAACAACTGGCGGCGGAGTGGGCTCCGCATAAAATCAACGTGAATGTGGTGGCTCCCACCTTCATTCGCACGGCGCAAGCGGCCGCGTGGCTGAGCGATCCGGCGTTCCGGGCCAGCATTGAGGCGCGGATCCCACTGGGCAGAGTCGGCGAACCGGAGGAAGTGGCGAGCGCAGTGCTGTTTTTCGCGTCCGCGGCCTCAAGTTTTGTTACGGGCCAGACGATGTTCCTGGATGGCGGCCTGACGGTTACGCAATAAGCTGGGCTACGGGGACCGGGGGAGCGCGACGGACACGGTCTTCGGGTCAGTTACCGTTACGGTTTGGGTGATGAAACCGGTGTGAGTGATGACGGTGATCTGGTAGTCGCCTTTGAAGACACGGGCGGGAAACTGTCCGGCAGCGTCGGTGACGCCGAGCGAGTTGCTCCACCAATCCTGAAACAGGAGCCGGTTGTAGACAAGCGCGTTGGCCTTTGAGGTCCAGTCGGCGGCGTACATCGCGGCTTGGGGGAGCCAGTGGCGGCCGGACCAGAAGCCCCACATCAGAAAGTCGGAAAACTCGGGGCGGCTGAAGATCAGCGTCATGAAGTCGCGGGTGAAGGTGGCCTGTGCCTGTTCGTCGGAGGTATTGACGTCGAATTCGGTGATGGCGAGGGGGAGGCGAAAACGCCCAAAGCGATCCAGCACCTGCTGCATTCTTACCAGGGTGCGGGCGCCGCCGAAGTGGGCCTGCAGACCAATGCCATCGAGAGGGGCGTTGTTTTCCCGCATCCATTCCAGAAAACGGACGGTATAGTCTTCGTGCTGCCCGGGAGTGGCGGTCTCGATATTGCTGTAGTCGTTCAGAAGGAGTTGCGCGTTGGGAGCGAGAGCGCGGGCCTGGCGGTACCAGGCGAGGAGTTCGCTGTTGCCCAGAAGGCCATCGGACTGGGGAATGCCGGCGACGCCCCCTACCCTGCCCTGCACGTCGTAGTTATCAAAAGGTTCGTTGACGACGTCCCACTGGTAGAGCTTGCCGTAGACGCCGGAGTCATTGAGGACGTTTTCAAAATGCCGCGTGATGCGGGTGCGCAGGTTGTCTCCGGTGAGGCGCTGCACATCGGACGGCATATTGCGGAAGGAGGGCCAGATGAGGTTGTGGCCCCGCACCGGAATACCGTAGTCGAGAAGCCATTGGATGCCGTCTCGGGTTTGGGCCTGATCAAACGACGGGCGGCAGGTGGTGCATTCCCAGGTTGGCCATTTCAGATCGTTTTCAAGGACGGAAGTGGTGAAATGGCTGGCAATGCGGGAGCGATAGATGTCGTTATCCTGCCCTGCCTGTTTGAGACCGGCCGACACGACGGCCGAGCCAAAACGAAACGCGTGGCGTAACTGCTGGACGCGAACTTCGATCCCGGGTAAGGGGTGCCCGTCGGCGTCGGTGACGAGGACTGACAGGGGGACCTGGCGAATTGCGGTGATGCGCTGCCGGGCTTCGGTGAGCAACTGTTCCTGGGTAGCATCGACGATGGTTGCGGTCTGGCTGGGGAGGGCGGTGAGGTCTTTGAGCGGGCCGTAGTTCTGGAGCTGCAGAGCGGCGATCTCGAAGCACTGGGGGCCAGCGGCGAACTGGACCTGGAGGTGGGCTTCGGCAGGCTTGTAGTTGTCGTTGGCCAAGAAGGGGGCCTGGAGCAACTGCCATTCACCAGCGGCCACGGGGAACGTGAAGGTCAGCGATTTATCAAAGGGCGTGCCGTTGCGTTCGAAGACAATCTGGCCCTGAATGGGACCGTTTTCAAGGGCTCGGGCGTAAAAGCTGAGGAGAACGGCGTCGTTCTTTGCTACGGAGGCGGTGGTGACCCAGCCGAGTTGGGCGTTGTAGATGAAGGGGGAGGTTCCGTTCACCTGAATCTGGATGGCCTGGGTGAAGCCGGGTCCGGTGGCGGGGACAACTTTCGCCGAACCACCGCCTGCGGTGTTATCGAAGAAGGCCGCGTAGGTGTGGGTGCTGTCGGCGGGTATCAGGAAGCCCAGGGGCGCGGGTGGGGGAGGTGGCGCGCCCCGATTGGTGAACTGGATACCGCCAAGCTCGTAGGTTTGGGGGCCGAGACCGTGGCGGAAGACGAGGCGGAGCTGACCGGGGTCATAATCGCGGGCCGCCGTGACCGGGAAGGAGTATTTCGTCCAGGTGGAGAGGCTACAGGGGAACACGGTGTCGAGGAGGGAATCGGCATCGTCGGATTCGAGGGAGACGGTGCCGCGGAGATTATAGATGTCATCGGGTGCCACTTTGCGAACCCAAAAGGTCAGCGTGAGGCGGTCGGCGGCTTTGATGGCGGTCGAGTTGGTCCAGCGGAGGGAGGCGAGGGAGAGCGTTCGGCCAGGGCGGTGGGTGGTGATGCGGAAGGCATCGGTGAAACCGGGACCCGGCGAAGACACGACATCTACGGAGGCGACGCCGAAGACAGCGGCGGCACCGACGAGGTCTGCAGGCAGAACAGACTGCGCGGGAAGGCTGGCCGCACAGAGGGTGAGGAGTAGCGGGATGGAGGCGCTCCGCATGGCTCAGGACATATACCAGCCGCCGTTCACATTGATGGTCTGGCCGGTGATGTATCCATTTTGTGCCAGCAGGACCGCAACTGAGGACACTTCGTCGACTTTGCCAAGGCGGCCGACGGGAATGTTCGAAACGGTCGCCAGGAAATTAGCGGCCAGCATGTCGGTCTCGATGAGCGCCGGGGCAATGGCGTTGACCGTGATGCCTTCGGTGGCGAGGTTGCGGGCATAGTAGTGCGTGAGGCCGTGCATGCCTGCCTTTGAGGCTGCGTAGTGGGGCCCGACGACGCCGCCGGTCTGGGCGGCAACCGAGGAGATATTGATGACGCGGCCCCAGCGGCGCTCACGCATAGCGGGGAGGACGGCTTCGGTCATCAGAAAGCAGGATTTCAGGTTCTGGTTGAGGACGTAGTCCCAATCGTCTTCGCGAATTTCACCTGGGCGCTGGACGCGGGCTATTCCGGCATTATTGACAAGAATGCCGATGGGTCCGAGATGCAGCGTGGTTTCGTGAAAGAGCTTGGCCACACCCTCCGCAGTTGCGACATCGGCCTGAACAGCGATGGCACGCTGCCCCATTTCCAAAATGTCGTTTCGGACGTCGAGTCCGGCCTGCGCGGAATGGCAATAATTGACGGCGACATCGGCACCGGCTGCGGCGAGGGCCCGCGCGATGTCGCGACCGATCCCGCGACTGGAGCCGGTGACAACTGCAACTTTCCTGCGGAGTTCGTCCATTTCTACTCATTATGGACGAGCAAGATGGACGAGCACGATGGACGAGCAAGTGGTACGGACCGGGCTACTTCAGCGGCTTGCCCGCGATAGTGGCGGCAGTCGTATCGCGAGAGAGGTTGGGATTGGCGTTGCCGCGCCCGCCACCGCCGCGTCCACCGCGTCCACCGGGGGCCGCACCCGGTGCCGGAGCAGGACCTCTGGCGATGTAGATCCACCATTCGGTTTTATCCTTGCTGAGGTTCAGGTTGGAATGATCAAGCGCACCGGTGGGAGGCACGAGGTAAGCCGTGTTTTCCGGCATGTCGCGAAGTTCGCTGCCGAGCAGCATAACGACGTTGCCGGGCGTGACCTTGGTCCAGATTTCTTCCGTTCCGGGAACGTGGCTGTGGGGCTGGGAGACGGACCAGGGACGCAGCATGACGAGGTAAATCCGCTCGCCCTGCAGGAGGCCATCGGCCGCGCTGAAGACACAACGGGAGGCATTATTCCAGTGGGCATTTTCCTCGCACCAGGGCAGCTTCGGCACGTCGCGAACGATGAGTTCATTCTTCGCTTCGGGGGCACCAGTGAACTGCAGCATGATCATGGAGAGTTCCTTGTCGCGCGAGGCATTCATGAAGCGATGGGCGACGTTAGGCGGGGCGAGAATCGCCACACCTTCGTGGAGATCCCAGGACTTCTTGCCATCGTCGAGGCGGCCTTCTCCGGACTTCACGTAGAAGAAATAAGCGTCGGGCAGCGTGGAGAGCGGCGTTTCGCTGCCGGGCAGAAGGGTTGCGGTGTCCAGTTCCTTCCGGTATTCGAGAACCGCGCCCTGCGGCCCCGGTTTGTAGGGATCGCCGTTCCGGAGAATGGAATGGATCAGCAGCGTGCCGTGCGAGAGATGCGCGGTCTTGGCGGTGGGGTAACCGATGAAGCGGTCGATATCGACACCGAGCTGTTCGTTGGTCTGGCGGTTCGCCTGGGGGGCTGGGGCTCCGGCCCGACCGGGGCCACCGGGTGCCTGCCCGGCCGGGGAAGCTGGTGCCTGGGCCAGACAGCTAAGAGCGGTGAGTACTGCCGTGAAAATTATGCGATGCATGCTGATCTCCAATATAAATCTCTTCCCATACCAAGCAGCTCTTTCAATACCAAGCGCTAGGGCAGAGCGAAAGCGATGACGCTGTCGCCCGGTTTCCGGTCGTAGTAACCACCGCCGGTGGCGACGATCAGGACGTATTGCTTGCCGTCTTTACCCTGATACGTAATGGGCGAGGCATATCCGCCCGCCTCCAGTTGCGTTTCCCAGACCACTTTCCCTGTCTTCGCCTCAAATGCGCGGAAACGACGGTCATTGGTGGCGGCGATAAAGACGAGACCGCCAGCGGTGGAAACCGAGCCACCCATGTTCATGGTCCCGGCTTTGCGGGACGGGGCGCTCTTCCACATCGTAGAGCGGCTTGCCGGTCCGGCGATCGAGGATGAAGACCAGGCCTGTCTTAGAAGTCAGGGCGAGGGCCGGGATCTTCGCCCCCAGCTTTCGGTTGCTCAGAACGAACTTCGGTAAGATGCCGGTTCAGACTGTCGTCTCACTGAGCTGGAGTACAGCAGCTTTGCGCCCTTGACGTGCGTTTTTGAACATCACGTACTCGCCGAGATTTTCTGCGGTGAGCAGACCCACCAGCGTTTGGTTGCGAAGAACCGGAAGCGTATGGCAAGCGGACTCCTGCAATCGCTGGAGCGCACTCTCGAGCATGTCAGAAGCCTCGGCGACTGCGATATTCCGGTCCATGATTTCGCTCACCGCGGGAGCAATGGTCTGGGCGAGTGCTTTCACCAGACTATCCCGAGTGACGATGCCCACGACCTGAGTACCCTCAAGAACAGGAAAATCCTGTTGGGACCCGCCGAGGACCAACCCCGAGATGTGCTCCAGGGAATCTCCAGGCGCTACGGTCTCGAACCTGGTCATCATGGCGGCGCTCACGGGAATTCCACCCAGGGCGGATTTCATCAACACCATACTGGCTTCCTGCGCGGCTCCGATCCAGACGAAAAGAGCAATAAACATCAGCATGGGGTTGTAGAAGAATCCGACGAGTCCAAACAGGAGCGCCATTCCCTGACCCAGGCTCGCCGCGATCTGCGTAGCGCGCGTGTACTCCATGCGCCTTGCCAGGAGCGCCCGCAAAACTCTGCCACCGTCCATAGGGAACGCGGGCAACATATTGAACACAAAGAGCGAAACGTTGACGAGCAGTATGCGTTCCGCGAGCGAGCCTGCAGCGATGTCGATTTCGGCAGGGTTGAAGCCTCCGCGCGTGGCGTACAACCAAGTCCCCAGGCCGGCGGCAATCACAACATTGACGGCCGGACCAGCCAACGCAACCCAGAGTTCCTGGCGCGGGTCGTCGGGCATTCGCTCGAGGCGCGCCACGCCGCCGATGGGGAGAAGCGTTATGTCTTTCGTGACAATTCCATATCGCTTCGCTGTCAAGGCGTGCCCCAATTCATGCAGCACGACACATGCAAACAGGGTTAGAACAAAGACGGCATTTGCCAGAACAAGCTGCTGACCCTTACCCGCTATGAGCCCTCCGAGCACTATCCAGATCATGAAGATCAGAAATGTGAAATGCACCTGCACGCGGATCCCCGCAACGCTGCCAAGTTTCAACGACCAGCCCATCTGATTCTCCTCAATTGCCTGCTTTCGGCCGAATGGCCGAAAGACATCCACATCTGTACTCGGGTTATTCCGTTAACTCTGGTGCAATCTTGTAGCCATGCTTCTTGCGCGCGTAATCCAGGGCCAGAGATGGCGATGCCAAGTTTCGGCTTTGGCTATTCACTCGGGGCTGACCCGCCGCGTTTCTCTCAAAAGGGGAGTACGCGCTGGCCCTGAAGAACGCTGATTCGCATCGTCGTTCATGGTGTCTCCGGCCTGTTCTCAGTCGAGCTGATTAATGTTCTCTTTCCTCCGATTCCTTCGACGATTTTTCGCCCCGTTGACCGATGGTTGCCCGTAGTCCGGCGATCAACGCTTCCTTCTCAGTCGGCGTTAGTTTCGCCTCAGGATGGATCGGTGTGTAGAACCAGAGGGGCATTTCACCTTTTTGAACCTCTTCCACTGCGTCGTCCGCTTTCTTCTGGGGGCGGTTCCATTCGGAGAAGTTCATTTTGCTTCGCCCTGTCAAGGTGTCTCGCTCGGTTAGCCATGAGACCGGAGCGATGTTTGAATACCAGGGCCACTGCGTTTCATTGCTGTGGCAATCAAAACAGGCCCGTTTTGCGAGGGCCCGCGTCTCGGGTGGATTCCACGCCGGTTCCTGGACAATGGGTGGATTCGTGTGGTTTCGCCCATAGGGCACGACCTGAATCCCTGCGAATACAATGATCGCGCCGATGGCAACGCGGGGAAGTAGTTTTGTTGTGTTCATTCTGTCCTTGTGTTCATTTGATCGTTTCGTGTGCACTAGTCATCGCGGTGTCGCCGGGCACCTTGCACACATAATAATTCCGCTTCGGACCTTGTTCCAGGCTGGGGTCGTTCGCCGCTCCGGCAAACAGGTTGAAGTGTGGTACCTCGGCCTTTCTGGGATGCTCGAAGATCTCTGCGGCGGCACGATTCACTTCCGCTTGGGCCGTCTTGATGGAACCCGGGCCCCGGGTGTCCCGCTCGTCAACCTCGCCCCTGCTGGCCCCGCCGTCCAGCGTCTTTCGGGTAGAAGGACGACGAATTTCTCGATCCTGGCGTCTGGGACGCCGCCCCTGCTGCGGATGACAACGACGTGTACGGGGCTTTGGGGGAACGGGCGAAGGCACTGGCGGTGCGGTCTGTCCGTGCCCGCCGTTCGGCTGGCTGCGAGGCGGATCGGCCGACTGTGGCTTCAGACAGTCGCGGAATTTGCGAAATGGTCGGCAGCGTGCGGAGTTGAGGAAACCCCTGCCTCCGACGCTCCGGTACTGTTCAGGAGTTCCCTGACCCGGTGAATGACCTGCGGGTTGACACAATCCACAGACAGAAGAAGTTTCCCCTCCAGAACGGCAACTTCAGCCGATTCCGAAGAAATGTCCATTTCCGCCAGAGCCGAAAAAATCGAACCTGCCTGCGGACCACACTGCGGATCAAGCAATCCCCAATTGCCATCGGGCGACGCATCTTCGCCGTGGAGGTCTAAAGTGAGAAGCGGCAACCTTGTGTGCTTGCGCGCCGCGAAATCGCGCGACCTGCCACTGTCGCCGCTGACCACAGTGATCGAACCAAGTGCGAACCCGTTATGCACGAATTCATCGACGGCCAGCCCGGCCTGGTCTGCGGTCTGGTAAATCCCGAATACGTGAGCTTTCTTTTCCATGCTGCAACCCGGTGCATGTTATTGGCCATATCTACCTCCACCCGCGGCAGCCGTAAAGCAGACTCTCCATGGCGCCGCTTGGGGTCAGGACAGCGGAAGTTCTCAGGCGGGAATGGCCAATAGGCCGGGAATCCAGAAACAGAGCTGTGAGGTGATTGCTTACCGGAGGTGTTCAGTTCCTCCGCTGCCACGCCGTGCCGCGATCAATCGCGTCTCTTGTGGCCGCCATCTGGCGGGCAGTTGCGTTGTATCGCTCACCGAGTGCGAACGCTCAGGGTGACTCGCCAAGGGCCCCAGGCAGAGCTTGGAAATTCATTGGTTAGATGCTGATTACCGGACAGGGCGAATCGCACAGGATCGAGTATGCGTTGTGGCGCAGGTATCCAGCCATACCAGTCTGGCTATGCCTGCCCATCACAAGAAGATCGGCGGCAAAGCGCCGGGCAATCCCGGCGACTACCTTGGCTGGATCTCCGGCTTCGATCAAAACATCCCCCGAAGTGCCTGTCGCTGCCAGAAGGGACCGGACCTGTGCCTGCGCGTGTTCTGCGAGAGATTGAACCAACTCTGCTTCGAGCTGCTCACCATAAAGTGCCGGTGGTAAGTCAGGGATCACGTGAGCGATTCCCATGTCGGCGTCACGCTGTCCCGCCAACCAGGAGGCCCATTGGAGGACGTTCTGGCTGCGTGCGCTCAGATCAAGAGCGCACCATATCCTGCGGCAGTGAATCGCTTCAAGCCGCGGCGCCGTCTCCGCATGGACCCCGGTCCAGACAGGGCAATCCAAATCGTGCAATACCTTCGATGTGACCGAACCGAGCAGAAGCCTGCGAAAAACGCCAAGCCCATGAGTTGGCATCATCACCAGATCAGGGCTCCAGCGCCCTGCAGCACTCACGATTTCAGCCGCCGGATCGTCCCCAATCACGCAGTAGCGATGCGTGCTGAAGTGTTTGAACTCTTCCACCATGAAGGCATCCAGCTGCCGTTGGCGCAGCGGCAGCAGGTCCTCGGCAAGATTGTGCTCTCCCATGCCGACGATGTGGAGAAACATGATCTCCGCCTCAAAGTGGCCGGCAAATGCCTCGACATAGCGGGAGGCTCCGAGGCAGCTATCGGAGAAATCGACTGGGAAAAGAATCTTCTTGATCAGAGGCATCAGGTGTCCGGTAGCACCGATGCAATCGAAAGGCCAAATTCCGCTGCTTCGCCTGTCCGCGCCGTTCAAGCCGCAGGGACAGGCTGGCACGGAAACCAAAGTAGTTACATCGAGGGACTACAGGATGTCAAGTCGGAAGAGCCGCCTCAGACCGCCCATCGAATCGAGTCGAGCCAGGAAACCGCCGGGCTCACAGCGTATTGCCCTGCGTGCCCCCTCCCGGTGCCCGCAGAGGGCTCAATACACTTCGAAGACAGTGACACTAAACTCTTTATCGGTAAGTGTGTTCTCAATCAGGGGCCAAACGCGCGCGTGGTCCGGCGTTGCGATCCACTTCTGCCGCAGTTCTTCGCTTTGCATGGTGAGTTCGAACCGATACTTCAGGGGGGCGGCACCGCGAATGGCCGTCTTCAGTTTCAGCATCTTCAGATCGATGAAGCCCTCGTGTTTGCGCGCCACGGGACGGAAGACCTTCTCGAAATTGTCGAGCATCTCTTGTTCGCGTTTTGGGTCCACGGCCAGATCACAATGGAGCTGGATGGGGCGACCGGCCGGAGCGGCAGTGGCCACGGTGGCAGTGATGCCAGCGCCCACCACGATCATTTTCATACAATTTCTGCGATTTACTATCGACAAGTTAAACGTCTCCTCGTGCAGGCTGAGCCCGAACAGTCGATACTAACAGAGGCCGTATTACAGGTCAATCCGGCCTGCGAAGCGCCTCAGGGACGAGGGGTTTCCGGATTCGGATGGTCAGCGATCCACTGCTGTTCTTTGGCTGCATCTTCCGTGTTTCCCCTGCGGGTCAGGAGCCTGGCCAGCAGGGTATGCGCCGCGCGCTCCGAGTTCAAATCATTGCCTGTTGAAGCGAGGCCAAGCTGAGCTTCATTAATGGCAGCCGCTGCGTCACCGGAATGATCCCGGTATTTCGCCTTCTGCAGAGTACTATCCCAGTCGTAGAATGTAAAATAATGTCAGACCCTGATCATTCCAGAAGCAGTCTCTCCGACCACGTAGCGCAACATCTGGTTACCCTCATCCGGGAGAACAAACTGCGCTCCGGGGATGATGTCCCTTCCGAACTGAGCATCAGCGCCGAACTGGGCATCAGCCGCGGCATTGTTCGGGAAGCGTATCGCGGCCTCCGCATGGCGGGGATCGTGGAGATCAGCAACGGCAGAGCACCCCGGGTGGGACGCATCAATGACGGCGTACTTGCCCATCTGCTGGAACACGCGCTCTCCACCGAGCAGGCGACCGCCGAACAGGCACTTCATTTGCGCTCTGCCATAGAAGTCCGGGCTGCTGAACTTGCGGCGGAGAACCGGCTCCCTGTTCATGTGGCCGGTTTACAAACCGAGGCAGCCTCCATGCGAGCAAATCTGGGACGCCAGGACCTGTTCGCCGAGGCCGACACCCGGTTTCACGAAATCATCGGGAACGCCACCGGGAACCCTCTTTTCGACCTGATTGGGAGTGCGCTGCGGGGCGCGTTGCAGACGACTATCCGGGCGGGATTGCGGAACCGGGTAG
Organism: uncultured Acidobacteriia bacterium; assembly: GCA_903929755.1. Lineage (GTDB taxonomy): Bacteria > Acidobacteriota > Terriglobia > Bryobacterales > Bryobacteraceae > BOG-234. The sequence goes on from CAIYVZ010000153.1 coordinate 29,568, forward strand.
TGCAATCGGAACTCGAGCAGGTGGCGGTTACCCATCAGCGGATCGCCGACTCTATCGGCGACGGCGATGCGGTGCAGGCCCGCGAGTACATGGTGATCCATTTTCGCGAGGCGCTGCGGTCCTTCAACCGAACAAATCCACCCAAGTCGGTAGCTGAGGCACGAAGCCAAAATCAAAGAGCCCCGGCCTGAACCGCCTCAGGCGAACAGCGCTTTTATGGCCTTACCCTTGCCGTCCTTCGTCACGTAAACCGGGCGCTTTTCGGTGATGAACGAATGGGTCGGGGGGATGCCGAGAGTCTGGTACATAGTGGCGTGCAGGTCCTCCAGGGAGACCGGGTTTTCCAGCGTAATGCAGGGTCGTTCGTCGGCCGTCCTGCCGTAAACGGAGCCCTTCTTTATGCCGCCGCCGAACAGCAGGACCGCGCCGGCCCCGGTGAAGTGGCGATGCATCCCGTAGTGCGTGGGCAACTGCATCACGTCGGGTGTCTGCGAGGACTGGTCTTTCACTTCCTTGCCCACCTTTCCCTCGGTAATGGCATCGCGGCTGAATTCGCTCGCCAGCACCACCAGCGTCCGGTTCAGGAGGCCGCGCTCTTCGAGGTCAAGAATCAGCTGGGCGATGGGCGCATCGATCCGCTGCTTCATTTCCGCAGCGCGGCTATGGCCATCCTGGTGGGAGTCCCAGTTCACAAAAGGAATGTATTCAGATGTGACTTCCACGTAGCGCGCTCCGTTTTCCACCAGACGACGCGCCAGCAGACAACCCTGCCCGAAGCGACTGGTGCCGTAGACATCACGAACCTTGTCGGTTTCCAGTGAAAGATCGAAAGCCTTCGCCTGGGGAGAGTTGAGCAGCCGGTCGGCGCTATCCATGGACCGCAGCATGGATTCGCGCTGGAAGTCACCGGCGAACTGATACACGGGCTGCGCGGCCAGAATCCGTTCATAGAGATTGCGGCGCGTACGGAAACGTTCCTGGCCAAGGTCGGCGGGGGGACGCACAGCTGAGGCGGCGTCCTGCGGGTTCGATATCAGAAACGGCCCGTATTCCGTGCCCAGGTAGCCTGCGGTGTGGAACGACTTCAGGGGCGCGGATTCCGCTCCGATCTCCAGGTTCTGCCCAATGGAAATGAACGCCGGCATAGTGGGAACGCGGGGCCCCAGCGTCTTTGAGATGACGGCGCCCAGGTGCGGAATCGCCATGGGTTGAGGCGGCACGTAGCCAGTGTGCCAGTGGTACTGGTGGCGGGAGTGGAGAATGAAGCCGAGATCGGCGGCCTGGAAGGTCTTGATCAGCGAGCCCCGGTCCATGATTTTGGCCACCCGCTCCAGACCCTGAGAAATCTTCACGTTATCCACGGAAGTATTGATGGCGGGGAAAGTGCTGAGAACCTTGTCGGTCCGAACGCCGGGCGCGAAGGGCGTGTAGCGCTTGGGGTCAAAGGTTTCCGTAGCTGCCATGCCGCCGGCCATCCAGAGAACAATGATGGAATCCGCGGTGGCGGGCAGCAGGGGAGTCTGCGCCATCGCCAGCTCGCGGCCGGAGAGCGCCGCCAGCGTTCCCGCCGCGGTTACGCCGGAGCTCATGAAGCCGCGGCGTCCGATTTTTGAACTGATAAAACTTTCTTCGCGTGTCATGTCCATGTACCGAGGTTAACGAATGTATTGGAATTCCGGCGTCATCATCACGGACCAGAGCAAGTCTGCCACGCCGTCAGGACCGGGCCGGCCGGGTCGCGACGAATCCAGCAGCGCCCGCTCCGCCACGGCGCGTTCGCCCGCTGTGGGGGCTCTGCCCAGGGCGAACCAGTAGATGTAAGCCACCGCTTCCGGCACGGTCTGCAACAGCGCTGGCGCCGGACGGGGCGTGGCTGGGTTTGGAGATACCAGGCGGTCCATGGTCGGCTTTTGATCAAAAATAAAGAACCGGCCGTTTACGTTTTCGCCCTGGTTGAGGGTCGCGTTTTCGTAACCGGTGGAGCCTCGCAATTTGGTGAAGCCTTTCCCCTCAATGTCGTAGACAATCACTGACGGAAACTTGACTCGCACCGCCTGCTTCGCCGTTTCTCCACCGGCAACCGTCACCGGACCATTGCCGTCGCGGAGGTCCGCGGGGTTCTCGGGCTTCAGTGAGGAGAGGGGTGTTGCGGTGCCGTCCGCCCCCACCAGTTCCGCCTGAAGCCAAAGAGGTGTGGCCTTGTCGGGAGCCGTGGAAGACGCATCCTGCACGATGAACCAGAGCTTCTTTGCAGCAGCAATATCCAGATCAAAGGCTGAGGCTGCGAGGGGGGCACCGCGCCCTCCGGCAACCTGGCGCGCCAGCAAACCCTTCGGCTCCGCAGGCAATTCGCCGATTAACTTGCGGCTGCCGCGCCAAAGCCAGTGCGTTAACTGCTCGCCGTTCACTACTTCGAGCGCCTGCAACATGGCCGCCTGGGTATCACGCGTTGAATAAACCTGGTCACGAATGGGGCGACCCAGGGCGCGGGTGAGATTGCCGGCCGCCAGACGCCATTCGCGCGTATAGTTTCCGGCCGGAATGGCGGTAAACGGAGGAGGAGGCGGAGCGGGAGGCCGCGCCACACCGCCGCGTCCGGCAGCGGGAGCCGGGTCCGGGACAGCCTGGCCACCATTCGCTTTATTTACAGAGCCATCAAAAGGACGTCCGGAAACAAGCAGCGGACCTCGGCCACCGCGCCCAGGCGTAAACTCCAGGCTGCCGGGCGTCACGTGCCAGTCTCCCGTTATGGAAGCAACCGCATCGGCAAACTGCTCGGCCGTAACCCGGCGGACTTCCGGACCTTTGAAAACATAATCCTTCGGTGGGTCGCCCTTTTGCGGCACGGCGGGCAGTTGGTAAACGCGGGAAGTGAGGATCTGCGCGATGAGATGTTTCAGATCATAGCCGCTGGCTACGAAATCACTCGCCAGCCAGTCCAGCAACTGTGGATCCCACGGTTCGCCATCCATTTCGTCCACGTTCTCCACGATTCCCCGCCCCAGCAGCCTCTGCCAGACACGATTCACCACCGTTCGTGGCATACGTCCATTCGCAGGGTCAGTGAACGTGGCGGCAGCCGCGGCACGCCGGTCGGCAGCGGAATCCGAAGGCAGCTTCGGATTCAGTTCCGGATAGAGGAACGCAGCTTTGGCAAACTGCTGGGTGACGGTGTCGCAGCGATACAACTGCAACTCCTCTTCGGTGGAGAAGAACGCCGCCAGTGAGTAGGCATCTTTCAACTTCCATTTGCTGATGAAACTGTCATGGCAGGAATTGCACTTCAGATTGATCCCGAGGAAGATCTGCGCCGTATTCTGCGCCGCCTGGAGTGCGGGTGTCTGGCTGGCGCTCACGGTGCCGCGCCAGTTTACGCCAATCAGGAAGCCATCGGGATCAGAGGGGTCGGTCGGATTCAGAAGCTGATGAATCCATTTATTGAACGGCTTGTTGGTCTCGAGCGAGGAGTAGATCCAGGGCGAGATGCTCTTCCGCTGGGCGGTCTCGGAATAGTAAACGACACCCTCATCGTTGCGCAGCAAATCGTTCCAGTAAGAGATCCAGTTTTCGGTGTACTTTTTGCTGTCGGCCAGCAGCGTGGCCACCAGTTTTTGCCGCTTATCGACTGCCTTGTCGGCCAGGAAAGCCTGAACGTCTTTTGGCTCGGGCAGCAGACCCCAAATGTCCAGCCAGGCGCGCCGGAGAAAAACCTGGTCGGAGACAGTGGAAATCTCCTTCATCCCACGCCGCGACAGATACGAAGCGGCGTAGCGGTCAATCGGATTGCTCCAGCCGGGCCAGACGGGTGCAGGAACAGCGGGCTTTGTCAGCGACAAAAGAGCTTCCCATTTCGGCTTTGCCGGGGCTGATTTCGGCGTAGCCCGCGCGCCGGCATCAATCCATTTCGTCAGGACCGCATTCTCTGCCGCCCCCAGCGGTTCGTCGTCTAAAGGCATACGAGGTTCCACCGATCCGGTGACGCGCTTCAGCAACATACTGTCCGCGCTCTTCCCCGGGCGGACCACCGCGCCATTCCGGCCACCCACGAGAACATCTTCGTAAGTGGCCAGCGAAAGCCCGCCGGAGCGCTTCGTCGAGTTGTGGCACGACGCACACCTCTTCGCCAGCAGAGGCGCGATCTGGCTCTGGTAGTCAGGCGACTGGGCGCAGAGTGACATCGCCGGAGCGATGACGATGAGAAGCTTCAGGAGTCGCGAACGTGCGTGTGCCATAGGCTGGAAACTCAATTTTAGGTCAACCGGCATACCGCGTCACAAGTCCGCGCTGGCAGCACAGAAATCAGAACGTTAACTTCAGGGAAGCCTGCAGGATTCTTGGGTCACCCGCAGACGTAATCTGGCCGAAATTGGCCGACGAAATGTTCGTCACCGGAGCATTGAAATTCGGGTGGTTGAAGAGGTTGAATGCTTCTGCCCGTACGTGGAGCGTCAGGCGTTCCCGCAGCTTGAATTCGCGGCTGAGCGCAAGGTCGATATCGACATAGCCCGGCGCGCGGAGGCTGTTGTGACCGGCATTGCCATAGGTGCCGGCCAGGTTCGCGGTGAAGAGCCCCGGGTTGAGGTACTGGTAAAGCTTGCCATGGGCATTGCCGGTGTAGGCGGTGGCGGAAATAACGTTGGGGCGGTCGTTCCCCACCGCCGTGAGCGAATTGTCCTTGCCTGCAAGAGGGTTCACCGCCAGGCCGCTTTGGTAGCGAACCAGCGGGGCAAGGTTCCAGTGGCTCAGCAGGGCGGACGGCAGGCGACCGTGCCCAAACTGGCTCACGTAGACGGAACTCAGATTGAAAAGGTGTTTGGCGTCATAAGAGCACGGGCCATAGTCGCCGCGAATATTGTTGGGATCCTGAACCACGCCGCCGCCAAGCGACGTTACCGGGGCAATGCCCAGACATTTCGACCAGGTATAGTTGGCCAGCACAGTGTAGTTATGAGCAAAGCGATGTTCCACGGAGGTCAGCATCCCGTTGTAGTTCGCGCTGATCCCGTCGTTCGCCACCACCATAGTGGAGTAGTACTGGCCCGCGACCGGATTCGCCAGCGAGAGAACGCGCCTGGCCTGCGTGTTGCTGGTGCTGGAACATGCCTTGCCGGCACAGGTACCGGGGATGTAAACTGCCGGATTCGTCTCATTGCCAATCCAGAGATGCGCGGTCTTGTTTCCCAGATAGGTCAGCGAGAAGACCCAGCTATCGGCAAAGCGGTGCTGCAGACTGGCGTTCCAAGTGATGACGTTTGGCGGTTTCACATTCGGAGGCAGGAAGACTTCGGCATTCGCCAGGGGGAACGCGATGTCCTTACCCGGGGGCGGGAGGGGGAAGGGATTGCCGCCCGGAACCGTGCTCCAGGGATTGCTGAACTGATAGGGACCGTTGGTATTCGTCACCTGCGGTCCGAAGGGAGGGTTCTGCGCAACCATGCGGTAGGGAACAAATGTCGCCACGGAGTCGTAGAGCAAAGCACCGCCGGCCCGAATTGTTGTTTCCCCCTTGCCGTCGGGGTTATAGACGAAGCCCAGGCGTGGCGAGAAATCGGCGAGACGCCTGGAGGTAAAGGAATTCGGCACGCCGGGGTCTCCGTAGAATAAGGAACCGACCGGTGCCTTCACATAAACCTTGCTCACCTGGCCGGCGTCAAAGGCCGCCCGTGAGAAGGTGCTGCCGCGATTGAAGTGATCGTATTCGGGCAACATAGGTTCCCACCGAAGTCCGACATTCAGCACCATTCGCTGCGTTACATGAAAGGTGTCCTGCACGTACAGGCCGAAGACATTCTGGCGTAAATCGTTCAACTGGGGCCCGCTCTGGCTGAAGGAATTCATCTTGCCTGCAAGGAAATCCAGCAGCGGATCGTTGCTGTAGAGGCCTGAGAAGTTGAAGACGCCGTTATCCTGGTAATGGTTGTTCTGGGTATCGCGAGTGCGGAGAACATCCACGCCAAAGGCAATCTGGTGTTTGCCGCGAATAATATCCACGTCGTCGGCTTCCTGAAAGCTGGTGATATTGAAGCTGCCAAGAGCGCAGGTGCCACAGCCGATGGAGAAGCCACCGTTGCTCACGGCAACCTGCATAAAATTCTTCGTCCCCTGATAGAGGTTCGGAACTCCGAGCGACGCCACGGTGACGCCGGCGTCATTGGGACCGCGATCATCACGTCTCCGCCCTACCGTGAAGTGGAAGGAATTCACGGTTGAGGGATTGATCGTGAAAGTGTGGCCGAGCACGAACGTCTGAGCGCGCTCTGAATTGCCGGAGGCGGAGGTCACCAGGATGTCGTGCGGATCAAAGAAAGCAGCCAGCTTGTAGGTGTCCATGAAGTAGCGACCGTAGAGTGACTGCCGGGGGCTAATGATCCAGTCAACGCGTGAGACGTACTGTGATTCGTTCGATTGCACCGGGATCCCGTAGGAAGCCTTGCCGCACGAATCGGTATTGGTCGGCAGGTATTTGGCGAGCGCCACGGCGGCGGGGTCGAAGCGGCTGATCGCCATTTTTTGGCCCGGCAGCGCCTGCCCCGTCGTTGGATCGAGAATTGCGCGGGCGACACCTTTCGACTGGCAAGTGGGGCCGTCCAGCACGCTGAAGTCTCCCTGCAGGGCGGCTGCGGTTGGCACAAAAGCCGTGCTGGACGAAGGGTCCTGCCGAATATTGGACTGCTGGAACCCTCCGAAGAAGAACAGTCTGTCGCGAATAATCCGACCGCCAACAGTGCCGCCGAACTGGTTGCGTTTCAGGCTGTCCTGGCGGGGAGCGAAGTAGTTAATGGCGTTGGCATTGCCGTTGCGGATGAACTCAAACAGACTGCCGTGGAGGGAATTTGTGCCGGACTTGGTGACGGCATTCACAACGCCGCCGGGATGCAACCCGTTGCGCGCCGGCAGTGTACTGGTCTCCACGCTGAACTCCTGCAGGGCATCAGGGAACGGAAAAGGCATGTTTACGTTGGTGAAGCTGTCGTTGTTGTCTCCACCGTCCAGAAGATAGTTGGTGGCGTTACCGGCGCTGCCCGCGATGGAGATGGATTGGGAACTGAAGAAGCTCTTGCTGCCGGTATTTGTCCCGTCACTGTGGTTGATGGAGGCCCCGGAGATGGTGATGAGCTGGGTGGCGTCACGGCCGTTGAGGGGCAGGTCCACGATTCGCTGCTGATCCACCACCTGGGAGATGCTGCTTTGCTGCGTTTGAATCACCGCCGCATTCGCTTGGACTTCCACGCGTTCCGAGAGGGAACCCACTTTCATCCCGATATTAATCTGGAGCGCATCCCCAACGCGCAGCTGAATGCCACTCTGGACGTAGGTTTGGAAGCCGCTAAAGGTCGCTTCCAACGTATACGCCCCGATGGGGATATTGGTGATGGTATAGAGCCCATCGCTGTTGCTGGCTGCCGTATAGACCACGCCGGTATCTGTTCCGGTTACCCGTATCCGGGCGCCGACAATAGTGGCAGCCTGGTCATCAGCCACCCGGCCGGAAACCGATGCGATCGAGACAGCCTGGCCATAGAGCAACGGGCAGACTGCCAGGAAGGCGGCAGCGGCAACGAAGGCGACGAGACGGGGGGTGCGGGATGTTTTTACGTGCATTTCTAAATGGACCTTATTTCTTCAGACTGACGTCGATTCTACATCAAAAACAGAGCCGGCATGGCGCTATTTTGAAAAGCGCAGGAAAAACCTGGGAGCCACGAGAAAACCGTCCCCTGGCATGGTAGATAATCACTAAGCACGTTCCGGCCGGTTCAACCCAGGCGCGAAGGATATGATTTAAGGAACACATTAAGGAGGACAAAGAATGAAAGGCATCATCCTCGCCGGAGGCACAGGTAGCCGGCTCTACCCCCTGACCAAGGTCACCAACAAGCATCTGCTGCCGGTTTACAACCAGCCGATGATCTACTACCCGATCAAGACTTTGATTGAGGCAGGCATCACCGACATTCTGATCGTGACCGGTGGCAACAACTCCGGTGACTTCCTGCGTTTGCTGGGAAGTGGAAGCGAGTTTGGGAATATCCACCTCAACTACACGTACCAAGAGGGCGAGGGTGGCATCGCCGCAGCTTTACGCCTGGCGGAGCATTTCGCAGACGGCGGCAAAATCTGCGTCATTCTGGGCGACAACATTATTGACGGCGGGATCCGCGAAGCCGCCGATGCCTTCCGCGCCCAGGAGTCCGGCGCACGCCTGCTGCTCAAGGAAGTGGTGGATGCGGAGCGTTTCGGCGTCGCAGAACTGCAGGATGGCAAGATTATCGGCATCGAAGAGAAGCCGGCAGCCCCGAAATCGAACTGTGCGGTAACGGGAATCTACTTCTACGACACCACCGTCTTCGACAAGATCAGCACGCTGGTCCCCTCCAGACGCAATGAACTCGAGATTACGGATGTGAATAATGCCTATGTGCAGGAAGGCAATCTCACCTATTCGTTCCTCGACGGTTGGTGGACCGACGCGGGCACGTTTGAATCTCTGGCCCGAGCCACAAGGCTTGCGGCACGCAATGCGGGCCTGGATCTCGCAGAAGCTTAAACCGCTCCTGGCGAGCCGGTTCGTTATCAAGAGACTTCACTAACACCGCAATTTCAGGCAAAGCTGAGAGGTGGGCCGGAGACAAGTTCGGCGCTGTGCCGCTCTTGTCTCCGGCCAGACTGCAGCGTCCCTGCAAGAGGTGCATGCAAGACTCCCGCTCGGAATATAATCACAGAAACCGATGCGACACAAAGAACCGTTCGCCCAAGAATCGAAGTCGATGCTGCCCCGCCGTAAGTTCCTGGCTACCGGAGCCGCTTTTCTTGCTCCACTCGCCCTGGCCCAAAGGGGAAATACCCCGGCCGGTGGAGAAGGCCTGCCCCTGGAACAATTCGCGCCAAAGAGCATGCTAAAAGTACCGGAGCATCCCGTCGCTAAAGCGAAGTTTCCGCTCATCGACTGGCATACGCACATCACCAGCAGCACGGTTGCGGGCAAGCAGATTCGTTTCTCCATGACGCCGGAAACCTGTCTGCCCGTCATGGACCGGCGCAATATCCAGACCATGGTGAACCTGACCGGCGGGTATGGCGACGCCCTGCGCGAGGCCATCGAAAAATTGCAAACGGCGCATCCCGGCCGGTTTGTGGTCTTCACCGAACCGGCCTATGACCGGGCCTCGGAAGCGGACTATGCCAAGTCCCAGGGCGAACTGATTGACGACGCTTTCAAAGCCGGGGCGAAGGGCCTGAAAATACTGAAGCGGCTCGGGCTGGTGCTGCGGGAAACCGGATCGAATCAGTTGGTCCATATTGACGACAAGCGCTTCGACCCTATGTGGGAGGCAGCTGGATCGCACCGGATGCCGGTGGCAATCCATATCTCGGACCCGCTCGCGTTCTTCCTGCCCATCGACAAAAACAACGAGCGGTGGGAAGAGCTCCACGCGCATCCCGACTGGGGCTATTACGGTAAGGGTCTGCCGGGCGACAAGGAACTGCAGGAAGCGCGCCGGAACGTGATGCGCCGCCACCCGAAAACGAACTTCGTCTGCCTGCATGTGGCGGATTCCGAGGACCTGGCCTATGTCTCTGAGTGCATGGACAGCCACCCGAACATGTACGTGGATATCGCGGCACGCGTCGGGGAACTCGGCCGGCAGCCTCGCATGGCGCGCAAGTTCTTCGATAAATATCAGGACCGAATTGTCTTTGGCACCGACGCCAGCCCCAGTCCCATGACGCCGCAACAGATCTTCGGCGACGAGCTTTACCAGATCTACTTCCGGTTTCTCGAAACCGAAGACGAGTATTTCGACTACGCCCCCGCGCCAACGCCGCCACAAGGACGCTGGCAGATTTCAGGAGTAGGGCTGCCGGACCGGATTTTGAAGAAGATCTATCACGACAACGCGGCCCGCTTGCTCAGGATTTAAGCGCTTAGGGTTTGAGCGGCTCCGGCACAGCCGCACCGTCCGCTCTCGGATCAGAAGCTCCGAAGTTGGTGCCCGTCTTGCCATCATGCAGAATCGCCTGACCGCGGCCCATCTCCTGAGTGAATTCCCGGCGAATCAGAATCTCGTGGCCATACTCGGAGAGCCGCTGCAGCGTGGCGGCGGGAACACGAACCTCAATCGACACATCGCAACCTGCCGCGCTGTTCTTGGTGAAGCGGGGAGCCTCCAACGCGGCCTGGATATTCATCCCGAAATCCACGATATTGGACACGAACTGGGCATGGGCCAGAGGCTGGTTCATGCCGCCCATAATGCCGAAGCCAAGCCGCGCGTCGCCTTTGTCGTCTTTCTTGTCCATGAACGCCGGAATAATGGTGTGGAACGGTCTCTTTCCCCCGGCCAAAACATCAGGATCTTTGGGATCGAGAGTGAACCCCCAGCCCCGGTTGTGCAGTGGAAATCCCATCTCTTCCACAGTGACCGCGGAACCCCAGGCATGAGCCACGCTTTGAATCCAGCTGGCCATATTCCCGTCTCGGTCCACCACCGTTAAGTAGGTGGTGTCACCGGACTTCACGTCCCCGGGCGTCACTTTGCAGTTCGCCCTCACCGGGTCAATCAGCTTCGCGCGGCGTTCCGCCCAACCGCGTGACAGCAGCGTCTCAACCGGAGCCGTGTAAGTGCGGGGATCGGCGTCGTACTTCCGGAGATCGGCAAACGCCAGCTTCGTAGCCTCAATCCTCTTATGCATTTCCGCCGGGCTCAGGGGACCGGGACCAACCGGCAGCGTCTGCATGATATTCAGGATTTCCAGCGCCGCCATCCCCTGCCCGTTGGGCGGCAACTCCAGAACGCGCCAGCCACGGTAATCGATGGAGATCGGCTTCACCCATTCTGACGAATACCCCGCCAGATCCGCCGCCGTCATGGTGCCGCCCTCCGCAGCGGAGGTCTTGAGAATCGCCTTCGCGATATCGCCCTTGTAGAACGCATCGCGACCCTGCGTGGCAATCAGACGATACGCCTTCGCCAGCCCTGGATTCCGAAACACCTCCCCCACGCCTACAGGCTTGCCGCCCGGCAGGAAGACCTTCACCGAAGCCGGGTTCACTCGCAATTTCTTCAAATTCACAGCGTCAGCCCACTGCTCCTGAATGACTTCCGTCACCGGAAAACCGTTTTCCGCAAAATAAATCGCGTCGTCGAACAGGTCCTTCCACGGGAGTTTGCCGAAGCGGGCATGGATCATCGCCCAGCCATCCACCGCGCCGGGAACCGTTACCGTATGGATCCCCACGGTGGGCATTTCCTTCATTCCCTTCCCCGCCAGGAACTCCGGAGTCAGAGCTTTCGGAGCAGGCCCGGAGGCATTCAGCCCCACGTACTCCTTCGCCTTCGCATCCCAGTACAGGACAAAAAGGTCACCGCCAATCCCGTCCATCATGGGCTCCACCAGCCCCAGCACGGCATTCGAAGCGATAGCGGCGTCGGCAGCGGAACCACCCCGGGCGAGAATTCTCGCGCCGGTCTCAGAAGCCAGCATCTGACTCGTTGCCGCCATGCCCTGCCGCGTCATCGTCATGGACCGTGCCTGATTGCGGCCCCAGCCAGTTTGAGCAGCGGCAAAAACCGCCGTCACTCCCATCAAAACAAACAGCGTTGCGATTCTCATATTAAAATTCCTGTTTGCCAGCATAGCCCAACGTTATATACTGCTCCACTGGAGAATCAACACTACATGCGACTTCCGGCTACCTTCCGGAGACTCATCCTTCTCACGATCGCCTGCGCTTCAGTTACCTTCGCGCAGCAGGGTGAACGTCTCTACAAGTTTCACTGCGCTTTCTGTCACGGCAAAGGTGACGACGGGATGGCCGCCAATCTGGTGTCACCCAAACTCCCCCACGCCCCTTCTGATGCCGCACTCATCAACATCATCAAGAACGGCATCCCTGGCAGCGATATGCCTGCCTCGCTCGGCATGACCGACGCGGAGATCCGCCAGGTGGCCACTTATGTTCGCGCCCTGGGCCGGTCGGCCCCGCAAAAGGTTCCAGGCGACGCCACGAAAGGGCAGGCGGCGTTTGATAAATCCTGCCGCAGCTGCCACATGGCGAAAGGCAACGGCGGCGTTATGGGCCCGGATCTTTCCGATATCGGCCTCCGCCGCAGTCCGACAAATCTGAAGAATTCCATTGTGGAGCCCGATGCCAACATCGTCGCAGGCTGGTCCGGCGTCACCGTAAAGACCAAAGACGGCAAATCGGTGCGCGGCATCAAGCTCAATGAAGACATGCTGACCATCCATGTCCGCACCGCCGATGGCAAAATCCAGTCGATAGCCAAGAGCCAGACGGCAAGCATCGAACGTGCCGGAGCAAAATCGACCATGCCTTCCTTCAAACAGCTGCCTGCGGCCGACCTGGACAATGTAATCGCCTATCTGTTTACCCTTCGCGGAGAATAGCCACCCATGAAAATCCTTAAGACCTCTCTCATTTTCGCGGGCGCATGCTTTGCCCACATTGCCCTTTATGCCCAGGCCCCCGGTACAGACTGGATCAACTACCAGGGCAATGTGGAGGGCTTTCGCTTCTCGCCCCTCACGCAGGTAACAAAGGCCAACGCCGGACGCCTGCAGCCGCTGTGGTCCTATCAGATTGACCACACGGACAAGTTTGAAGCCTCGCCCATCGTGCGCGGCGGCATCATGTACATCAGCGAACCGCCCAGCGATGTAACGGCGCTGGAAACCAGGTCGGGCAAGGTGCTTTGGAAGTACCGCCGCGTTTACCCCGACAATATCCCCACCTGCTGCGGGCGCGTGAATCGCGGCGTAGCGATCCTGGGCGACCGGATCTATATCGGCACCCTGGACGCGCACCTGGTAGCCCTCGACGCCTCCTCCGGCAACGTGGTTTGGGACGTGGAAGTCGCCGATTTCCACAAAGGCTACACCTCAACCGCCGCGCCCATGATCGTGAAAGACAAAGTGATCATCGGGTCGGCCGGTGGCGAGTTTGGCGTGCGCGGCTACCTGGCCGCTTATGACGCGAAAACCGGCAAACAGGCCTGGCGCTTCTGGACCGTACCGAACGCGGGCGAACCGGGTTCCGAGACCTGGACAGGCCAGAGCCTAAAGACGGGCTCGGCAACCACCTGGGTAACCGGATCATACGATCCGGCCCTGAACACGCTCTACTGGGGTACCGGAAACCCGGGGCCCGACTGGAAGGGAACCTCGCGCCTTGGCGACAACCTCTATTCCGATTCCCTGATCGCGCTCGATGCCGATACCGGCAAACTGAAATGGCATTTCCAGTTCACCCCGCACGACGTTCTGGATCTGGACGCCACGCAGACCCCGATTCTGGTGGACGCCAACTGGAAGGGCAAGCCCCGCAAGCTCCTCCTGTTCGCCAACCGGAACTGCTTCTACTATGTTCTGGACCGGACAACCGGCGAATATCTTCTGGGCAAGGAGTACGTCCGCCAGACATGGGCCGAACCGAATCTGAGCGACAAGGGCAAGGCCACCTGGAGGCCGAATACCCAGCCCACCGAGCAGGGCACAGTGGTGTACCCGAACTCGCCCGGTGCCACCAACTATCAGGCACCCGCCTACAGCCCCAACACCAAACTCCACTATGTGATGACCCGCGATGAGGGTGGCGTCTTCTACTCCGGCGACGATACTTACAAGGCGGGCAGCTGGTTCCTGGCCGGACGCTTCGTCTCGAAGCCGGGCGAGGAAGCCACCGGCGGCGTGAAAGCCATGGACCCCATGACCGGCACCCCGAAATGGACGTTTGAGACAGGGCCCTCCTGGTCCGGCGTTCTCGCTACCGGAGGAGGCCTGGTCTTCACCGCCATGGCCGACGGCGACATGATCGCGCTCGATGACTCGACCGGCAAGCTGCTCTGGCGTTATCCCATGGGCGGAAAAGTGAACGCCGACCCCATCAGCTACATCGGAGCGGACGGCAAACAGCAGATCGCCATCGCCAGCGGTCACGCGATTTTCGCGTTCGGCCTTCGGGATACGCCGCCCATTAATTAAGAGAAACAGTTCCGCCAAACAGCCGCAAATGCAAAACCCCGCCCCCCAGGGCGGGGTTTTGCATTTTGCGTGGTTAGCCGCATCCTGCGCAGGAAGGATACTGGGCTCACAATCACGCTGGCGGACATCACGGAGAAGGACTTCCGGACGCCGGAACTGGTTCAGCGGCTGGATCAGATCAAAGTCGGTGCCGGGAATTCGCAGCAGCCGCATTCGGCCTTGAGGAACATCTCCGTAACTTGTTGATTCCTGATTTGTCGAGCCCTATCGCCGCCAGCCTACTTGTGATGCCGAAACAGAGCACTCAGCCCGACCACAAACAGGAATATGGACATTGCACACCGAAAGATCGTCTTCCGAGCAAAACGGTCACTATCGGCACGCCCGGCACGTATTTCAGCAACCGCGTCAACCGTGGAGAGGACCAGCCCAAAAACGGATCCCAGCAGAGCTGTGACCAGTAATCCTGTTATTTGGTCCCAGTCACTGATGAGCTCGATAAGCACGCAGGCGACTACGAGTACCGGGAATAGAAGGAGCAGGATGTATTTCTTCATCATTAGCATAGGACCTTGGAGATTGCCCAACATGCGACACAGATGCCGCCCATAAGCGCGCCCACCGCTGGCGCGCTCACCATTGCCATACCCGCCACACCCACATAGCTGCCGCCCCAGTCTAGCGCGTCGCAGGCATCCCGCGACAGATTCGCACGAAGTATTTGGTTCTCCGGTACGCCAGAATGCGATTAATTCCATTCACATTCCATGCCGTACTCAGACTACAATGACCAGCGGTATTTTCTTTGTCAATGAGACTTTTGAAATTACTTCACTGAGCTTATGCACCTTTTCACTACCATTTCGGATCAGATGCGATCCAGGCTCGAATAGCAAGCCGCCACCGACCGAGAGGCGGTCGTCGAAATGCCATTTACAACCTTGCAACCGAATAGGAGACCGTACCTGCCGCGCCTCATATGCTTCCTGCCTCGGCACGCGCTGTCCCCAGGGTTGGATTCTTATTTCGCACAATAATTGAAACGCAGCCGGAACAATACACGTCTCGGGTTTAAATAAAGATATGGTCCACAAAATTGCGCTTCTGGGTATTTTGATCGCTGCATCTTGCTACGCCCAGTTTTCCGGACGCCTGACCGGCACAGTTGTAGATGCCTCCGGAGCCCCGGTACCCGAAGCCGACATCGCGCTGCAATTGCCCGGCAGTGAAAAAGCTCTGCTCACCACCACGACCTCTGCCGATGGAACCTGGCACCTCGCCGGAGTCCGCCCAGCGGCCTATGATCTGACCGCCCAGGCCAAAGCCTTCGTAAAAACCACACTTCACAACCTGCCCGTGGATGCCGCCCGCGAAACCGCCGTACCCACCATCACCCTGCAACTCCCCGCCGTTGCCCAATCTATTGACGTGGAAGGCTCGGCGGAAACCGTCCAGACCGGCAACGCCGAGATCTCCAGCACCATCACCACTGCGGAAGTTCAAAAACTGCCCATCGCCGACCGTGATCCCCTGGCACTGATCCAAACCCAGGCGGGCGTCGTCTACAACGGCAACTCCGGCACCGTCATCAACGGCATGCGGACCTCTTTCGCCAACGTCACGCTCGACGGCATCAACATCCAGGACAACTACATCCGCGACAACGCGCTGGATTACTCCCCCAACCGCCCCCTGCTCGGCCAGGTCCGGCAGGTGACCCTCGTCACCTCAAACTCCAACGCCGCCGCCCCCGGAGGCTCCGCGCAGGTCGCCATGGAAACGCCCTCGGGGACAAACACCATCCACGCGACGGCCTTCTGGTTCAACCGGAATTCCCATTTCGCTGCCAACGACTGGTTCAACAATCAATCGGGCGTGGAACGCTCCCGGCTCAATCAAAATCAGGCAGGCGTTTCGGTCGGCGGCCCCATTCAGAAAGACAAGCTGTTCTTTTTTGCCAACTACGAAGCCGTCCGCACCAACCAGCAGGCCCCCGCCACCAATACCGTGCTCACCCCCGACGCCCGGTCCGGAATCTTCACCTACCGGGACACCGGCGGCGGAACCCGCAAAGTGAATCTCCTCACGCTGCGCAATGCCTCCATCGACCCCTACGTGCAGAACCTGCTCGGCCAACTGCCCCAAACCATCAATAGCTTCGACACCGGCGACAGCACTTCCGCCCTGCTGCGCAACACCGCAGGCTACCGCTTCAACCAGCGCAGCAACGAGACTCGCGACAACATCACCGCGCGCGGCGATTACAATTTGTCCGTCAAAAACGTCTTCAGCGGCTCTTACATCTGGAATCGCGACAACACCGACGTCGCCGACCACACCTTCGCGGTAATTCCGAAAGAAGCCAATCCCAACCACAGCCACTTCGCCTCACTCGGCTGGCGCTGGACGCCCACCGCCTCGCTCACCAACGAAATGCGCGGGGGCTTCAACCTGGCCCCGGGCGATTTCACCACTTCTCAAAAATTCGGCCCCTTCCTCGCCACCGGCTTCGCGTTCACTGATCCCGTCGATGAATCTCTCCCGCAAGGCCGCGCCACCAATACCTATGCCCTCAGCGACAACGCCGCATGGCAGCGTGGAAAGCACTACCTCCAGTTCGGCTTCCACATGCAGAAAATCCGGGTTCGCGCCTACAACGCCGCCGGGACTCTCCCCACCTATACGGTCGGCATGGGTACGGGCCAGAGTGCCATTGTCCGCGCAGACCTGCCAGGCAGCCGTGGCTCCGACGTCACCGCCGCCAATAATCTGCTGGCATCCCTGGCCGGTTTCGTCGATTCCTACGCCCAAACCTTCAACATCACCAACCGAACTTCCGGCTTCGTCAACGGCGCGCCCGAGACCCGCAACTTCCGCCTCGACGAGTACGACATCTATCTCCAGGACAACTGGAAACCCCTCCGGAACGTGACCCTGACCCTCGGCGTGCGCTGGAATCTGCCCGGTGTTGCCGATGAGACCGATTCGCTGGGTCTCCTCCCGATCCTGAAGAACAACGACCCCGTCCAGACCCTGCTCTCCAACTCAACCCTCGGTTTTGCCGGAGCCTCCGCCGGGCGACCCTGGTACAAGAGACCGCGCAAGGATTTTGCCCCGAATGTGGGCCTCGCCTGGGATCCGTTCGGCAAGGGCAAGACGGCCTTCCGCGCCGGCTACTCCATTAACTTTGTTAACGACCAGGCGCTGGCCGCGCCCAAGACCATTCTTGGAATCAACTCCGGTTTAAGCGCTGTTTCGTCCAAAAGCGGGCTCACAGGGCGGCTCTCCGCCAGCCTGCCCGCTGTGGTCACGCCCGTCTACCAGATGCCGATCACCGCCGCCGATAACTATGCCCTGAATTCCTTTAACGCCGTCGGCACCATGGCCCCCAACCTCCGAACACCCTATGTGCAGCAGTATTCGGCGGGCATTCAGCAGGAGTTTCTCCACACCGTGTTTGAGGCCAGATTCGTTGGCAACCACATGGTGCAGGGCTTCCGCACCTTCGACTACAACCAGGTGAACATCCGCAGCAACGGCTTCCTGGCCGACTTCCTGCGAGCCCAAAACAACGGCTATCTGGCGCAGGCACGCAACGGAACTTTCAACCCGGCATACAACGCCGCTATCCCTGGCAGCCAGCCGCTGCCAGTTTTCGCGCAATTGAAGAATGGCGGCTCGCTCAACACGGGCACCGTGAGGAATCTTTTGCAGTCCGGCGAACCCGGCGCGCTGGCGGCAACCTACGCGGAAAACGGGACCAACGGCACCGTGGCCTTCTTCGCCAACCCCTACGCCCTGGGTGCTGACATGCTGACCAATTACTCGAATTCCAGCTACAATTCCCTTCAAGTGGAAGCCCGCCACCGCTCACGCGCGGGCTTCGATTTCACCGTAAATTACACGTTTTCGAAGGTGCTGTCCGATACAGCCGGCGATACCCAGAGCCGCATCGAGCACTTCCTCGACAGCGCCAATCCCGGGCTGGAACGCTCGCGAGCCAACTTCGATCTCAACCATTCTTTCAAGGCGTCCGGCGTCTATGAACTGCCCTTCGGCCGCGGGCACCGCCTGAATCTGGCGCACGTGGACCGTGCAATCTCAGGCTGGAGCCTGGGCACCATCGCCTCCTGGCAGTCCGGCGCCCCGTTTTCCATCCTCTCGTCGCGTGGCACGCTGAACCGGGCCGATGGCTCCCGTTCGTACTACAACACCGCAAATACGGCCCTCAACGGAAGCCAGCTCAGCAACGTGGTGAACTTTCAGATGACCGGTAATGGTCCTTATATCGTGCCCCAATCGGCCATCAATCCTGGTGATGGTTCCGGCGTGAATGCGGACGGCTCGGCCAACTTCACGGGCCAGCTTTTTAACAATCCGACTGCGGGAACTCTGGGCGCACTGCAACGCCGCTACTTCTCCGGACCCACGTCGTTCAACTACGACATCAGCCTGCAGAAGAGCGTGAAAGTGACCGAGCACCAGTCAGTCGAAATCCGCATGGACGCCCTGAATGTCTTCAACCACCCCACATTCTGGGTAGGCGACCAGGACATCAATTCCACCACTTTCGGCGCGCTCGCCAGCACGCTGAACCTGCCCCGCGTGGTACAGTTCGGGCTGAAGTACCAGTTTTAAGCCGCCATGTTTTCGCGAAATACAATTCGTCTGGAGCCGACGCTCCACAAGCGCGCGGAGGAAGCCGCGAAGGCCGCAGGCTACAGCGGGCTGGACGAGTTTGTGGCCCACGCGGTGGAAAAAGAACTGGCCCGGCTCAACTGCGTAGAACCGGCACCGGACGCGACGGAGATTGAGAAGCAACTGCGCGGCCTCGGCTACATCGAATGAGGCTGGCGCTGCTTGTTCTTTCCGGAGCGGCTTACGGCCTGGCCACAGCCTGGTTATTCCGACGCTTCACCAAACGCGAACCGCTCAGCACGGCGGCGAATCGCATCATCGCCCACATTCTGGAATTCAACCTCTTCATCGATGAGCCCCGCCTCATCTTCCGGGCACAGCGCGACTTGCTCCGAGCCAACTTCGCCATGCTGCAAGCAGTTGCCCTCCCGATGCTCTTCGCGGGAGCCATGCTCGCCGTAGCCTGGAAACCCTTAGCAGAACACCTGGGTCACGCTCCGTTGCAAGCCGGAGATGTGACGATAGCCAGAGTAGCCTCTACCGCGGATACCCTCGACCTGGTAGCACCCTTCGGCGTTGCCGTCGAAACCCCCGCCTTGCGAGTCCAGGCTGAAGCCGCAACGATGTGGCGGATTCGCGCGCTGAGTCCCGTCAACGGCGACTTCCGAACCGTACCGAAGCCTCTCCCCGTGCAAATTGATTACCCAACGGCAAAGTATTTCGATATGCCGTGGTGGGTTGTATTTGCCTTGGTATCAACGGCAGTTTCAGTAAGCGCTATCGGTAGAAAGTCTGGCCTGCCGCGACCGTCGGCGCAATAGAGGCCCGGTGGCGCTCATGGGCCGCAAACAGAAACAGAACGTGTGAAGTTGGAATTGCCTCAATCTCGGCAGCGCCCGTACGTGCCTGAAGTTCCGCCTTCATCCGGGCGATAAACCCGGTCCGCTCCTCGCGAGGAAAGTGCTGATAGATCAGGACAGACGCGCCCGAAGCGAAAGTGGCCTCCACCTCCGGCCAGTAAATGTATTTCGAAGATCCGCGATTACCCGGACGCTTCGAACGCTCCAGTCCGTTATCAGGATCGAAGAACACCAAATCTCGTCCCCGAAACAGCTCCTGGCAATGGGCGAAGTAGCTAAGACGTCCCACGCTGTCATCGCGCAGAATACGCGTTTGAAATATGGCGTCGCCGAGGAGCCCGGAGGCCTCAATACGAGCGGTACGACGGTCCCTATCGCGATGGATTGCGGTCTGCAACCATTCGAACAGTTCCGGGTCGGCTTGGCGATGCTGTCGGGGTTTGTCCAGGTAACCAAGATGCTTCCCGTCGGTGCGCCCATCAGGTTCGGTGAGCATCCAGCAGACCCCGAGACTCAGACCGGCTCGAGTCAGCGAGCGAAGCAGCCGGTATTTGCAGTAGTCGTTGACGTCGCCGAAATATTGATCTTTCACGCCTTGATCTTGCTGGCCAGTTCGTCGGGCGTTAGCAGCTTTCTCAGGTCATCAGGAAAGACCTTTCGCCATTCTTGCTTTGTGTAGGGAAGCCCGAGTTTCCATGATGAGTCCGAACGCTCATGGGGCTTCTTGAGGGGCCAGATGAAAGTATCCATGCCAGCATTGATTGTGGTGCTGCCACGAGCCACCTTAATCCGATTGGCCCGGCGTGTCACTTCATGGGCTATTTGAACAACCGTGCCGGTATCGGACTGGGCATAGGGACGCCCCATCACAGCGTCAAAAGGTTTGTCGTGGATGTACTCAATGAAAGCCGAGTAACCAACTCCGATGGCCTGCCCCCTGTTCGCCAAACTCGCCAAATATTGAAACAGCCTGACCGCGCGCGCGTAACCGTCAGCATTGGGCTCCAACACACCGACGGTAGCGGGACCAGAGCGTTTAGTTGGAACCGCAATCTGCAAACGAGGGGCAGCTACGGCGAGTACAGCCGAAACCTGCCGCTGGCGAAGTTTTCGAACGGTCTCCGCCTCTGTTGAGCCGATGGCTTCGAGAACTAGTTCCATCGTGACCAGCGCCCCGTCCACGTCCAGATCTGAAAAAGTACGCTGATGGGCGTAAGTGTTTCGCGCCGCTCGAACTCTTAATACCCAATTCCGCGCCGTCGGGGTTCTGAGTTTGGCGAACGCCACGTGACGGTCATCGAGAATGATCACAGTCAGCGCATGGACATCCAGATGCAATTCGCCGCTCGTACCTCCTGACAACGGACTGAGACTTCCACGCGCCTTTTGCTGCCACTTGGCAGCGTACAGCCGAACCAACTCGGAGCGGACCCAAGGCTCCAGACCCGCACGAAAAGCATCCAGCGCCCGGCCAACCCACTCGTGATTCGAAAGTCCCATAAGGAAACACTATACTCCCGGCACAATTGAGCCCTGTTACACCAAGCCCTTCCAGCCGACAAGTCCCGGTGGTCTTTCTGCATCCACGCCATCAACTAATGCAGATGAAATAGCCGCTTGTCGTAGTCGATCCACCGGCTCCATTCAAACGCGACTTTCTCCGCATCGGCATGGCGTGGGTTCAGCATGTAATTCATCGATTCCGGGGCAACGGCCGATGGCACGGCAAAGAGCGCGGATTCCCTGCCCTCCAGCCAGGCATCTCCGATTGCCCTGGTCCGGCGGACGTCCTCCCGCCAGTTGCCCGCAATGGTGCCGACCGAAGGTATCACCAAATCATCCGGAACCGTGACGCGCATCAATTGGTAGCGGTCTGGAAACAGTCGTGGATTCCCCCGCATATTGGCCACGGCCTCAACCAGCGCAAGCGCCGGGTGCTCCGACAGATACACGATTCGTTTCCCCCGCGCCGCCGAATGCCATCGCCCATCGGCCCGCTCTCCACCAAGACCCTCCAGGTCCGCGTGGTTACTGATGCGCCAGAGCGCCATCAGCTATAGACACCCTCGTCAATTTGCCACAGCATATTCTCCACCAGCCGACCACCCGCTTCGGTCTGAAGGAGACTCATCGGATTTCGATTCGCAAGCCGGTCGTCGGGAGTTCGCAACCAAAGCAGGGCCTTCGCCGGATCGACGAAAATACTCTCCGCCAAAGCAATTACCCTGGCAACGCGCACCACTCTGTCCGTTTCTTCAAGGGACAAAGACTCTCCGCGCGCCTTGCGATGCTTCAGCGTTCGCGGAGCGATCACAATTTGCGAGATCTCGGAAAAGCTCAGGCCCTTGTCCTTCAACAGACTCAGGCTCCCCGTGGGCAGGCCATGCTCCACCAGTTCAGCCAGGTCGAAGTCGGACTTCGGCGTGATTCCGCAGTATTCACCGAACTCAAGGTTGGTAACCATGCCCTAATGGCATTATGCCACAAAGGCAACAGGCATAACGCCTCGTCCAGCTACCGCACCAAACAAGGCTTCTTCGGATCAAACTTCCAGCCCGAAATCAAATACTGCATCGCCACAGCATCATTCCGAGCCCCCAGCCCCATCCCCAAATACACCTGATGAGCCGCCTCAACCTGCGCCATATCGATCTCCACACCAAGCCCAGGCTTATCCGGCACCGTCAGCAACCCACCCTGTATCTGAAACGGCTCCCGCGTCAGGCGCTGGCCATCCTGCCAGATCCAGTGCGTATCAATCGCGGTAATCTTCCCCGGCGCCGCGGCCGCCACATGCGTAAACATCGCCAGCGAAACGTCGAAGTGGTTGTTCGAATGCGAGCCCCACGTCAGGCCCCACTCATTGCACATCTGCGCCACCCGCACCGAGCCCTGCATCGTCCAGAAATGCGGGTCGGCCAGCGGAATATCCACCGACTGCAACTGAATCGCATGTCCCATTTCACGCCAGTCCGTCGCGATCATGTTCGTCGCCGTCGGCAGGCCCGTCGCGCGCCGGAATTCCGCCATCACTTCCCTGCCTGAGTACCCATGCTCCGCCCCGCATGGGTCTTCCGCATACGCCAGCACATCATGCTGATCGCGGCACAGACCGATCGCTTCCCGCAGACTCCACGCGCCATTCGGGTCCAGCGTAATCCGCGCCTCCGGAAAACGCTCCGCCAGCGCCGTAACCGCCTCGATCTCGGCCTCGCCGCTCAGCACGCCACCTTTCAACTTGAAATCATTGAACCCGTAGCGCGCGTGCGTCGCTTCCGCCAACCGCACCACCGCTTCCGGCGTCAGCGCCTCTTCATGGCGCAGCCGGAACCAGTCATCTTCGGCCCCCGGCTCGCTCCGGTAAGCAAGATCCGTCTTCGTCCGGTCGCCCACATAGAACAGGTACCCCAGAACCTCCACCTGTTTCCGCTGCTGACCTTCCCCCAATAACGCCGCCACCGGCACTTCCAGGTGCTGACCCAGCAGATCCAGCAAGGCCGCTTCCAGCGCCGTCACCGCATGAATCGTGGTCCGCAAGTCGAACGTCTGGTTGCCCCGCCCCCCCGCGTCGCGGTCCGCAAACTGACGCCGCACCGACCCCAGAATGTTATTCCACGCCCCAATCGGCTGCCCGATCACCAGAGGCTTCGCGTCCTCCAGCGTCTGCCGGATGCGCTCGCCACCCGGCACTTCCCCCACGCCGGTATTGCCCGCCGTGTCCTTCAGGATCACCAGATTGCGCGTAAAAAATGGCCCGTGGGCCCCGCTCAAATTGAGCAGCATGCCGTCATGCCCGGCCACGGGGATCACAGCAACGGAGGAGACTTTCGGTGTAGTAGAGATGCTCCGATTCTAGCAATCCCCGTCGCTGCGCCAAAACGCGTTCCCATTTTTTTGCGGACTTTATTGCGACTGTTTTCAGCAGCTTGGCTTCTTCAACGCCAGATCCTGCACGCCACGAAAGCCAGAATACAACCGAGGACAACACACATGAACGTTACTGCAAAAGGCCGTGTCAACGTAACCACACCAGGTACCCCCGTCGCTTTATCAACCGATAAAAGCGTGACGGCGACGCGGCTGTTCTTTCAGGTAATTCCAGGGCTCACCGGCAAGACGTACGTCGGCGTTCCCGGCATGAACAAAGCCACGCTCACCGGCGTGGTGCGCGTCCTCTGGCCGAACTCGGCCGGAGGCTTTTCGGAAAACTTCACCGTTGAAGCGCAGGACGGGCGGGACTCCATCCGCGTGGCTGACTATGTGATCGACGCGGATGTGGCAAGCGAGGGACTGCTCGTTAGCTACTGGACCGAATAACGCCAGGGGAGGGGGCCGGATACAAGCCGGTCCCCTGTCCTGCTACTTAGGCCGGTAAGTGGCGCACTGAATGTCTGTTTCCCAGACCTTCACTTCTTTCACTTCCACCGGAACTCCAACCTTCAAGCCTTCCTGCAGCTTCGTGCAGAAATACCAGGCCATGTTCTCTGCCGTCGGGTTCAGTTCAATAAACGGCTCAATATCGTTGATGAACACATGGTCCAGCGGTTCGGAAATCGCGCGCAGCAACCGCTTCAGTTCCACGAAGTCGGCCAGCATGCCGGCATGATCCAGCGTTTCACCGCACAGCGTCACCTGCACCTTGTAGTTGTGCCCGTGCACGTTCTCGCACTTTCCGCGATAGTTGCGAAGGGCGTGGCCAGCGGCGAAAGTGTGTTCCACAGAGACTTCAAACATCGAAAAACTTCTCCACGTCTGCGATTTGCATGGTAAATGAATAGTCGGGCAGGCTGTCGAAAAATACCTGGCCGTAACGCTGGTCGGTTATCCGGTTATCGAGCAGCACCAGCACCCCCCGATCGGAAGCCGTTCGAATCAAACGGCCAAAGCCTTGCTTGAGCGCGATGGCAGCCTGGGGAATTTGGTAATCGTAAAACGGCTTCCCCCCAGCTTCGCGAACATTTCGGATGCGGGCCTCGACCACAGGATCGTTCGGCACCGCAAACGGCAACTTATCAATAATAACGCAGCTAAGCTGCTCCCCCGGCACGTCAACTCCCTGCCAGAAGGCGGCGGTAGCGAAAAGGATAGAGTTGGGCTGGGCCAAAAACTCGTCCAGCAGCGCCATCCGGGGCATCGTTCCCTGCATCAGCGTGGGGTATTCGATCTCGAATGAAACTCGCTCATAGATCTGCCGCATCTGGCTGTAACTGGTAAAAAGACAGAATGCGCGGCCCTTGCTGGCGGCCAGAATCTTCACGATTTCGTCACTGGCCATTTGGATATACGCCGGGTTCGACGGGTGTGGCAAGTGGCGCGGGACATACAGCAGGGCCTGCGTCTGGTAGTCGAAATGGCTGGGGACCACCAGCGTCCGCGCGTCAGGCAGGCCGAGACGCGCCTGAACGTACTCGAAACCGCCGGCCACCGCCAGGGTAGCGGAAGTGAGAACGGCCGCATCCACCTTTTCCCAAAGCTGCTCCCGCAGAAGATGCGCAACGTCAATCGGGGTCGCCTGCAGGAAGACACCGTTGCGGCCCCGCCGGTCGATCCAGTGGACGAACGAGGGATCATCGCCCTCCATCAGGAAACGCAGCGCTTCGCGGAGTTCACTGGCCCGGCGAAACAGCGGAATCACTTCCGTAGGCGCGTCTTTTATAAGCTGCAGATGGCTCATCAGCAGGTCAAACGCCGCCATCATATCCACGTACAGTTCGGCGTTGCCACCCAGAAACTCCGGGCGACCACCAAAGCTGGCCCTGCCCTCGCCGCCCGGCAGCAGGGAGAAAAAGCTGATCGAGATCTCCTCCAGCCGGATCAGGATCCGGTCCAGCTCTTCAGAACCGAACTTGCGGGTCCGCGAGAGCGCCGCAATATCGCGCCGGAGTTCCAGGATTCGGTACGTGGAAACCTGGAAGCCAAAGTACTGCCCGGCAATGTCCTCAATATCGTGCGCTTCGTCGAAGATCACCGCCGTGTAGTCCGGCAGGATCTGCGCCATCTCATCCCGCCGTACCGACAGATCCGCAAAGAACAGATGGTGGTTCACGATGATGATGTCGGCTTCCGTCGCACGCTGGTGCATCAGCGTGATGAAGCATCGTTCGTACTGCTTGCACTTTGACCCGGCACACAACTCCGAGCGCGCATCAATCTTGCCCCAGGCAGTGGAATCTTCCGCCAGAGTCCGAATCTCCGCCCGATCCCCCACCTCCGAAGTCTGCTCCCACTCCTTGATGATCTGAAAATCGCCCACCTCTTCGAGGCCCGTCAGGATCGGCGTATTCTCGGCATCGTAGATTTTCTGGCGACAAGCGTAGTTGCTGCGCCCCTTCATGTAGCAGACGTTCAGCTTTCGCCCAATCACTTTTTCCAGAAACGGGATATCACGAAAGAACAGCTGCTCCTGGAGCGCCTTGGTTCCGGTCGAGACAACTACACGACGCCCGGACAACAAAGCCGGCACCAGATAAGCGAGCGTCTTACCCGTTCCGGTCCCCGCTTCCACAATCAGCTTGCGGCCTTCCGCCAGCGCCAGATCCACCGCAAGCGCCATTTCCACCTGTCCCGGACGGGACTCAAAAGCGGGATGCGCCGCCGCCAGAGCTCCGCCGGGCTGAAAGAAACGCTTCACGATGCGACTCTGACTGGCCGCCGCTTGCCCGGTAATGTGGCTTCCAACTGTGGAGCTGGTGCTCAAGTCATTATCATGACAGGACCCGTTGAATCTGCCGCCGAAAAGCTATAATTAACCTGGGAGATCGGGAAATGCCAGTCCTTACAGATCATGACCAGGAAGTGCGCGCCAGAGAAATTGAGAACGCCCTGGCCAGCGTTCGCATGGAGGGCCTGGAACCTTCCGCCGAAGCAAAGGCTCTGTTTGAGCACTACGTGGATGGCGATCTGACCGCGGAAGATTTGGACAGTGCCTTCGCAAGGCACCTCGAAAGCAAGCATGGACCCGTACGTCTACCCGGGAACTAATGTCCTCAAAAACCTCCGGAACTATCGCGACCCGGGTCAACTGAGGGAGCTGGAAGCCGAAGCAACCAGCTGGCGCATCAGCCAACTGGAGCGCAAAGCACAGAAGGGCAAATTCGATACCGCCCACCTCCAGGCCATCCACCGTCACATCTTTCAGGACGTCTACCCATGGGCCGGAGACCTGCGAACAGTCGATATCGCGCGTCCAGGCCAGTTCTATTTCGCCTTCAGCCACCAAATCCCGCCTTGCCTGCAACGCACCTTCGCCAACCTCAAAGAGGAACGCCACCTGAAAGGCACCACCCACCAGGACTTCTGCAAACGAGCCGCCTGGTACCTGGGCGAACTGAACGCCATCCACCCCTTTCGCGACGGCAACGGGCGCACCCAGCGCGAGTTCATCCGGCAACTCGGCCTGCATGGTGGCCATGTGCTCAATTGGGTCCGCGTTTCCCGCACGCAGATGTACTCCGCGTCCCACCTCAGTTTCCAGGCCGCCGACAACTCCGGGCTCGAAAATGTCCTGCTAACGGCGCTTGGGCACTCAGAGTTGCTATAATGACAATACATGCCGAACGAACTGCCAGCGATTGTGATCGTTGGGCGACCGAATGTCGGCAAATCCACCCTCTTCAACCGGATCACCGGACAGCGGCGCGCGATTGTCGGCGATGAGCCGGGTATCACTCGCGACCGCCTCCACGGCGAAGCCAAGTACGAAGGCCGCCGGTTTGAACTGATCGACACGGGTGGAATTGTCGTCGATGATGCGGATTTCATTCCGAGCCAAATCCTGAAGCAGGCCCGCGTGGCGCTGCAGAAGGCGATCCACGTCATTTTCGTGGTGGATGGACGGTCGGAACTAACCGCCGCCGACCGCGAGCTGGCTCAACTGCTGCGGAAAACCGGGAAGCCTGTCACGCTGGCTGTCAATAAGGCCGATACCGGCCCGCGCCAGTCCCTCGTACACGACTTCTACTCCCTCGGCTTCAAGGACATCTACCCGGTTTCCGGCGAACATGGCCTGGGCGTCGACCAGATGCTGGAACACCTGACGGTCGGAATCCCGGAAGGTCCCGACGACGACGACGCGCCAACCGCCGAAGATGCAGAACCGGAAATGCCTGTCATTCGCGTGGCCATCATTGGCCGCCCGAACGCCGGCAAGTCCACCCTGCTCAACTCCCTCATCGGTGAAGAGCGCACCATCGTCTCGCCCGTAGCAGGAACCACCCGCGACTCCGTCGATGAAGAAATTGAAAACCACGGTGTTCGCTACGTTTTCATCGACACCGCCGGTATCCGCCGCAAGGGTAAAACCAAGCTGATGGCGGAAAAGATGAGCGTCGTGATGGCGCGCCGCAACATTCGTATGGCGGACGTTGTCATCGTCGTCATGGATGCCAGCGAGGGCGTGCTCGGTCTGGACGCCACTATTGCCGGTTACGCCCATGAAGGCGGTCGCTCCGTCATCCTCTGCGTCAACAAGTGGGATCTCATCGATTCGGCCAAGAAGACCGAATTCGAGGAAAATCTCCGCTACAACATCAAATTCCTCGAATACGCGCCGTCGGTCTACCTGTCTGCCCTCACCGGCGCCAGCGTGAAGCACCTGTTCCCGGTCGTGAAGGAATGCTACCAAAATGCACGCAAACGAGTGACCACCGGCGAACTCAACCGCTTCGTGGAAACGCTGCGTTTTGAAGAGCGCAAGATTCTCTACATCACGCAGGCCAGCGTCAAGCCGCCGTCATTCATCCTTTTTACCGATAAATCCGGCCCGCTCCACTTCTCTGACGAACGCTACATCATCAACCAGCTGCGGAAACGCTTCGGCTTCGAGGGTACGCCCATCGAACTGAAGATCCGTGGCCGATTGCGCAAAAAAGATCGCCCGGCACTCCGCTAGACGCCGCTAGCCCCCGACCCCAAGCTTCGATACACTGGCCATCATGGCTAAGCCCACACTGGAAATCTGGGTTGGCACCCGCAAGGGTGCCTTTGTGTTTCGTTCGAAGGACAGAAAAACCTGGGAACAGGAAGGTCCGCACTTCGCGGGCCTGGAAGTTCACCACGTTGCGCAGGACCCTCGCGAGCCCCACCGCTACTACGCGGCCGCCAACTCCCCCTGGTTCGGACCTCACCTCCACGCCAGCATGGATGGCGGAAAAACCTGGGCGCTTTCCGAGAAAGGCCTGGAAGTCAAAGGCCTTCCCAACACCTCACTCACCCGCATCTGGCACATCGCTCCCGGCGCTGCCGATGACCCTGGCGCGGTCTGGCTCGGCGCCGACCCCGGAGTCCTCTTCCGCAGCGAAGATAATGGCGCCAACTGGAAAATGGTGAAAGGTCTGTCCCTCCACCCAACCCGCGAGAAATGGCAGCCCGGGGCCGGAGGCATGATGGTCCATTCCATTCAGCCTCTCGAAAAAGGCCGCGTCATCGTCGGCATCTCCGCCGCCGGAGCCTTCCGCACCTCCGACAACGGTAAGACCTGGGCTCCGTTCAATAAAAACGTCCTCGCCGATTTCTCCCCCGACAAATTCCCCGAAGTCGGCCAGTGCGTCCACAAACTGCTGGCCCATCCCCGCAGGCAAAACGAGCTTTATCAGCAAAATCACTGCGGGGTCTACCGAGCTACCTTCAACGGCAAGCAGTGGACCGATATCTCGGAAGGGCTCCCCTCCCGCTTCGGTTTTGCCGCCGCCGTCCCCGCCGCCGAAGACAAGACCATCTTTACTGTCCCGATCAGCTCGCCGCAAAACCGCTGGGTAGCCGACGGAAAACTTCGTGTGGCGCGCAGCCGTGATGCCGGCAACACCTGGGAACTCCTTACCAAAGGTCTGCCCCAGAAGGAGTGCTACGACCTGATCGTTCGCGAAGCCATGGCGGCAGACGCCCGGGATCCCGCCGGCGTCTACTTCGGCACCCACGGCGGTACCATGTATTACACTCGCAACGCGGGCAAATCCTGGGCTAAGTTGGCAAGCCACCTCCCCCCGGTTTACTCCGTTACAACGGCAGTGCAAGCAGAGGCACAATAATTCCATGAATCGACGAGACATTCTGAAGTCCTTCCCGGCCCTGGCAGCCGCAGCGCAACTGAGCGCCCAAACCGCCTCCGTTACGCGGACAGGCCAGGGCAGACTTCGCCCAGGCCTGGTGGCCTATTCGTATCGCGGCCAGCTCGAAGCGAAGAAGATGTCGTACGAAGATTTGATCCGCATCACCGCGGATCTCGGCTTCGAGGGGCTCGACACCACCGTGTACTGGTTCCCGGACACCTCCGACGCCTACCTGGCGGGGCTCCGCCGCACGGCGCACCGGAATGGCATCTCGCTGTACAGCGTCGCCGTCAGAGTCCGTCTCTGCCAGCCCACAAAGGAACTGCAGGACGCCGAAGTCGAGAGCGCGAAGAAATGGGTGGACGTAGCCCAGAAGCTCGGAGCAGGTCACGTCCGCGTCTTCGGCGGGACCGTCCCCAAGGGCGTCAGTGAAGCCCAGGCCATCGCATGGGCCGTCGAAGTCATGAAGCCTGCCTGTGCCTACGCCGGCACGAAAGGCATCACGCTCGGCATCGA
The DNA here is from genome assembly GCA_903929755.1 of uncultured Acidobacteriia bacterium. Taxonomy (GTDB): domain Bacteria; phylum Acidobacteriota; class Terriglobia; order Bryobacterales; family Bryobacteraceae; genus BOG-234. The sequence goes on from CAIYVZ010000153.1 coordinate 59,632, forward strand.
AGACGATGGAGGGCTCAGCACCAACGCCGCCCCCACCATCGAAATCATCAAAAAAGCCGACTCCCCCTGGGCCGGCATGAACGTCGATACCGGAAACTTCCCGAAGAACGGCTACGAACAGACGGCCATGTCCATCCCGTACGCCGTCAGCACCCACATCAAGCCTTATGTAACCGACGCCGAAGGCAAACGCCAGCCCGCCGACCTGGATCGCCTCTGCAACATGTTCGCCAACGGAGGCTACCGCGGCTTCGTCTCCCTGGAATATGAGGAGAAGGACCCGGAAATCGGGGTTCCGAAGCTGGCTCCGGAGCTAATTCGGGCGACAAGAAAATATTCCGGCGTATAACGAAACCCCATAGACACTACAAGTAGAGTATGGTTAAGTTAGTACATATGCACCACACCTCCTATAACGCATGATCCCAGGCCGCAATTTCCCACCTCGCAAGCCGAGCCGCAGAGAAAACGTAAACGAATCGATTCGCGCGCGTGAAGTCCGGGCAGTTTTCCCGGACGGCACCGCGGAGGTCATGCCTACTGCGGCTGCTCTCCGCCGAGCGCAGGAACTGGGACTGGATTTGGTGGTTGTCTCACCAACCGCCGTGCCCCCGGTTGCTAAAGCGATCGACTATGGTCAATACCAGTACGAGCTGAAAAAGAAACAGCACGACGCCAAGAAGAAGCAGCATGTCGTTCAGGTGAAAGAGCTGAAGTTCCGGCCCAACACCGACGAACATGACTACGAATTCAAGAAAGCGCATGCGATTCGCTTCCTCCAGGAAGGCAATCGTGTGAAAGCCCTGGTGCAGTTCCGTGGCCGCGAAATCGCGCACACGGATCTGGGCCGCAAGCTGCTTATGCGTTTTGCTGAGGATTTGACAGGCGTTGGTGCTATTGATGGCATGCCGCGACTGGAAGGTCGCAGCTTCCACGTGCTGATCAGCCCGGTCAAAGCGGCCGTTAAGGCTCCCACTCCAGTTGCGGCTCCGGCTCCGGCCCCGGCTGGTGCCAAGCCTGTCGCCGCTGCGCCTGTCTCAGCACCACCTGCTGCGCCAGTCTTAGCACCACCTGCTGCGCCTGCTCCCGTACCCGAACAGGGGTGAGCTTCGGCTCTCTTCTCATCGGAATTCTGACGCTGCCGGGTTTGCTCACGGCGGCAACACTCAATCTCCGCGCCGGGGATACGGTCCTTGACGCGCCTCTGAAAATTAAGACCAATACGGCTGTCCGCGGGAATCCCCGGGGCAGCCGTTTGCTTTTGAAGCCAGGCTTTTCCGGGACCGCCGCCATTGTGGTGGAAGGTGCGGTGAACGTCACCTTGTCTGGCTTTGAGATTGTGGGCGACCGCACCGGGATGGGCTCCGAGTGGTATCTTCCCACCGGAGAAGCTGCTTTCGCCGACTATTACCCCGCAAACGGCATTCTGGTTCGGAAAAGTACCAACGTCACCATCCGGAACGTCCGCATTACCCGCATCCGAACTTTCCCGATCCTGGTGAACGCGTCATCCAGGGTTCTTATTGACGGCGTTCAAATTGAAGACTCCGGCAGCCTCAACAAAACCGGGCGCAATAACACCACCGGCGGCATTCTGTTCGAAGAGGGCGTCAGCAGCTTCGAAGTCCGCGCCTCCATCCTGTCAAAAATTGCTGGCAACGCCATTTGGACCCATTCCTGGGCCAGATCCCCGCGCCAACGCGACGGAACGATCCGGAACAACACGATTACGACGGTTGGGCGCGATGCCATTCAAATAGGCCATGCCACAGAAGTCCGGGTAACCGGCAACAAAGGTTCGGAGATCGGTTTCCCTGCGGAGTGGGTCGATGTGGAGAATCACGGCGTCGGAGTCGCCCTCGATACCGCCGGTAATGTGGACCGAACTGTCTATGCGGACAATCATTTCACTGACGTGAACGGTCAGTGCATCGACCTGGACGGGTTTCACGATGGGGAGGTCACCGGAAATTCCTGCGTAAACAAGCAGCCGCTGGAAGCCTACCCAGCGTCACACTACGGCATCGTCTTCGGCAATAACGACCCCGGGATGAAGCCCGAGAAGACCCTGGTTCGAGGCAACACTTTGGAAGGTTTCGGCTACGGAGCGGTCTTCCTGGTCGGAACGGGCAATACGGTTGAGGGTAACCGATTCCTGGACATCAACCGCGCGCGCTGCGGAGCCGAACCCCTTACCGCCCGCTGCAACTACGCTGTGGCCGAGCAACCCGACCTTCTGCGCAGCGGGATCTACCTGGCGGCAAACGGGGGACGCCCCACCGAAACCACCGGCAACATCATTCGTGGCAATACCGTGACCGGCTATGGCATGGACGCGCACTGCATCGCAACTGCACCCGGCGTGCAGGCATCGGCCAACACGATTACGAACAACACGTGTACCCCCAGCGGAAAACAGTAATACCTCCTCCGCGCAAACCAGGGTAATAGTCAGCGCCCAAATACAGCGCTACCATCCTGGTTTCTACTCCGGGTTGTGCAGAGGCAAAGTTTGCAGGAGAATCCGGACTCCACACGTGCAAAACCCCGCTGTTTAGGAGCGGGGTCTGCAAAACAAAGGAGTAGAAAGGAGGACTAAAATATGGTCTTCTCGATGTTGATCGTATGCCTGCTAATACTCAGGCTGCGACGGTTAAAGATTAAAATCGACTTCCGGTTTTAGTCCGTAACCGTAAGGAGGCTGGCGGCTTGCACCCGCTGGCCTCCTCAACATCAAATTACCACATTTTTCGCCAGTCGCAACTAAAACTCCTTGAGCCGGAAATTCCGATACTCCACCTTCATCGGCCCGCCAACGTGCACCTGCACCCCGATCAACCCTGCCGCCATCCTGCCTGGTTTATCCGCCGAACCCTGCCCGCCATCGTCCACCACCACGCACATCGTCTTGCCGTTCAGGACATGCGTCAGAACATTCCCCCGCGCCAGAATGTGATACGAATTCCAGTCGGCCCGAATCGCGGTGGCAAGCTCCTTGTCCTCCCCGAGGGAGGCCAGAACGATCGGCTTCCGCCCCTCCACCACGCGCGTCATCTGCCCCCGAGTGGCCAGGAACAGCCGCCCCTTCTCTTCGTAATTCTGGCCCGTGTAGACGTTCCGGCCATCGATATCGGCCTGGTACCCGCGCATCGCAAATTTGTTCGAAGGCGTCACCGGGTCCGGCACCACCACGCTCCGGTAGTTGATCCCGCTGTTCCCCCCGGAAGTAATCCGGTAATCCGCCTTCAGCTCAAAATCCCGAGGCTGCCCGCCCCGCCAAATAATGAAGGTATTGCTTTTCACAATGGTCTGCGGCGTAATCTCGCCCACCATGTTGCCGTCCTCCACCCGCCAGTAGACCGGATCGCCCTCCCAGCCGTCGAAGTTCTTCCCGTTGAAGATAGACCGGAACCCCGATTCCTCTCCCACCAACGCCTCCGGGCGATCACTCTGCTTCGGTTTATAGGGCTCCGTGCCCTGCTGGGCCACCAGCGGCAGAGCCAGTGACGACAGCAATGACTTGAGAAAAGGACGACGTGATACGAATGTCATGACTGTCTACGCTATCATTACCGCTTTGACGCTTGAGTCGTCGGAAAAAGAGGAAGATCCTGGGAATCGAGAGCGCAGCACGTAATCCGGAATTCCAGAGGCTCATCCGCCTGCAGACGGAAGCCTTTGCCAAGAACACGCCGTACCACAGCCTGGAACTGCTGGACGGCACCATCATCCCCGGCATCATCCCGGTCCCCAACCTCCAGGCGCGACTCGCCGCCTACCCCTTACCGGAAGACCTTCGCGGACGCCGCGTCCTCGACATCGGCGCCGCCTCCGGCTGGAACAGCTTCGAATGTGAACGTCGCGGTGCCGAAGTCGTCGCCATCGACTGCGTGGAATACGAAGAACTCCTCGCCGTGAAACGCCTCCGCGACTCTAAAATTGAATACGCCATCCTCGACGTGGAAGAACTCACGCCGGAGCGCTTCGGCTTCTTCGACTACGTCCTCTTTTTCGGCGTTTTCTACCACCTCCGCCACCCCCTCTGGGCCATGGAGAACGTCTGCGCTGTCACACGCGGTACCGCCTTCATCGAGTCCTACGTGATTGACGACGCGCCAGACCCCACGCGCTGCCATATGGAGTTCTACGAAAACGACGAACTCGGCGGCCAGATCGACAATTGGTGCGGCCCCACGGTGGACTGCCTGATGGCGATGACGCGCTCCGCTGGCTTTCCCCGCGTCGATTTCCTCTACGCCAACTCCCGCCGCGGAGGCCTCATCGCCCACCGACGCTGGGAACCCGTCACGCCCCGCAGTGACGCGAAACCGCCCTTCCTCTGCTCCGCCGTCAACAACCGGCACAACGACACTCTTTTCCAGCCACGCAAAGACGAGTACCTCACTCTCGCCTTCCTCCACGACGGGCCGCTGGAAAAGAAGGACGTGCTCGTCCAGATCGACCAATACGGCATTCCGGCCATCATCCTGATCCACCACGACGCCGGCTACTGGCAGGTGAACTGCAAAGTTCCGCCAGGCATCGCCCCCGGCTACCACGACATTCGCGTCGCGACCACTGCCGATGGCTTCAGCGAGCCCGTGAAGATCCGCATGTTGCCCGCCGGTTCCGAACGGCGCTACGGCGAAACGCCCTTCATTCAGGAGCCAGAAACCGTGGAAGCGCCCGTCTTCACCCGCGTGGAAAACACCATGGACCGCACCACCGTCTTCCGCGGCTACCGAAACGAAACGCTCGCCTGCCGCTTCACGCACGGCGAAACCGGCCTGCTCGATCTCTCCCGGGTTGCCCTCTCCGTTGATGGCAACCCGTGGCCTCTGCTCTCAGTAGAACGGCCCGAGCCAGGAGTCTGGCAGGTGAACGCCCGCCTTCGGGGGCTGGAACCTGGGCATCACCAACTCCGGCTCCGCACTTCAAACAGCGGCTTCTCTGCCCGGTTCAACGTCTCCTCCGAGCCCCATTTGCTCTAGAAAAAACGAACCCAACGCTACACTGGAGACCTATGTCAATGGTTGTCGTAGGTTCCGTCGCGTATGACGGTGTTGAAACTCCTCACGGTAAAGTCGATCGCATGTTGGGCGGTGCCGCCACCTACATCGCCCTTTCCGCCTCTTATTTCACGAAGCCCGCCATCGTTGCTGTCGTCGGTGACGATTTCGCGCAGGAAGATACCGACCTGCTGCTCTCGCGCGGCGTCGACCTGGAAGGCCTCGAACGAGTCCCGGGTAAGTGCTTCTTCTGGGCCGGCAAGTATTCGCAGGACATGAATGATCGCGAGACGCTGGTCACCGACCTGAACGTCTTCGCCGACTTCAACCCCAAACTGCCCGCGTCGTACCAGGACACGCCCTACCTCCTGCTCGGCAACATCCAGCCCGGCCTCCAGGGCGCCGTCCGCGACCAAATGGGTTCGAATTTGCGTGTTGCCGGTGGCGACACCATGAACTACTGGATCACCGGTTTTCGCGACGAACTCCTCAAGACCATCGCCGGCTGGGACTTCCTGCTCATCAACGACGGCGAAGCTCGCCTCCTCTCCGGCGAAACCAACCTCAAGAAGGCCGCGGCGAAGATCCTCGCCATGGGCCCCAGCACCCTCGTCATCAAGCGCGGTGAATACGGCGCCATTCTGTGGCGCGGCGACGGCCACTTCATGGTTCCCGGCTACCTTCTCGAAGACGTTTTCGACCCCACAGGCGCGGGCGATTGCTTCGCCGGTGGCTTCATGGGCTACCTCGCCGGCCAGGGAATTCACCTCCGCGACGCCTCGGTAGATCACAATGAGATCAGGCGCGCTGTTATCTATGGGTCCGTCATGGGGAGCTACTGCTGTGAGAAGTTCGGCGTAGATCGTTTCCGGACCCTGACACGCGCGGAGATTGATGGCCGTTTCGAAGAATTCCGCGCGTTCACGTCGTTCTAACTCTGCCGCCACCGGCGGTACAGGGTCAGCATTTGTCTGCTTTTTCCTTGCGGCGGCCGTCATGGCCGCCGCAGTCATTTGGTTTTACAAGACCGGCGCCACCATGCTCTCCGGCGACGCCGAAGCGCACCTGAACATCGCCCGCCGCATCGTGGATTCCCGCACACCCGGCTGGAACCAGATCGGCACTACCTGGCTGCCCCTGCCCCACTTGTTGATGCTCCCGTTCGTTCGTTACGACGATCTTTGGAGCACCGGTCTGGCCGGAGCCATTCCCTCAGCCCTCTGCATGGCGCTCGGCGCCACCTTTCTCTTCTCCGCCACCCGGCGCGTTTTCGACAGCGTCCCCGCCGGAGCGGCCGCGGCAGCAGTCTTTCTGCTGAACCCCAACACGTTGTACCTCGGGTCCATTCCCATGACGGAGCCCCCGCTGTTCGCCGCCCTCTTCGCCCTGCTCTATTTCACCGTTCGTTTCCAACAAACCCAGGGGTACGGGGCCGTCCTCGGAGCTGGCCTCGCCGCCACTGCCGGAACCCTGATCCGCTATGAAGGCTGGTTCCTGCTTCCCTTCGTGGCTTTGTTTTTTCTGATAGCCGGTGGCACCAGAAAATGGTCCGCCACCACCTTGTTCTGTCTGGTGGCCGCCATCGGCCCCGCCATCTGGCTGGCCCACAACTGGTGGTATTTCGATGACCCGCTTTACTTCTACCGGGGCCCGTGGTCGGCCATGGCAATTCAGGGAACTAAGCCCTACCCCGGTCGGGGCAACTGGCGCGAGGCATTCCAGTATTACCTTGCGGCAGGTTCCCTCATCGCCAAATGGCCGGCCCTCGCCGTCGCCGCCGCCGGAACCCTCTTCGCGCTGGTAAACCGCGCCGCCCGGTGGCCCGTCCTCCTGCTCACCCTGCCCGCCGCTTTCTACGTCTGGAGCCTCCACTCCTCGGGAACGCCCATCTTCGTCCCCCAACTGGAACCCCACGGCTACTACAACATCCGCTACGCCATGGCGCTGGTGCCGATGGCCGCCCTCGGCGCCGCAGCCTTCGCCCGCTTCGGGAGATGGCAGGCCCTCGCCGTCACCCTCCTCGCGCTTGCGCCCTGTCTTCTGGACTGGAACACGCACTCCATCACCTGGCAGGAAGCCGAAATTAACTCCCGCGGCCGCCGCGTCTGGATCGCAGAAGCGACCGACTATCTCCGCAAAGCCGCCCGCCCCGGCGATACATTCTTCACCAGCTTCAACGACATTACCGCTGTCTATCGAACCCTGGCCATTCCGCTGCGCAAGACCCTCACCAGCGACAATTACCAGCAGTTCCTGATGGCCGAATCGCGCCCCGACCTCCTACTCTGGGAAGACTGGGCCGTCGTCATGGGCGGCGACCCGGTCCAGGGCATTATCGACCACGCCCGCCTGAAGGGTCCAGACTACGAACTGCACCGCCAGATCGTCACCAAAGGTCAGCCCGTCATCGAGATCTACCACCGCAAACCAAACCTGCCAACTCCACAACCATGACTATCCCTTTCGTAAAACTCCACGGCGCAAAAAATGACTTCATCCTGAGTCCCGCCTCTGAAGTGCCGGCCACCGGTCTGCCCGAACTCGCCATCGCCATCTGTGACCGCTACACCGGGGTGGGCGCCGACGGCTGGATGCTGGTAGACGAGACGCCTGGCGGCAGCACCCCGGAAGCCAGCTACGACGCCACCATACGCCTCTTCAACTCCGATGGCAGCGAACCCGAACTTTCGGGCAACGGTACCCGCTGCGCCGCCCACGTTCTGCTGCATGGAGCCCCCGAAGTAAATGAAATCCGTATCCGCACAGCAGCGGGCATTAAGCACCTGCGGGTTGTAGAACGCCGGGATCTGGAAATCGAGTTCGAAATGAACATGGGCCATGTCCGGATCCTCCAGCTGAACGCCACCATACAGGGCCGCGACGCAGTCCTGGTGGACCCGGGTAACCCCCAATGCGCCTTCCCTGTAGAGAATTTTGACTTCGACTGGCGAGCGGTTGGCGCGGCCACCGAGCACGACCCAATGTTTCCGAACCGCACAAACGTGTCATTCGTCCGCAAGATTGACGGCCACACCATCGACGTTCGCTTCTGGGAGCGAGGCGCGGGAGAAACCAACAGTTCCGGCACCGGTTCCACGGGAGCTGCCACGGCCGCAGCGGCCCGGGGCCTGGTGACGTGGCCCATAACCGTCGTTACACCCGCGGGAAAGCTCACGCTCCGCGCGGACGACTCGGTCTATTTGACCGGCCCTGCGGCAGTTATTGCGGAGGGCATTTGGTTCTATGGGAGACTGGTACCAAATGAGTAATCTGCATGGAATCTCGGCGGCTCTGGCTGAAAAAATCCGCACAGGAACGGCCCGCGTGGGCGTTGTTGGATTGGGCTACGTCGGTCTCCCTCTGGCCGTGGAATATGCCCAGGCAGGCTTCCATGTCACCGGAATCGACCTGAGTGCGAAGAAGTGCGACATGGTGAATGCCGGGGAATCCTACATCGGCGATATCCCGACTTCCGTGCTGGCGCCCCTGGTTGCGAAGGGCCTCCTGAAGGCCACTACGGATTTCGCTGCGCTGAGTGAACTGGACACGGTTAACATCGCAGTCCCCACCCCTCTGCGGAAGACTAAAGACCCCGACATGAGTTTCATTGTCGCGGCAACCGAAGAGATCGCGAAGTATCTGCATCCCGGTCTCCTCGTCATCCTGGAATCCACCACGTATCCGGGCACTACCTATGAACTGGTGCTGCCGATGCTGGAAAAATCCGGCCTCAAGGTGGGAGAAGACTTCTTCCTCTGCTTCTCGCCCGAACGCGTTGATCCCGGCAACCCCAAATTTCAAACCAAGAATATCCCGAAAGTCGTCGGCGGCACCACCCCGGCCTGCACGGAACTCGGCAGCCTGTTCTATAGCCAGGCTCTCGATCATGTAGTCCCGGTTAGCTCCACGCAGGTTGCCGAAATGGTAAAACTGCTGGAAAATACCTTCCGCATGATCAACATTGGCCTGGTGAACGAAATCGCCATCATGTGCGACGGCATGGGCATCAATGTTTGGGAAGTCATCGAAGCGGCGGCCACCAAGCCGTTCGGCTTCATGCCCTTTTTCCCCGGCCCCGGCCTGGGCGGCCATTGCATTCCGATCGACCCGTTCTATCTTTCCTGGAAGAGCAAGCAGTCCGGCGTGGAAGCCCGCTTCATTGAACTGGCTGGCTCCATCAACGGCCAGATGCCGCAGTTTGTGGTTACCAAGGTCACCAAGGCCCTGAACGAAGCTTCCAAGTCAGTGAAGGGCTCGAAAATTGTCATTTACGGTGTCGCCTACAAGCGCGACATTGATGACGTCCGCGAATCCCCCGCCCTCGACATCATCCACCTGCTAAAGAAGCTGGGTGGGCAGATTCAGTACGTTGACCCGTTCGTGGAACAGATCAATCTCGACCACAGCGACCACGGCCAAAACCATAATCCCGACAGCATCATGAAGGCCGTCGGCCATGATGCCGTGAAGACGGCCGATTGCGTCGTCATCGTCACCGACCACACGTCATTCGACTACAAGAAACTGGTAGAAGACTCTGCGCTGATCGTAGATACCCGCAACGCCCTCAAGGGTGTGAAATCAGAAAAGGTGTTCCGGCTGTAAGACCGGAACACCCTCCTCTTACCTCAAACCGTTACTTCAAACCAAGTACGCGACGATTTCGTGCGGTGTCGCTTCCGGCGCCCGCGAAGTCGTCGAAGGCTCTTGTGGGGACCTCGATCAGGTGCTTCGCGATGAACGGCGCGCCTTCGGTGGCGCCCTGGACAGAGTCCTTAAAGCAGCATTCCCACTCGATCACGGCCCAGCCCTTATAACCAGCAGCCGTCATGCGGCTGAAGATCTGCGTGAAATCCACCTGGCCATCGCCCAAAGAGCGGAAACGGCCTGGACGATCCTTCCAGCCCAGATACGCGCCGTAAACACCAGACTTACCGTTCGGCCGGAATTCTGCATCCTTCACGTGGAAGGCCTTGATGCGCGAGGCGTAGATGTCGATAAAGCTGACGTAGTCGAGGCACTGCAAAATGAAGTGCGACGGGTCGTAGTTGATGGCGACACGCGAATGGTTGCCGGTGGCTTCCAGGAACTGCTCGAAGCTGGCACCATCGTGAAGATCTTCGCCCGGGTGAAGTTCGTAGGCGATATCCACGTTATGCTGATCGGCGAAATTCAGAATCGGCATCCAGCGCCTTGCCAGTTCAGCAAAACCCTCTTCCACGATGCCCGCCGGGCGTTGCGGCCACGGATACAGGAAGGGCCAGAGCAGTGCGCCGGAGAACGATGGCGTCACCGTCAGGCCGAAATTCGCGGAAGCCTGAATCACGTACTTCATCTGCTGCACGGCCCATTCGGCGCGGGCGGCCGGGTTGCCGCGAACTTCCGGAGCGGCAAAGCCGTCGAACAACTCGTCGTAAGCCGGGTGCGAAGCCACCAACTGGCCCTGCAGATGCGAAGCCAGTTCGGTAACGGCCAGACCATTGGTCTGCGCCTGAATATCATCGCAATAGGCCTTCGATTCGGCAGCTTGCTTGATATCGATCACGCGGCCATCCCACGAAGGGATCTGGACGCCGAGGTAACCGAGGCTCTTAACCCATGCCGTGATGGCGGGGAGCGAGTTGTATGGTGCGGTGTCTGCGAGGAACTGGGCGAGGAAAATCGCGGGGCCCTTGATTTGTGCCATGACCAGAAGTGTAGCCTGGAAGGCCATGTTCCACCCAAATCCATCGTCCGACCAAACCCATCGTCCACCTAAACCCATCGTCCGACCAAACAGCGATAAGCTCTATAAGAGGCCTATGAAGATCCTGATTCTGCCGTTCGTCTGCGTGTTGTCGGTTGCCGCTCAAACTCCGGTCGATTTCGCGAAGGATGTTCAGCCGTTGCTGAAGAAGTCCTGCTACGGATGCCACAGTGGTAACCGTCCCACCGGTGGACTCCGGCTGGATGTGCGTTCCCTCGCCTCGCGCGCCATTGTGCCCGGCAAAGCGGCGGACAGCAAACTGGTGAAGCGCCTCGAAGGTAGCGGTCCCGAAGCCCGCATGCCCATGGGTATGCCGCCGTTGCCGGAAGCCCAGATCGATAAAATCCGGCAATGGGTAGACCAGGGTGCTGTTTGGCCCGATACAGCCGCCGGGCAGGAACACTGGTCGTATCTGCCTCCGACGAAGGCACCAGTTTCGGCCGACAGAAATGCTATCGACTACTTCGTGGAGAACCGGTTAGCGAAGGAGGGATTAAAGCCCTCGCCCGAAGCGTCCCGGGAAACCCTGATCCGCCGCCTCAGCCTGGATCTCATCGGCCTGCCCCCAACGCCCGCGGAAGTAGAAACGTTCGTGAAAGACACCCGCCCCGATGCATACCAGCGCCTCGTCGACCGCCTCCTCGCCTCAGACCATTACGGTGAACGCTGGGCACGCATGTGGTTGGATCTGGCCCGCTACGCCGATTCCAACGGCTATGAAAAGGACTCGCGCCGCACCATGTGGCCCTATCGTGACTGGGTGATTCAGGCCCTGAACCACAACATGCCCTTCAACCAGTTCGCCATTGAGCAGATTGCGGGCGACATGCTGCCGAACCCCACCCGGCAGCAGAAGATCGCCACGGGCTTCCTGCGCAATTCCATGTTCAATGCCGAAGGTGGTGTGGACCCCGAAGAGAACAACTGGAATATCCAGATTGACCGGGCGACTACCCTCGGGACCACCTTCCTCGGCTCCACCATCGGCTGCACGCAGTGCCACGACCACAAGTTCGATCCCTTCACGCAGAAGCAGTTCTACCAGATGGTAGCTTTCTTCAATAACGCCAACTACGTGAAGACGGGGGCCAACGGCAAGGGCACGGCGGCGCCCTTCACCGAGCAGCAACTGGAACTGCCCACGCCCGACCAGGCCGCAAAGCTGGCCGTCATCCAGAAGGAACTCGACGCCTGGCAGGCGAAGCTAAACGATGCATCGCCCGCCGCCATCGCGAAACAAACAGCCTGGGAACACAGCGTTCTCGACGCTGAAAAGACCTGGACCTCGATCCGACCGATCTCCGCAACCTCCAACGCCGGAACCACCCTGACCCTCGGCGGTGATGCCGCCATCCTCGCCTCCGGCCCCAACCCGATGGAGGACATCTACACGGTGGAAGCGAAACTCCCGCCGGGTGAAATTACCGCGCTCCGCCTCGAAGCCATCCCCGCCCTGAGCCTCCCTCGCGGAGGCCCGGGCCGCGACTTCTACGGCAATTTTCAGATCAATAAGATCACCGTGGAAGTGGACGGTACCAAAGTAGCTGTTAAAGAGACCGCTATGGACGATTCCTCCGGCGGTGGCGCGCAGGGGCCTGGCCGAAAGTACGCGCAGGTGTGGATTGTGGACGTCTCCCGGGAAGAGGCCGGGCAGCGCCTGCCCCGCCAGATGGTTCTAATTCTCGAAAAACCGATCCGGGGCGGTGGCAACCTGCGCTTTACTCTGGAGCAGCGCAGCGAAGCCGGGAAACAAGGCCTCGGCAACTTCCGTCTCTCGGCGACCTCGTCCGCAAAACCGAAACGCATTGTGGAGGTGAGCGCGAAGCTGCGCCCTGCTCTCAAAATCATCCCCGCAGCCCGCGAAAAACAGCAGGCCGAACAACTCGCGACGCGGTATCACGACAAAGCCGAAGAACTTGCCCTGCTCCGGAAGAAAATCGAAGGCCTGCAGGCCCAGATTCGGGCTCTCGGCATCCCGACGATCCTGATCGCCGCCGAGAACCCTGAAGTGAACCACCCCGTATCTTTTGTCCGGATCCGGGGTAGTTTCCTCAATAAAGGCGACGAGGTCCAGGCCGATATTCCGTCCTTCCTCGGCAAACTCCCGGATAACGAAAAGAACCGTCTGGGGCTTGCGAAGTGGATCGTCTCCCGCGAGAATCCCCTCACCGCCCGCGTCATTGTGAACCACGTCTGGGAGACCTACTTCGGTCGAGGCCTGGTCGAAACCGTGGAAGACTTCGGCACACAAGGCACGCGCCCGTCTCATCAGGACCTTCTCGACTACCTCGCCGTCACCTTCATGGAAAGTGGCTGGGACCTGAAAGCCCTACACCGCACCATCGTCGCCTCCGCCACTTACCGTCAGTCGCCCGCCGCTTCGAAAGAGCTGATCGAAAAGGACCCGGCCAACATCCTGCTCTCACGCGGGGCACGCTTCCGTGTGGAAGCCGAGATGGTCCGCGATGTGGCCCTCGCCGCCAGCGGCCTGCTCTCCGGCAAGATCGGCGGCCCCTCCGTGATGCCCCCGCAGCCCGAAGGGGTCTGGGAACTCCCCTACTCCAGTGATACGGACGTCTGGACCGTTAGCCCCGGTGAAGACAAGTATCGGCGGGGTCTGTACACGTTCAACCGCCGCACCGCGCCGTATCCGGCCATGACGACGTTCGACGCCACCAGCCGCGAGTACTGCACTGCGCGTCGCAACCACACCGACACACCCCTGCAGGCCCTCACCACCCTCAACGACCCGGCCTTCTTCGAAGCCGCCCAGGCCATGGCGAAGCGCATTCTCCGCGAAGCTGGCACCACGCCGACGGCCCGCGTCACCTATGGTTTCCTGCTGGCGACCTCGCGCCATCCCAAAGGCAGCGAAACCGACCTGCTGCTCTCGGCTCTGGAAAAAGAACGCCGCTACTTCGCCGCACACCTCGCCGAAGCAAAGTCCCTGGCCGGAACGCAAGACCCCGAACTCGCCGCCTGGACCATGCTCTCGCGTGGCCTCCTGAACCTGGACGAAACCCTCACCAAGCAATAACCCAAAGCATCAGACAATGACACCCCTCCACCAACTCACCCGGCGTCAGTTTTTCGGTAAGACAGCCGGCCTCAGCCTCGGCTCCGCCGCCATGGCCACCATGCTCGCCGAACAGGCGCAGGGAGCGGGTTATACCGGCCTGCACCATGCCGCCAAAGCCAAACGGGTCATCTACCTCTACATGGCCGGCGGCCCTTCGCAGGTCGATCTCTACGACCATAAACCCAAACTCACCCAGTACGACGGCCAGCCCATCCCCGACAGCTTCATTAAAGGCGAACGCTTCGCCTTCATCAAGGGCGTGCCCAAGCTGATGGCTACGCCGCACACGTTCGGGCAATATGGGCAATCCGGCGCAACCCTCTCCAACCTGCTGCCCAAACTCCAGGGCGTGGCCGACAAGCTCACCTTCATCAAGAGCATGCACACCACGCAGTTCAACCACTCGCCCGCCCAGATCTACCTCAGCACCGGCTTCCAGATTCCCGGCCGCCCCAGCTTCGGCTCCTGGCTAACCTATGGCATCGGCAGTGACAGCAAGGATCTGCCGGCATTCGTCGTGCTGCTCTCCGGCTCCAGCCAGCCCGATGGTGGCGCGGCCTGCTGGGGTTCCGGCTTCCTGCCCACCGTCCACCAGGGCGTCGCGTTTCGCAAACAGGGCGACCCCATTCTCTACGTCTCGAATCCCCAGGGGATGGCCACCGAAACCCAGCGCCGCTCGCTCGACCTCATCAACGGCCTGAACAAAGCCGAAGCCGCCGAAATTGGCGACCCCGAAATCGCCACCCGCATCGCTGCCTACGAAATGGCGTACAAGATGCAAACCTCCGTCCCCGACCTGCAGGATCTGTCGAAGGAACCGGCCGAAATCCACGAGATGTATGGGACCACGCCCGGCCGCCCGTCGTTCGCTAACAACTGCCTGCTGGCACGAAGGCTCATCGAACGCGGCGTGCGTTTCGTCCAGTTATTCCACCGCGACTGGGACACTCACGGCGCAGGCCTGGGCGACGACATCGTGAACAAACTCCCAGCCATCTGCCGCGAAGTGGACGGCCCCTCCGCCGCGCTTATCAAGGATCTGGAACAGCGCGGTCTGCTGGAAGACACGCTCATTGTCTGGGCTGGCGAATTCGGCCGCACACCTGTGAACGAAGCCCGCGGCGGCGTGAAGTTCCTCGGCCGCGACCACCACCCACGCGCCTTCACGGTCTGGATGGCAGGCGGCGGCGTGAAGCCCGGACAAACCATCGGGGCCACCGACGAGATTGGCTACAACATCATCGAGGACCCGGTTTCCGTGCACGATCTTCATGCCACTGCGATGCACCTGCTGGGCATTGACCACACCAAACTGACCTACCGCTTCCAGGGCCGGGACTTCCGTCTCACGGACGTGGAAGGGTCTGTCGTTAAAAAAATATTGGCCTAAACCTCGCTTATGCTTTGGCAGATTCCGGTAATCGCGCAGGACCCGGCGTATCACGCTATGGCCGACCAACGCACCCTTCTGGGTATCCCGAACTTCGCCAACGCGATGTCGAACCTGGCGTTTCTGGCGGCGGGTCTGGCCGGACTACGCGCCACCGCCCGCAGTCATTTTGCGGACGCCTGGGAACGACAACCCTGGTTCGCCCTCTTCGCCGGAACCCTGCTGACGGCCTTCGGCTCCACCTGGTACCACCTCGCGCCGGACGATGCGCGCCTGGTCTGGGACCGCGTCCCCATGACGCTCGGCTTCATGGGCCTGCTGGCCGCTATGCTCGCGGAGCGCATCGGCCTGCAGCCGACCCGCAAGGCCTTCGCCCCCCTGTTAATCCTGGGCATCACCAGTGTTCTCTTCTGGACGTGGACCGGCAATCTGCTGCTCTACGTCCTTGTTCAGTTCGGGTCGCTGTTGGCGGTGGTCGCGTTGCTGACCCTGCGCCCCGCCCGATACCCGGGAACCGAATGGCTGGTAACCGCGCTGGCGGCCTACGCAGTCTCCAAAGTCCTCGAATCGGAAGACCAGACCATCTACCACGTCGGCCAAATCGTCAGCGGCCACACCCTGAAACACCTGCTCGCCGCAGCGGGCGTGGGCTGCCTCGCCCTTCGCGCTGCTAAGATCGCGAAGGCATGCAAAAACGCTTCATCCTCGCCTTATTAGTCCCGCTGCTCTGTGTCGCACGCAGCTTTGACGTCATCTCCACCAACACGAGCGGCGTGGAAGTGGTGATCGTCCCCATCCACCACGGCAGCCTGATGCTGCAGTTCCAGGGTAAGGTGATCTACGTGGACCCGGACGGCAAAGGCAACACCAGCGGCCTGCCCAAAGCTGACCTTATCTTCTTCACGGCTGGCGAAAAGGACACCCCGGCCAACTACGCGGCCCTCCGGAAGCCCGAAACCGTAGTCGTCACGGCCCCGCTTGCGGAAAAGAAAACCTACGGGGCAATCACCGCGGAACGCGCCGCCGGAGGCTACATCTTCACCATGGCCGGACGCCGCTTCTACGTCTCCGGCAATGCCGCGCCCGCGAAGCTCGAACCAGTGGATGTCGCGTTCGTCTGCATGAGCGTGAAGTGCGCCGCAAACGCGCCGGCAGTGTCCAATACCGTCCCCGCCAAGGTCGTGTTCCCCTACCGGACCGGCAACCGCAACCTGCAAGGATTGAAATCCACACCGGCTAAGGAAATCCGGCTGCGCAACTGGTATTGAAGCTACGCGACCTGAAGTCGCTGCAGCTTGAAGTCCCGGGGGGTGAGCTTTGCCAGGTCGTACTGCACCTGCTGTAGCAGCCAGCTTTCCGCACTCCCCCCAAAAACCTGCTCCAGGCGCAGCGCCATTTCGGGTGATATTCCACGCTTCCCATTCACCAGTTCGGAAAGGGTAGTACGCGTCACCTTCAAAGCGGCGGCAGCATCGGTGATCGTCAGGCCCAGTGGCTCAATGCAGTCGTGTAAAACCAACTTGCCGGGGTGCGGGGGATTTTTCATGCGCATCGCTCATGTCTCCTTAGTGATAATCCACGTAATCCACATCGTGCGCTTCACCGTCCGCAAAGCGGAACACGACGCGCCAGTTTGCCTGCACAGTCACTGCGTAGCATCCCTTGAGATCGCCTTTCAACGGATGCAGGCGATAACCGGGCAGATCCATATCGGAAATCGTCCGGGAAACATGTAAACGAGCCAGAATTCGACTCAGTTTGTCGAGGTGGCCAGCCGGAACACCGCGCCCATCATCGTCCACAAACAACCGTCGCAGGCCTTTGTGCCGGAACGTCCGTATCAAACCGAAGTGTAATGCGTTGCGTAACGGATGTCAACTCCTGCGACTACGCGATCCTGCGCAACTTCGTCACGCGCCCCACTTCCACCCACTCCGTCACGAAGATATTCCCCTCATGGTCGAAGCACGCGCCGTGCGGGCAGACAAACTCGCCCTTCGGGAATGTCTCGCGCCCCTGCAACCGGACTTCCCGATAATTCACCGGCCCCTCGCCCAACTGCGCCAGAACCTCATTGTTCTTCCCCAGCAAGGTCACCCGTGCCGCCAGATCCGGCACCACCATCTGGTCTTTCCACGTATTGAAATGGCAAGGCAGATTCACGCCGCCCGAAAAGCCTTTGTGCTGGCCATCCAGGGTGAAATGCTGCAAGCGGTTGTTCCGCCGGTCCGCCACAGTCAACACCGGTTCGTTGCCACGCTCATCCACGATAATCCCGTGCGGCTGCAGCAATTGCCCCGGGTCGGAACCGGGCCCGCCGAACGTCCGAATGTACTTGCCGTCCTTGTTGTACTGATTCACGTAAAACGACCCATACCCGTCGCCCACATAAAAATCCCCGTTCGGCGCCACCGCGAGGTTCGTCGGGCTATACGTGATCTTCTTCTCCCCGTAGGCCTTCGATTCCTGCGGATACCCAATGCGGAACACTTCCTCGCCATCGAGCGTCGCCTTCACCACAATCGCCCTCGTGATGTCGCACAGATAGAGGTATTCGGTCGATCCCTCCTTGCGAATATGCAGACCGTGCGCGCCGCCCTTAAAATCCTTGCCCCACGACTTGATGAACTTGCCCTTCGCATCGAACACCACCATCGAATCCTGTGATTCGCTGGTCGAGTGCACCGTGTGGTGGATATAGATCCGCCCCTGCGAATCCTCCACCACGCCGTGGGTGTTGCCGTAACGGAGCCCGGCAGGCAATTCACCCCAGTCGTGGATCACCTCGTAGGTGTGCGCACCGGTCCCCATAATGGGGCGTTTCGTACCAGCTTTGTCCTGGGCACCCACGATGGCGGGAAATGCGGCGACGGTAGTTTTCATGAAGGCTCGGCGGGAAGATTCAAAAGTCATATAATTGGCAGGACGAACAAAGTGCGGTCCCTGTCTCCTATGCGTCTTTACATTATCTGTGCAGTCCTGGTGTGTGGTGCGGTGACTGCTGCGGCGCAGTCGCCCGACGCTCCATCCAATAACACCGCGTTTTACGAAACCAAAGTCCGGCCCATCCTGCGCGCCAATTGCGAAGCCTGTCATTCGGCCACCAACAAGAGCGGCGGTCTGGCGCTCGATAGCCGCGAGGCCCTGCTGCTGGGCGGCAAGCGCGGTCCGGGCGCCAAACCGGGCGCTCCAGCCGAAAGCCTCCTCATCACCGCCGTCGAGCAGACCGGCGACGTGAAGATGCCGATGGCGCGTCCGAAGCTGAAGGCGGAAGAAATCGCCATCCTGAAAGACTGGGTCACGAAAAATCTCCCGTTCAGTGCCGAGAAGAACCAGGGCCAGCCACGCAACTGGGACCACTGGTCGTTCCAGCCGCCGAAGCACGAAACCCCGCCCGCCGTCGTCGCAAAATCCTGGGTGAAAGCGCCAATCGACAATTTCATCCTCGCCCGTCTGGAAAAAGAGAAGGTGAAGCCGTCTGAGGAAGCCGACAAGGCCACTCAAATGCGCCGCGTTTCCCTGGATCTGACTGGCCTGCCGCCCTCGCCCGATGAAATGCGCGCCTTCCTGGCCGACAAGTCGCCGAACGCGTATGAGAAGGTCGTCAATAAGCTCCTCGCCTCACCCCACTACGGCGAGCGTTGGGGCCGCCACTGGCTCGACGCCGCACGTTACGCCGATTCCGACGGCTACAGCATCGACGCCCCGCGCCCCATGTGGAAGTACCGCGACTGGGTCATCAACGCCTTCAACAGGGACATGCCGTTCACGCAGTTCACCATTGAACAAATTGCGGGCGACATGCTGCCCAATCCGACTACGGACCAGCTCATCGCGAGCGGCTTCCACCGCAACACGCCGTCCAACTTCGAAGGCGGCATCGACTTCGAACAGTACCGCAATGAAGCCGTCGCCGACCGCGTCGCCACCACCGGCTCCGTGTTCCTGGGCCTGACGCTCGGCTGCGCCCGTTGCCACGATCACAAATACGACCCCATTGCACAGAAGGAGTTCTACCAGCTCTTCGCGTACTACAACAGTACCGACGAGATCACGAAAGAATCCGAGCGCAACGAGTTCTATAAGCCGTTCATCGACCTGCCCACCGCGAAGGAACTGGAAACCTCGAAAGCCTACTGGGCCAAAGCAACCGACCTAAGCCGCGACATTCTGGCGAAGATCGAGCAACTGCAGGCGCAACCCGCAGACCCCGCGAAGCCCGCCCAGAAAGACGCCGACCTGGCGAAACTGCTGTCCGCCCTCCGCACCCACATGAAGCCCCTCGGCGTGCCCGGTTCCCCCGAATACCACTGGGCGCAACCCTACCTCACCCGCGCTTTGGTGATGAAGGAACTCCCGCAGCCCCGCGAAAGCTACATCCAGCGCGGTGGAGATTTCCTGCAGCGTGGCGACCAGGTTCACCCTGAGGTCCCC
The DNA here is from genome assembly GCA_903929755.1 of uncultured Acidobacteriia bacterium. Classification (GTDB taxonomy): domain Bacteria; phylum Acidobacteriota; class Terriglobia; order Bryobacterales; family Bryobacteraceae; genus BOG-234. The sequence continues at coordinate 79,290 of CAIYVZ010000153.1, forward strand.
GCCGTTCTCTCGCGCGGAAAGAAAATCGGCGGCACCCGCCTCGATCTCGCGAAGTGGCTGGTCGATTCAGACAACCCAGTCACGGCCCGCGTCACCGTAAACCGCATCTGGCAGGAGTACTTCGGCAAGGGCATCGTCGAAACCCAGGATGATTTCGGCCTCATCGGCGCGCGTCCCACTCACCAGGAACTCCTCGATTACCTGGCCACGGAATTCATGAATAACGGGTGGAAGCAGAAACCGATCCACAAAATGATCGTCATGTCCGCCACCTACCGCCAGGCTTCGAAGAAACGCGAGGACCTGGACGAAGTCGACCCGTACAACAAACTCCTCGCCCGCCAGGTTCGCCTCCGTCTCGACGCTGAAATCATCCGCGACGCCGCGCTGGTTTCCAGCGGCCTGCTGACCCCGACGCTGGGCGGTGACCCGGTTTACCCGCCACTACCCGATAACGCCATGAATGGCAGCCAGATCCGCCGCCCGTGGAATACCAACACCGATGGAGACCGCTACCGCCGTGGCGTCTACACGTTCTTCTTCCGCGGCCTGCCCGCGCCGTCGCTCGCGCTGTTCGATGCCCCGGACGGAACTTCATCCTGCACGCGCCGTATCCGTTCGAACAGCCCCCTGCAGTCGCTCACGCTGCTCAACGACGAAGCCTTCCTCGAATTCGCCGGAGCCCTGGCGAAGCGCACCATCAAAGACGGCGGCAAGACCGATCAGGACCGCATGAATTACGCCTGGCAACTCGTTGTCGGCCGCAAGCCGCAGGGTTCTGAATCCCTGCGCCTGATGAAGTACCTGGCGGAACAAAAACAGGTTTACACGGAAGATTCGAAATCCGCCGACGAACTCCTGAACCGGCCCGGCATGTCCGCCCCGGCCGGCGCTGACAAGAACACCATCGCGCAGTATGCCGCGTGGACCGCCGTCAGCCGCGTGCTCTTCAACCTCGACGATTTCATGACAAGAGAGTAATCATAATGAACCTCGACGATTTCAATCTGGATGACCAGATCCTGCTGCAGCAGACCCGCCGCCACTTCTTTGAACGTTGCGGCATCGGCGTTGGCAAGGCAGCTCTCGCGGCGCTGCTCGCCGGCGGTAAACTCTCCGGCGCCACCTCATCGGACAAGCCCCTGAACCCCATGGCCCCGAAGCCGACGCACTTCCCCGCCAAGGTGAAGAACGTCATCTTCCTGTTCATGGCCGGAGCCCCCAGCCAGCTCGATCTCTTCGACTACAAACCGAAGCTGCAGCAGTTCAACGGCACCGTCGCGCCCGATGAACTCATCAAGGGCAAGCGCTTCGCCTTCATGGACACGTTCGCAAAGAACCCGCCGCGCCTCCTCGGCAGCAGCCGTGAATTCAAGCAACACGGCAAGGCTGGCTTCTGGTTTTCGTCACTCATGCCCCACATGGCGGGCGTCGCCGACGACCTCACCATGATCCACGGCATCGCCGCCGAGAACTTCAACCACGCCCCCGCCAAGTGCTACATGAACACCGGCTCCATTCGGTTCGGGCGGCCCTCCATGGGCTCGTGGGTCACCTACGGCATCGGCTCGGAATCGAGTGACCTGCCCGGCTTCGTGGTGATGCAGTCCGGCCCCCGCGGCCCCCGTGGCGGCGCGGCGCTCTGGTCCAGCGGCTTCCTGCCAACCGCCTACCAGGGCGTACCGTTCCGTTCTGGTGGCGACCCCATCCTGGACCTTTCCACCCCGCGCGGCATCCCCCACGGCACGCAGGAACAGACCCTCGCCGCCGTCCGCGACCTCAACCGCATCAAGCTCGAAGCGACCGGCGACGACGAAATCAACACCCGCATCGCCGCCTACGAAATGGCCTACCGGATGCAGACTTCCGGCCCCGACCTGATCGATTTCTCAAAGGAAAGCAAAGAGACGCTCGACATGTATGGCGTGGAACCAGGCAAGCCGTCCTTCGCCAACAACTGCCTCCTCGCCGCCCGACTTGTGGAGCGCGGAGTCCGCTTCGTGCAGCTGTATCACGCTGATTGGGACCACCACGCCGATATCGGCCAGCCGCTCGATGATGTCACCAAAGAAGTCGACAAGCCCAGCGCCGCGCTCATCACGGATCTGAAGCGCCGAGGCCTCCTCGATAACACCCTCGTCATCTGGGGCGGCGAATTCGGCCGCACGCCGATGAGCGAAGCCCGCGATGCCGGGAAAGTGGGCCGCAACCACCACATCGACGCCTTCACCCAGATCTGGGCTGGCGCAGGCCTGAAAGCCGGAACGAAGATCGGCGACACCGACGATCTCGGCTTCTCCCGTACCGGCGAACCGATCGACGTCCACGATCTCCACGCAACCCTGCTGCACCTGATGGGCGTAGAGCACACGAAACTCACGTTCAACTTCCAGGGACGAGCCTTCCGCCTGACAGACACAGCCGGATCCGTGATCAAGTCGATGCTCGCATGATTCGCTTTGGGTTCGTTTTTTCAATCGCCGTCGCGATAGCCTCGGCACAGGACGGGAAAGCCCTTTTCGAGAAGAAGTGCGCCTTCTGCCACGCCTCCACCACCGAGGACCGCAAACTCGGGCCCTCGCTCAAAGGCCTGAAGAACGGAGTCCTCCCTGACGCCATCGCCAGACCCGCCACTCGTGAAAACATCCTCCAGAAGGTGAACGACGGAGGCAATGGCATGCCCGTCTTCCGCGACCTCCTCACCAAAGAGGAAAAAGACGCCATCGTCGCTTACGTCATGACACTCTAAAGCATGGGCTGGACATACCGACTCCTGGGACTCTGCTGCGCGCTGGCCACCGCCGCTTTTGCGCAGCCCCCCCCCGATGACGGCAAAACCGACTTCACCGCTGCCTTCCAGCGTGACCTGGACGCTGGCCATCTCCATATACCCGGCGACCCCCTCGGGTCGGGCGCAAAAATCACCGCCGTAGTCACCGATGGCTCCCTCACGGCCCTCCGCCTCGACTCCCCCGGCGAACACTACTGCAAAGCTCCCTTACTCCGCCCCGAAGGCAATGCCCGCGCCACGGTGGAGGTGGATGCCGCCTGCCATATCAAAGCCGTCCATCTGACCGACGGCGGCTCCGGCTACAAGACCCCGCCCCGCGTCTTCCTCGCGCCGGACCCGCGCTGCTACAAGGTGACCCAGCTTGTTATCCCGACCGGCGGTGTCATCGAAGGCGACGGCTACTCCAGTTGCCTGATTCCGGGCGACCCCGCCAAACCCTTGTTGTTCTCAGAAGGCACCTACGGCTTCCGCATCCGCAATCTGTCGGTGGAGGGCCGCAATCAGGCCGATGTCGGCATGCAGTTCAATGGCGGCGTCCTGGTCGACGCTGCCATGTCCACCCTGGAGGGCGTCCGCATCAGCGCCTTCCGGCAGAAGAACATCGAACTGAATGACAGCTTTGGCTTCGTTTTCACCAACGTCAACTCACACGCTTCCGGCGGCTGGGGTCTCTACCTCCGCGATGGCTACAACAACGCCACCCAGGTCATCAGCGGCGAATACTCGGGCAACAAGATCGGCGGCGTCTACGTCGGGTCCCGCAGCATCCTCTTCCACTTCAGTTCCATCGCCGAAGGCAACGGACAGTACGGCATCTACTACCGTGGGCCCTCCCACGGCATCCTCATCGACAACGCCTACTTCGAAGCCAACGGTTCCGGCGGCAAGGGTTGGGACCTCCGCGGGGAGTACAACGACTATGACCAACCGGTCCGGGGCCTGACCGTCCGCAATACGCTCTTCAACTCATCTGACGCTGAGGGTGGCGCGCTGCTGGAAAATACGGTCGATATCGAGTTGTCGCACAACACCGGGATGCCACCTCTGCTGGGGTTCCCTTTCACGGCGAACACGCTGATCATCGGCAAGGGCGCAGGCATGGTGCGTCTGGATGGCAACACCAGTCTCGCTGTTCGCAACACCGCTGGCAGCCCCGTCAATAGCGACGTTCCACCGGAAACCGCAAGTCTTTTCACCAGCCTGCTGCCCTCGCGTATTACGCTGCCCCTGGCTTCCGGCGCCGCCAATATCACCACAATTTCGCGTAAGGTTGCGGTACCTTCCGGCCACCTCGTCGGGGCCGGGGTCTGGATGAAGACCGACGCAGGCACCGCTACCGCCTGGGTAGATATCGCGGATTCAAGCGCCACCTACACCGGCACCACCCGCAATCAGCCGTACCGGCAAACCATAGGCCCGGACTGGCAATGGGTTTCGATGAATATGGCCACAGATGTCAGTGCCAAATCGAAGACGACGGATGTCAGCTTCCGAATTTACCGCGATGACGACAGCGCCGCCCGAACCGTCTACTTGCGCGAAGCCATCGCGTGGCGCGACATCGCCGGAACACCTGCCCGCAAAACGATCCAGACCTTCTCCGTAACCGGGACCGAGACGCGCCGCACCAGTACATCCGACGGGCACTCCGCCACCTTACCCAGCAAGCCGTGATAGATCGCGATCATCGCCCACAGCGACGGTCGTGACTCCGGATCCGTCATCTCCAGCAGCGGCGCGGACTCGCGATAGTAGCTCTCGGCCCGCTCAATCTCGAATTCCATCATCTGGACAAATTGCGCTGTCCTGTGCCCCCCGGCCAGATCCGACGCTGCTACCCCAAACCGGTCCAGATCTTCCTGCGGCAGATACTGGCGTCCCAGTTCCGCATCTTCTTTCACGTCCCGCAGAATATTGGTCAACTGGAACGCAATTCCACACTTCTCCGCCAGCGCCAACGCCTGCTCACCCGAAAAGCCGAAGATGTGGATCGTGGTCAACCCCACCACGGACGCCACCCGATAGCAGTACCTGTAGAGTTCCTCGAACGTCTGAATCCGAACTGGTTCCAGATCCGACGCCACGCCATCGATCATGTCGTGAAAATACTGGTGGGGAATCCGGTAGCGCTGCACCGCATCCAGAAAAGCCGGCCAGATCGGACCCGCCGGCGGTTTCCCTGCCAACGCCTGATCCAGAGCCCCGCGCCATTGCTCCATAGCCGCGCGTGTGGCCCCGCTTTCGTCGCTCAGGTCGTCACAGTACCGCATGAACGCATACATCGCGCACATCGCGTTTCGGCGGTCCGCATCCAGCAACACAAAGGAGTAATAGAAATTCTTGGCCCGCGCCTTCGCCACCGCACGGCAATGCGCGTAGCTTGTCTCTAAGTCACTCATGCAACCTTCGCAAACGCGGTCCGCACCAGCGAAGTAATCAGCAACCGCACCCGTTCGCCCTTCGAAACCTTCGGGCGCCGCGATAACACATCGTACCCCTGCTGGGCGATTTTATCCAGGATCAGCATCCCGCCCCGGCTGAACAAATCCAGATCCAGCGAGAGCCGGCGGTTCACCCTATTGATCAGCGGCAACCCCGTCAGGAAGAAGCCCCGCGCGTATTCCACCGCCTCCCGCATCACCTCGCGGAACCGGGGGTCAAACTTGTGCGCGAACATCTCGTCAACCGTGTAGTTATGGCGGGCCAGCAGCTCGAGCGGCAGATAAACCCGGTCTTTCTGCTGATCAACCGTCACGTCCTGCCAGAAATTCGCCAGTTGCAGCCCCGTACAGGTCGCATCCGACAACCTCTGCCGTTCCGGATCGGCGTACCCGCAAAGATAGAGCACCAGCCGCCCCACCGGGTTCGCAGAGTTCACGCAATACCCCAGAATCCCCGCCCAGTCTTCATAACGGGTGACCGTCTGGTCCTGAATAAACGCTGTAATCAGGTCGTCGAAAGGTTGTTTCGGGATGCCGTGTTTCTTCACCGTCCCCTGCAGCGCCACAAACACGGGGTGAGACGCTTCCCCGCCCTCATACATGCGGTTCAGTTCGCTGCGCCACCACGCAAGCAGGCGCAAACTTTCCGTCGTGTCGCCAATTTCGTCCCCTAAATCGTCGGACCAGCGGCAATACGAATAAACGTTGTAAAAATCCTGGTGCAGGTGTTTCGGCAACAGGAAGCTGACCACGTGGAAGTTCTCGTAGTGGTGCGTGGCCAGCCAGTTGGTGTACTGTTCGGCTTCCGCCAGACCCCAGGCGCGGCCCATCGCCTCCGCATCGCGGACAAAATCAGCAGGATCCAGGTGGCCAGACATCGCCTACGGGATAATGGCGGTCTTCAGAGTACGATCGCCTTCGGCCAGGCGGAACAGCACGGCCGAAATATTCTGGAGAGGTTCTTCCGCATCCACAAAATCGCGAGCCGTAATGCCGCCGCTGGCAATTACATCCAGAGCTTCGCGCATCGTCGCCGGCGTGTGGTGGAAGCTCGCCTTGCAGGTGATTTCCGAGTAGTGCAGAAGGTTGGTATCGAGTTCCACTTTGGTCCCCGTCGGAGGGCCGCCAAAGAAGTTCACCGTACCGCCACGACGCAGCATTTCCACAGACCAGTTCCAGGTCTCAGGCTTGCCCACCGCTTCAAACACGATATCCGCGCCGTGCCCGCCGGTCAGTTCCCGCACCGTCGCCACCGGATTTTGGGTATCTTCCGTGGCCACAAACCGGTCCGCGCCCAACCGCAGAGCCTTTTCTTCTTTCAGACGACGCCGACCCACCGCAATCACGCGGGCCCCGCGCATCTTTGCCAACCGGATAAACATGGAGCCAATCGGCCCCACACCAATCACCACCACGGTGTCGCCCGGGCGCATTTCCGTGTCTTCCACGCCCTTCACCACACAGGCCAAAGGTTCAGCCAGCGCGGCATCCCGATAATCCAGGTGCGGCGGAATTACATATGTATTCAGACGAACAATCCGCGAAGGAATCCGGATAAATTCGGCGTAAGCGCCGTTATTGAACAGCAGATCTTCGCAGAGATTCACCCGGCCGCGGCGGCAATAAAAACAACGCAGGCAGGGGGCTGAATTCGCCGCCACAATTCTCTGCCCAATATCGAAACCCTTAACGCGCTCGCCAACTGCAACAATATCGCCAGCCAGTTCGTGCCCAAACAGAGCAGGTGGAACAATCATCCGCGCATGATAGCCGCGCAGAAATACCTTGATATCGGTGCCACAGGTCAGGGCCGCCCGTACACGAACCAGAAGGTCATCCGGCCCCACCGAGGGAATCGGGATGCGCTCTACCTGGACGTGCTCTTTTCCATAGAGCACTGCCGCCAGCATAGTATCTGCCGACCGTGGCTCCTTCAAACCGTCAACTCCTGCGGACGCACGATCACCTTCAGAGGGTTCTCCTCCGGGAATTCGGCGGGATGGGTTGCGAGGCGGAATGCAAGCTCAATCTTATCAAGAGGCACCCGGTGGGAAACCAGCAGATGAACAGGAAGCTTCCCGCTGAACACCAAATCGGCCGCTTCCTTCTGAATATCCACTGACGCACTGTATGATCCCAGCATTTGGCGCTCCCCCACACAGATGCTCGCCCCGGAAAGCTCGATGCGCTCCTTGTCCGAAGTTTGTGCAAAAAGCATAATTTTGGCGCCCGGCCGCGTACAGGCCAGAGCCTGCTCCACAAGACCCTTTACCGCCGTGGCCACAATCACCATATCCGCGCCCCGCCCCTCGGTAAGCTCACGAAGCTTCGCACCAATGTCTGTGTGCCGGGGATCCAGCGCGTAGTCGGCGCCGCACTCGCGGGATATTTCCAGCCGATGCGCAATCGTATCGGAAGTTACAACAATGCAGCCGCGCAGCCGCATCAACATGGTAAAGATGAGCCCAATCGAGCCTTGCCCCTGCACCAGAACCACATCGCCCGGCTGTGGATCACACTGTTCCACCGCTTTCACGCAGGTATTCACCGGTTCCACAAACGCCGCTGTGTCAAAGGAAACGCCGTCCGGAATCTTCTCCACACCGCGTTCCACAATCCAGGCCATCACGCGGACATATTGCGCAAAACCGCCGCCGGCCGGCTCAAAACCAGCCGTAACGCCGACCTTCTTATAGACCGGACACTGCGCGTACAGTTTTCGCGCGCAATAAAAACAATCGCCGCACGGGATGTGGTGGAACACGATGACACGGTCGCCCGGCGCGTACTTCGTCACCCCCGAACCGACTGCGGCAACCACGCCCGCAGTCTCATGGCCGTAAATCCTCGGCGGCGTCAGCAGATCGTATTCGATCTTCTTCAAATCCGTGTGGCAGACCCCGCAGGCCTCCACGCGAATAAGAATCTCCCCGTCTCCAATAGACGGGGTAGCTACGTCGTCAACCGAAACCAGATGATTTCCCTTGTACACCGCGGCTTTCATGCTCACGGGCAGGGCGTCAAAAACTACAGAGGGCAAGAAAGTCTCCCAAATTCTTAGATGCCAGCGCCGTCCGTTGAGCCAGATAATATAGCTCCGGAATGCGACTCAGGGGTCTTGCAAAGGCGTTCAACAAAAGCGCTGGAATGTTGAAACGGCCGTCAGACATAAGGACTTTATTAAAATCATTGGCGAAGTCCTGACCAGCCAGATCACTCACCACGCGAACACAATAGAATGGCACACCCAGACGGTCACTTGCACCTGCCACCCCATCCGATTCCATCTCAACCGCCAGCGCCCCGGTGGCCCGAAGCTTGCTTTTCTCGAATGCAGTGGCCGCAATCCGGGTGACAGAGATCAATATCCCGCGTCTCGCGTCAGGTCCGGAGATCGCGCACGGTGTCCATTTCCGGTCTTTTCCCAGAATCTGGGTCGGCACAAACACCTCGCCCAGTTTCAGTGACGGATCCAGCGCGCCGCAGGTTCCGATACTCACGAACGCCGAGGGTGAAAGATCTTCCACGGCACGAACCGCCCCGATCGCCTGCGCCGCGCCCACGCCATTCGCAACCGCAAGCACGTCCTGGCCCTGCCAAACGCCCGCACGGACCCAGTGGACCGGTAACTTAGGCGCAGGGCGCGGCTCCCACTTCGCCACCCAGGGCGCGCATTCCCGATGATCCGACGCGATAAACACCAGCGGGTGGCTCACCTGTGCCCCTCAAACCAGTGAATCGCATCCATAAAAGCCGTCACAGGCGATGCCGGGGCATAGCCCAGCGCATTCGCCGCCTTCTCGTGCGAGACCCACATTTTCTTCTTCGCCATGCGCACCGCTTCCATCGGCACCCTGGGCATTATCCCGGTTAGCTCAGCGAAGCCCGTGGTCACCATGCCCGCCGCCCACGCCACCGCGTACGGAAGCTTTATCCGCGGCGCTTTCTTCCCGGTCAGCTGAGCCAGTTCCCGAAGAATCTGAGCCAGCGTCATGTTTTCGCAGCCAAGAATATATCGCTCCCCAGGAACACCCCGTTCCGCCGCCAGCAAATGTCCCAGCGCCACATCCCGAACATTTACCACGTTCAGGCCCGTATCGATGTAGGCGGGCATCGCACCCCGGAGGAAATCCCGCACAATCGCCCCCGTCGGCGTCGGCTTAAAATCGTGGTCGCCCATCGGGGCGGTCGGATTTACAATTACGACCGGCAAGCCGGCTTTCGCGAAATCCAGCGCTACTTTCTCGGCCAGGAACTTCGAACGCTTATACGTCCCCGCCATTTCTTCTTCAGCGACAGGCGTGTTTTCATCACCGATGCCGGGGCCATCCGAACTCGCCTGGGACGCCCCATTTCCGGGAATCCCGATGCACCCCACGGTGCTCGTGTAAACCACACGCTCCGCCCCTACTGCCTCCGCCGCCGCCAGCATATTCCGCGTGCCGCCCACATTGGAGCGGTAAAGGTCTTCAGGATTCTTCGACCACAGCCGATAGTCCGCCGCCACGTGGAAGATCAGCCCGCAACCATCCGCAGCCCGCACCAGGGACGCGGGGTCCCGCAGGTCGCCTTCGAACTCCTCGACGTCGAGTTCCGGAACCCGACCCAGCCCCCGCACCAGCGCGCGAACATGGTACCCGCGCTCCAGCAGCAATCGGGCCACATGCCATCCGACAAAACCGGTCGCGCCGGTCACCAGGGCGGGTTTCAAGCTGACTTACCGGTTGGCCGCCTGCGCCTGGACGAAGGCCGAGAGCGCGATCAGCGGGAAGTAAATCCGGTAATAGTGGTAGTTGAGGTAGAAAACGCGCGGAAACCCGGTTCCGGTGGCCAGATCCTCATCCCAGGAGCCGTCGGGCTTCTGCCCGGAAATCAGATAGTCCACTGCATGCTGCACGCTCGAACTATAGGTATCCCCGCCCGCCAGCAGGCCCATCAGCGCCCAGGCGGTCTGTGAAGGAGTACTTTTCGTGCCCGTGAAGGTATTGTTGTCGTAACTGGCGCAACTTTCGCCCCACCCGCCGTCGGAATTCTGCGAAGCCCGAATCCACTCGTTGGCCCTCTGGATGTGCGGTTCGTGGTCGTCCTCGCCCATCGCCTGCAGGCCACGCAGCGCGAAGCAGGTTCCGTAAAGGAAGGCGACGCCCCACCGCCCGTACCAGCTGCCATCCGCCAGTTGAGTCTTCAACAGGTAGTCAATGGCACGTTTGCAGGCCGGGTGGCTGCGGTCAAACCCATTCGCAGCCAGCGCTTCCAGCGTGCGTCCGGTGATATCGGCGCACGTAGGGTCCAGCATCGCGTTGTGGTCGGCAAACGGGACGTGGGTCAGAATATGCCAGTTGTTGTCCACGTCAAACGCCGCCCAGCCGCCATCGGAGGACTGCATCGCCAGCAGCCAGTCCAGCGCGCGCTTGCGAGTAGCTTCCTGCGCCGCGGAGTTCCCTGCCTTCATATGTTTGAAGGCCAGCATCACCATCGCGGTGTCATCAATGTCCGGATACCAGTCGTTCTGGAACTCGAACGCCCATCCGGAAGGCTCTGTGTTCGGACGCTTTACTGACCAGTCGCCCTTGCGGCGAATTTCGCGCTCCAGCAGCCAGTCGGTCGCCTTCTGTAGCGCGGGCGACGAGCCATAACCAGCCTCACCCAGCGCAAAGCCGCCAATCGCGGTATCCCAAACAGGCGAGAAACAGGGCTGGAAAAACAATTCCTTACCGTCATCCACCATCAAATCGTCGAAATGGCGGATCGCTTCGAGGCGCAGTGGATTATCCGGAGCGTAACCCAGAACATCCATCGCCATAATGGAATACTGCATCGGCGGATAAATCGCCCCCAACCCCTGGGAGTGCTTCATCCGCTCCAGCATCCAGTGCTCGCACTTGCGGATCGCCACTTCCCGGATGCGGGCGTGGCCGTACTTTTCCCAAAGCTTGAAAATCCGGTCCGACTGAATAAAGGTCTTCCGCCAGCTGAGCCACGAATCATCCGATTCGAACGTAATGCTCTTCCCTGGAACGAAAAGCTCTTCCAGGCTGAACCCCTGGGGCACAGGCCGCTGCGGGTCATGCGCGTGAACAATTGCCAGTGAAACCACAATCGCCCGCGTCCACGAAGACATCTGGTACAGCAAGCCACCCGGCAGCAGCAGGATCTCCGGCGGAATACTCGGCGTGCCCTCGCGAGGATACAGGCCAAACAAACTCAGATTTACCTTGGTATAGCTGTTCGCGCCCTGAACGCCGCCCATGGCGAGGATCCGCTCGCGTAACCGCGCCAGACGCTCGTCCTCAAACCGCAGCCCGGCAACCTTCAACGCAAAGTAGGCTTTCACCGAAGCGCTGATTTCGCTCGGACCACCTACGTAAATATTGAAACCGCCGTCCGCAAGCTGCCGAGACAGAATCCGGTCCACCGCGCGCTGAATCTGGGGCCGATTCGGCGGATTCCAGGCACCCGCCACCGGCGGCTGCAACCACAACTGCAGAAGAATGTAGTCGGATTCCAGCGTCGTGTCGGCTGTCAGCAACGCGCACCAGTAGCCGTCCTCGTGCTGAAGCGCCAATAAATGCTCCGCAGCGCGAACTGCTGCCTGCTGCGCTCCCGAAACTACTGTTTCTCTAACCTGCAAAGTCGACATCATCTCCGTGGACGAAACCTGGCTCACACCAAAACCTGGCTAACACCAATAGCGAACTAACGAGTAATACTCACAAATTGTGCGGCGACCGCGCCCAATTCGGGCGGCAGAGAGAATCGGACGTCTTCCTCGATCATCTCCACTTCTTCAAGATTGGAGTACCCGATCAGCTGCAACGACTCAATAATCTGCTGTACCAGATGTTCCGGAGCCGACGCGCCCGCCGTAACCCCCACCGTGATGGCATCCACCAGCCATTCCAGTTCCACCTGGGCCCAATCGTTCACAAGGTACGCCTGCACCCCATAGTTGTGCCCTACTTCCACCAGACGCCGCGAATTGGAACTGTTCTCCGACCCCACTACCAGCAGCACATCGCAGTGTGACGCCACGCCCTTCACCGCCGTCTGCCGATTTTCCGTCGCGTAGCAGATATCCTGCGATTTCGGACTCTGGATCAGAGGGAAACGCTCTACCAGCCGAGCCACAATGTGCGTCGTCTCATCCAGACTCAGCGTGGTCTGCGTCAGATAAGCAATCTTCGTGGGGTCCGGAACCTCCAGCGAGTCCACATCTTCCACAGACTCCACCAGCACCATCTTGTCCGGCGCCTCGCCCAGCGTCCCGATCACTTCGTCGTGATTCTTGTGCCCGATCAGCACCATGGAATAACCTTCCCTGGCGAACTTCACGGCTTCCAAATGCACTTTCGTTACCAGCGGACAGGTAGCATCAATAATCTGCAGCCCCCGCGCCTTACCCTGACGCCGAACTTCCGGCGAAACGCCGTGCGCGCTAAAGATCGCCCGGCCATTATCCGGAACCTCCGCCAGTTCCTCCACAAACACCGCGCCCATTTCGCGCAATTCGTCCACAACATGCTTGTTATGAACAATCTCTTTGCGGACGTAGATCGGAGCGCCATACGCGCCCAGAGCGATTTTCACCACGTCAATGGCCCGAACCACACCAGCACAAAAGCCACGCGGCTTCAACAGCAGAATTTTCTTTTCGCCAGTAGTATTCGGAGCGATTGTTTTTAAGGGCATAGGGGAGGGTGGACCTTCCTCCAAGTATATCATCGGAAAGGGGGATTACCCCCCTGCGCGAAGCCGCGCCCGGAATACCAGGTCAGGGGTTTCCCCCTCAGGAGCACGTATGAAAGCATGGCGATTTGTCGAAGGTTTCGGGGTGGAGAACCTCCGCCTGGTGGATATCCCGGACGCAACACCCGGGCCAGGCCAAGCCGTAGTCCGCGTTCGGGCCTGTTCTCTGAACTTCCGGGATCTCGTAGTGGCGAAAGGCGGTTACGGCCGCGCCGTCAAAGCGCCGCTCACGCCCCTTTCCGATGGAGCCGGGGAAGTTGTCGCCGTCGGCCCCGGCGTTACCCTCGTGAAACCGGGTGACCGCGTCTGCGGCACATTCTTCCAGCGCTGGCTTGCGGGAGGCCCCACCGATGACAGCGCCGCCTCCGCCATGGGCGGCATGATTGATGGCATGCTCTCAGAACAGGTCTGCCTGAATGCCGAGGGCCTGGTCCAATTCCCCCAACACCTTTCCTTCGAGGAGGCTGCCACCTTGCCCTGCGCCGCCCTCACCGCCTGGAATGCGCTTTTTCGCTCCGGCGGTCTGAAACCGGGCGATTCCGTGGTCGTCCAGGGTACCGGCGGCGTCTCCATTTTCGCTCTCCAGTTCGCAGCAATGACAGGCGCGCGGGTCATCGGGACGTCCTCCAGCGACGCCAAACTGGACCGGATTCTCTCCATGGGGGCCTCCGTCGGTATCAACTACAAGACGACGCCCGAGTGGGATAAACCCGTCCGCGAAGCAACCGCAGGCCTGGGTGCCGATCACATTGTCGAGGTCGGCGGAGCCGGAACCCTCCCGGCGTCCATTAAAGCCGTCCGGCGCGGCGGCCACATCGCGCTCATCGGCGTACTCAGCGGCCAGGGCGAGATCGATCCCCGCCCCATCTTGCTCAAATCTCTGCGCGTTCAGGGCATCTACGTCGGCTCCCGCGAGATGTTCGAAGAGATGAATCGCGCCATCGCCCTCTCCGGTCTCCGGCCCGTAATTGACCGGGTCTTCGGCTTCGACGAACCGGCGGCAGCCATGCGCTATATGGAAAGCGGCGCGCACTTTGGGAAGGTCTGCATCGCCATCTGACGCCGGCGCGGCATCAACAGGGGAGGAACAGTTGCTGAAGCGCCTGCGCAGTACCGCCACGCTCCCCCACTCACAAATTCCTGGCGAGGAGCGTCGGTCGCCATCTTCGGCGCAGCGGCCTCCAGCGTGAATTTCGCAACTCTCTGACGAAGCGCCGTGTGTTCTTCGGAGCAGTCCGCCTCCACCTTTCACGAGTCTTTGGTGCGGGCTGAAACCGCTCGGGCGTGAACTGCGTCAGGATAAGAGAGCAACTGTCCTGCCGAAAGGGCTTATACTCGAAAGAATAAAAGGAGTCGCCCTCCGATGAATCTTCTCTTTAATCAAAGCTCGACCGTTCGCAGCGCCCTTGCGCTGGTAACAGCCTTCTTCCTCACCCAGCAGGCTATGGTGATGCCTGCGTTTGCGGACAAGAAAAAGAACGACCCTGACGAAATCGGCAACCGCGACGTCGGCAAGGGTATCAATCTCTACTCCATCGAAAAAGAGATCGGTATGGGCAAGCAAATGGCCCAGGAAGTGGAACGTCAGGCCAAAATCGTCGATGACCCCATCATTGCCGAGTACGTCAACCGCGTCGGCCAGAACCTGGTCCGCAACTCCGATGCCAAGGTTCCTTTCACCATTAAGGTAATTGACGCCGAGGACATCAACGCTTTCGCGCTCCCCGGGGGGTTCTTCTTCGTCCAGACCGGCGTGCTGCTCAATGCCGACAACGAAGCCGAAATGGCCGGCGTGATGGCCCACGAAATCGCCCACGTCGCGGCTCGCCACGGTACTCGCCAGGCGTCGCGCGGCCAGTTGATCTCCTATGCGACGCTGCCCCTCATCTTTATGGGTGGCATTACCGGCTACGCAATCTACCAGGGTATGGGGATTCTGGTCCCGCTCGGCTTCCTGAAATTCACCCGCGGTTTTGAAGCCGAGGCGGATATGCTGGGTCTCGAATATATTTACAAGGCGGGTTACGATCCCGGATCTTTCGTCGACTTCTTCGAAAAGGTGCAGGCGCTGGAAAAGCGCAAGCCTGGGACCATGTCAAAGCTGTTCTCGTCCCATCCACCTACCGACGACCGCATCAAGCAGTCTCAGCTGACCATCCAGAAGTACCTGAAAGAAAAGCCGGAATACGTGGTCAACACCAGTGAATTCAACGACGTAAAGGCGCGCGTAATGGCCATGCACAGCCGCCGCAAGGTGGACGATGTGAAGGATGCCGGTCGGCCCACCCTCCGCCGCAACCCGAACGGCCAGATCGATTCGAACGGCGACGAGAAGGCCCCCAGGACCGACTCCGACGAGCGCCCGACACTGAAACGCCGCGAACCGTGAGTTGCATCAAATAAGCCGAATCAAATCAACATCATCAAAAAAAAGACCGGGCCCTCAGGGTGCCCGGTCTTTTTGATTTCAGCTTTGCTTTCGGCTGGGGAGGCTTCAGCTAATGACCATCCCCATCGCCATCAGCATCGCCGCCTCTGAGTTGCGCGGTGGCCGCCGCACTCAGGTGAACGCTGTCCTGCGGCGCGGAACTCTGGCTGCTGGCGGATCGACCTCCCGCACCTGCCGAGGAGGGCGCCTGTGCCTGGTAAACCGAAGCTGCGTTTGAAACTGGAGAGATTGACATAGGGGTATTTCCTTTCCGTATACACTCAATCGGCTTCCGGGCGCGGAAACTTTAGGCCGAAGCGGCAGACGCCTGCCCCAAAGCCTTCTGCAGTGTCTGGAGAATCACCGCAAGGGGATCCGTCGCCTGGCTGTTAGCCCCGTTCGGATCGGTAACCGACGCACTCTGTGAACTGTCCTGAGAAGTCCCCTGTGTTTGACTTGCCGCCTGAGCATGGTGGCCCTGGTGATGATGCCCGCCGACCGCTTTGGCCAAATCCAGAATATTAGGCAGTTGGCCGGTCTTCGCAGCGTCTGCAAAGTCCGACGCCAGCTGGTTCAATTGATTGGCCTGCGCCGTGTTCCCGGCCTTCTGGGCCGTAGCGGCAGCCGCCTGCAAATTCGTCGCGATTTGCTGCGTCACCTGCTGATACTTCGTTGGATTGGTCTGCTGTAACTGCTGCAGGCTGGAAAGAATCGCGCCCAGAGGGGAAAGCTGCCCCTGGTCTGAGGGCGCAACGAATTGGGCGGCACTTGTGGAGAAAATGCCGCCGGAGCTGTTGTTCAGTGAACTGGGGGGCGAAACCTGAGTGAAAAGCTGGTTCAGCAGGCTGCTGGAAATGTTACCGATAGCTGACATACCTGCGAACCGAGCACGCGTCCCGCCACTCTCCAGCAAGAGATAACTCCCTTAAAAATCCGCCACATGCAAACCTTGCCCGGTACCAGCCTCACCCTCCCGGCAAAATCC
Organism: uncultured Acidobacteriia bacterium; assembly: GCA_903929755.1. Taxonomy (GTDB): domain Bacteria; phylum Acidobacteriota; class Terriglobia; order Bryobacterales; family Bryobacteraceae; genus BOG-234. The sequence goes on from CAIYVZ010000153.1 coordinate 95,681, forward strand.
TGTCACCGGCCGACAAAGAAATGCCGCACAAGACGTATCCCAAATACCGAGTCAGGCGTACCCTGACAAGCCCACCGGAACGTCAAGTATCCAGACTCCCAAAATGGCTACAGCAACAACTGCGGCACCCCCGGTAACCGCGGACTACTCAGACTATGTAAACCCCCAATGGGAGCGGCTCCTGAATCTGCTCCAGATGAATGTTCGGTACATTCGCTGCCAGGGGACCGAACTCCACACCGAATCCGGCGACGTGATCCTCGACTTCCTCTCCGGCTACTGCGTCCACAATATCGGCCACAATCACCCCGCCATCATCCAGGCGCTTCACGACGAACTCGACCGTCGCGGCCCTGCCATGTTGCAAAGCCACATTCCAGACCTGGCCGGAACCCTGGCGCACCGCCTCTGCACCCTCGCAGGTGGCAAGCTTCGCAAGGTCTTTTTCGCCTGCTCCGGCAGCGAGGGTGTGGAAACGGCCATCAAGTTCTCCCGGAAATTCACCGGCCGAACCCCGCTGCTCCATGCGAAAGGCGCCTTTCACGGGCTCACCTGCGGGGCGCTGTCACTGATGGACGACAAATTCTGGCGTGATAAATTCGGTCCGCTGCTCCCCGATGTCGCCGCCGTTCCCTTCGGCGACATTCTCAGCCTGCGCCAGGAGCTCTCTACCGGCAAGTACGCCGCTTTCTTCGTGGAACCCCTCCAGTCGGAAGCCGGCATTCAGATACCCCACCAGGAGTATCTCGCCGAAGCCGCCAAAATCTGCCGCAAGCACGGTACCCTGCTGGTCATCGACGAAGTCCAGACCGGCATGTACCGCACCGGCACCTTCCTCGCATCCCACCAACTGAACGTCGAAGCCGACATGGTCATAGTCGCCAAGGCCCTCAGCGGCGGTCTCGTCCCCGTAAGCGCGGTTCTTATGACCGACCCGATTTACGCTTCCGTCTTCGACTCCCTCAAGCGCTCCATTGTCCACACCTCCACCTTCAGCGAAAATGGCCTCGCCATGCGAACCGGCCTCGCCACGCTCGACGTCCTCGAACAGGAGCAACTCGGCCCCCGCGCCCTCGCAATGGGCCGACGCCTCCGCACGCGCCTCCGCGAAGCCCTCTCCGGCTACGAAATGGTGAAGGACGTCCGGGGCATGGGCATGCTCTCCGGCATCGAATTCCAGGCCCCTTCCTCCCTGAAACTGCGCATCCCCTTCACCGCCTTCCAGCACATCCACGAAGGCATGTTCGGCCAGGTCATCGTGATGCGACTCTTCCGCGACTGGCGTGTTCTTACCCAAATCTGCGGCAACAATTTCATGGTCCTCAAAGTAGCCCCGCCCCTGGTGGTGACCGAAGACCAGCTTGACCATTTCGTGGAAGCCATCACCGCAGTAGTTGACCTGATGCATTCCTCCACATCCTTCTGGAGCGAAGCCCTCGGCCTCGCGCGCCGAATAGTAAACGTCTAGACAAACCCATGTACGATACCGATGTTTTCGTTCTTGGCGGAGGTCCCGCCGGTCTGGCCGCAGCCATCGCCGCCCGGCAGCGCGGGTTCACCGTCACGCTCGCCGACGCCGACCGCCCGCCCATCGACAAAGCCTGCGGCGAAGGCCTGATGCCCGATTCGCTCGCCGCCGCCGCCAAACTCGGCATTCAAATTCCCGACGACGCCGGCCACCCCTTCCGCGGCATCCGTTTCTCCGGCCCCCTCAGCCAGGTGGAAGCACCCTTCCCCAATGGCCGGGGCCGCGGACTTCGCCGCACCGTTCTCCACCCCCTTCTTGTCGAGACAGCCGCCAAAGCAGGCGTCAATATGATATGGGGCACTTCCGTTACCGGCGTTGACGGCCATTCGATCCGAACAGCGCGTGAAACCTTCACAAGCCGCTGGATCATCGGGGCCGACGGAGGTCAATCTATGGTTCGCCGCTGGACCGGCCTCGGCGAAATCAGCCGTGAAGCCAACCGCTTCGGCTTCCGCAGGCACTATAAGATTGCGCCGTGGGCCGAATACGTCGAGATCCACTGGGGCAACCGCTGCCAGTTCTACATCACGCCCACCGCCCCCGATGAAATCTGCCTCGTCCTGATGTCGCGCGATTCGCACTTGCGCATTGACGATGCCCTGCCCCAGTTCCCCGCCCTGCAGCAGCGCCTCGCGGGCCTGACTCCCGCCGGAACCGAGCGTGGCTCCTTCGCCGCCACACGCCGCCTCAAGCGTGTGGCAGAAGGTCACGTGGCCCTCATCGGCGACGCCTCCGGCACCGTGGACGCCATCACCGGCGAGGGCCTTTGCATGGCCTTCCAGCAAGCTCTCGCCCTCGCCGACGCCCTGGAAGCCGAAGACCTCGGTTTGTACCGGCGAGCCCACTTGAGCCTCGCCCGCCGCCCCCTCTTCATGGCGGACTTCATGCTCCTGATGGACCGCTCCAGGCTTCTGCAGCGCCGGGTCCTCCGTGCCTTCTCCGAACGCCCCGAACTCTTCGCCCGACTGCTCGCCACCCACGTCGGGAAATTCAACATTCCTCAATTCGCCGCCACCGCAGCCGCTCTTGGCTGGGAGATTCTCACCGCATGAAACGCATCCTGCTCATCGCCCTGCTGGCCCTGCCCGCCTTTGCCGAGAAAGTTGACCTCGATATCGACCCCGCCACCACAAAAGTCCAGTGGACCCTCGGCGACGTCCTCCACACCGTAAAAGGAACCTTCCGCCTGAAGAAGGGCGACCTCTGGTTCGACCCCGATACGGGCAAGGCGGGCGGCCTCCTGGTCGTCGATGCCACCAGTGGCGAAAGCGGCAGCAGTGCCCGCGATGGCCGCATGCACAAGAACGTCCTCGAAAGCGCCAAATACCCCGAAATCACCTTCGCGCCAGACCGCGTGGACGGCAAAGTAGCCAAAGGGACCGACTCCGAAGTGCAGCTCCACGGGATGTTCACCATCCACGGTGCCGCCCACGAAATCACCCTGAAGGCCAAAACCCACTGGGAGGCGCAGAAACTTACCGCCACCCTCGCCTTCAACGTTCCGTACGTGAAATGGGGCATGAAAGACCCCAGCACCTTCATCCTGAAGGTGAAAGATTTTGTCGAAATCGATGTGGAAACTGCCGCACGCACCCGATAGAAGATCAATTCGACAGGACTAGGAGCCTGTCGGAGATAGATTAGGTGGTTGGCGGTGAGCGGAAATATTTCTGAACTTTCCTGGACCCTGGAGGCTAAGTCCTTTATCCTGGGTCTGTGAGCAAGAACTTCCGAACGTGCGATCTGGATCAGCCGTTTC
>CAIYVZ010000154.1 GCA_903929755.1 uncultured Acidobacteriia bacterium
GGAACGCTTCGTTCGCAAACCACCACAACCGCTGCCAGCCCCTCAGGAGGTCTGGATCAATAAACCACTACAAGTACCCTCAGAGATTAAAACTCAGTAATCTATGCTTCCTGGTGTCTCAAAAGTGTTGACATGCACCGTTCCGCCAGAATCAATACGGCTACACACTGGGTGGACCAATCCAGATCCCAAAAATCTTCAACGGCAAGAACCGGCTGTTCTTCATGTCGAATTATGAAGGCTACAAATCCCGCACCACGGCCTACAATACCGCAACAACCATGAACGCCAGAATGCGGGCCGGTGACTTCTCCATTGACCCCTCCACCGGTATCGGCGTCCCCACCTCGCTGCAGGACGCCACCACCCGCGTGCAGCAGGCCAGCGGCCAGGTTACCTCCACGCCCTTCCCGGGAAACGTGATTCCCTCCAGCCGTTTTGATAAGAACTCCGTGTTCCTGCTGGGCAAGTTCAATCCGCTGCCCAACATCGCCCAGACCACCAAAGGTCTGCCCCTGAACAACTACCAGTACGCGACTTCAACGCCGGTGGATAAAGATCAGGTAACCGAACGCATCGACTTCAACGAACGGGCCAATTCACAGTGGTTTGGCCGCTATAGCTGGACCGATGAATCGCAGATTTCTCCCGGCCTGACCACGGATGGAAGTACGCTCTACACCCGCGCCAGCCAGTGGGTAGTTGCCAACACCCGTATTCTCTCGGCCACCAAAGTCAACGAAGCTCGCTTTGGTTATAACTCACTCTTCAACGTGATCGGCCAGCAACTGGCTAACGTGGAAGACGTGGATGCCGAGATCGGTGTCCCCTTTAAGATCACCGACAAGAGTTCCTGGGGCATACCGAACATTTCGCTGAACAATAACCTCAGCTCGTTCGGCAATGCGACCAGCAGCCCGTTCACCATCAACAACAAGACCTATCAGGGCGTGGATAACTTCTCCTGGATCATGGGTAAGCACTCACTCCGCATGGGCGGCGAATACCGCTACAACAAGTTCCCCCAGCAAGGTAACGAGTTCCCCCGCGGCCAGTTCTTTTTCCAGGGTAACTACACCGCCACAAACTCCCTCACCAACGCGCAGAGCGGCGGTTACGCCGGAGCCGATTTGATGCTCGGCTACTCCAACCGTGTCGATCTCGCCGTAGCCCTCGCTCAGGGCGATTTCCGCAACCACGAATGGGCTGGTTACCTCGATGACACATGGAAGATCCTGCCTCATGTCACCGTCAGCGCCGGTATCCGCTGGGAAGTCGCGCTGCCCATGGAAGATGTCTCGGGCCATGCCATCAACGTGCAGCTCAATCAGACCCTTCCGGGCAATGGCTTCGAATCCAATCTCGCGAAGCACCCCGTACTGGTTCGCACCGGCTCCGGCAATTTCTATGACGGCGTCGACTTCCGCTACACGCCCAATCAGGCAGGGGCTCCGGCCATTCAGGTCGCCCGCGACGGCCGCATGGGCAGTCGCCTCATCAAGTCCGACTACAACAACTTCGCACCCCGCCTCGGCATCGCGTGGAGCCCGAACGATAAGTGGTCCATTCGCACAGGTTTCGGTATCTTCTTCTCGCAGGAGAGCAAGAACTCCATCTTCGATATGAACCGCGGCCTCGGTGGGCGAGCCTCCGTGCTGGCCCCCGACACTATCCACCAGCCAACTTTTAGCTACACCAACTTCCTCAGCGCAAGTTCCCTTCCCGTCAACGTGACGGCTGGCCTCGTCTGGGGGACCAACTACGACCTGCCCACCACCTACACGATGAACTACCTGATGAATGTGCAGCGGGTTCTGGGCAAGTCGTCTACCCTCGAAATGGGCTACAACGGTTCGCAGAGCCGCAAGCTGGCGTTGCTCACCAATCAGGACGCTCCCCTCCCCGGCAACGCCGCCATCATCAAGCGTTCGCCGTACCCGGAATTTTCCGGGATCCAGTTCCTTTCGGCTGACGGCGTTGGGAACTACAACAACTTCACCACCAAGTTGAGCCAGCACTTCAGTTCCGGCCTCACTACGCTGGTGAGCTACACGTTCTCAAAGGCGCTTGACGACATGAGCGCCATTCGCGGCCCCGGCAATGAATTCGCTCCGCAGAACTCTCTCTGCCGTTCCTGCGAAAAGGGACCATCCACTTTCAACACTCCCCACCGGTTTGTCACGTCGGCCGTCTACTCCCTGCCGTTTGGCAAGGGCCAGAGGTTTGCGAATCACGGTGGCATCGTGGACCGCATTGTTGGTGGCTGGCAGCTCAGCACCATCTTTACCGCCCAGAGCGGTCAGCCCATCGACACCACTGGCTGGGACGCGGCCGGCACGAACTTTAACCCGTCCAGCAATCGGATCGATTGCGTAGCGGGTGCCGCCCAGGTCTTCGCCACTCCCACCGTAAATGCCTACCTCAACCCGGCTGCATTTGCCAACCCTCAGGTTGGTACTTATGGCAATTGCGGTCGGAACAACCTCCTGGCACCGCGTCAGGTGAATTGGGATTTCTCCACCATTAAGGACTTCCACGTCACCGAAAAGCAGGCCCTCCAGTTGCGCATGGAAATGTTCAATGCCCCGAACCATGTGGAATGGGGTTCTCCCAACGCGAGCTGGGGTAATTCCAATCCCGGCGGTGTGGCATCATCCAGCTTCGGCCAGATCCGCTCTACCGCGGCAAGGATGAGGCAAATCCAGTTCGCTATGAAGTACAACTTCTAACGAACAGGCGATAGAAAAGCAAAAGGGCCGCGACGCAAGTCGCGGCCCTTTTGCATTCTCCGGTGTCTATGCCAACAGCTTCGCGCTGAACTCCCCGAACCCCTTCACATCCGTCAGCCGCATATCGCGCCCCTGGTAGAGATAGGTCAGCTTCAGGTGATCGATCCCCATGAGCCGCAGGATGGTGGCATTCAGGTCATGCGCATCCACCTTCATATCCTCGGCCTGAACGCCAAACTCGTCGGTTGAGCCGAGCGCCCGGCCACCCTGAATTCCGCCGCCGGCCAGCCAGGACGTGTAGCCGTACGGGTGATGGTCGCGCCCGTTATCGCCCTGGGATAAGGGCGTCCGCCCAAATTCCCCGCCCCACACAATCAGTGTGGAATCCAGCATTCCCCGGCTCTTCAAGTCTTTCAGGAGCCCCGCGATGGGTTTGTCGGTCTTCTTGGTCATCCGCGCGTGGGAGCCGGTCAGATCCGTGTGCGCATCATCCCAGTCCTGCCCGACATTGGTACCGGAGATCAGTTCAATGAACCGTACGCCGCGTTCCACCAGGCGACGGGCCAGCAGACACTTCCGGCCAAAATCGTCGGTATGTTCTTCCCCAATGCCATAGAGCTTCTTCGTCGCTTCGGTCTCTTTTGCAATATCGACGGCTTCCGGAGCAGAACTCTGCATCCGCCACGCCAGTTCGTACGAAGCAATGCGGGCGTCCAGTGTGGAGTCTTCAGGTCTGGTCCGCTGCTGTATCCGGTCGATCTTATTGATGAAGTCGAGGGTCGCCCGTTGCGTCTCATCGTTCACTCCCTGCGGGTTCTTCAGATACAGGATCGGGCTCTCTCCGCTGCGGAAAATCGTCCCCTGATAAACGGCAGGCAGGAACCCCGCGCTGTAAGCCGGCGGTCCGGATTTGGTAGAACCATCGGACATTACTACGAACGCCGGAAGATTCTGGTTCTCTGTCCCCAGACCGTACGTGATCCACGATCCCAGGCACGGGCGCCCCGGCAACTGATGCCCCGTATGCCGCAGATAGATGGCCGGCGCGTGGTCGAACTGATCGGAATAGCAGCCCCGCAGAACCACCAGGTCGTCAGCAACTTCGCGCACATTCGGATACAGGTCCGAAACCGGCAGCCCGCTCTTCCCGCCCGGCTTGAACTCCCACGGACTGCCCCTCAAAATTGCCTTCGACGGGTCATGAATAAAGCTCGTCTTAATCGTCTTCGCCAGTTCCGCCGAGAGCGTCTTGCCGTTATACTTCGTCAGCGCGGGCTTCGGATCGAAGGTGTCCACATGGCTTACCCCGCCGTGCATATGCAGGTAGATAACCGCCTTCGCCTTCGCGGGCAAAGGGGCCTGTTTCGCCGCCAGAGGATTCGATTCCGCGCCTTCCAGCATTCCGGCCAGGGCCGCCATCCCAAAGCCGCAGCCGGTTCGAGCCAGCACTTCCCGACGGGAGAGTTTAGTCAACATAAAGGAACTCATTCGTATTCAGCAAGCCGCGCACCATTTCCATGAAGGCCGTCGTTTTTGACCCCGTCAGAGTCATCTGTCTATCCACGAAAGTCTGCGCCGCCGCAAGCTCTTCCGCCGAGGGAGCACGCCCATAGATGCGCTCCCAGGCCTCTGCCGGACTCGAAATCTTCCCGGCCAAAGTCTTCGCACGCTCCATCGTAAACCCGCCGTTCAACAGTGCCAGAGACTGCGGCGCGGTAGTACTTTCGTTGCGCCGCGGACACGGTAACACGCCATCCGGCCCGTCGAACGCCTGGGCCATCGGTTGCTGGAACGTGCGCCGCTGCAGCGTGTAAATCGTCCGCCGATTGTGCTCGGCAGCGTCCGGCGACACGCTCCAGTTGCTGGCCGGACTGCCAATCATCCCGAACATCTCTTCCTTCGTGAGCGGGGGCACAGCAGGCACGCCACCCATTTTTAAATTGAGTTCGCCGGTTACTTCCAAAGAGGCATCCCGGATCTCCTCCGCTTCGAGCCGCCGACGATTGAAGTGCGAGAGCAGATCGTTGCCGGGGTCTTTCGCGTGGGCGGTATCCGTGCCGTTCGCGCTGCGTTTATAGGCCGCCGACGTCATGATCAGCTTGTGCATCTGCTTGACTGACCACTTCTTCGCCGCGAACTCTGTCGCCAGCCAGTCCAGCATTTCGGGATGGCTCGGCAGCCCGGCGCGTGTTCCAAAATCGCTCGAAGTCTTCACCAGCCCGGAGCCGAAGTGAAACTGCCAGATCCGGTTCACCATCACGCGCGCAAACAGAGGATTGTCCTCGCTGGCGACCCACTCCGCCAGAGCTTTGCGCCGGTATGTGGTCTGAGCGTGCAACGGAGCTTCCGGCGCGTCGCCGCCCCCCAGCGCCGTCAAAAAGCCCGGCTGGACCTCTTCGCCAAACGCTTCCGGGTTACCACGAATCGCCACGAAAGTCTTCGGCGCATCGCGGCCGATGTCCGTAATCGATGGCGACATCGGCGGAGGCCCGTAGCCAGTGAAAATCTGCAGCAGACGTTTTGAGATGGACGCAATTGTCGCCTTGTCTTCTGCCGACATCAGCGCATCGATCTCATCCTGCGAAACCCGCGTCTTGCCGACGTTATCCAGCGCCAGCCGGGCCTGATCCAGCGTCCGCTTCTCTTCCGCCGTATGGATGGCGGCAACCACCTCAGGTGGTAACGCAGCGAGTTTCTTTGCCTTCAGCGGGTCGGCATACTTCGCGTTGATGCGCGCCGCCTGCTCCCCCATCTGGTAAAGCCTGAAAGAGCGGGAATTCTCGGCCAGATCATACTGCCGAGCCGGGTTGTAATCGAGGAAGACCCGATCGCTGACGGCGGGCTGAAAAATCGCCTGCATCCGGTAATAATCCTTCTGTGGAATCGGGTCGAACTTGTGATCGTGGCAGCGCGCGCAGCCCACTGTCAGGCCCAGGAACACGGACCCGGTGGTGTCCACCATGTCGATGCGCTTTTCCACCAGGTTGACGTCTTCCACCTTGAACAGCAGGTCGCGGTTGGTGCCAACGCGATAGAAACCGGTCCCGGACCTGGCTTCGGCGTCCGTCGGGTACAGTTCATCCCCGGCTATCTGTTCTTTCGTGAACCGGTCGTACGGCTTGTCGTCGTTGAACGACTTGATCACATAGTCCCGATACCGCCAGGCAATCAGGAGGTAGGGATCCTGCTCAAAACCCGCCGTATCGCCATAACGGGCCAGATCCAGCCAGTGGCGACCCCACTTCTCTCCATAACGGGGTGACGCCAGCAGTTGATCCACAACCTTCTCCCACGCATTTGGAGACTTGTCGTTCACAAACTGATCGATCTGGGCCTTCGTCGGCGGCAAGCCCAGCAAGTCATAGGAGGCCCGCTTCAACAGTGTCAGCCTGTCAGCTTCCGGACTGGCGGCAACTCCGGCAGACTTCAGTTTCTGGTCGATGAAAGCGTCAATCGAACTGGCTGCGCCCACCGGCCGGACAGCTCGCTTAAAAGCCCACCACTGATTACTGCCAACAGAAGTCGTATTCGACCAGTTGGCCCCCGCGTCGATCCATTCTTTAATGATCGCGATCTCATTGGCGGGCAGACCGCCTCCCGTGGGGGGCATGCGCAGTACTTCGCCCGAACCAGCGACAGCCTTAAACAGCAAGCTCTCCGCCGCCTTGCCTGCGACGACAGCGGGACCACGAGAGCCGCCCTTCAACAGATTCTCCCGGGTGGTGACCTTCAGCCCGGACATCCCGCTGGCATCGCCATGGCAGGCAGTACATTTCTGCTGCAGGATGCCAACCGCCGCGCCGTTATCGGCCGCCAAAGCGCCCTGGTTCACAGCCAGCAGGCACCAAAAACCGAGCAAAATATTTTGTTTCATCAGACTCTTCCCCTGTAAGGTATCAAACCTCGGGTTCGTTCTATTGTTCGAGTCGCATCTTATCCCGAAGTGAGGTCTTGATAGACAGCACTCTGGAGTTCAGCTATGGTGGCCCAGTCGAAGGTCTCGGCGGTGGCTCGGGCGGCGCTGGCAATGCGGTGGCGCAGGTCGGAATCGGCGGAGGCCCGGTTGATGGCGGCAGCCATTTCGGCTCCGGTATTCGCGAGGAGGCAATCTGCTTCCGGGCGAAGAGGCAGACCGTGGAACCCTGCGTCGGTTCCAATAATGACGCGACTCATGGCCATGGCTTCCAGAACCTTGATGTTGGTTCCGGCGGAAGCGACCAGTGGCGCCAGCACGAGCGCGGCCTGCTCATAGGCCGGACGGACGTCCGGCACAAACGCTTCCAGTTCGAAGCCCGGGCCTGACAGGTCGAGTTTCGTGTAGAGGTGCGGATCCCGCCCGGAGATGATGTGGAGTTTGTAACCCGAAAGCAGAGGCCAGACTTCGGTGAGGAACCATTCGAGGCCAAGGACATTCGGACGGTGGGCGAAAGAACCGATAAACAGGAGACGTTTGGGGTCCGGCCTGGTGTTGTGCGAGCGGAAGCGTTCACAATCCACGCCGTTGGGGAGGGTGACTACGCGACTGGAGCCCGAGACAACTGCCTGGTCCTTTTCCGACATGGTGACCACGCAATCCACCTGAGACCAGGCAGCCGTTTCGAAGGCCTGCCACTTCTGGTACTGCTTTTCCAACTCCCAGTCAGTGGGATTGGCAGCAAGGAGCTGACGTTGCAGATGGAAGGTGATGTCGTGCTCGACCAGAATGGTCTTCGCTTTGCCGTAGCGGCCCGCATATTGGGCAAGCCAGGTAAATTCCAGCTGGACGATAGCGGCATTCCAGCGCCAGGCAGCCTGCTTGAGCGCGGCACGGAAGGTCTCGGATTCGAACTCCTCCACAACATCGGGGCGCTCGGTCTGGACCCGGTAATGGGAGCCGTGGCGGCGGACCAGGACAACCTCACAGCAAAGGTTGAGGAGTTCCGGTGGCGGCGGGGCGAGCACGTCAACGAAAGCGACCAGGATCACGTCATTTTGAGCAGCAGCCTGCCGCATCAGGTTGAAGACACGAACGGCTCCGCCGTGCGACAAGGGATACGGGATGTAGGGGCTGGCGACGATGATGCGGCGCGAACCGGGTCTGGTTTCTCTGCCGGGAAACGAGGCAGCGTCCCCATTGCCCAGAGCCAGGATCTGGACTTCCGTAAGGAGGCCGGTGGGTTCGGGTGGCCTTGCGCCGATCCGGGGGGCCCCGCGAAGAGCCCGCAGGTCCTGCCGAAGCTGGAGGCGGCGGATGGCCTGGCTCCAGAGGTTGGCGAAGAGTGCCGGCCCAGAGATAGCGGTCTCCAGAAACCGGAGGTAATTGCGCTCGACAAAGAAGTCGAGGTCGTGGGCGGAATAGAAGCGGGACGTGGTCGCGCGGTGGCGGTGCAGCACCTTCGCTCCGGCGACGAAGACGGTGGGCCAGCCACGTTTCCAGGCGCGATAGCCGAAGTCCATGTCCTCCACGTAGGCCGGGTCGTAAAGGGTAGAGACTCCGCCCAGCTCGCAGAGCCTTGCCGTATCGAACAGGGAACAGCCACCACTGCCATAGAGAACCCAGGTGAGGTCTTCACCCGGGAGAGCGTCGTCGCAACGGACAGGGAAATCGAGAGGGTCCTGCTTGCGCCAGACCGCTTTGCCGGTCTCCTCGCGGCGGACGCCCGCGGGGAAGAAAATCTGGGCGGTGGCACAGTAGAGGCCCGGGACGCTGACAAAGGCGGCTTCGAGAGCGGCGATGAAGCCCGGCTCCGGAACCATATCGTTGTTGAGCATGAGGAGGTGCGAGAAGCGCACCTCGGCGATGCCCGCGTTTACCGCCCTGGCGAAGGAGAGGGGTTTGGCGCTCTCAAGCACCCGGATGGAGGGGTACGTTTGCGCGAGCCATTCGCGAGTGCCATCAGTGGAGCCGTTATCGACGACGATGACCTCGCCCGAAACCAACTGGGGGAGGAGGGCGGGGAGAAGTGCGGCGAGAAGGTCACGACCGTCGCGGGTGGGAATGACGACGGAAATGCCTGGGGTGAGGTCCCCGTGGGGCACAGGGCCTGGGCTATCGGGGCGGCGGGCAGTGCGTTTTGCGGCGAGGCGACCCCGAAATTGCGCCAGGCGTGCCCGAATGGGAATTTCGGCGTCTGACGGGTGGATCAGGCGGTGGAGCCACTTGCGGGCCCTCCCGTTTTCAGCCAACTGGCCGAGTATCGCGGCACCTGCCTGCCTTGCAAGCCAGAGCGGCCACCCGTACCAGCGGATGGGCCTGAGATCCGTATCGTACAAAACAAGCCGTCTCCAGGTGAGGCGAACGGCGAGCCAGCGGAGCGGCCCCATAGCGGTGCCAGGGGCGACGAAGAGAGCGGCCGCGACGATCTTGTGCTGTATGAGTGCGGCTTCCAGATAAGCGAAATTCTCGGCCAAACTGCGCTGGACGTGAAAGGGAATCCATTGGCAGGGGACGCCGACGGGCTCAAACTCGGAGACGACGAGGAGGGGGAAATTGGGGGAGTCGGCCGCGAACCGGGCCAGGGCAGCGCGGTTCACCTGCGCAGAAGCGGCCGCAAAGGCGATCCGGACGGGACTGCGCGGAGGGGGCGCGGCCATTACACGGGAGGCAGGTGGCACGGGTTTTCTTCTCCGGCCTGCCAGGCGCGCCAGACTTCCAGGGCCTGGACCGCGAAGGCCGCTGACACAGGGGTAACGTGAGGTTCCATGTTGCCCGCTCGGCGGCTGAAATAGAAGCCACCGTCAATGCGGGGGTCGGAATCGTGAGCCTGGAAGCGCGCGAGCGAGGCGGCTTCATCGGCAGCTTCGAGCATGTTGACGGGAATAACTTTCGCACCGTAGACGCGAGCCCGCAGGAGTTGGGCGTTCACGTCGGACCGTTCGAAATCGGGCCGAATATCGCGGAGGAAGTGCGAGATTCGAGCCATCGTAAACCGGTAGGCCTCCACTGCATCCGGTCGATGCAGGAGCGGGGAAAGAGCTTCGAGGAGATAGCTGTTGGCGTGGAGACGATCCATCACCTTCATGCGCTCGGGCGTGCCGGGGAGGAATTCACGGTAGTCGGTGAGAACGTGATCCATGAAATCCACGAAGGCGTTCGAAAGAACAGAATCGCCGGCGGCCTGGCCAGCTTCCCACCAGGCAAGAGCAGATTTCGACTGGTAGCAACCGGTGGAGCGAGACCACTGGGGGGTCCGTTCCAGGGGGGTCTTACCGGGCAACTGGAGGATGGGGTGGAAGCCGTCTGCTGCGCGGAAATCGCGCAGCATGGCGTGGGAGGCCTGAACGGCCCTGTCCAAAAGAACTTGTTCGCGGGTAACGCGCCACACGGAAATCAAGCCGCGGATGATGATGCCGCAATCGAAGAAATAAGCGAGATGATCGCTGACCGGAGATGGGGAGGGGTGCTCGTAGGGAAAGGTTTCCAGCTCCGCGTTCCACGTATCCGTGGCCAGAAAAGCCGCAGTGGCGCGGGCCCGGTCCAGGAACTGCTGGTCCCCCGTGATGTCAAACAAAACCATGAGCGCACTGGCCGTATAGCCAGTGATCTCCGTGGAAACGGGTTTATTTTCTTGTATTTCGGTGCGGTAGTAGCGGGCCACTCCACCGTTGGGGTACTGAATGCCGGAGTGGAGGAACCACTGTCCGGCGCACGCCGAAGAGTAAGCTTCAAGCAACGCCCAGTTTAACATCCAGGTTGCCATTTTTATGGAAGATTTATCTATTCCAGTACCAGTGTTCCCACTACGGTTCGCGGCTGCGACTGGTACCAGGCCCTGAGGCGTAGGCGTCGAAAGCAAACAGCGGCCAGACCGAAGGAGAGCGTTCACGGCGGAGAGCGGGCAGGATAGATAATGGAAGCGATGATCCCGACTCGATCTGAAGAAGTGTCGCGCGCCATTGGGCACGCGGCTGAAAAACAACAGGCCCTCGTCGCCCGCCTCACAGATGCGTGCGGTGGAGCGTATTCGCCTGAGACGCGACGCAAGTACTACATTTCCGGACCGCAGTGGGCCGCCGCTTACGAGGGCCACGCTCTGTTCCATGCTCCGACGCGGGAGCCGATTGGCTTTGAGCAGGTGATTGAGGAGTACGGCAAGATCGGCATCGGCCACTGGACGACGCATGATACGGACGTGATTCCTACCGACGCGCTGGGCACGGCGAAGCAGGACGAGATTGTGGCCCGGATCGGAAAGTCGCTGGCGGATAACGGCGTGAAGTGCTCCATGGTGACTGCGGAGACGTTCCACCATGCCGTATTTGCAACGGGTCCGGCATCGGAATCGCCGGAGATCCGGAAGTACGCGGCGTGGCGGATGCGCAATATTGTGGACGTTGGCCACACGCTGGGCGCGGAGTTTGCGGTGTACTGGCCGGGAACGCTGGGCTACCAGGTGCAGGGCGCGGTGGAAGAGACGGAGACGCTGAAGTGGTACGCAGAGGGTCTGAACGCCGCCTGCGAGCACGACATTGCAGGGGCCGCGAAGCTGGGCCGGCCGACGCTGAAGCATTGTATGGAAGCGAAGCCGTTTGAACCACAGGCGGAGATTTTGCTGCCGACGAGCGACGCGATGCTGGGCTTCATTAATTCCGGCTTGCTGACGCATCCGGAAATGGTGGGTTTGAACCCGGAGTATCTGCACGAACTGATGTGGGGCGGCGCGCCGCGAGCGGCCCTGGCACGGGCGCTGACGGCGGGCAAGCTGTGGCACTTCGACATTAATGACGGGTACCGGCTGAAGCATGACGTGGATATCGCCGTAGGTCTGGTGAATCCGCTGGACTGGCTGAATGTACTGGTGTTGCTGCGGAGCCATGGGTACAACGGACCTTTCAATTTGGATTACAAGCCCCCACGTACGACGAGTTCGTTTGGCGTATTTAAGGTGAGCTTACCGACTGCCGTTGACCGTTTCATTAGCCTGTGGGAAATGGCGGGCGAGGTGATGGAAGACCCGATTATCAAGGAAGCCGGGCTGGCGCTGCGGGCCGGGTCGGGCGTGGACAGCGGGGATCCGCGGGTTCTGTTCGAGGCCAATAAGGAGTTGCTGAGCCTGCATGAACTGATTGGGCATCGTTTGTTCCAGATTCTAATTGGAGCGAATCGGGGCCGGGTGTATTCGGTTTAAGTAACGGCTGGCGCTTCGGCGCATGGGCATGAAAAAAGGCGTGGCTCCGGTTGGGGTCACGCCTTTTTTACTTTTGGCGACCGGCAATGGTCAGAGTGGTCAGATTTGATAGAATAAGGCACGATGACTATTGACCATCAGATGGCGGCGACGGAGTTCAAAGCGAAGTGCCTGAAGCTCCTGGATGACGTCGCCTCGACGCGAGAAAGTCTGACGATTACCAAACACGGCCACCCGGTCGCGCGCGTGGTGCCTATAGAGCCACCCCAGGCGGCGTCCCTTTTTGGGGGATGGGAAGCGCTTCTTCATGTCTCGGGAGACATCGTGAATATGGATTCTTCGGAAGAATGGGAAGCCCTCCGGTGAGGTCGGGGCCGGCGGCAATACTGGACACACATTGCCTGATCTGGCTGAAGAACCAGCCGGACAAGCTCACGGCGGCGCAAACCACAGTGCTGCGCGGCATACAGGGGCGTGGTAGATGCGTTGGCATCAGCGCGATCACACTGTGGGAAATCGCCATGCTGGTTTCCAAAGGCCGCGTCCAGACGGCAGTGCCCCTGAGTGATTTGCTGGAGCGAATTGAGAAAGATCCGACACTGGTTGTCCTGCCACTGAGCGGGCTGGTTGCCGCTGCGAGCGTAGACTTGGGAGAGGCATTCCATGGCGATCCGGCGGACCGGCTGATTACGGCTACGGCGAAGGTTTACGGACTGCCGCTGTTGACGGCCGACCAACGGATTCGCGAATCGGGCGTTGTAACGGTTATTTGAGAGCGCATGGGGTCAGGCGGCCTTCGGGAGAGGGGCTTTGGACCAGTGGCCGCAGCAGTTTTTGTATTTCTTGCCGGAGGTGCAGGGGCACGGGGCGTTTCTGGGGGTGGCAGGTTTCGGTGAGGGCTGCGCGGGGGCCAGGGATTCGGGTTCCGGGAGCGGGTCGGGGTTGTTTTTGCGGAATTCGGCCAGTTGGCGGCGCTCTTCGTCCTGAATTTGGGCGTGGAGGATGGCTTCGCTTCGGCTGATGTCGGCGGCGGTCGGATTTTCGGGCTGCATTTTTGTTTCCTCGTGTTGTTTGGGTAGTTTGAGAGCGGGGAGGACGAGTTTCAGGCTGGCGACGCCGGGTAAAAGGATGCCGAGGTGGGCCTGAAGGTAGCGGTCGGACTGGATTCGGCGGAGTTCTTCGAGATTGCGGCGAATTCCGGCGTTGGTTTGATTCCGGTAGTGAAGCCAGGCGGCGCGGGTCTGCTCGGGCATGTCCGGAGTGTCGAAAATGGCGTAGCTTTGGATGCGCCATGTGGCGCGGACGATTTCGGCGGCGAAGTAGCATTCCAGAGCTCCATTGGGATGGAGTTCGGTTTGCCATTGTTCGACGTGTTTGGAGTAGGCCTGAGTGGCTTCGATGGCTACGTCGTTGGCTGTGTAGTCGGCGAGGGTTCGCATGGGGTGGTTTCCTTTCTGTCTGTTTGGTTCGGGTCGACGGGTACTTTCGGTTCAACTGGCTGGGAATCTGGCACGGGCGGCGGATCTCCTCTGCGGAGCGCAAGCAGGAGGCGCAGGACGGTGCAGAACTGACGGTGGTAACGACTGTCGAGGCGGTTGAGGGCGGTAAGAACGGTCGAGTGGGCCTCGGGCGCGTGGGCCATGGCGAGGTGGTAGATGTCTTCGTGGGGCATGAGCATGTTGCCTTCGGAGTCTCTGGGGACGCGAGGGCGGAAGGTTGTGCTCTGGTGTTCGAAGACCGCCTTTTCCATGAGAGCGACGCGGAGGCTACGCCATCTGCAGATGGCGAGATCATCGACGAGGTGACGCTCGCCGAAGTTGCGAGGTTTGTAGTCTGCCCGGGCGGAGGCGACGAGGTCACCGAGCAAGTTGACGCGTTCGACACCGATGGTGAAGAGTTTAATCTCGTGTTCGAGGCGGGGGGCGCTACGTTTTGCCATGTTGGGCTCCTTCTGGTATGGAGTTTTTCATGCGGGGCTTGCGGGATGACGTTGGGGATTTGGGGAATTGCCTGCAGGTGATTGAAAACAGGGGAATAAAATTATTTTCGCCAGGCGTGAATGGCTCACCGGGGCTCCCCGGCAACGGTGGATGAAACGTTGCCCGAACTGGAATAGAGTGGGAGAGCCGGAGCCTGATCAGAGGCCGTAGCGGTCTGGGCTCAATGCCCGTTTGTGAATGTGGCCCGGACACCCCGGATTGTTGTGCGTGGCACAACAGATTGTCGCCTTCTTCCTTGAAGAAGAGCACGTGAAGGAAAGTCATCGATTGTTTTTCGGGTGTCCCTGGCTCGCGGCAGAATGAGGAAAACTTATGACTGTTATCTGCCGCCGCTGCGCCGGACTCGACGTACATCGTGACAAAATCGCGGTGTGCGTCCGCATTCGGAGCAACGGCAAATACGAAGAGCATCATGAAGTATTTGGAAGTTTCAACTGCGACCTGAAGAAGCTGGCCCGGTGGCTGAAAGAGCACAAGGTCCGGCGTGTGGCAATGGAATCAACCGGAGTCTACTGGATGCCGGTCTGGAACGTATTAGAGCAGTACCGCTTTGGCTTTGATCTTCTGCTGGTGAACCCCGCACAAGTCCGGGCTCTGAATGGTCACAAGACCGACCGGATCGACTGTGCCCGCATTGCCGAGTTCCTGCAGCACGGGCGGCTGGCGGGCAGCTTCATCCCTCCGGTTGCGGTTCGCCAGGCGAGGGCGCTTGAACGCCGGCGCGTAAACCTGCAGCAGGATCGCAACCGGGTTACCAACCGGATCGGCAAGCTGCTGCAGACCGCCAACGTCAAACTGTCGAGCGTGCTGAGCAATATCGTCGGGGTGAGCGGCGAGAAGATCCTGCGTGCCCTTGCGGCGGGAGAACGCGACGGCGAGAAGCTGGCCGGCCTGGTGCATTACAGTCTGGCAGGTAAAAGGGAAGCTATCGTTCGTTCGCTGGAAGGACGTTTCGACGGACACTTCCGCTATTTGCTGACCGAACTGCTCTCCGAGCTCGATCACCTCGACCGGAAGCTGGAAAGCACCACGGCACGGCTTGCCCTGTACATGGCCCCACATCAGGATCTGTTTCTGCGCCTTTGTACAGTTCCCGGGATCGACAAGATCGTGGCCTGGACCATCCTCGCCGAGATCGGGGCCGACGTCAGCGCCTTTCCCGATGCAAAGCACCTCGCCAGCTGGGCGGCGCTTTGTCCCGGCAACAACGAGAGCGCGGGCAAGCGAAAGTCAGGCCGAACGAACAAGGGCAACAAGTATCTGCGTCGGGCGCTGATTCAGGCCGCGTGGGCGGCGGGGCGCAGCAAGAATACCTTCCTCTCCGCTCTGTTCCTCCGCATCACGCGGCGGCATGGGATGAAGAAGGCCGCAGTCGCGGTGGCGCACCGGATGCTGGTCTACATCTTCCACATCATTCGCGATGGCGGCTCGTATGTAGAGAAAGGCGGAGATTACTTCGACCGCCGGAATCCGGAACGGGCCGCAAGCCGTCTTCTGGCGCGGCTCGATGCGCTCGACTACGACACGTCCGGCATTATCCGGAAAGTCCACAAACCGGAGCAACCCGCCGAACTCCGTTCGGGCAGAGGCAGGCCTTGCAAGTGTGCCGAACGCGGCTTCCCGTGTCCTCATCCTCCCCGGCTATTCCGTACCCTGCCGGGGCCGAAACAACCCCCTCCGGAAGGCCAGCTGTGCCGGAAATGCAACCGATGGGGCATTGCCTGCATACACCTCGTCCCGAAAAAATAACTGGCCACTTTCAAAACCCGGCGATCCGCTATCACCCTGTTTTTTCAACGGGTTAAAATTTGGTGGGTTTCGAAGGACCGGCTCACCGGGGGGGGCGGCAACGGGGGATGAAACGATTCCCGGGGGGAAGTGAAGAGGGATGGAAGGAGCCTGATCAGAGGCCGATTCCGGTCTGGAGCTTCATGCCCGAGCGTGAACGTGCCCCGGACACCCTTGGTTGTCGCCGAGTATTTTGGGGAGAGCAGCTATCGCACCGACGATGATGACCATTTCACTGAGCGCTGGCGGCAGAATGAAGTTAACAGTGACGCACAGCTGTAGTCATGCAGCTTTGCCGAAAACTCACAGTATTTGCGATGAAAAGATGCGTGAGAACATGCTGCAAAGTTGCTCGTCCAGAGTGTTCGCCCTGGCAACTTCGATAGCATTTAACCGTATCGAACTTCGAAGAGACGTGTCGTCAATCAGCCGCGACAGACAGGCGGAAAGGGCGTCAGCGTCACCGGCAGGAAACAGGAGTCCGGTTATTTCATCGCGAACCAGCTCAGGGATACCTCCCACTCGGGTAGCGATGACGGGCAAACCCTGCGCCATCGCTTCCAGAAGAACAAGTGGCAGCCCTTCTGTGAAGGAGGGAAGGACCAGGATATCGGAATCTCGCATCAGCTCAAAAAGAGGATTCCCCCAATCCACATTGCCCAAAAAGTGGACTCGTTCCCTAACGCCGGATTCCACAGCAAGCGCTTCCAATTCGGCGAGCTGAGAACCTCCTCCGGCAAGACGCAGGTGCGAGGGTGATTTCAGTGCTGCAAAGGCTCGCAGAAGAGTGGGAATACCCTTTTCCGGGGACAGGCGCCCGACATACAGGAGTCTTGTGGGCGTGTGACGACCTTGGCGCAGGGAGGCCGCATCGACGATCTGGCCGGGACGAAGACGGCTTTCGTTATAGATCCAAGGTTGGGGAGATTTGCTGCCGTAGCATTCGGCGAGTTGTTTCGATACGAACACGTTGACATCCGAGACGCGGTGAACAAGCCGCGTCATGCTGCTTGCCACGAGGCGGATAGCGGGCAGCAGTAAGGGGGGGCCTACTGCGATCCAAGCCGGATCGCCGACCTGATGGCTAATTCGAAGGGCACTGGAAACCAACAGGAAAGGGACCGCCAACCATGCCGCGACGAAATTTGCTTTGACCCAAACCACATCGTGATGGCGGATACAGTCCCGAAGGAGAGCCAGGTACTGAGGCAGGCTACCGAGATAGCCGAGCATTCCCCGTCGCTTCAGCGTGGGGCCGACGAATGACAACATGAGACCAGGGGGAGCAACTATGCGCAAGGCTCCTTTCGGGGGATGTTCAACAGACTGCAGGCGGCCAAAGAATGTCCACTGCTGCATTCGGC
Organism: uncultured Acidobacteriia bacterium; assembly: GCA_903929755.1. GTDB lineage: Bacteria > Acidobacteriota > Terriglobia > Bryobacterales > Bryobacteraceae > BOG-234. Next base: position 16,989 of record CAIYVZ010000154.1, read on the forward strand.
CACCGGACGCGTGAAACAACTCAGGGAGCGGGAAGCCGTTCGAGGTATACCAAGCCGCCCCATCACTGTAGAACACCTGGTCGGAGATGTAGGCAACCCGGCGGGACTGGCTCACGAGCCTCTAACGCTCGCGGCAAAAGGCGCCGCGAGACTCTCCATTGTCAATTCGTTCAGCGCTATTGCCCTGGAGCGCGCCAGGAATTCCGGCCTGGCTCCGGAGTGCTGCCAGGCTCCGACGACAGATTGCGCGCGGTGGGAAGACAATCCGGTGCGAACTTCATCGGGATCGATCAGGAATCCCAACTTGTGTCGCAGCACTAATTCAGAAGGGTCATGCAAGCCAGGACTGGTAATGATGAAGAGGCCAGCCGCCACGTACTCGGCGAACTTATTGGGAAACGCATTTTGGTTCGTGATGTTGTCATCCCGAAGCATCAGTCCGATATCGCAGGCGAGGAGCGCACTGCCAACGTCGGCTGGAGGGACGGAGCGAGAAATGATCCCGCTCCGGTCGAGACCGCCCAGAACTGCATCCAGAGCTTCTGGCAGAGGCGTCAGAATGAGCATTCTGCAGTCATCCGGCCATAGGGGTCGGAGACGCTGAAACAATAAGGCAGCCTCTCTAATGCACTGCCATTTCGAGAGCCCGCCACTGTAGACAAATACCGTGGCGGATTCAGGGATCGACAAGCGTTCTCGCCACGCATCACGGCTGCTGGCGGGTTCTGCACCGATATTTTGGCGAAGCAGGCCGCACGGTATTTTCCACGTTTGCACGGCACCGCAGGACAGCGCGTAGGCAGCAAGATCGGCGGACACAACCAGCGCCCCGGCGGCATTCGCCAGGGCCTCTCTTTCGGCGAGGGCGGCGAACGGATGAAAGAACCGGAGGAATCGGTCCTTTGGCGTGGTGCCCTCGCCTTCAACCCACTCCCGCAAAGTACCGTGCAGATCGATTATCGTTCGCGCTTTCGGAACAGCGAGGGGGGCGAAGTAGAGTTGAGCCCCGGAGATAATGACGTACCCTCGCGGGTTGGACCGGAGCCACGCGGATATGAATCTTCTTACGCCCTGAAGGGCGGCAATTGCTGAAAAACCAATTTGGTTAGCCAAGGGAACCCTGACCACCTTCCCCGCTGCAGGTGAGTCAGAGAACGATGGCGGCGGACCTTGGGGACGAAGGTAAAGTATGTCCGTGATGATTCCGTGAGCCGTCTGGAGGGCGACGGCTCTATTCATGACGAGACGCCCTTCGCCTGCAGACTCACTCAGATTGCGCGTAGTTACAAAAAGTAGCCGGTTCTGGACTTTATCCATGGGTCACCAAACTCCGAAATACTAAAAAAGCTACAACCACGTCAACAAGGTTCTCCACGCGTTTGCCCGCCTTAGATCTCACGTTGCGGGGTGTCCCTCAACACCTGTCCAACAGATTCAGCCCAGCGAGCATATGAGAATCGCTGCCGCGCGGCGAGTGCAGCGTTTTCACCGAGTTTCCTGGCGTACTGCGGGTCTGCAATGAGATTTTGGAGAGCGAGAGTAAGTTGCTCCGGCTTATCCGGGTCAATCACGATTCCTGTCTCTCCATCCTGCACGACTTCGGGAAGTGCGCCCCTGTTTGAGACAACTACGGGCTTACCAAGGGCCATGGCTTCGGCAGCAGCGAGGCCGAACCCCTCGCGGTAAACGGAAGGAATACAGACGATGTCGGCGACCCGCATGAGGCTGTAAATATCAGCACGAAAGCCCATGAAGTGCACGCGCCCCCTCAGTTCCAGCGAACGCGACAGATCGAACAAATGCTGCAGATAGACGTTAGCCGCCGCGTCCTGCAAGTCACCAGCGATCCAGACTTCAATATTCGGCAGATCCTGTACGGCCTGAAGAACCACGTGAATGCCCTTGGCGGACCGAATAGAAGCCGTTGGCACGAGGACCACGGGTCGTGCGCCCGGGGTCGGACAAGGATGAACGGGGGCTTGCGAGGCGGCAGTAAGAACGCGGTCCACATCAATGGCATTAAGCACGGTGACGATACGATCGCCGGAAACGCCAATTTCCCGAAGTGTCACCGCAACTGCTTCCGAGATTGCGATTACCCGATGGCACCGGGCCGCCAGACGCGCGAGAAAAGGGGGAATGAAGTCTAGTCCATGGCAGTGCCACACAACCGGAACGCCGGAAACGGCGGCCAGCACCAACTCCTTGTAAGTATGTACGTAGAGAACGTCGAATCGTCTTGCGGCGCGCCTCAGCCGGTATGCAATCCTGCAATACCCCGGAATCGAGCGGAACTTGTCGAACTGGCGGGCAAGCCCCTCACGCAATGACGTGTACGGCGGGCACTGCATTCCCACTTCGGCAACCTGCAGACCTGCGAGCCGAAAGACATCTTTTACTTCATCCCTCTCATACAAATCTCCGAACGCCAACTGCAAACCAGGACATAGATTGAGGTGGGGCAGGCCGTCAGTCAAGACTCGCAGGGTGCCACCGTTATAAGTGGCCCCAAAAGTACAAAGGACCCTGTGCATTATTGACGATATTCTTTCCCGACAGATGCTTGAACAGGAGAGAGTACTTTTTCGTAGGCTTGGAGGGTAAACCGTAACCATGGCTTAACATCCAGCTTTGCGAGGACTCCACTGAGAGCTTCGTCACAGATTCGTTTTCTTTCCGATATGGGCATCTCCAACAGGAGTGACATATTGGCGGCGAGCAGGGCCGCATCACCCGCGGGAAACGACAACCCGTTCCGCCCATGGCGGATAAGCTCGGCGAGCCCCCCGATGTTCGACGCGATGACAGGGACCCCGCAGGCGAAGGATTCAATAACCGAAAGGGAAGTAGCTTCGATTACACCTTCACACGGTACGGAGGGAACGACGACACCGACGCTCCCCGCCATCAAAGGCATCAACTGCTCCCGCGAGAGGTTACCGAGAAAATGGACGCGCGACTGGAGGCCGTGCGCTACTGCACGGTTTCGCAGGTCGTCCGAGAGTGGGCCATCACCCGCGATGATGAGGTGAAGCCCGGGATTAGCCATGCATTTCAGAGCCTCAATCGCAACGTGGACACCATTCTTAGGGACCAGGCGGCGAGGAACAATGAAATAAGGCCCCGGGACGTGTCTGTCAGCCGGTTGTTTCGAAAGATATGAGATCTCCGCGCAATCCACGGCATTGTGAACGACTGAGATCCGCTCCCATGGGACGCCAAAGTCTGTGGCCAGAATGTCGGCCTGCCCTTGGTCCACGGCAATAAATCCAGAACACTTCGCGAAGGCGGACTCTTCGATCTGGCGTAACTTTTGGAAGAAAAGGGAGTCTTGACCTGCCCCGGAAGTCAAGGCCTCCCGAGACCACGGGCCATGAACCGTTTGGATGACCGGAATGGCTCTTTCCCTCATGGAGGGAGCATTCACGGCCGCGTAAGTTGCCAGTGCGTCGTGTGAATGAATCAAGCTTGGAGAGCACGAGGCTACAAGCTTGTCGATTGCTTTGGTCAACAGACTAGTGGTCTCATGAAGAAGTGCCAGTCGTCGCTGGTCTTTGTCTCCAAAAGCCCAGAGAGCAAGGATAACGCGCCTAGCCCTTGACGGCAGACAGTCCTGACCGACAATTCGGCCCGCAAATATGCTGGCAGTGTCCAGAGATCGGCACAGAAGTTCGAAGTGCGTGCTGGCACCACCCGCATGCGGTATGCTCATGCAGGTCGAGAGGACTATTCTCATGCCCGGCGTACCAACCGCAGTGAACCGTCGCGTTGCTGGCATGCCGCAAGGCCGACCAAAGCGAAGAAAAACGGAGAGACGAAAACAGACGCAGGCGAAATGGTCGACATGCCAAAAACGAATGAGGACAGGACGCCCGCTCTCAAATACATTGTGGATGCCTGTGTATTCTCAAAACTGACCAACCGCCAGCATTGCGAGAAACACATGATGATGGAGAGTAAGCCGAATATTCCCGCTGCGGCGAGATAGTCGATATAGATACTGTCAGACCCGCCAACCTGGTCAAAATACTGTGATCGGGAATATTCTGCGGTTGCCGTTGGCATGTTGGCAAAACCCACTCCGAGCGGATGGTTGATCCACGTCCGGACAGCCACAACCTGCGCGTCAATACGCGCCAGGAAACTGGCGTCCGTAACTTCGCCGTCGAGTGCCTGAGCCATGCGGCCCTGGTAAATAGCCGAGGCCTGCCAACCGATGAGCATTGTGGATATTACGACGGTAACGGCGAGCAGCCTCTTTGCATGACTGAGTGATGTTTGTGTCAGGACGTAGATGACGGCCACGACGGACGCCACCATACCAGCGCGGGAGGCAGATGTGACAAGACCTGCGAGTCCAGCTCCGACAGCACAAAAGGCCCAGGCCCTTCGCTTAAACTCGGTGCCAGACGCGCCGGCGGCATGGCTTAAACCGATCAACGTCGTCAATAATGCTACGTAGGCGAAGTCATTTGGATTGGACAGCGAACCGGTACTACGAGACTCCATGGCGACGTCGCTACCTCCCCGGGAGTCGTTCACCGGCAGAAGGTCAACCAAAGGAGTGAGCGGGATAAACACCATGATGAGCAGCGCAACGACGGCCGCAATTCGAATGCGGGGGATGAACCTTCGGGGAACTGTCAACATGGCGAGAGGGATGATAGCCGCGGCGCCAAACCGTTTGAGGTGTTGTAAGGCCGGGTATAGTAAGCTGGACTCCGAATTGTACACCAGCGCGCCCAGGCACTCGAACAGAGCAGGTAATAGTGCCCAAATTACAAGGCGGAGGGCACGGTCCTGGAGGCCCGACGTGCGAATCTGCGATGCCAGGTTGAGCAGCGTCAAGCCGTACAAGAGCCACAACACGGTGTCAAGAGCAGTCAGCGTACCAAATCCGGGGCTTCGTACGAGCGGGACCCACAAGACGGCGAACGGCAGTACAAGAATCATTAACCAACCGCTCAGCGGACCCATAAGAGTCTCTTGGACAATTGGCACAGAAGATCGCGCTGGGACGTTTATCGGGGGACGATGTAGAAACTGGAGCTGTGATTGCGGCATTACGGCAGGTACTTTCAAGATATGAAGCCAGAGCGCACAGCCCCGAATCCAAACCTTGAGTATAGCGCCGCGAGAGGGTCAGGATTTCCTGGGCAAGGGACACCGACATGCTTTCAAAACTATGTGACGCGGATCTTGTAGCTGTGCGTCCCGAAAGGAAGACTACGAAAGTGGGACATCAGGAAACAGTCACCTCACGTATTTCACAGGGTGGCAGCGGCGACCGCAAACGCTGAGGAGGATGCGTGGCTTATCATTTTAACGATAACAAAATCCATGTCCGTCACCCCTGAAGATCTTTTCGTGTCGACACGGCTTGGCTCCCCGACTCGAGAGGCCCGGCCACAGGTCGATAGATGAGGGACAGATCAATTCCCACACTCGACGGATGGCGAGCGCTCGCTGTAATCTGGGTTTGTTGCTACCACGGCAACACAATCCTGTTTTTGCCAGGCGGAATCCTCCCTAATCGGTTTATCCGAGGGGTGTCTACCCAGGGAGAGCTGGGTGTGGAAATGTTTTTCGGTCTGAGTGGCTTCCTGATCACCACGCGGCTAATCCGGGAACGGAAGCGCTCCGGGGAAGTGAGCCTTGGATCTTTTTATCTGCGTCGCGCATTTAGGATTCTGCCCGCCGCCCTGGCCTATCTGGCAGTCGTCGCAGCGCTTGCGGCCGAAGGCTTGATTCCGCGCCTAAGTCACCATGAGATGACCAGCGCGCTGTTCTTCTGGCGCAACTACGGCCCGCGAGGGCAGGCCACCGGCCATTACTGGTCGCTCGCACTGGAAGAACACTTCTACTTCCTTTGGCCGGCTGCATTCTGTTTTATCTCCAACGAGCGCCGGCTGAGGAAGTTGGCGATCGGAGTGGCGCTCGGGATTGCGGTTTGGCGCACGATAGACACACACTTTCAGATAGCCCACTCAATCTTTCCTTTGATTCCCGCTTGGGAATTCAGGACCGACTTGCGGCTTGACTCGATCCTCTGGGGTTGTATAGTAGCACTGTCAATGCCATCGGTGGAGATTGCGATAGCCCGAGTTGGCGGCCTGCGCGCGCAGATATGCGCTGCATTTGCCTTCATCGTATTTGCAGGTCTTCGGTTATTTAAAGTTCCGTTTGCAGCCGCCGGGCTTGCCGCGACCATCCCACTGATGATTGCCGCAACCGTGGCAGCCCCGACGGTCATCTCCAGGGTATTGGATCGGAGCCCGCTTCGCTTTATCGGCAGGATGTCGTACAGCCTTTACCTCTGGCAGCAGTTGTTTTTTTTCGTCCTGCCTCCGTTGCATAAGGGCGCCCTCTACACATGGGCAATGGTAGCCGGGACGATCACATGCGCACTCGCGAGTTATTTTCTGCTCGAAGGTCCTTGGATTGCCCTCGGACGCCGATTTACCTCAGTGGTACAGCCCCAGGTAATCGAAGAGGCTAACGTAGCTCGACGCGGTTAGTTCGGCTCCGTTTCGCGGTTCCGGGGTGCCTCCTCCACCAACAGGAAGTTCCTCCCGCATGGCCAGAATTTCCGTGGTGCCTCCGTTTAGAGCGGGCTTGGCCTGGCGGTTTATCACGATTGCACACTGCCTGGCGCGAGCGAGCGATTTCCAGGCAGGTGCCGAAACACCTGATCACGTACCTGAGGAGCGGTTAGTGCGGCGGCCCCGAGGACACATGCGGAAGCACCTGAGAGAACGCAGAACTCGACTGGCTTTGTCAAGCCGACCGGCACCACCCATCTGAGAAGAAAAGCAGCGGTCGCAGCCGAAAGGAGGGGAAGCGCCACGTCGTCCCGATACCACCTCCATTTGCTTTCCGGAAGCAGTCGCCGGTGCATCAAGGGGATTTCAAACAATAAATAGCCGACGTTCAGGAGAACCCAAATGCGGGCGGCACCAAGCGCTCCGTAAACCGGCACAATCAGCAGGATCGCGGGAACCAGCAGGCAGACAGCAACGACATTCACCTTTATGATCAGTGAGGTCCAGCCGGACGCGATCTGCAGGTAGTTCGGCACAATCATCAGGGTATTGAGCAGAGTCCCCAGCACCAGGGTGGCGAGCAACGGAGCGACTTTATGGGCCAAATCGGGATCCCCCGTCCACAGCCGCAGAACTCTTTCTCCGAATACGATCAGAACAAGACCTGCCGAACCCGACAGTACCGTGACCAACTGAGCACACTGGTGGTATCGGGCACGCAGCGCCGTTTCGTTGCTGCTTGCCAACAGCTGAACGAAACTGGGATAAAAAGCTACTGTAATCGGAGTCATCAGGGTGTACAGCCCCGTGGCCACGACACCCGCGAGGGCATAGTGAGCAAACGACTCCAGGGTGAGGAGCCGCGAAAGGAGGATCTTGTCTATTTGGGCCAGCAGCAGGTCCAGAACGGTCCTGGTGGCTATCCCTCCGGCGAAACGGCGGATGCCAACCAGTTCCGCCCACGAAAAAGCAGCACCGACAGGAGAGGGTGGAAGCGCCCCATATACGACGCTGGCAAACAACCCCACAGTCAAAACAGACATCAGACCTTGCCAGATGAAGAAGGCTTTAATCGTTGGAGAAACCCAGGCCAGAATGCCTATCGCGCCCAAACCGCGCAACACCGCCATAACACTGATCACGGTGTTCTGCAAAACCTGACGTTGCAGGCCGACAATGCTGCTGGCATAAATGTCTTCCACGAAGCGCAGGCTCGTCACGGCCCCCATCACGGCGAAGGCCTGAGCAATCACATCGACAGGTAAGGTTTTGGCCGTTACCCAGTTAGAAGCAAGCCACCCTGAAGCGGCCCAAATTCCCAGTGCAATCGTACCTGCCACCGAAATCCCGACGACCTCAATACTCCGCAACAGATTGCGAATCGATTGGGCGTCGTGAGCCCCACCCGAGAAACGCGCCATTTCGCGGCCTAATGCGGGCTTCATGCCCATGTCGATCAGAGAAAGCCACGACTGGACGAGCGCAAACATGCCGATCAGGCCATAGGATTCAATCCCGATATACCTGATGTAGACCGGCACAAAGACAATACCCATGAGCGCCTGCGTGCCCTGCCCGACATAGTTGGCGAGCACGTTCTTCTTTAACGACAAGGCACACTCAAATCTGTTGAGATCATTAAGCTGCGCAAATCAGGCCACTCAAGCGTGGTCCCGGTGGAATTACTACGCGATTCTGGATTCAACGGAATACGCAGGTGTGTCGCCATTCTTTTCGCGAGGGCTTCGAACCGGAACGGAGCAACACTGTCGGTTTCAGGTCGAGTCAGCTCACCCACCACTGAACTGACCCGCGAGAGCGCCTTATGGCCGCACTGAACGACATTATTGAACTGGCCTCCAGTCGACGAGCCAACCTGCACCCTTGGGATCAATGATCTTACGCCCGCATGGGAGGTGTCAAGCGCAAGCCGCGACGAGCCAGGCTGTCCGTCAGGAATCAACCAACCTGCAAGGGACGCCCCCCGCAGGTTGGACTTTCAACCACGCTGCCGGGCATTGACTCCAAACAACAACGCGGAAACCCGCGTGGGCCCGAGCGTAGCCGCCGCAATTGACGCGCGCAGCCACGTTACACCGAAGCTTGCGTCACGAACAGTTCCCCGGCGGGGCGGCTAACACGTTCCGCAGCTTTCAGCGGTTAGTCGTTAAATCGATCGGACAATACTCCCTCGGCTATCTTGCTAGAATTGGCCTGTAGCATTGGGATAAATCATGAAACAGCGGGTCGCAATCGTGGCTGGCGCACGACCGAATTTCGTCAAAGTGGCCCCGGTATTGCGGGCGATTCAGGACTTGAACCCTGGCTTTGAGGCCGTCCTGGTTCACACCGGGCAGCATTACAGTCCGGAGCTTTCCGATGTCTTTTTCGAGCAACTGGGGATCCGGAAGCCGGATCTGCACCTGGGCGCCGGCGGGAGCACGCATGGCCAGCAAACGGCTCGGATTCTGGAAGCGTTTGAGGGGTGGTTAACGTCAACGGACGTTCCGCCGGTGGCGGTGATCGTTGTCGGGGATGTGAATTCCACCATCGCGGCGGCTTTGGCGGCGGCGAAGCTCGGGATTAAGGTCATCCATTTGGAAGCGGGGCTGCGGTCGTTTGACCGCGGGATGCCGGAAGAGATCAATCGGCTGGCGACGGACGCGATCTCGGACCTTTTGCTGGTGAGCGAACCCGACGGCGAGGGCAATCTGGCGCGGGAGGGTGTGCCTGCTTCCCGGATCCGGTACGTAGGAAACGTCATGATTGACACGCTGGTGCGGCATGTGGGGGAGGCGGCGAAACTGGCCCCTGCGCTTCGCGGGAGTGATCGGCCCTATGCGCTGGTGACCCTGCACCGGCCGTCGAATGTGGACGAAGAAGGGTCACTGACGGCGATTGTGGATTTCCTGCTGGACATTGGAACGAAGCTGGATGTTCTGTTCCCCGTGCATCCGCGGACCAAGGGAAAACTGGACGCCTTCGGGCTGAGTGGGCGCCTGGAAGCAGCGCCGGGCCTGACTGTGCTGCCTCCGCTGGGGTATCTGGAAAACCTGGCGCTGATGCAGGGGGCGCGCGTGGTGATGACGGATTCGGGTGGGATTCAGGAAGAAACGTCCTTTATGGGGGTGCCTTGCCTGACGTTGCGGGAGAATACGGAACGCCCTTGCACTGTCACGTTGGGAACAAATACGCTGGTAGGCCGGGATTTTGAACTGGCACGGCAACTGGTGGGTGAGATCCTGGCCGGCACTTATAAAACGGGGGGGCCTATCCCGGGATGGGACGGGGCAGCCGCGGTGCGCGTAGTCCGCGAAGTGGAAGCGTTCCTGTGAGCTTGGCGTTTCAGTTTGGAATATGATTTACCGCCGCATCGTGAAACCACTGACGGACCGGATACTGGCGCTGCTTGGTCTGGTGGCGCTGGCTCCGTTTCTGGTGTTGCTTTGGATCGCAATCGCGGTGCGGATGGGGACGCCGGTGCTGTTCCGGCAGACCAGAATCGGCCTGATGGACCGTCCGTTTGAGTTTGTGAAGTTCCGGACGATGACGGACGCGCGGAACGGGCGGGGGGAATTGCTGCCGGATGCGGAGCGACTTACAGCGCTGGGACAGTTTCTGCGATCCACGAGCCTGGACGAGTTTCCGCAACTCTGGAATGTGGTGAAAGGGGATATGAGCCTGGTTGGACCTCGTCCGCTACTGCCGGAGTACCTGCCCCGGTATTCGGCGGAGCAGCGACGGCGACATCACGCGATGCCGGGAATCACGGGCTGGGCGCAGGTGAACGGGCGAAATGGTTTGCCGTGGGAAGATAAGTTCCGGCACGACGTTTGGTATGTAGACAATTGCACGGCGGGCCTGGATCTGCGGATTCTGATGATGACGGTGCTGGCGGTTTTCAGGAGGCGGGGTATCAGCCAGCAGGGCCAGGCAACGGCGCTCCCCTTTATGGGATCTCCGGCGGGGAAGGATTCGTCTCAGGAAGGCGGGACATGAAGAATCTGCTGATTTGGGGCGCGGGGGGCCACGGAAGAGTGATTTTGGACATCGCGCGGGCGATGGGGACTTTCGGCAGAATCGCGTTCTATGACGACAGCGAGGATATAGGGGGAAAGCTGCGGGAGGAAGTGCTTTCGGGCGGATTCCGCGAGGCGAGTCGCCTGGGCTTTGATGCCTTTGTAGTGGCGATTGGGCCGAATTTCCTTCGCTCTCAGCGTTTTGAAGAGGCTTTGGCGACTGGTATGGAGGCCGCTGTGTGCGTTCACCCGACCGCGTGGATTTCGCCTGGCGCGTCGATTGGAAGAGGCACGGTGGTGATGCCGCGCGTGGTGGTGCAGACCGACGCCCGTGTGGGGGTGAACTGCATTTTGAATACGGGCACCATTGTGGAACACGACTGTGTGATTGGCGACCATGTTCACCTATCCCCGGGAGTGACGCTCTGTGGGAACGTGACCGTTGGACCGCTGGCGCATCTGGGCGCTGGGGTTACGGTGATTCCGGGCGGGAGAATTGGCAGCGGTGCGGTGGTGGGTGCGGGGGCCGTGGTTCTGAGGGAAATTCCCGGGGGCGTGACGGCTGTGGGGGTTCCGGCGCGTGTTATCAGGGAACTGGCTGACAATTAGGGCAGGTGCGCAGGATGCGGCCTGCCCCACATTGAGGATTACAAACCGGGGACTACAAACCGGGGATTACAGAAAGTACTTGAACGGTCTTCATGGGCGACCGAAGCGTTGGAGGCCGGGAGAAATTGGTAGGCGCGGCAGGACTCGAACCTGCTACCCCCGACTTAGAAGGTCGGTGCTCTATCCGGATGAGCTACGCGCCCGGGCCTTCTCTAATTGTAGCTTGGAGAGGAACGATTCGGCTGCGAAAGCTTCCAGTTCACGATTCCAGTCGAGAAGCCAGCGGGCGTGGCGGGTCTGGTTGAGATTCTGGAGGAGCCGCAAGCGGCGGTCGGCTTCCAACAGAGACTGGCGGCAGGCATTGAGCTCGACCAAGGCGGTTTTCTCCTTTTCGTGGAGGTCGGCGATCTGCTTTCGGGTCCTGGCGTGAAACGCGGCCCAGAGGTTTAGTTCGGAGCCAGTGGTGCCTTGCAGGTAGCGGGCGGCTTCTTCGGCGAGAAGTTTTTCGAAGATGACAACGTCTCGCCGAAGGTCGGCAATTCGGGCGGCGGCGGTGGCCAGTTTCCCTTTTTCGACGTCTACCTGGCTGGCGCGCCATTTCAGAACCTGGTCGAGGCGAAAATGAAAGGCTTTCATGGCGCGAGGCGTACCCGGCTAGGAGACCAGACCTGCCAGACTTTCCATTTGCGCCATGGTGTCGGAGAGCGGCGAGACCTCGCGGGGGCCCTGGCAAAGGAAGTGGATGACGTCGGTCCGCGCTTTGATGGCGGAATCGATGCGTGGATTTGAACCGGAGACATAAGCGCCCAGGTTGATGAGGTCCTCGGATTGCCGGTAGATGGAGAGCGTCTCGCGGATGCGCCGGGCGTACTCGGCCTCCTGCTGCGTGGCCAGTTTGGATTGCAGCCGGCTGACAGAATCGAGGACCTGGATGGCGGGATAGTGGCCGGCGGCTCCTAATTCGCGGGCGAGCGTGATGTGACCGTCGAGGATGGAGCGGACGGCATCGCAGATGGGCTCATTGAAATCGTCACCCTCGACGAGAACGGTAAAGAAGCCGGTGATGGACCCGTGCTCGAAGTTCCCAGCCCTTTCGCAGACCTTGGGCAGGAGACTAAAGACCGAGGGGGTGTAACCTTTCTGGCTGGGAGGTTCGCCGGCAGCGAGACCGATTTCGCGTTGGGCCATGGCGAGACGGGTGATGGAGTCCATGACGAGCAGAACATCCTCACCCTGATCTCTGAAGAATTCGGCGACTGCGAGCGCGACGAAACAGGCTCGGACGCGGAGGGGTGCTGGTTGGTCGGAGGTGGCAACGATGACGACGGAGTGGGCCATGCCTTCGGGTCCGAGATCATGCTCCAGAAATTCACGAACTTCGCGATTTCGTTCGCCGATGAGGGCGATGACGTTGACACCGGCGGAACTGGACCGTGCCATGGAACCGAGGAGCGTGCTTTTGCCGACGCCGCTGCCTCCAAATATCCCGATGCGCTGGCCTTTACCGCAGGGCAAGAGGCCGTCGATAACCCGGATGCCGGTGGGGAGACGCTGATTGATATGAGCTCTGGAGAGAGCGCTGGGGGGGGGGCATAGAGGGGCTGGGGAATGGTGTTGCGGAGACGGGGCCCATGGTCCATCGGATTGCCGAAGCCGTCGAGAACCCGGCCAAGAAGGTCGACTGAGGCCTTCATTGAGGACTCTCCGCCCCGGGCGACGGTATGGTCTCCGAGACAGAGACCCCCTGTTTCTTCGAGGGGCATGGAGAGGACTTTGCCCGCACGGAAGCCGACGACCTGAGTGCGGATTCGGTGTCCGGAGCGGGTGGTGATTTCGCAAAAGTCGCCGATGGCGGCAACGGGGCCGCGGGATTCGACGACGAGGCCAACCAACTCCACAACTTCGCCTTCCATTCGGACCGGGTCCATGTGCTCCACAATTTGAAAGTAGTGGGAAAAATCGATTGGTCGTCCAATGGGCATTTGCTACCTTTCACTTTCTGTAAGGGGATTAACCATCGGCCAGGCGATCTGCGAGGCCACGGGCGATTTCTTCGAGTTGGGTATCGATGGACGCATCGATGGTGCCCTCGTCTGAACGGACGACAAAGGTTCCCGGCGCGCAACCGGGATCGGGCTCGATGCGAACCCGGGAAGCGGAATGACCCGAGAGCGAGGCCTGCACGGCTTCGAGAAACCGGGGATGGACGACCAAGGTGTACGATTCGGCGCGGGCCATGCGGTCGAAGACAACCTTCGCGAGCGCGGAGAGGGCACTGGTATCGGTGGCGAGTTCGCGGTGAAGAATTCGCCTGGCGATCTGGACCGCAAGTTGGACCACGTCCTTTTCCGCTTTGATGCGGAGGAGACTTCGGGTGCCGAGGGTATCGGAAATGGACTGTTTCATCTTCTCGACAACCGGGGCCAGTTCCTGGTGAGCCCTTTGTTCCCCCTGGCTGAGACCAGCGTCGAAGGCCTGTTTGCGCACGGCTTTGACTTCCTGCTCGAGGGTGGTGGCTCGGGCTGACAGGGCGCTATTCTCGGCGGAGATTCGAGCGCACTCGGCAGCGAGTTCCTGTAAGCGCGACGAGTCTTCGGTTGCCTCCTTCGGGCTTCCCTGCCACCCGGGCGGGGAAGTTGCGCGAGTTAATGGCAGCGCGATGAACGGGTAGGCGTCCACTTTCAGGCTCTCGCGCAAGGCTATGACCCTAGACAACATACTGGTCGCCGCCAGCGCCCTTCAGGCTGATGACACCTTCGGCTTCGAGTTGCCGAATAGTCGCGATGATCTGGTGTTGCGCGGTCTCTACATCCCGGATCCGCACGGGGCCGAGGGCGTCGATATCATCTTTGAGCATTTCTATGGCACGAGCAGACATGGTGCCGAAGAAGTGCTCTTTGAGGCTATCGCTGGTGCCCTTCAAGGCGAGGGTGAGAGACTTGCGGTCAACTCTGGCGAGGACTTCTTTCAGCTGATTGACATCGATGGCCTGAAGATCTTCAAACACAAACATCAGTTGGCGGATGGTCTCCACCAGATTCGGGTTGTGATTTTCGATGACGTCCAGAATTTCTTTGCTGGTCCCGGAGTCCAGACGGTTGAAGACTTCGGAAACGGCGCGGACGCCGCCGTAGGACTCGCGGCTGAATTCTCCGAGGGCCTGTAGCTTCTGGCCGATGACGCTGGCGATTTTGTTCACGATCTCGGGGGAGATTTGATCCAGATTTGCCATGCGGAGTGCCACGTCGGCGCGCATCTCGTGGGGGAGGGAAACAAGGAGCGCGGCAGCCTGAGAAGCATTGAGGTGCGAGAGTACCAGGGCGATGGTTTGAGGATGCTCATTGTGGATGAACTTCGCCAGTTGTTGTGGATCGGCTTTTTGCAGCAAATCGAGACTGGCGAAATCAGTACCGAGAGCCTTGGTAAGACGGTCGATGAGTTTTTTGGCGGTATCGGGGCCAAAAGCCGTCATCAGCATTTTCTTCGCAAAATCGAGCCCGCCGCGCAGGACAAAGTCGTGGGCGATGGTCATCTGGTGAAACTCTTCGAGAAGTGCCTCAGCTTGTTCGGAAGTGATGGATTCGATGCGGGCAACCTCGCGGCCGACCAGATGAACTTCATCCTCGCTGAGCTGCTTCACCAGCTCACCGCCGGGTTGCTCCCCAAGCAAGATGAGAAGCATTGCGGCCTTGCGCATCCCGCTATCGGGTTCGAGGGCAACCGAGGAAATAGTTGAACTCATGTCTTGCGGACCTCCTTTTCATCCAGCCACGCACGGAGAATACTGGCCGAGCCCTGGGGATCCTTGCTTACTGTTTCACGAATATGCTTCAGCAGGACCTCGGTACGACCTGTCGCTGCAGGAAGTACGATACGGGAGAGGGCTTCGGCTTCGGCTTCGGCTCTGTCATGTTCGGCGGCGGCGCGCGCCAACTGTGTCTCGCGTTTCTCCTCCGCGGCGAGCTGCCCGGGTGCGGGAGCGGCGGCGGTACCCGGAGCCGCAATTGCACCGGGAGCGGTATCGGCTGCGCTGGCCCCCTTGCTCGCCTTCGCTGACCTGCCCTTCCGGAAGAGCAGGAACCCTCCGGCAAGAAGGAGCAGGACGAGGGCGGCAGCACCCCCCAGGAACAGGGGCTGTTTGGCCAGGTTCTTCATGTCGAGGGGGGGGGACGGTAACGGTGCTGTGAGAGCCGCGGAGGGCGGGGGGGCGGCGACGGTATTTTCGAAGGGAAGTGACTCCACCGTGATCTGGTCGCCCCGCTGTTCGGTGTACCCGACGATTCCGGCAACGATATCGCGGACGACCTTCAGGACTTCAGCAGAAGGAGGAACAAAGGTGCGCCGGGCCTTGGGTCCGGTGCCGTCAAAATTGACCGATTGATCAATCACGATGGCGGTCGAGATCCGTTTTACCGAGCCGCGCGGTGAGATGACATGCTTCACGATCCGGCTGGGCTGGAAAGTCATGTTCTCAGTCCGCCGACTGAGGCCGGAAGCCCCGGAAGCTGGCCGGGACGGGGGGCGCGGGAGGTTGGAAGCCGTCCCGGGAGTACCGGCAGCCTGAAGGGTTGAGTTGGACTCCTCCGAGCTCTGGGATGAGAGCACCGCGCTCGCTCCGGAATCGAAGGTCTCGTTATTCTCCTCGGTCGATGTAAAATCCAGATCAACATTTACGCCGGCACGGAACTTCTCGGAACCGAGAACCGGTTCGAGGGCAGTACTGATGCGCGCCATGAGGCCGGACTCGACTTGCCTGCGATATTCGAGGTCGGCCTCGGCCAACCGGGTCCCGGTGTCTTCGGCGGCGCTCGGCCGATTCAGGAGACGTCCACTGGAGTCGATGATCGCGACGGCTTCAGGGACAAGGCCATCCACGGAACTGGCGATCAGGTTCGCGATTGCCTGAATGTTCTGCTGCGCGATACGCGAGGAGCGACGAAGCTGAAGAACGACAGTTGCTTTGGCAGGCTGCCGGGAATCGAGAAAGACGGAGTCCTTAGGGAATGTGAGGTGGATGCGGGCTTGTGCCACTTCTGACAGAGTGCCCACAGTCCGCTCCAATTCGCCTTCGAGAGCACGACGGTAGTTGACCTGCTCAGTGAAATCGCTGGCACCCAGATTGGCGCGATCAAACAATTCGAAGCCGATTCGACCGGTATGTGGAAGGCCAGCCCCGGCAAGGGCCATGCGGGCCTCGGCAATTTGGGTTGAAGGAACAGAGACGGTGGCCCCTGTCTCATCCAGACGGTATTCAACCCCGGCTTCACGAATCTTCTGCGTTACGGCCGAAGCATCTTCAGGCGCAAGGCCGGTGTAGAGCGGCTTAAAGCTACTATCGTGCCGGTATTTGGTCAACCCCCAGAAGGCGAGACCCATCACAATCGGGACAACGAGTAGGGAGATTCGTTGAACGATTGTGAGCGAGTTCCAGAGCTTGAGGAGTTGCTGCATGAGAGTTTGGGGGGACGCCTACATCGGCATCCGCATGATTTCCTGGTAGGACTGCACGAGCTTGTTGCGAACCTGCTGGAAGAGTTGCATGGAGAGCTCCGCGCGTTGGGAGATCAACGCGACCTCGTGAATGTCGCCCTTCCCGTTGATGAGCAGGTCCTCGGAAGCTTTATGCGCGGAGTTTTGAGAATTTTCCACGGTGGAGATGGCAGAGCTCAGGATGTCTGCGAAGCCTGACCCGCCGGCAGGGCTGGTGGCAGGGGGCTTAAGAGCATCGAGCGACAGTGACGGCCGGGGAACGGCGGGAGCGATTATGGGTATCACCATGATTAGGAGCGCCTATTTGAATAAGTCATTACTTGAACAAGTCAATGGAACGGGCGATCATCTCTTTCACAGATGTGATGGCCGTCACGTTTGCCTGATAGCCACGTGAAGCGCTCATCAGATCGACCATCTCCTCGGCGGGATTGATGTGGGGGAACGCTACATACCCTTGAGGGTCTGCATCGGGATGCCCAGGCAGGTAACGGCGCTCCGGTTCGGAATCATCGATGGTGATTTCAGAGACTGAAACCCCTGAGGGAGGGTCACCGGAAGCGTTCATCAGCATGGAGGCGAAGGAGCCCGACATGGTTTGTGTGGCGAACACAGCGTCTTTTCTTTTATAAGGGCCACCATCCGGGGTTCGGGTGGTATCGGCGTTCGCCAAATTTTCGGTGATCAGCTCAGCGCGCGTCCGCTGTGCATCGAGGCCCGATGCGCTCACCGCAATTGCACTAAAGAGGCTCATGATGTTTTACCCTCGTCGATAGCGGACCGGATGTTCTTCAACTGACTGCGAAGCATCTGAGTCACCAGGTTAAAGCGAAGAGTGTTCTCCGCCAGAAGGCGAGCTTCCCGATCAATACTCACGTTATTCCCATCATTGCGCTGGGCGAGATCGGAACTTTCCATGACGGTCCCGAGAGAACCCTGCATTAATTCCTGGAAACTGCCGGGGGCTGCGACATCGCGGGCCCGAAAGCCAGGGGTGTCCGCGTTAGCGATGTTTGAGGCAATCACTTCCTGCCGCCTGACAAGGTGCGTGAGGAAATTGCCGAGGTCAAGTCCGGTACGTTCGAACATGACAACTGAGGTGCACGAACAGGGCCAGAGTTGGGGGCATGAAAACACTACCTTTGCGGGAAGGACAGCGGCACGTAACGCCAGGATCATGCCGTACTCGCCAAAATTCTGGCGGTGATTTCAGCCACATTGATTGAAGCCGGATGCCGCGGTTAAGCGGTGAAGGGACTTCACGATGTCGGCGCGTGCGGTACGGGCAGCAATAACGGAGGCCTGCAATGCAAAAAGGTAGTCGGTCATCCCCGGCTCGGTTGTGGGCGGAGGTTGAGTGGGAAGGAGTGACGACAGTTTGTCCAACTGATCCCAGTCACCGATTCGGGCGGCTTCTATTAGTTCAACCAGCAGAGGTGACATGGGTTCATTAGAGGGTATTGGATGTTTTCGTGCCGTTGTACGAGGCAAACAAACCAGTCACATAGCTAACCTGGTTCTCCAGTTGCGCGATGGCAGCATCGGCCTTTGCCAACCGTGCCGTAAGATTCGTTTGCAGTGCGGCTACGTTCGTCTGCTGATCTGCCATCTTCTTTTTTTGACTGGTAATCGCGGTCGACACAGTTGATTCCTCGTTCTTGATAAGACCGTTCGTGGGATCTTCCAGCGCGCCTAAGAGATCGGTCGCCGTCTTCAGGAAACCGCCCGTGGTGGAAGTGCCCAGGGTTGTGAGCAGGCTTGAAAAATGGGTAGTGGCGGCTGCCGTAAGCGTCGCGCTGTCAAGTGAAAGATGTCCAGCCTTGTCGAGACTTAGACCGAACGCGGCGAGTGAACTTTGCGGGCTCCCGTTGTTGTAAGAGCTCAGGCGGTGCAGTATTCCCGAGAGCGACAGCAAAAGGCTCTCGCCCCGCAGCGCGCCGCCCGACTCGCCATGATGCTGCGCCAGAGCATCAATTGCGCTGTTGTAGGCGCGCGCAAGCGAGTTCAGCCCAGACGCAATTCCGGTTGTGTTGTTAGCGACCGTGATTGTGGTCGCAATACCTGCGGCGCTCTGGCTGAGCAGGTTGACAGTCAACCCAGGCGCCAGGGTCACGGTCCTGGAGTCACTGGTAATTGAGGTCGCGAGACCACTAACCTTGTAGCTGGCAAAGGCCCCGGCGGTTGCATTTCCGATCAGGCTTCCCGAGTTGTCTTTCAGATCGATAGAACCAGCTCCGAGTTTTATTGCACGCAGGGAAAGACGGTAATCCGGAGACGAGGTTGAGCCAACATTAACGAGCGTAGCCTGAACCTGGTCAGAGGCCTGGGAGTTGATGGCATCAACCAGACTGGAAAGAGAAGTTGACGCGGGCGTGATAGTGGTGGAGGTAGAACCGATTTGGAGGGTAAGACTGAGCCCGGAAGTTATACCTGTGGCCGAGGGGTCCTTCACAGCTGTCGCTCCGGCAACGCTTACGGCAGAGGAGAAGGAGCCCAGATTCTCCACCTCAATACTGTAGGTGCCGGCCAGTGCACCGGTGGCAACAGTAGCAGAGACAATCGAGCCATCAGAGACAGAAGAACTGAGGGTGTTCGACTTAACGACATTCTGAAGGGATGTCACGCTTTGCTGGAGCGACAAGAAACTGGCTTCGAGACTCTGGAGGGCGCTTTGCCTCTCATTCAGTGTGGTGAGCCCGGCATTCAAGGACTGAAGAGGCAGGGCCGCAATGCCAACAGCACGGTTCAGAACAGACTGTAAGCTGGTGGAAAACTTACTGACCCCGGCAAAACTGCTCGAGATTGACGATGAGAGGGACGGAATTACTGTACTGGACATTTAGTTCCCTTTGACGCGCCCGGCTGAAACCAGGCGCGCCCCTTTAAGATGCGGGTTAGCCTTTCAGCAGAGCCAAGACAGCCTGCGGTGCCGAGTTTGCCTGCGCCAGCGCAGCCAGTGACGCTTGTTGAAGGACCTGAGCTTTCGTAAGATTGGCCGCCTCGGCCGCGACGTCGGCGTCGCGAATACCTGCCTGAGCGGCTGCATAGTTGGTGATCTGGGATTGCGCGAGGTTCACAGCGTACTGCAGTTTATTTTCGCCAGCGCCGATTTTTCCCTGCACGAGGCCAAGATTCGTCACCGCGGTCTGGAGCGCGGTCAGAGCGGCGATGGCGTTTCCCGAGTTGGAGGCCGAATTCTGGGCTGCAGTGACTGCCTGCGCCCCAACAGCACCAAACGCGCTGCCGGTACCGCCGCCGGAGCTGGCCGTGAACGCCGTTTCATTCACGCTGAACGAAGAGGTGCTCTGAAGAGAGAAATCTGTCCCGTTTGCGGCTTTGACCGCCGAGATTCCTGAGCCCGACAAAGCCGTATTGATGGTTGTCAGGGCAGCGGCGAGAGTTGAGGAGTTGGCAGCGGTCAAGTTGATCGAGTAGGAGCCAGATCCATTTTGAACCACAAACGTCTCATCGGCAGCGGCGCCACCACCAGCGGCGAAAGCGGCAAATGTACCGCTTCCGATGTTATAGTCTGAGGCATTTACCGCCGTCCCCGTGTCCGCGATGGGCCCTGTACCAGCAGCTGTAGTTGAGACCGTAAAAGCAGTGGAGCCCCCGAATTCCAACTTGCCGTCGCTTCCGATGGCCGCGGTCAGGCCGTACGCCTGCAAAGAACTATTGAGATTCGAGATCACCTGAGTGCCGGATAAGCCACCACTGCCACCGGCCACCGATACAGTAACGTCCTGATTTCCTGTCCCGGTATTGAGGTGAAAGGTGAAGCTCTGACTGGTTCCAGTCAGGAAGCTGACAGCACTGTCGTCGAGCCGGACGGTATTTCCCGCCAGATGTGTTCCGCCGCCCGCCACACTCGTGGTGGATATACCAAGGGCGGCACCATCCACGGCGTTGTTTGTTCCGCTGAGATCGACCGAAATCTGGGCGTTGGCTGAATTTGTCCCGCCACCGACGTAGGTCACGAGGTTCGTGTTGTAGACGCCGCCCGTATTTAGTTTGACGTTGGACGCCTGCCGATCAATTTCCTGAAGAAGACCTTGATATTCGGTGTTCAGTGTCGCCCGGTCGCCCGTAAAAGTTGCTGAGGCGGACTCGGTAGCGAGGGTTCTGAGGCGATCCAGAATGTTGGAGATATTATTGAGACCGCCATCGATAATCTGGAGAGAACTAATCCCGCTTTGCGCATTGAGGACACCCTGGGTGAGTTCTGCGGTATCCCCGCGGTACTTGTTCGCGACAGCCAGGCCGGCAGCGTCGTCAGCCGAAGAGTTGATACGAAACCCGGAGGACAGCTGGTTGATCGTATTCGCCTGAAAATTGGTATTGATGCGGATGTTGTTTTGTGCGGTAAGAGATGCAACGTTGGTCTGAATGGAAAGTGGCATTGCTGGCGTCCTTTTGCCGAATACATACCCGTCATCATGCCGGGTGCGGGTTCTCGCGGATCAACGCGATGCCTGCTGTATCGCTTCATAGTTACTTATCGGCTAAACCAGGCTGGTGCTTTAGACCGGCACGGTAGTATTCCTCAGCAGGCGAACAATATTCTCCAGACTGCCGCCTGCGACGGCCAGTCCGGTTGCCTCTTTGTTTTCGCCGGCGACGACCGATGCTTCGCGTCGGGTTACCGAAATGCTCCGGGGCGCACGGACCCCCAGTTTTACGCGGCTCTTCGAGATTTCAACGACTTCGATCTCGATATCTGGTCCGAGAAGAATGACTTCACCTGCCCGGCGGCGAAGGACTAGCATAGTGGCTGCCAGTTTCCTTCGGCCGTCAGTAAGCGCGAGCCATTGCGGGAATCCAGCAGGATCTGGCCGCATCTGTAGTTGCGGAGATTGATCACGATAGGGGCATCGAGGTTTGTTCTGACGCTTTCACCGGCCGGCAACAAGAGGGCGAGGCACAGTATGTCCTCGCCCATCACCAGACTTCGGTCCAGATCAAGGCCGAGACCGAGACGATCGTCTTCGGCTATATGAATCTGAAACTTCTCCGTGATGCACGAGACAGGCAGGCAAACGAGACATACATCCGGCGACCGTGTGCTCTGCAGAAAGACAAGTGGCCGGTGAGCCGGAATCTCAATTGGAAGCAGGATGTGTTCGTCTTCAAAGCCAGGCAAACCTGTGGGAAGAAACAGCTCACTGGCTGGGTCCTTGATAACCTCACCCAGAAAACGGGAGGTGATTACGTTTCCCGCTACAGGCTCATGCTCCGCCGTGAATGCAGTCATTCATGTTCTCCTCATAACCCGCCCTGCAGCAACTGCGTCACACGAAATGCAGCTCGTCGGCCGGACCCCACCATTTCGCCACAATACTTCTCTTTACCGTTCAGGGTCATACTGAGTGGACGCCCAGCGGGATATTCGAAACTGACGATGTCACCGCACTCCAGACTTACGAGGTCTCGCAGAAGGAGTTGTGGGCCCTTCAAGAGCACTTCGGAATTCAGGAGCGAAGGACGGATCAACTCAAGTACCCGCACCTGCTCATTGTCCGTCGAAGCACTCTTGCGGAGCGACCACTGCTGGTCAAACTTCTGCCGCATCATCTTGATGATGATCGACGGCATGGCGATGTTCATCATGCCGATGGCATCGCCAATACGGATTTCGATGGCGACAGCTACGACGGCTTCAGTGGGGGCAAGAATCTGGAGAAACTGAGGCTCCGTCTCAATTGTATCGATGGCGAAGTCGATCATGGTCACGAAACGCCATGCCTCGCCAAGATCGCGGAGGATGATGCGGAACAGGCCATCCAGGAGGACTTGCTCGATTTCGGTTATTTCGCGCTGGGAACTGAACTGGAGCTTGCCGTCCCCCCCCAGGAGGATCTCCAGGATGGGGAAGATCAGGGAGGAGTTCAGCTCGAGGACAGCATTTCCATCATAAGGTTTCAGGCCAATGGAAGCGATGCAGGTGGGCGAGGGCAGGCACTCCAGAAATTCTGCGTATGACAACTGCTCGACACTAACAAGGTTGACAATCAGGTAAGTTCGCAAATAGGCAGAGAGGCTGGATACAAGGCTGCGTACAAAACTATCGTGCAGCTGGTGGATGGCCCTGAGTTGCGATTTGGCGATCCGGTCCGGACGCCTGAAATCGAATGGAACGGCCCTGCGGGAGCCGGGCGCATCTGTCCGCCGGCCCTGGGTGTTCTGAAATACCGCATCGATTTCCTGTTGAGTTAGTTGGCGGCTCATATTACCCCAGATAGTCGAACAAGCTCTTGCGCGGTACGGAGGCCTGAGCCGAGAAGGCGGCGGACTGCGCGGTAGTTTCCAGGCTCAGGTCGGTCGCTGCCTGCACTACATCGGTATCCCGGATCTCCGATAGCCTGGTCCTTAAACTGGTAAGCACGTTGTTCGACAGGTTTGTCTCATCCGTAAGCCGACTGGCGGCGGCTCCGTACCCAGCTTGTTGCTGATTGAGCCAGTCGGCACCTGCCTGCAACTGCGTCAGGGCCGTGGCCGTGCCTGCCTGGTCGTTTGCGTTCAGCGAGTTGACCAACGATTGCAATGCCACAAATACGTTGCCTGCCGTGGGCGCGCCCAAAGTGTCTTGGGTATCGAAGATGACAGCTGCGGTTTGGGCTGAAAAGACCGTGAGTCCGGAGGTGTCCTGAATCACTCTGGAGGCGGTTTGAGTGGTCAGCTTATCCACACCGCGAGCGCTTGCGGCGTCATACTGATAGGGCGGGGACTGGTCCTGGTCACCGCCGAAGATATAGCGGCCCTCAACTGAGGTGTTCGAAAGCCCGACGATTTGTTGCTGGATGTTTTTCACTTCGACGGCGATGGCCTGCCGCTCGGACGCAGTGGTTGTTGAGTTGGCCGCCTGGACCGCAAGTTGGCGTGCGCGGTTAATCAACGTGATGGCGGTGGACAGGGCAGTATCCGCACTGGTGGTTTCCGCAGTTACCCGGCCAAGATTCGTCAGGTAGTGTTCCAGGGATGACACTGCCGTTCCGAGGCCGACCACGTCGGCCGCCTGGCTGGGTGAATCGGAGGCGTCCTGAATCCGGAAGCCAGAAGAAATTTGCTTTTGTGTCGTTGTGATACGCGCCTGGAGGTTCTGGACGCCGGCAAGGAACCACAAACCGCTGGTGAGATTATTAGAGATCATTTGATCAGGCCGATCTCCGCTTGAGTGAGAGTATCCAGGATGCCGACGAGCTTGGCGTTCGCCTCAAAATACCTCTGCAGCGAAGTGATATTGACAGCTTCCTTGTCGAGCGATATGCCGGAGATTTGCTGGCGTTCCGCGACCGCCGACGTAAGAGTACCCTGGGACGAAGATGCCGCGTTTGTGGCATCCGAGAACTGCTGGCCGACTCCGGACGCAATGCCGGAGAAAGCCTTTTGTAAAGTGGCGCCGTTCACCCAGTCCGCCGGGTTGGATGAGTTGAAGAGCCCGGAAAGAGCGTTTGCGGTGCCGTTACTCTGAGCCGAGGGGCCGGTGCTGCCCAGCGCCAGTTGGGAAGGCGTTACCGCAGGGTCCAGCGCGAGCGTTCTTGCGACATTCTGGTCGTTTCCGATGTCGAAGGTATAGATAGGTACGCCGGCGGCCCCGGATGGTAGAACACTGGAGGAAAAGAGACTGTTCACCCGCGTTGCAAAGCCTTTGGCGAGTGTATTGAGCGAGCCGGCAGAACTGCCACCACCGAGAAGCGATGCCAGGGTATTGTTCCGCACGTCGAGCAGGGCGCCTAGCTTTCCCGAATAGGTGCCGGGCGAGTTCCCCCCGCCGGAAGAACTGACCTGCGCGCCGGGAGCGGCGGATGGATTTACGGTGAGTCTGTAGGCCTGATCGCCAAGCACCAGAGGTTGTTGCGCTCCGGTAAGGACCGCAACGGAGCCGTCGGGGTTGACGGTGGTGGTGATGTCAGTCAGCGAGGCGAGATCTTCGAGAGCGGCACGGCGATTCGCCTCCACACCCGGATCTGGCGGATCCGTGCCACGCAACTGGACGTTATATTGACGAATCTGGTCGGCCAGACCGTTAATCTGGGTTGCTACGCCCTGTAGCGTCGAGTCAACCTGTGTGGTGTGAGCATCAATACCGGCGGCAGTTCGTCTAAACTCGGTGGCGACTGCCCCGGCCGCAGAGAGGGCCGTGCTTCTCAAGGCCTGGTCGTTGGGGTTAACGGCCAGACCCGCGAAAGCAGCGCTGAATTGCTGGAAAGCGGCCAGGAGGCCCGAGCCGCCCGTTATATCGAAGAGCTGGTTCACTGGTGACAGCGAAGAAGCTTTGTTCTGACTCCAGGCTGCATCCGATGTTGCAGCCTGCACGCGCGCATCCGCGTGGAAGTTGCCGGCGGAGCTCAGGATAATGTAATCGGAGCCAATCACTGTTGCACCGGTGCCGATGGGCTGGATACTGGAACGGACAGCCGCGTATCCGGGTGTCGCCGCATTCGCGACGTTACTACCCTCGATGTCGATCGCCCGGCTAAACACGCCCAGCGAGGCCGCCGCATTATGAAGAGACGAAATCAGAGACACGTATTAGCCCCCGGCATGGCGAATGATCGCTTTCCCGATATCATCTGCCGACACCTTATAGCCACCGTCCGCCACGGCGCGAGAGAGGGCATCGATTCGTGCGGCGCGGTCGGCCGAGTAGCGAGTCAGAAGACTGGAGGCACCGGACACACGAACGCTGTCGCCGCCCAAGGCAACTTCCGCCGATTTTGATCCGGGGGAAAGACGAAGCGCGGGCGCGGCAGCTCCTGAAGCGGGGGCCTTAAGCAGCGAGTTGTCGAGATTGAGCTTCATACGCGGCGTGTTTGTCTAGAGTTGCGAGAACCCCGAGACCCCCCGGCTGTGGAGAGCTTTCTTCAGCCGAATCAGGACCTTCCGATGCAGTTGGCTGACGCGACTTTCATTCACATGCAATTGCAGTCCAATCTCCCGAAGCGTCAACTCGCCCACATAGCGCAGGCGGACGAGAGCACGGTACCTGGCGGGAAGGCGCTCCAGCTCCTCGTGAATGATCTCGGACCTTTGACGAGTAAACAGGGGCGATTGCGGAGAACTGTCCGCAGATGCGGGAACATCGACATCGGCAGTACCCGCAGTGAGAGCTCCTGGCGCGGGAGCATCCCGCCCCAGCTGCCTGCGGACTAAATCGAGCATCTCACCGCGAACCCGAAACTTCGCATAGCTTAGAATCGGCGCGCCCACCTCGCTTTCAAACGTCCGGACGGCCTTGAGTAAGCCAACGTTGCCCGCCTGCACAAGATCTCCCACCTCAATCCCACAGCCATGAGGGAGTCGGGCGTGCAGGCGGCCAGCGAGTGCCCGAACCATGCGATTGAAATCGTACTCCAGCTCCGGGGGGAATCTTTCCCCCTCCGCATGTCCTTCCGGACCAACGGGAGCGGGGTCCAGTTTAATGGACCTGATCGCGACGAACTGGCTTCTAACATCTTCCGGCATAAGGGCAACTAAAGATAAAGTGTCGGTCCTGCGGATTTTTCTCATCTTGCCTTGAATAAATCCCGCGAATAAATCCAGGGAATAAAGTCCGGCAAAAAGACGCCATCAAATGTGGGCAAGGCCAAGCACGGGAATTCTGTTGCGGGCCCCGACCGAGTCCGAGGTGGGTGCCAGCCCTATTCTCACCTCAAAGATGTGCCCCTCGCCGGAGAACCCCATGGCAACACCTCGCAGACCTGACGCGTTCCGGAATTGGAAGTTGCGCCCATGGATGACTGTCGGCACGCTGATGGCGAGCGGTCCGGTCACTACTTCGAGAGCGTTTTTGATATTGCCGATCATCATATTTGTTACCTCGGCGACAACATCGAGAACATCGTCATCAATGCCGCGAGTCTCGGTGACATCAACGCCCAACATCCTGGAGTAAAGGAGCGTTGCCAGAGCGGGAGTGCAACAGAAACTGCCGGAGCCGCCCCAGTCACCGGTTATTCCGATTAGGGAAATGAGCCCCGATTCGGATGAACTGAGGTCGCTGATCAGGCCAGTGTACTCCACTTCCATGTCCAGCATCATGGAGAAAACCTCAGCGGTGGATGAGGTTACACTTGCCACAAGAAGTTCGTGATCTATCACCAAAAGTCCTTTCGGCGACCTGAGGGCCCCTGAATGCAAGGCCGACATCCGCTCAATATGCTAATCGGCCAGAAGCGGGGGCAAGTTTAGACACGAAGACGACTATTTTCAAAAAAAAATGCTAAAGCTTTAGCCGCATTCGCCGATAGAGAGGTGGACACCGAAAGCCTCATGATCTATCCGCTGCCAACACCTTCATTCCCTCAGAGAGATTTCGCCTCGAATGCACAGAGCAGACCGATGCCTGGCGCGCGGCCTCAGTTGATCCCTTCTCCGGCAAGCCTGCAGGGGGAGGCATCCCCCGTACGCAGTCGCTGGGCGGAGGCCCCGAATGGAGCGCCCTCGCTGATTGGCCGCAGCCCGGGGATCGACAACGTCGTGTCTGACATCGAACTGGTGGTCAATCGAACCTGCAACGTCCTTATAGAAGGAGAGACTGGAACAGGAAAAGAGGTTGTTGCCCGGTCGATACATGAGCGGGGAGGGCGGAGCCGAGGTCCGTGGGTGGCTGTAAACTGCGGGGCGATTCCGGAGAGTCTCCTGGAAGCCGAGCTGTTTGGGCATGTCCGAGGTGCCTTCACTGGAGCAATCCAGTCGCGGGCCGGGAAATTCGAGCTTGCCAACCGCGGGACAATTTTTCTGGACGAGATTGCCGAGATGCCCTACGGGCTGCAGGCAAAACTGCTTCGGGTGCTACAGGAGCGGGAAGTGGAGAGACTGGGCGGAAATGAAAAACTTCATCTGGATATTCGTGTGATTGCAGCGACAAATGCGGGGCTGGCCGATCGGGTCCGCAGAGGGCTATTTCGCGAGGATCTCTTCTATCGCCTGAATGTATTCCCGATCACGGTACCTCCGTTACGAGAACGCAGCGAGGATATTCCGCTGCTGGCGCAGTATTTTCTGGACAAAGTGTGCCGGATAGAGGGATGCGCCCCAAAGACCCTCGATACGGACGCAGTGCACAAGCTCGGGGCTCACAACTGGCCAGGAAATGTGCGAGAGCTTGAGAATGTAATTGAATCGGGGGCAATCATCAGTGGTTCCCGAACCGTGGTTACGTCCGGTGACCTGCGGTTGCAGGTTCAACCTTCGCTGTCGTCGCAGAGCGGTTCGACGACACTGGCTCTGCATTTGCCGACAGAGGGTCTGGATTTCCAAGCCGCCGTGGAAGAGTTTGAGCACAGGCTGCTCACTCACGCGCTTACCCGGGTGCGTGGCAACAAGACCGCCGCTGCGGAACTGTTGGGCCTTAAACGAACGACTCTGGCGGCGAAGATGAGAGTGCTCGGCTCGCGCATGCCCCAACTGGTTGCGTAACGTTCAGGCCTGATTTTCCAGCGCCACGGCGAAGAAGATTTCCGGCTGGTCCGACAAAACAGAAAAAGAATGCATTACAGGGGTTAGCGGGCCGGGCGGAGAGGGCATTGGACAGGGCACGCGATATTCGAAATTTACTTCCGGCATCCACGCAGACATGGAACTGCCGCACGCCACATTGGCCAGTTCCTTTACGGTTGCATCGACCTGGCCGGAGTGGGGTGACGGAGAGTCGCAGGCCAGAAAATCAGCCGTCATGCGGCAGGCGAGAGTGCGGGTGACGTAGAGGCAGAAGCGCCCGCGCACCGGGCCGGTGAACTCGACGGCCACGCCCAGCGACTCGACACCAGGCAAGGCTGATCCAAGGTATGTGGGCGACATGAAATACATGGTTTCGAGAACGTCATTTATCGAAGCCTGAAGAACGGACTGTGGAATGTTCAATGGTGAGACCTCACTCAAGTGCGACACGTCTTTACTACTGGAGCTGCAGCAGCGATATGAGTTCACGCCGCAGGGACTGTGGCGTAACGGGTTTCGTCAGGTAGCCGGCAGCTCCGCCTCCCAATAACTCTCCCGGGCGATTCGGACTGTGGTCTGCCGTCAGGACCAGAACCGGAATATTGCGAAGGAGATGGGAGGCATGCATGCCGGCAATCAACTCCGTACCGCTCATCTCGGGCATGTTCAGATCGGTAATGACAAGATCAGGGAGCAGCATGAGAGCCTTTTCCATGCCTTCCCGTCCGTTCTCCGCCTCATAGATGGTGGTGGCGAAACCTGTCATCTCCAACGTCCGGGCAACATACCGCCGCATTACCGGCGAATCGTCTACAAGCAAAACCGTCATCCTCCGCCCTCCTGTGTAAGTACCTGTATGCGGCCCGGAACCAGAACAAGGCCGGTGCCGACACCCTTTCGGAGATCGACGCGACCGGTCCCCAGGTCGAGCCGAACCGACCGCGAGAGGTTACCTCCGATGTCTTCGCTGTCCACAAAAATCCCCGCTTTCCAGCACGCTTTCTTCAGAGCAAGATGATTGCGTCGGCCAATCTCAAAGGAGGTAGAGTCGGCCATCATGTTGGCCCCTCCCGCCATACAGCACCGGAGACGGGATTTCGCAGCACCGTGGGCTTCCAGACGACGCAGGAGTTCGGGGAGACCGGTGTCCACATAGAGGAAGGGATTGCCCGCCAGCCCCGGTGCCGTTCTGTCGATGGATGAATCGGGCAACATGACGTGCAATAGTCCGCCTATCCGAAGTTTCCAGTCCCAGGCAATTACCGCGATACAGGAACCGAGCGCATAAGTCGCAAGAGCGCGAACCGGCCAGCCGGCGGTACGGCAATCCCCCACGCCGACAACGACCTCCTGCTGGACCGGGGCTGAAAGGCCAATGGCCGGGATTACCATTTAACTCTTCCTGTAGGTGGCCGGCTGAACATATTCGAGGCCGGGTGGCAGGTGCAGCAGGGTCTCGGCATGCCCGCAGAAGAGGTACCCGCCGGGGACGAGCTGGTGTACCAGGCGGGCGACGAGAAGATCCCGTGTCGGCTGTTCAAAATAGATCATTACGTTTCGACAGAAGTGGGGATTCCGAGGCATGTCGATCAGCATTCCGAAGTGATGTCGATCACGATTCCGAGATGAAGCCGATCAGCATTCCGATCTGATGCCGATCACTTTACGAATGTAGTATCGGAATGGTGATCGGCATCAGATCGGAA
>CAIYVZ010000155.1 GCA_903929755.1 uncultured Acidobacteriia bacterium
ACAGGCACCGGAACCTTCGACTATCTTCCTGGCTCTGAGCGCACTTGGTGGCTTAGCTTACTTCCGCCGCCGCAAAGTCTAAGAGTTATTCACAGCTTCGTTACTCCTGGCGCGACCTTCGGGTCGCGCCTTTTCTTTTGGAGTGCCGAGCATGTTCGACAGCTTGAAGGTGTAAGTCCTTTTCACCGCCTGATGGAGGCGAAGTGATAGCGAAACGCAAGGGCGTCGTCGTGAGGCGGGGTCTGAAAGAAGCGTGGATCAAGCGTTAGAGTCAGGATCAGGTGTGGTGTTGCCAGCGCCTGTGGCCCGGCATAGTAGTCCGGTAATGGATGAAGACCTGAACGGTGATTGTCGTGCGCGGCTCTGATGGATGTTTATGCGCGGGGGGAGCGACGAAACCTCCATCGGAAAAGGCGATAGGAACGTCATGCCCTCATCCTTCTCAAGTCAGGGAACCGCCGGGGGGGGGCTTGTGTTTCTGGCCTCACGTGGTGACGAGCGCTTTTGTACTAAAACACCAGTTTAAGGCCTAACTGGGCCTGGCGCATGGGGCGGGCGGTGGTGACCTTGCCGAATGTTGTGGCGGTGTTGGCGTTGGTGCCGGGGTTCGAGAGGTTCACGATGTTCAGGGCGTTGGTGGCTTCTCCGCGGAACTGGAGGGTTGTTTTTTCGGTGACCTTGAAGGTTCGGGAGATGGTCATATCGACGTTTTTCAGGCCGGGGCCATCGATGATATTGCGGCCAGAGGTGCCGGCCAGGTTGTTCTTCAGCTGGGTGGTCTTGCTGAAGGAGGCGATGTTGAACCACTGGTCGACGACGGCGCTGCGGGTGCGGTTGGGCGAGAGGCGCGGGTCGCCGATGAGGTCGGCACGGTCATTATTGGTGCCGTCGAGGTTGTTGTCGGTTCCGGTGGTGATGGTGAGCGGGGTACCGCTGCGCATGCTGCCGATGGCGGCGATGGACCAGCCCCCGGCGACGAGGCGAATCGGCGCGGCCATGTGGCGGAAGTAGTCAAGCTCCCAGACGCCGGAGATGACGGCGGAGTGGTGTCGGTCATTGTTGGCGCGGCCACGGTCGAGGAGGATGTTGGTCCAGTCGGTGGCCGCCTGGAGAGTGCTGTTCTGGGTGTTGACCGCGTCCAGGCCCTTGCCGAAGGTGTAGTAGCCTTTGGCGATGAAGTGGTGGGAAAGCCGCTTCTCGCCGGTGATCTGCATGCCGTGATAGGCGGAGTTGAGGATCGACTTGATCATGCCGATGCTGGAGAGCGTATTGGGCAGGTAGGGTCGGCGGGCGTTGACGTTGGCCGTGGTTGCGGTCGAAGTCAGGCCGGGGTAATTGATGTCCTGAATGGCCGGGATGCGGTGGGTGAGGTTATTGACATAGGCGACGGTGAGGCTGGTCGTGTTGGTCAACTGGCGCTGGACGGCGAAGTTCATCTGGTAGGTATAGGGCGATTTGTAATCGAGCGAGATGCCGACGGTGGCCGACGGGGCTATGAAGCGCGGGGCGGAAGGGGAGTAGCTGTAGGGGAAGGGGCCTACGCCGCCGGGCTGCAGTTTATAGGGGTCGGAGAGGGAGTAGACGTCGTTGAACTGCTGGCGGATGGCGAAGGGCTGATTGTCGGAAGACGTGTTCCATTCGTTGCCGGAGATGCTGCCGTAGAAGATGCCGGCGGCGGCGCGGATGGCGGTCTTACGGTCACCGAAGGGGTCGTACGAGATGCCGAGGCGGGGGCTGATGTGGTTCCAGGCGGTGGTGATGATGCCGCGGCCGACGCCGGGGTCACCGGGGAAGAGCAGGCCGACGGGGGCAGCGGGGACGATGGTGGATTTCTGGCCGGGGACGAAGGTAAGGAAGCGGTTGAAGGGGTCGGTGATGGGCGTCTGGATGTCCCAGCGGGCGCCGAGGTTGAGGGTGAGCCGCGAATTGACGCGGAAGTCATCCTGGGCGTAGAAGGCGAAGTACCAGTCGTTGTTGATCTTGGTGGTGGGGGCGTCCTGATTCATGGTGGCGGGCAGGCCGAGGAGATAGTCGGCGGTCGAGTTCTTCGAGCCGCGGGGGTTGGTGGTGGTGAAGCTGAAAGTGCCGTAGTTGTTCAGGAGCGTGTCATGAATCATTTTTTCGAGCATGGCTTCGCCGCCGATGCGGATGGAGTGGCGGGAGGCGGAGATGCTCATCAGGTCGCGGATCTGGTAGAGATTGGACCCGGCGACGGGGCCGGGGATGGCGCTGGTGAGGTTGAAGCGGCTGGCGACGGCGATCTGGGGGAGAGAAGGTGCACCCTGGATTTTGTAGAGCGAGCCGAGGTCGCCGAGCGATACGGCGGGGGCGTTGGTGCGGCCGCCGAAATCGCGAATGTACGCGGCGCGGAATTCGTTGACTTTAGTGGGGGAGAGGATCCAGGTGTCGGAGGCGTTCCAGTTGTATTGACGCCAGGTGAAGTTGCGGCTGACCCAGGGGATGTTGCCGAGGAGGCCGACGAGGTCGGAGCCGGAGGTTTCAAAGACGCTGCCCTGGAGGCGGTGGGTCTGGGTAAGGTTGTGGTCGATTTTCCCGATGAATTCGTCGGTGTCTTTGGGGTGGCCGAGTTGGGCTTCGTAGAGACCGGCGGCGAGGTTGGGGAGGGGGATGTAGGTGTCGGTGATCTTCTTTGCGACGGGGTCGAGGCGGGAGCCGGGGATGACCTTACCGGGGAAGGCGGCTCCGCCGAGGGGATCGACGGGGGCGGTGCCCGCGGTTAAGGAAAGGTCGCCGGTGCGTTCCCTGGCTGTAAGGGGTGTGGCGGTGTTGTTGTAAATGCTGGTGCGTTCGCGGAGACCCGCGTAGGACGCGAAGAAGAAGGTCTTGTCCTTACGGATGGGGCCACCGACGGTGCCTCCGAACTGGTTGCGATGGAGGGGGTCGCGGAGGAGTGTTCCCTGACCGGGGACCCAGCGGTTGGCGTTGAGCTTCGAATTGCGCAGGAACTCGAAGAGGGTGCCGTGGAAGGCGTTGGTGCCGGACTTGGTGAGCATGGTGACGGTGCCGCCGCCGAAGCGGCCTTCGTCAGCCGGGAAGCTGTTGGTTTGGACGCGGAATTCCTGGATGGCGTCGGGGTTGGGGGCGACGTTGCCGGTGTTGCGGAGGCCGTTGGTGTTGCTTCCACCGTTGAGCGTGTAGTTGACGGAACCGATACCGGAATTGGGTGCGCCGTTGACGATGGTGACCTGCATGGGGGCACCGAAATTATCGGCAGCGGCATCGCTGGTATCGACGCCCGCAGTGAGGGTGAGGAGGGTGTAGATGTCGCGGTTGACGAGCGGGAGGTTGTTGATGTCCGTGTTGGTAACGACCTGGCCGAGGGTGGGGGACGTGGTTTCGACGATGGGGGCGACGGAGGCATCGACAGTGATTTGGTCACCGGTGGCACCGACTTCGAGAGTGGCGTCGATGCGGGCGTTAGCGCCGACTTCGAGGATAAGGTCTTTGCGTTCAAAGGTGCGGAAGCCGGTGGCGGAGATGGTGAGGTTGTATTTGCCGATGGGGAGGAACTGGAGGGTGTAGCTGCCGTCACCAAGGGTGGCGACTTTACGCGATTCGTTGGTATTGACGCTGAGGGCAGTGACGTTCGCGCCGGCGATGACCGCACCGCTGGGGTCGGCGACGCGGCCCTGGATGGTGGCGGTGGTGCCCTGGGCGTGGAGGAGGGTGGCCGCAGTTAGGGCTGCGAGGAGGAGTTTGTTCATTATTATTCAGAGATCCCCTTTGTTTCAGGGTAGCGGATTTGAAAAAGGGCGATCAAATTGAGTTCAGCAACGAGAAGGGGGTAACGGTGGTGAGGAAAGTTCGCCCCGCCGGAAACCCGTACCGCAAACAGATCGGTATTCTGGCACCGGACGCAGACGGCAGGACCGCCGTTGAGCAGGTGCGGGAACTTCGTGGCTGGGATGAGTGGGATCGTGAAAACCTCACTTGATACCAATATCCTGGTGACGATTTGGCAAGGTCAGCCGGGCGCCCCCGCGTTGTCGGACCTGCTGATGGAACTGGGGATGGAGGGTCCGATGGTGGTTTGCGCTCCGGTCTGGGTGGAACTGTGCGGGCTTCCTGGCTTGCGGTCTTCTGAGGTTTCGCGGCTGTTGGGCGAGCTTGATATTGCGGTTGAATTTGAAATCCGGAAGCCTGTGTGGGAATTAGCCGAGACGGCTGATGGCGGATTTTGTGATTGGCGCTGCACGCTGGGAAAGAGTGCCAGCGGCTGGTTACCGCTGATTCGTCATTCTACCTGGGTAGGTTTCCAGGGTTGAATGTGGTTTGGCCAAAGGAAATCTGAAAGACCAGAAGCCCACGTTCTCGTCCTCGATCCCATGCGAAGCTTGCCGCGTCAGCGTGGTTCATGAGATCGTCCAGTCATGGACATCAACTGGCAGGACGTGGTCACCAGTGCAGGAACAACCGCAGTCAGTGCGACAAGTAGTCGTCGGAGCGGTCGCGTGGGTTATCAGGACAGGTGTTTCTCATCACCTGACGCAGCAAGCCGAGCAGCCAGGGACTCTTCATACGCACGACTTCGACGGGCCGCCTGGCAGGCGAAATCTCCGCTGAACCACGGCTAAGAGTCGTGGCTGAATCGGGCAGGACCAAAAGCCGATCTTCACCGCCGACTATTCGTCGGCGGTGCGGGCGGCGATTTCGGCGGTGATGGTGGCGATGAACGCTTCGAGGTTTTGCGGGCCTAAGTCGGCGCGTTTGCGGTGGCGGACGGCTACTTGTCCGGCTTCGGCTTCGCGGCCTCCGATGACGAGCATATAGGGGACCTTTTGGAGCTGGGCTTCGCGGATTTTCAGGTTGACCTTTTCACTGCGGTCATCCAGGGTGACGCGGACTCCGGCGGCTTTGAGCTTCGCGACTACTTCTTTGGCGTAGTCGTTCTGGCGGTCGGTGATGGGGAGGACCGTGGCCTGGATGGGGGCGAGCCACACGGGGAACGCACCGGCGTAATGTTCGACGAGGATACCGAAGAAACGTTCGACTGAGCCGAAGAGGGCGCGGTGGACCATGAGCGGGCGGTGCTTTTTGCCGTCCTCGCCCACGTATTCAAGTTCGAAACGGCGGGGGAGGGTGAAGTCGAACTGGACGGTGGAGAGCTGCCAGAGTCGGCCGATGGCATCGACGAGTTTCACGTCGATTTTCGGGCCGTAGAAGGCGGCTTCGTCGGGGATGACGGCGGCTTCGATGCCGAGACGGGCACAGGCCTTGCGGAGAGAGTTTTCGGCGAGTTCCCACATGGCGGGTTCGCCGTCGTATTTGCCGCTGGCACCCTGGTCCCAGGTGGAGATTTCGGCTTTGTAGGAGGTGAAGCCGAAGGTCTTGAGGGTGTCCTGGGCGAAGTCGAGGCAGGCTACCACTTCGTCTTCAATCTGTTCGGGGGTGCAGAAGATGTGGGCGTCGTCCTGGGTAAAGCCGCGGACGCGGAGCAGGCCGTGCATGGTGCCGGAGCGCTCATAGCGGTAGACGGTGCCGAGTTCGCCGAGGCGGATGGGGAGGTCGCGGTAGCTATGCTGGCGGTCGGCGTAGATCAGGATGTGGCCCGGGCAGTTCATGGGCTTCAGCTGATATTCGGCGTCGTCGAGTTCCATCGGAGTGAACATGTTCTCCGAGTAGAAGTTGGCGTGGCCGGAGACCTTCCAGAGGTCGCGGCGCATGACGTGGGGCGTGTAGACGAGGGAGTAGCCGCGTTCGAGGTACGCGTTGCGCATCCAGTCTTCCAGCGTCTTGCGGATAATGCCGCCCTTGGGGTGGAAGAAGATGAGGCCGGGGCCGGCGAGTTCCTGGATGCTGAAGAGGTCGAGTTCCTGGCCGAGTTTGCGGTGGTCGCGCTTCTTGGCTTCTTCGAGCTTGTTGAGGTGCTCGTCGAGTTCCTTTTTCGAGAACCAGGCGGTAGCGTAGATGCGCTGGAGCTGCTTGTTTTTCTCGTTACCCTTCCAGTAAGCACCGGCAACGCTGAGGATCTTGAAGGCTTTGATCTTCGAGGTGTCGGGGATGTGTGGGCCGCGGCAGAAGTCGATGAAGTGGGGTCCGAGGGTGTATTCGGAGAAGATATCGTCGGCGCGCTCTTCGATGAGCTCCACTTTCATGGGCTCATCCATGGCGCGGTACTTGGCGAGGCCTTCGGGCTTGGCGATGAGTTTGCGCTCGAAGGTGAGGTTTTGGGCCTGCAGTTCCCACATCTTCGCTTCGATCTTTTCCAGATCCTGCGGGGTGAAGGCGTCGGGGCGGTCGAAATCGTAATAGAAGCCGTTTTCGATGGGCGGGCCGATGCCGAGTTTGGTCTCGGGGAAGAGTTCGAGGACGGCGGCGGCGCAGAGGTGGGCGGTGGAGTGGCGGTAGACCTCCAGCGACTGCGGGTCCTTTGAAGTGAGGATCTGGACGGTGGCGTCGGTCTCGATGGGACGGTTGACATCTACGAGGACATCGTTGACTTTGGCGACGATGGCGGCGTCGGCAAGGCGGGGGCTGATGTTGCGGGCTACGTCGAGGGCGCTGGAACCGGGTTCGATCTGCTGAATACTACCGTCCGGCAGGGTAATTTGGAGGCTCATAGGGAGGAACTTTTCAGGTTAGCATTTTGCCGCCTGAGCCATTCTGATATGTTCACAGACAATATGAAGACTCCACATTTGACCCGCCGGAATTTTTCGAAGACTCTGCTTGCCGCGCCCCTCCTGGTGAATGCCCAGACGAAGCCTGCCCGCATCAAGATTGATACGGAACGGGTGATTGGGGAGATTGATCCGAAGCTCTACGGGAATTTTTTGGAGCATTTGGGGCGTTGTGTGGACGGCGGGGTGTTTCAGGAGGGGTCGAAACTCTCGGACGCCGACGGGTACCGGAAGGACGTGTTGCAGGCGTCGAAAGATCTGAATATCGGGCTGCTGCGGTGGCCTGGGGGGAACTTCTCGTCGAATTACCACTGGAAGGACGGGATTGGGCCCCGGGATCAGAGGCCTCCTCGTCTGGAAATGGCGTGGGGGACGGTGGAGAGCAACCGGTTCGGGACGCATGAGTTCCTGAAGTACACGGAAAAGCTGGGGACGGAGCCGTATTTCTGCA
This sequence comes from uncultured Acidobacteriia bacterium, assembly GCA_903929755.1. GTDB lineage: Bacteria > Acidobacteriota > Terriglobia > Bryobacterales > Bryobacteraceae > BOG-234. The sequence continues at coordinate 7,093 of CAIYVZ010000155.1, forward strand.
CGAACCTGGGGACGGGGTCGTGGGAGGAAGCGCAGCAGTGGGTGGAGTACTGCAATTCCTCGGAAGACACGGCGATGACGCGGTTGCGGAAGCAGAACGGGCGTGCGCAGCCGTGGAAGGTGACGTATTGGGGTCTTGGCAACGAAATGGACGGGCCTTGGCAGATGGGGCACCGGTCGGCGGATGATTACGGTAAGTTCGCGCTGGAAGCGGCGAAGCTGATGAAGTTTACGGATCCAAACATCAAGCTGATTGCGGCGGGGTCTTCGAATTATGGTCCGGGGATTGACTGGATTGGGTGGAACAAGACGGTGCTGGAGTATCTGAAGCACCATGCGGACTATTTGGCGCTGCATATGTACGTGGGGAACCGGGAGAACAACTACCTGGAGTTCATGGCGAGTTCGCTGGATCTGGATGACAAGACGAAGACGGCGGAGGGGATCATTCGCGGGGCGATGACGACGGAGCCGGGGCGGAAGATGTACATTGCCTGGGATGAGTGGAATGTCTGGTATCGGGCGCGCGGAAACAAAGAGCGCGGGCGGCGGATTCTGGAGGAGCGGTACAACCTGGAAGATGCCTTGGTGATTGCCACGTTCCTGAATTCGTTTATTAACCACGCGCATATTGTGAAGATCGCGAATATGGCGCAGCTGGTGAATGTGATTGCGCCTATGTTCACGAGCGATGAGGGGATGTTCCTGCAGACGATTTACTATCCGTTGCAGATGTTTGCGCAGAACAGCAAGGGGAAGAGCCTGGAGCTGTTTGTGGATTCGCCGAAGTATACGAGTAAGAAGTTCGGGGATGTGAATTACATCGACACGTCGGCGGCGTATGACAACGGGAATCTGGTGTTGAATGTGGTGAACCGGCACGAGACGCAGGCGATTGCGGTGGAGATTGAGCTGCAGGATAAAGAGTTTGCGGGGCCGGTGGCGATTTCAGAAGTGAACGGGCCGGATATTAAGGCGGAGAACGATTTTGGGGTGACGAAGGTGAAAGCGACGCCACGGACGGCAACGGCGGCGGGGCGTAAGCTGACGCAGACGTTCGCTCCGCATTCGTATACGATGCTGAAGGTGAAGCTGGGGTAGCAGTAACAGGGGATGCACGTCCTGCAACGTCCCACTGGCCTTTTGGGGCACGAGGCCTTATTGCCGGAGGGTGCAAGTGCAATGTTAGCGTTGCCGCCGATTGCTCAGAGTCGGGGGGCACTCACTCAATGCCCCACTTGGAGTGTCTCGATAGCCGTTCGCCAGCGCGCGCTTCCTGGACCACGGCCCGAGCGGGCCAGATGAGCGATGGAAACACCGGCGCGCTGGAAAAGATGAAGCGATTGCGGTCGGGGGTGTTGATTGTCCTCACCCAGTCGTCGTGGAATATGCCATTTCGCGAAACGCACTGGCGGCGTCAACGATTCTGCTCAGAACGTCGCTCACATCATTCCCCGAACTGCCCGAAGAGTTGCTGGTCACATTGTGTGAAGGCAAGAGGCGCGGCTCATTTGGCGAAAAGCGAGACTGGCACCCTTACTGAAAAGCGTGGGGCAGGTGACGTGCTTTAAGCCGGGCGGACGCGCTCGGCGACTATGGTGATCTGGATGTCGCGGGCGAGGTGGACAAGCTTGCTGACTTCGGGGGCGTTTCGGGTGACGAAGAGCTGGGAGATGCCGTGGGTGCGGGCGTAGTCGGCTATGGCTTTGTGCGAGTCATTGCCGGTTGCGATGGGGCTGGCCTCGATGCGGAGGTTGGCGCAGATGTTGAGCCAGGGTTCCACGTTGTGCGTCTCGGAATCGGCGTAGACGGCGGCGCAGGGGCAGGCGAGGTAGTCGGCGACGCGACGGGCCCGGCGGATCAGCATGGCGGTGGAGGGGTCCGGGGTGAGCCAGAGGAGAATCTTTTCTCCGCCTTCCGGAGTTGTTGCTGATGCGGGCGCGGGGGGGGCGGCCGCTTCTTCGCGGCGCTCTTCGAGCTGTTGGGCAGTTTGCCGTAGGGCCAGTTCGCGGAGGGCGTTGAGATTGGCTTCGGTGTAGAAGTTTTCAAGCGCTGCTTTGGCCTTTTCGGCGGAATAGACAACGCCCCGTTCGAGCCGGTGGACCAGCGCGCGGGGGGTGACATCGACCATCACCACTTCGTCAGCTTCCTTGATGACCCAGTCGGGAACGGTTTCGCGGACCTGGATGCCGGTGACCTGCCAGACCTGGTCGTTGAGGCTTTCGAGGTGCTGGATGTTGACGCTGGTAAGGACGTGGATGCCGGCGTCGAGGAGGGCGACCACGTCCTGCCATCTTTTGGCACGTTCGGCGCCAGGGACGTTGGTGTGGGCGAACTCATCGACAACGGAAAATTCAGGCTTGCGGGCGATGACGGCGGCGGCGTCCATGTCCTCGAAAGCGGCACCGCGGTGTTCAAAGGTTTTGCGGGGCACGAGCTCCAGACCTTCGGTTTGCGCGATGGTTTCGGCGCGGGCGTGGGGTTCGAAATAGCCGATGACAACGTCGTGGCCGGCAGCTTTCAGGCGCTGCGCTTCCAGCAGCATCTGGTAGGTTTTGCCGACGCCGGCAGCGTAGCCGAGAAAGACTTTGAGTTTGCCCTTGTGTTTGCCTGGCATTAAGCCGAGTGTCCTTGCGGAAAGAGTCGCACGTCAATGCCTTCGGCGGCTTTGATGAGGCGGTCGACCGGATTTTCTTTCCAGAAAGCCCAGCCTTTGCGCTGGGAATGGCCGATGAAGAGCTGCGTCACTCTTTCACGATGGGCGAACTGGAGGATTCTTGCAATGGGGTCGGCACCATCGAGGACGTAGACTTCGGCGCCGAGGCGGCGGGCGTAGTTGAGGTTGTCCTGTAAGGTTTCATCTTCGGTGCTGGGGAGCTCGCCCTGGCTCACGTAGACGGCGAGGAGTTGGCCATGGAAACGTTTGGTGGCACGGACAGCGCTGTCGAGCATGGTGCGGGCGCTGCGGGGCGTGATGCAGACCAGGAGTCGCTCCTGCGTGCTCCAGCCCTGGCGCATACCGTGGGCGTCCATGTAGCGCTGGAGTTGTTCCTCGACGACCTGGGCGGCGAGCAGGAGGGTCTGTTCGCGGAGGCCGGAAAGTTGGGCGGCGGTGAGGTGTCCGCGTTCGCCTGCTCCGGCTACTTGTTCGGCGGGGACATCGACGATGACGAGTTCATCGGCTGAGTGAATAAAGCCGGCGGGGACACTGCTGGTGGAGCGACGACCGGTAATCCGCTCGACGGCGGCTTGTTCTTCGAGAACATGCTGGAGGTTGATGGCGCCGAGGACGGTGATGCCGGCGGAGAGGATTTCATCGACATCCTGCCAGCGATGGGCGTTGCGGCTGCCGGGGGGATTTTCGCGGGCGAGTTCATCGATGAGGCAGACCTGGGGATGGCGGGCTAAGATGGCTTCGACGTCGATTACTTCGGAATGCGCGAGATCGTGGCCGCAGACGCCGTGAGCAGGGATGATTTCCATCTGGCGGAGGTAGCACTCCAGATGCTCGGCACCCTGACGCTGGATTGCGCCAACGATTACGTCCTGACCACGTTTGAGGCGGCGCAGACCTTCGTCGAACATTCGCACGGATTTGCCCACCCGGGGTGCAAACCCGAGGAAAATCTTGAGCCTGCCGCGCTCATCGTGTTTTTCCTGCTCCTGGATTTGCCGGAGCAAATCGTCGGGGTCAGGTCGGTGAGATTCTTGCGGATCCATCAGCGTTTTAGGCGTGCCATTTCGTCCAGTGCCATGTTGAGCGGGGCACATTTACCCTGGGCTCGCCCAGCAGCCCGAGATCGCGCTGCGGAATGGTCCCGCTCATTCATCCTCGCACTATCGTAACGGGGATGCCACGGGCGGCTGCGACGCGGGGGGCCTGGGCGAGGGCTTGATTGGCGATGACGGCCTGGCCGAGGCACAGGCCTCCGTCGTTGGCGGGGACGCGGGCGTGGGTGTAGTTCCGGTTTCCGCGGGGCGTGATTCTGGATAAGAATCTGGGTGAAGTGGGGCCTGCTGCGCTGTTCTCCACGCTGGGGCGGAGGGCGGCGCGGGGGCTGGAAACACAGCTCGCAGTTCGCTGGCCGCAGGAAGAGTATGACAAGCTGATAGCGAATCTGAAGGCTGCTGATTCGTCGGTTGCCGATACGCGGTCGTGGGTGCCGGGGACGTGGAAGGCCGGTTGAGATTCTACGGACGATGAGCCGAGATTCGGTCAGCGGTACGTTTGGGACGTGCCGATTCGTGTGACGCACTGGGTGACGTCGGCGTCTGTCATAACTTTATTCGCCACGGGGAAGTTCATTTCACAGCGGCGTCTCGCGCTCTGGGGTGCCTCGTTTTTGGGGCCGGCGCCGGTGGAATAGTTTGCGGATTCAGATCCTTGAATATCTGAGTGTGAACCACGGGCGCGCATGTGGGGCACAACGCGCTGGCGGGCTTGTCGTAGGTGCTGATGGTGGGGGGGGGCATCGGGCTGTTTGAGATGCTGACCGGCTTCGCGCTGTACAGTCAGGCCAACCCGGGTGGGTTTTGGCATACCACGCTGGGTTGGGTGATTCCGCTCTGTGGCGCGGCATTCCGCACGCAAATGTTGCACCATTTGGCGTCGCGGGGCTGCGTAATTTTCCTGATTCTCCATATTTACATCGTTTTTTTCGGCGCCGCCCGCTACAAAAATGGTCTGGCCGGCGCTGTGATTTCTGGCGGAAAATTCTTCCGGGAAGGGGGTTTGGACCTGTGAGGCCTGTGCTGGTAATAGGTCTGGGGAACCTTTTTTTATGCGACGACGCTGTTGGGCTGCAGCTGCAGAAAGACCTTTCTCGGGAGATTGGGGACACGGAGGACCTGGACTTTGTGGACGGTGGCACGCAGGGTTTGGCTCTGCTGTTCTACCTCTCGGAACGACAGTCTGTATTGATTCTGGATGCGGTGAAGCTGGGGGCGGAACCGGGTACGGTTCATGTTCATCGGGATGACGAAGTGGTCCGCATTCCCGCCCGCCACGTGGAAACGTCGCACGAACGCGATGGTTTGGAACTCCTCGCGATAGCTCGCCTGATTGGCGAGCGGTGGCAGCAGATTGCCGTGGTGGGAGTGGAACCTGCGCCAGTGAGGACGGGCTCGGCCTCACGCCCGAAGTAACCGTCGGCGCCGCACACGCTCTCGCAACGGCCCGGGAATTGCTTTAGGAAATGTGCGCTATATGTGTCTAGCTATTCCTGGTAAAATTCTCGAAGCGACCGAGATTGACGGACTCCATCTCGGTCGCATTCAATTTGGGGGCGTCACTCGTCGGGCGTATCTGGACTATGTTCCGGATGCGAAACCTGGGGATTATGTGATGGTCCATGTCGGCTTTGCGATCAGCAAAGTGGCTGAAGAAGAGGCGCACCGCACGTACGCCCAACTGCAGCAGATGGGCGTCCTGAATGAGGAACTAGGCATTGTGCCGGATGGCCCGAGTTGTGTAACGGAGGCCGGTTATTAAGTTCCTGGATGAGTACCGGGATCCTGCGCTGGCGCAGGCCATTGTTGCCGATATCAGGCGTCGAGTCACTCGGCCCTGGGTTCTGATGGAGATCTGTGGCGGGCAGACGCACACCCTGATGCGCTACGGGATTGACGATCTGCTGCCCAAGGGAGTGGAGCTTGTCCATGGCCCGGGGTGTCCGGTTTGCGTGACTCCTTTAGAACTGCTGGATCAGGCGGTGGCGATTGCATCGCGGCCTGAGGTGATTTTTGTCTCAAACGGGGATATGCTGCGCGTGCCGGGGTCGCAAAAGGACCTGTTTCAGGTGAAGGCGGCCGGCGGCGATGTGCGGATCGCTTACTCGCCGATGGAGGCTCTGGAACTGGCGCGGCGGCATCCGGAACGCGAGGTGGTGTTCTTCGCGGTGGGCTTTGAGACGACGGCATCGGCGAATGCCATGTCGGTTTGGCAGGCGGAGCGCGAGGGCCTGAAGAATTTCTCGATACTGGTGTCGCATGTCTTGGTGCCTCCGGCAATTCGGCGGTTGCTCAACGCGCGGCAGAACCGGGTGCAGGGCTTTATTGCGCCGGGACACGTCTGCGCGGTGATGGGCTACGGCGAGTACGAGGACCTGGCTCAGAAGTACAAGATGCCGTTCGTGGTTGCGGGTTTCGAACCTTTGGATTTGCTGGAAGGCATCCGGATGCTGATCGTTCAACTGGAAGAGGGCCGGGCAGAGGTGGAAAACCAGTACGTCCGCTCGGTTACTCGGCAGGGGAATGAACTGGCGCGTGTGCGGATGGACGAGGTGTTTGAGGTGGCCGACCGCAAGTGGCGCGGCCTCGGAGAGATTCCGCAGTCTGGCTACGCCTTGCGGCACAGCTATGCGGCGTTTGACGCGGAGTTGAAGTTCGGCGTGAGTACGCCTCACGCTGAGGAGGCGCCTGACTGCATCGCCGCCCTGATTTTGCAGGGCCAAAAGAAGCCTGTGGACTGCGCTGCTTTCGGCACGCGTTGCACGCCGGATCGACCGCTCGGTGCACCGATGGTTTCGAGTGAAGGGGCGTGTGCTGCCTATTACCGGTATCGCCGTCATACGGTTGCTGCGGCGGCGTGAACCTGGAGACTTCGTGCACTTCGGGGCAGGGTTTAGAGGCATGGCTCGAATGGATTGAGAGGCGGCTGCCTGCAGGCCGTGAGTCTGGATTTGCGACAATGCGAACGTGATTCAGTTTCGCAGGATCGCTGCGCTCATCCTTGGTCTGTGGCTGGGCGCGGCAGTTTTCGCCGATTTCGCTATAACCCAAAACTTCAAGAATATTGAGGGGTTTCTGTCCGACCCTGGCGCGGTTTCCACCTCGATTGAGATGAACCGCATCGGGCGGTGGAAAGAACGCATCATTATTCGGCGCTACGTGGCGGAACTGAACAACAGCCTGGTTGAGAGTTGGGAGTGGACGGAGTTCTTGCTGGGGTCGGTGCTGTTTGCCAGCCTGTTCTTCGGGGAACGGCCGCAGAAGTGGATGCTGGCAGTGCCGCTGGGCATGTTGCTGATCGTGATGGCGCAACGTTTTGTCCTGACGCCGCAGGTGAGCGAGATGGGGCGAAAGCTGGCGGATCTCTCGGCTAAAGACCCTCTGAATAAGACTTTTTTGACCTTCCACGGGATCTACTCCGGCGCGGAGATTGTGAAGCTTGTGCTCGGGGGCGCGCTGGCCGTTCGCCTGGGCGTGAAGGCCAAAGTGGATCCGGATTATTTCGCCAAACAGTTCGCCGGACGCGCCGGCAAGATAGTGGTCGAGGTTGGTTCGCGTGGCTGATAACCGCCGGATGTGCCCGAATTGTCGGGCGTTCATTACTGCCCGCGACAAAGTGTGCCCCTATTGTGGGGAGCGAACCGGGCCAACATACGTGCAGCGGAATCCAGGGGACTTTGCGCTGGGGGGGCTGATTCCGCAGGCGCATTTCACTACCGTCTTGATCCTGATGATCAACGCAGGATTCTATATTGCTACGGAGTTGCTGGCGAATAAGTATGGCGGCGGGAATCGGGGGCAGACGATTGCGCTGTGGGCCCTTGGGGGGAAATTCTGGGAGGCTGTGGTGCAGGAGCACCAGTGGTGGCGTCTGGTTACGGCCGGATTCCTTCACGGCGGGCTGATTCATATTCTGATGAACAGCTGGGTGCTTTATGATCTGGGCGCGCAGGTGGAACAGGTATTTGAGACGCCTCGCTTCCTGGTGATCTATTTACTGAGCACGGTTGGCGGATTTTATTTTAGTCTTCGGATGAGCCATGCGCCGTCGATTGGGGCTTCGGCGGGGATTACCGGGCTGATTGGCGCGATGATCGCGTTTGGCGTGCTGAATCGCTCTTCGATGGGGACCGCGATCCGGAATTTTTATCTGCGGTGGGTGGTGTATATCCTCGCGATGGGCTTGTTCCCCGGCTTCCGGACGGATAACTGGGCGCATATCGGGGGGCTGCTGACTGGTTTTGCAGTTGGCTATGTGGCGGGGATGCCAATCCGTTCCACGCACGCCCGGGAAACCTTCTGGCGGGGCGCGGCGGCGCTCTGCGTGGTGGTTACGGCGTTTTGTTTCTTTGAAGTATTCCGAAACTTCCCTTCGCCTGACCAGTTGCGGTAGCCGCGCCGGGTAAGCGCTGCGGGGCAAGGCGCGAAATGCGACTCTGTGTCGAAACTGACCGTTGCAAGAAAGGCTTCACCACCCACGGCGCGGGTTACTTCTGCCACCGGCTGTCAGGCATTGATTGAGGGTTATCGGTTAAAATAAACGCTTATGCGAACTCTTGTACTTGCCCTTGCTCTCTGCGTTGCCGGGAGCGTTGCCGAAGCGAAGCAGCCGAAGATGTCGAAGGCTGCAAAAAGTGCACGCAAGGCACAGAAGGCACAAAGAGGCAAGACGCCGAAGGTTCACAAGGCCCCGCGAACTTCGAAACCAAGGCGCAACACCGCGAATTAGTATGGCGCGGCGAGTCCTGGCGCTCGGTCTGTTTGTTGCCTGCCTCATACCGGCGCAGGAAGACGTTGCTTTCCGGTCAGACGTCTCGATGGTCCACGTGGATACCGAAGTTCTTTCCAAAGACGGCCGCATTGTGCGCGGCCTGTCGCAGAAAGACTTTCGTGTGTTTGACGAAGGCCGGGAGCAGAAGCTTGTCAGTATTTCTTCGGAAGACCAGCCACTTGATTTGATTCTGCTATTCGATGTCAGCGCCAGTATGCGCCCGAATATCCAGAAAGTGGCAGAGGCTGCCCGGCACGCCGCTGCTCAGCTTCGCAAGGGCGATCGCGTGGCCATTATGTGCTTCAATCTGACGATTACTGTATCGACGCCGTTTGTTGAAGATATGGATGCCGTGGCCTCAGGCGTGGAAGGTGTTCTGCGCCTTCGTTTTGGTGGGGGTACGGCGATCCGGGGGGCGGTAAACGCGGCTGCGCGGCGGTTCATAGGAGAAGCGAAGTCCGGCAGACGGAGGGCGATTCTGGTGATTACGGACGATGTGGGCATGCCGGCCAACGAGATGACGGTGGTGCGTAATCTTTGGGAAGCCGACGCTGCGGTCAGCGCTCTGATTGTTGCTTCGAAGGGGCCGAAACCGGTGAAGAACGGCACGGTGGGGCCTCTGGCGGAGAAGAGTGGCGGGGACACGGTAAAGTCGGGTGACCCGGGCGCTGCTTTCATTGCGATGATTCAGCGGATTCGCAGCCGGTACAGCCTGTATTATTCGACGCCGGAAGGCCAGCCGGGTACGTTCCATTCGATTCGTGTGGAACTGGGGCCGGAGGCCAGAGCGCAGAATCCGGCAGCGAAACTTTCCGCCCGGCGCAGCTACCAGCTCTCGCGGTAAAGTCATTACATGCAAGCTCCAACTCCGCCCGTCACTAATACCCGGCGACGGCTTCTGACTACTTCTGCCGCTGCGGCGATGGCGGTGCTGCGACCCGGCGCGGTGGCCTTTGCTCAAAAGGCGATGGTTACGGCGGGCAAGCGATCTGCCGAAGAGTTGGCTCGCGACGAGGATTTCTGGTGGAACGTTCGCGAGGCGTTTACGGTAGACCGGACGCTGATCAATCTGAATAATGGTGGTGTTTCGCCCTCGCCCCGGATCGTGCAGGATACCGAAATCCGCTATCTGCAGATGGAGAACATGAACCCCACGTATTTCATGTGGCGGATTCTGGATCCTGGGGTGGAGACGTGCCGGCGGCGGCTGGCGACGTCGTTCGGGTGCGATCCGGAAGAGATTGCGATTACGCGGAATGCCAGTGAATCGCTGGAGACGGTGCAGTTCGGGCTGGATTTGAAGCGTGGCGATGAAGTGATCACGACGAATCAGGATTATCCGCGGATGATTGCGGCGTGGAAGCAGCGGGAGCGTCGGGATGGTCTGAAGCTGACGCAGCTGAAGTTTCAGGTGCCGGCGCCGAGTCTGGATTATCTGGCGCAGCTGATTGAGAACGCGATCACGCCACAGACGAAGGTGATCCATATCTGCCACATCACGAATCTGACGGGGCAGATTTTCCCGGTGAAGAAGATTTGCCAGATGGCGCGGAAGCGGGGGATTGAAGTGGTGGTGGATGGGGCGCACGCGTATGCGCAGTTCCCGTTCAAGCATTCGGATCTGGATTGCGATTACTACGGCGTGTCGCTGCATAAGTGGTTGCTGGCTCCCATCGGGACGGGGATGCTGTATGTGCGGAAGGAAAAGATCCCGAAAATCTGGCCTTTGCTGGCGGCGGACGAGTCGCTGACGAACGATATTCGGAAGTTTGAGCAGATTGGGACGCACCCGGCTTCGCAGCGAAATGCGATTGCGGAGGCGATGAATTTCCACGAGAGCATTGGGGTGGAGCGGAAGGCGGAGCGGTTCCGGTATCTGCGGCAGAGGTGGACGGAAGCGTTGCGGCCGCTGAAGGGGATTCAGTTGTTTACCAGCGATGACCCGACGATGTCCTGCGGGATTGGGCTGGTGGGGATTGAAGGGATGACGGCGGAGAAGATTGCCGGTTTCCTGAATGCGAAGTACCGGGTTTGGGTGACGACGGTGACGATGCCGGGCGAGTTTGCCGGGGTTCGGGTGACGCCGAATGTGTATACGACGCTGGGCGAGATTGATACGTTTATTGAGGCGATGCAGGATCTGGTGAAGAACGGCGTTAAGGCCTGATTCTTCGGCAATACGGCGTTATCATGAAAAGTGTCCATGACAACACGGGAAGCGCTGCACGAAATCGTTGATCTGTTGCCCGATGCCAAGGCTGAGCTCGCTCATACCTGGCTGATGGACCTCTGTGATGCGGAAGATGAGGACGGGCCTCCGCTGGATGCGGCCGCGCTCGCTTCGTTGGATCGCGGCCTGGCAGACCTTGCGGCAGGTCGGGTAAAGCCACTGGCTGAGTACGAACGCGAACGCGGCCTGTGAGCTTTTCGGTCGAGGTTGCCCGTGAAGCGGAGAAGATCCTGGATCGCATGGATCGTTCTACTGAACAGCGAATTCGAGCTCGGTTCCGCCTTCTTGGTGCCGACCCTTTCGATCCGCGTATTTCGGGACCACTCTCCGACAGACCCGGGATCCGGAAGTCGAGAGTTGGCGGCTGGCGGATACTATTTACCGCAGATCGCGAGATTCGGATCGTCTCGATCCTGACTGTGGACACCCGCGGCCAGGTTTACAAGCACTGACTCGTGTGCACCGCACCTGATCTGCGACATAATGACAGGCGATGAACCGCGCTGAGATTCTGGAACGATTTAACGCTCTTCGCCGAACGGGCACCCCGATAATTGGGGCCGGAGCCGGGACTGGGATCTCGGCTAAATGCGCCGAGGATGGCGGGGCGGACCTCATCATCATCTACAATTCGGGCCGCTATCGCATGGCGGGGCGGGGTTCGCTGGCCGGGATGATGCCTTATGGGGATGCGAACGCCATTGTGATGGACATGGCGCGGGAAGTACTGCCGGTGGTTCGGCAGACTCCGGTGCTGGCCGGCGTCTGTGGCACCGATCCGTTTCGCCGGATGAGTTCGTTTTTGCGCGATGTGCAGGCTGCGGGTTTCGCGGGCGTACAGAATTTTCCTACCGTGGGGCTGATCGACGGGGTCTTTCGGGAGAATCTGGAAGAGACCGGGATGGGGTACGGGCTGGAAGTGGAGATGATTGCTCAGGCTCACTCCATGGATCTGCTCACGTGTCCGTACGTGTTCAATGTGGCCGAAGCGGAGGCGATGGCTCGCGCCGGGGCGGACGTTCTGGTGGCGCACATGGGCCTGACTACCAGCGGCAACATCGGCGCCCGCACTGCGCTCACTTTGGACGCGTGCGTTGCCCGGGTACAGGAAATTCGGGACGCCGCAGCGCGGATTCGGGGCGAAGAGATTCTGGTCCTCTGCCATGGCGGGCCAATCGCGGAGCCTGACGATGCGGCGTATGTTCTGCGCCACACGCGGGGGATTGCGGGTTTTTTTGGGGCGTCGAGTATGGAAAGATTGCCAGTGGAGCGCGCGATTACCGAGCAGGTTCGCAAGTTCAAGGAGATTAGCTAATGGACGGCAAACGCTACGTATCCCCGAATGACGTGGAGACGCAGGTCTTTCCCTGGGGCACGATTAAATGGCTCAGCGAACCCCGGGTAACGGGGACGGATCGCTTCACCATGGGCGTGGTGCTGCTGGATCCGGGCAAGGGCCATGCGCGCCACAATCATCCGGGCGTTGAGGAGATTCTGTACGTGGTGTCGGGGGAAGGCGGCCAGATGATCGACCTGGGCGGCGAGGAGTGGACACCCATAAAAGCGGGGGATCTGGTGCATATTCCGCCCGATATTTACCACTCAACGGTGAATACCGGGTGGGAGGCTTTGAAGCTGATGGCCATCTATGCGCCGCCGGGGCCGGAGGCGATTTTGCGAGCTTTGGCGGAGTGCAGGGTGCTGGCTCCGGGTGAATTGCCAGGCGCGTGAGGCGGGGATGAAGACAGTCGCCGTCATCGCAACGTTTGACACCAAGGGAGCTGAGGCGGAGTTTCTCCGGCACGCGATTGAAGCTGCGGGTGTGGCGGTTTTCAGCGTGGATGTCGGGGTGCTCGGCGAGCATTCGTTCCGGGCCGATATCGGGCCGGGGGACGTTGCGGCGGCCGGGGAGACCACCCTTGCGGCGCTGGTGGCTGGAGGCGACCGCGGGGTTGCGGTGGAAGCGATGGCTCGCGGGGCGGCGGTTACGGTGCGTGGGCTGTTCGACGCCGGGCGGATCCACGGTGTGATCTCGCTGGGGGGCTCTGCCGGAACCATGATTGGCACTGCGGCGATGCGCGCTTTGCCGCTGGGGGTTCCCAAGGTGATGGTGTCGACGCTGGCTTCGGGTGACACGAGGCCTTACGTTGGGACGCGCGACATCTGCATGATGTATTCGGTGCTGGATATTGCAGGCTTGAACGTGCTGTCCCGCACGGTGCTGAGCAACGCGGCGGCTGCTGTTTGCGGCATGGTTTCGCAAGCGGCGCAGGGGGAAGCGAAGCGTCGTTTGACGGTGGCGGCGACGATGTTCGGCGTCACCACGCTTTGCGTTACCCTGGCTCGCCAGCGCCTGGAAGAGGCGGGCTGTGAGGTGATGGTGTTCCATGCCACGGGTTCCGGGGGCCGGGCGATGGAAGAGCTGATTGCCGATGGTCTGATTGACGGGGTGCTGGACGTTACAACTACGGAACTGGCGGATGAACTGGTGGGCGGGGTGATGAGTGCGGGGCCGGACCGGCTGCGCGCTGCGGGCAGGCGTGGCATTCCGCAAGTGGTTTGCCCGGGCGCTATCGACATGGTGAACTTCGGGCCCCTGGATACAGTGCCGGCAGCGTTCCGGAACCGCCAGCTTCACGTCCATAACGCGACAGTGACGCTGATGCGGACCACGGCGGAGGAGTGCGCGGAGATCGGGAAACGGACGGCGGAACGGCTGAATCTGGCCGCTGGCCCGGTGACGCTGCTGCTGCCGATGCGAGGTTTTTCGGGAATCGATGTTGCGGGCGGCGTCTTCGATTCGCAGGCAGCGCGGGACGCTTACCGTGACGCGGTTGTGGCTCATGCCCGCCCGGGAATTCAGGTAGTGGAAATGCCGTTGCGCATCAATGACGGGGAGTTTGCCACCGCGGCAGCCGAAGCTTTGCTCGCGGTATTGAAGCGGGGCTAGTGTTTGGCGGGCTTGCCGAGGTGCTCCACGATGCGGGTCGCCTCTTCCACGGCACGCGCCAGAACGGAGCGAATCTTGCCGTCTTCCAGCATCAGCAGGCCGCCGATGGTGCAGCCGGCGGGGGTGGTAACGTCGTCGCGCAACGACGCGGGGTGGCGGCCGGTTTCCAGCACCATCTTTGCCGAGCCCAACATGGTTTGGGCTACCAGGGTGAGGGCGAGGTCGCGGCGCAGGCCGACGCGGACGCCGGCGTCGGCGAGGGCTTCCATCACCAGATACATGTAGGCGGGGCCGCTGCCGCTGAGCGCGGTGACGGCATTGCAGTAGTGCTCTTCAACGGTGACGCAGCGGCCAACGGAGCTGAAGATTCGTTCGGCGAGGGCAAGGTGGCCCGGCGTGGCGTTGTGGCCCGCGCAGACGACCGTCATGCCTTCGCGGGCGACGCAGGGTGTGTTGGGGACGGCGCGGACCCAAACGCCGGGCAGCAGCGCTTCGAGGCGCTCCAGCGTGACGCCGGCGAGGATGGAGATCAGCATGGTGTCAGGCCGCAGGTTGGCTTCGCGGAGCTTCTCGCAGATTTTGGCGATCTGGGCTGGCTTGCAGCAGATGAGGATGATGCCGGAGGTGGCTGCGACTTCGGTATAGTCCTGTTGGGCGACGATTCCGAGTTGTTGGGCTACGGTGGCGCAGGTCTGTTCGGTGCGTGCCGTGGCCCAAATCTGGTTCGGGACAACGAGGCCGGCATCGAGAAGACCCCGAATGAGGGTTGTGCCCATAACGCCTGCGCCGATCACGCCGAGGGTCCGGCCGGGTTCAAGAAATCCAGTGTTGTGCATGTGTGCTTCCTGAACCATTTACGCATGGCGGGTCTTGGCATTCCCTCCGTATGGAGCCCTGTTACACTTTCACTACTGGAGCCCGAAATCGTATTGGCGCGCGGAAAATTTTTACGTCTCTTTATCGGCAACATGGCTTCGGGCAAGACGAGGCATCTTCTTACCGAGATTGAGACGCTGCGGCGCTACGGGAACAAGAAGATCGCAGTCTTCAAGCCCCGGACAGACACGCGGAGCGGGATGAACACGATCCGCAGCCGGCGTGGCGATGAAGATCCGGCGGAAGAGATCACGGCGAGCGATCCGAGTGATCTGTGGCCCATCCTGAGTCTCCGGGAGTCTGAACTTGGCTGCAAGTTCGAGATTATTGCTTTTGACGAGGTTCAGTTTTTCCCGCGTAACTCCGGGTTCTTCCAGCTGGTGAAGCACCTTCTGGAGCAGGGGTACGACGTGATCGGCGCGGGGCTGGCCTTTGATTTTCGGGGTGAACCGTTTGGCTCCACGCCGGATTTGGCGCTGCTGGCGGAAGACCGCTGCATGTGGATGACGTCCTATTGCACTCGTTGCGGGCAGCGGGCGCTGTATCCGCAGCGAATTATCAATGGCGAACCGGCGCATTACAATAGTCCGCAGATTCTGGTGGGCGGCGATGAGACTTACGAGCCGCGTTGCGATGACCACTTCATCCTGCCGGGGCGGCATTATCCTGGGGTAGATGAAAGCTCTCCGCAGGGTTCGATCTGGCCGCGGTCGGTTGAGACGACTTAGGCCCCTCGGGTAAAGCAACCTTCGTGACGGCAACAGGACTTCAACTCGTCGATCTGCGTCAGGTGGACCTGGTGCAGCTGGAGCCATTGCTGGAGGAAGAAATCGCGGAGTGGGACGAGGCGCTGAACTGGGATTTTTCTGAGAACGCGGCGCAGGTACGTCGGTATGTGGGCACCCGGACGCTGCCGGGCGTGGCGCTGCTGGATGGGCGTTCTGTGGCGGGCTACGGCTACACGGTACTGGACGAACCCAAGGGACTGATTGGCGATGTGTACCTGCGGCGTGCCTGGAGGCAGGCGGATTCGGAGATGCGCATGTTCAAAGTCCTGCTGGACGCGATGACGGGCACTCCGGGCATTCAGAGAGTTGAAAGCCAGTTGATGCTGGCGCAGCCTGAGATAGTGCGGGCTTTGGACCGGGAGCGCTTTGTGCGGGTCTATGACCGGCTACTGATGTCGCGGGACCCGGCCGAGTACCTGGCGATGGAACGGACGATAGACCGGGCCGAAGGTGTTCAGCAAAGATTTCGGTTTGTGGAGTGGGACCCATCCGCCCTGCATTCGCTGCCCCAGTTGATTACGCGGGCCTACGAGGGGCATGTGGATGGACAGATCAACGATCAGTTCACCACGGAGGCGGGCGCCGGGCTGTTCCTGCGCGCCCTGATGGAGGGGGGGGGCTGTGGCGAGTTCTTCCGGCCCGCGTCCTTTCTTGCCATTGACCGGCGAACCTTGGGGGTGGCGGGCGCGATCCTGACGAGTTTTGTGACTCGCGATACGGCCCACGTCACGCAGATTTGTGTGGTTCCGGAGGCGCAGGGGACGGGGTTGGGCCGGGAGCTGCTGCGCCGCTCCTTACTCGCTCTGGCTGAAGGGGGAGCGCGGAAAGTGACGCTCACAGTGACGTCCACGAACGAGCGCGCCATCCGGCTTTATCAGGCGGCCGGCTTTGCAGAGATGCGGCGTTTTTGCGCCGTCGTCTGGGACGCCGGTTCCTATATGTCAAACTCCTGAATTGAGACTAATATTTATTGGTGACATTTTTGGGCATGCTGGACGGCGCATTGTAGCGGATCATCTGGCAGACATTCGGGCTACGCAGGGTATCGACGTGGTGATTGCGAATGGGGAGAATTCGGCTGCGGGGTTTGGGATTACGCCGGGCATCACCCAGGATCTGATTAGTTATGGCGTGGATGTGATTACGACGGGCAATCACATTTGGGACAAGAAGGAAATTCTGACGTACTTCCAGCACCAGCCGCGGCTGCTGCGCCCGGCGAATTATCCGGACCCGGCGCCCGGCGCGGGCGTGTTCATACACGAAACGCCGGCGGGAGTGAAGATTGCGGTGATGAATCTGCAGGGCCGCGTTTACATGGCGAATACGGACTGTCCGTTTCGTAAAGCCGATGCCATTCTGGCCGCGTTACCGGCGGATGTGAAGGTTCGGTTCCTCGATTTCCATGCGGAAGTGACGAGTGAGAAGATCGCGATGGGCTGGTATCTGAATGGGCGGGTTTCAGCTGTAGTGGGGACGCACACGCATATTCCTACCGCCGACACCCGCATTCTGTCCGGCGGTACGGCGTACCAGACGGATTGCGGCATGACTGGGCCCTACGACTCGGTGATCGGTGTGGAGAAAGACCCGATTCTGCACAAGTTCCTGAGCCAGCAGCCGGTGAAGATGGAACCGGCCAAGGGCATGGTGGAACTGCATTCGGTGATTGTGGATGTGGACGACGAGACGGGAAAAGCTGTGGCCGTTCGGCGCCACGTGGTCTACGGCGACTAAGCGCGAGCGGAACGGCCCGGTTAGGGCTGTTTCACGTAGATTATGACCTTGCGGCCGAAGCCGGCGCCGCCGCTGGGCACACTGTTCTGGAAAATAACTACCTGCGTAGGGTTCTCGGGCAGCGTGATCTGGTTCTTCGGAATACGCACATTCACTTGCCACACGCCCACCAGGGTGGGGGCCAGGCCCGCGTAGAGGACATCGGCGCCGGTGACAAATTCGGTGCCGATAAAAATTGTCGGTGCCCGGGGCGAAGAGACAGCCTTGTTCGGAATATCACCATCGGCGGGCGGGTTATCCACTACGCCCTGACCGGTGCCGTAGAGGGTGATCACCTTGCCGGCGACAGCGGGGTTCTTTTCAGAGTTCAACGAGCCGTCTTCATTCTGGGCTACTGCGGCGCCGCTGCCGTTGGCTGCCTGGGTAAAGATTCCGGGAAGGGCGGGCGCCAGGGCGACTGTGGTTTCTCCGAGGATGCGGCCTGTGGCTGCTTCCACCACCTGAAGGTTGGCGGTGCCACTTGTTGATGCGCTATAGGGCACCTGGAAATTGATCTGGTCCGTGCCGACGAAGAACAGGGGCACTGGGGCGCCGTTGAAGAGTAACTGGAGCCCACTCAGGGTTCGGGCCAGAGGAATCGTGGTGCTGGACTCGGTCTTCTCTCCAAACTGATGGAGATTGCCGCGGGAGAACAGGGCCGAGATCATGCCGGGGGCCAGCCCATTGGAAAAAAGATAATTCGCAGCGTTGAGCGTATTCATGCCCGGCACGTGGACCACGACCCGATTGGCAGCATCGGCAATGAAGACGTTGCCCCACTGGTCCTGCGTGACTGCGCGGGGACTGGCGGCGGCGATGGTGGCATTCGCCGTGAAGTTGTTGGCGGCGAGAGCGTTAAAATTGGGGAACCGGATGGCCACATTTGAGCCCGCATCTGCTACCCAGATATCTCCCGTGGCGGGGCTGACGTATATGCCGCGCGGGCTGCTCAGGTTATTGGTGAGAGCAATAGCGGCGGCGGAATCGGGGACAGCTGTGGGGGCGTGGTCGAAGATAAGGACGCGGCTGTTGCCGGAATCCGCGACATAGAGGTGATCGTCGGCATCGGTTGCAATATGGCGGGGCGCGCTCATCTGATTCAAGCCACGTCCGGCGGCTGAGGAGGTGAAATCCTTTTGCCCAAAGACGATGGTGGCGGCTTCCCCGCTGGTGAAGGTCTTTGCGGTACCTGGGAAGTAAAGGACGCGATTATTGCCCGCGTCGGCGACCAGCAGACCATGTTCACTGGCCTGCGCGATGCCATACGGAGAGGCCATGGTGCGTGCCGAGGCATCCGGAATTCGGGTGAAGTAGCTCAACTGGCCCAGTAACAGGTCGGCTTTTTGCGGGTTGCCGGGGACGTAATTCTCGAAAGGTTTGGGGAAGCGAAGGACGCGGCCGTTGCCGGAATCGGCGACGTAGAGATTGCCGTCGGGGTCAACGTAGAGGCCGGTTGGACTCGCCAGGCTGGCCTGATTGGGCTTATTGACATCGTTGGCCGGATAGTTGATGAGGGAATGCTGGAAATCGGGCTGGCCGATAACGATGTCGGCCTTCGCGCCAAAGGCAAGATTGCGGAGGTCTTTAAAGCCCAGAATCCGGTTGTTGTATGTGTCGGCGACGTAGAGATGGGGCGGGTTGGAAGAAAGATCTACGGCCAGGCCGGCATCCCCGCCTGCGGAAAAGTTAAATTCGCGCCCTTCGATGAGATTGGGAGTGTTTTGATCGGGAAGGTCCTGGCCCAGGATGCGGGTGGCATTCCCGAAACCCGTGCCCGAACGCGGCAGGACGAGCAAGCGGTTGTTGGAGGTATCGGCAACGAAAAGCTCGTTGTTCGCGTAGGCTGCGGCGGCGGGTCTGGCCAGTGTGCCGGGCCCGGGCATTGGCTGGCCCTGATTTACCGTCCCGGTGAAGAAGTCTTTCTGGCCGACAACGTCGGAGGCCTGCTGCGACAGGGTGTCGGCAGTCCACTGGTCGGAGGGCCGAAACAGGAGCAAGCGGTTGTTCAGGGCATCGACGACGCCGAGCTGGTTACCGACAAGAAACAAACCGGCCAGGCTGGCATTGAACTGCAGGTCACTGACTGGGGGGAGGGTGCTGGTCTCGGCGACGACCCCAAGGATGCGCGAGGCTGGCTGGCCGGAGTATGTGGGCGCGTTCCAAACCAAAATTCGGCCGCGCTGGGTGCTCAGGGATTCGCACACGTAGAGTCTGCCGGCGGAATCCAGCACTATGCCGGCGGGCGCTGCGATGGCGCTCAAAGTAGTAGTCGACGCACCTTTCGGGGTGTAGGTGGAGGTGGCGAAATCGGGTTGGCCGAGGACGAGATCCGCACTGGGCCCCGGCGGGGAATCGGGGGCAAGATCTTTGGCGTTGAAGCGCAAAATACGGTTGTTGAACGGGTCCGTCGCCCACAGATTTCCCGCCGGATCGAAGGCGAGCGCGGAAAAGGCGGTGCTCACGCCGTTGTTGGCCGGAATACTCAGAGCGAGGGTTGCCCCGGAAACGCCATCCTGGTTGGCGCCGTTGGTAGAGAATCCGGCCTGGCCGATGACAAAATCGGGCAACTGATCGCTGGTTTGACGGAACGGGGCAGGGAAGCGCAGGATTCGGTTGTTGGCGGCATCCACAACATAGAGATTCCCTTTCGAATCGACGGCCAGCGAGGTGGGCGCCGCCAGGCCTGTGGTGCGAGGTGCAGTGCCGCGGTTCGGACCTTGCGCGATGGTGCTGGCGAAATCGACCTGGCCAACAACGATATCGGCCTTTCGGCCATTGGCAAAGCCAACCGCGCTGCGAAAGCCCAGGATGCGGTTATTGCCGGTATCGGCCACATAGAGACCGGGTGGATTGGTCGACAGGTCGAGCGCGAGGCCCTGGGGATTCAGAAACTCCCGGCCTTCCACCAGGTTGGGCTGGAAGTTGGTCAGCGCCAGGGAATTTTGCCCCAGTGCTCGCGACGGAGTGGGGTTCAGGGTAATCTGCGCCGACACTGCAGTGACGAGCGACAGGAGCGCAGCTAGGCGGACGAGAACGGGTCTCATGCAGTGATGGAAAGGCCGGTGGGCAAAAAGTTTTCCCTATAGCCAAATTAGCACGTGGCAGCTACCTGCAAACGCGGCCAATAGCGTCGATTTTCTCTTCGGTGAGATAGCCATACCGGTTGATCCAGACTTTTTGGGCTGAAGCGGCCCAGGCGACCGCCAGTCGCTGCTCGAAATCGGCAAGGGGGCCGTAGCCGTGGGCGAGCGCGTAGACCGGGGTTGTGCCCGCCGCTTTCTGTGCCGTCTCGATCTTATGGCGCTGCGCCTCGATGCCGGCTCCGTGGGGCGTGTCGGGGTCGGGGTATGTGTAGTCGGTCAGTAGTGGACGGCCGGGGCCGTCGGCAATACCGAGGGTGGCGACGAGACGCCGGGTGAGTGCTGCCTGAGAAATTCCGGGGTTGGCCTGCAGCAGCGCATCGCCATAAAAGCGGAGGATCATGGGCCAGTGCATGGTGTAGAGCTTGACGCTGATCCCGTTGGAGTGTTTGGCGGCGAGATGGTAGTCCATGCCGGAGGAGAGGGCGAAGGGAGGGGGGAAGGCGTTGGGCACGAGTTGCTTATGGGGGCCTCCAGCGGCGGTGAGCGCGGCGCGGAAGCCGGCGAGGAGCTCTGACATCAGCGCGGCCTTGAAACGGCACAGATCGCGGAGGCCGGGGCTTTTACTGAAAGCGGGTAACAGGGCGAAGTTCGGGTCGGCGAGATCTTTATCGGTCAGGCTGCCGTGGATCTGGCTGTAGAGAGTGCCTGTGCCTCGCGGCGCATACGATTGAAATCGAAGCCGAGGCGTTTGGCGGCGGCCTCGGCGGGCGGGCTGAAGTCGAGGAAGGCGTCGTCGAGGGTGTATTGAGGGTATTCCGGCCAGTCCATGCGGATGCCGTCGATCTCGGGATACTGCTGGCAGAGGTCTGTGATGAGCGCCTCCGTGTAGCGGCGGATGTCGGGCGAGGCGAGGCTGCCGGTGTTGCCGACGCGGCGTTTGGGGACGGTGCCGTCCGGGAGGCGGGGTTTGTCGTCCTCTGTGGGGCCGCCGGAGGTGACAATGTAGTCGGGCGGGATAACGGACTGGATCTGGAAATAAGTTTTCAGGCCGGCGGCTTTGGCGGCGCGCAGGAAATCGGCGACGATCTTCCCCTGAGCGCGAGTGAGGTCGTCGGGGGCTCCGGGTTGGTAGCGGAGGCCCTGGTAGAGCTTCAGGTTGGGGGTGAAGCTGGGCGAGGAGGTTGTGTAGAGATCTCGCTTGCCCCAGAGCGGGCGGTCCAGGAGCCGAACGCCGCCCGCGCCGGCATCAATGGGAGGCTGGCGCTGGCCGTGCTGCTGGTCCGACGGCTCCATCACGTAGGGCGACGTGGCTACGGCGTTGGCCCCGGCTCGCGACTTTACGTTGCGCAGGACCTGCGCGATGCCTTCCACCTGATAGTCTTCCGGCATGACGGTGATGCCGACGAAACGGGTTTTCGAGGCCGCGTATAAGGCGGCAGGGGTGGCGAGGGTGGCTTGCAGCAAATCGCGTCGGGTGAGCATCTAAACGATAGTAGCCGGAGCGCAGGCTGTTGGCTAGACTTGAAAATTGCAAGTTTCCGCTGTTAGTTATCTGAATACATGGCCCCTTGTTTGGGGTTTTTTGCACGGTCCGCAGCGCGGCCGGTTTGCTTTCCGCTTTGATCTGCCTGCCCGGTGCGCGGAGGCTTTGGCGCGGAACGAGGCGCAGATTGGGCTGGTGCCTTGTGCCGAGATTGAACGGCTGGGGCTGGAACTGCTGCCGGATGTCGGGATCGCGTGCGAAGGCGCTGTTCGCAGTATCCTGCTGTTCTCGAAGAAGCCATTTCGCGAGATTAAGACTTTCTCGGTGGATTCCAGTTCGCGGACTTCGGTGGCGTTGTCTCGGATTCTGCTGCGGGAACGGTATGGTGTGACGCCGGAACTGCGGACGGATGCGCCGGACGTCGGGCAGATGCTGGAAGAGAGCGATGCTGCGCTTGTAATCGGGGATCCGGCGTTGCGTTTGGAGCCTGAAAAGATGGGTTGGAACTGGCTGGATCTGGGCGCGGAATGGACGGCGTGGACCGGGCTGCCGATGGTGTTCGCAGCGTGGGCCGGGCGGGGCGAGGCTTTGGAGCAGCCGGGCGTGCGGGAAGCGTTCGTGGCGTCGTGGAAATGGGGCCGGGAACACATGGATGAAATTGTGGCTCAGGCGCAGGCGGAGCGCGGGTTTGACGGGGGTGTGGCGCGTGAGTATTTGACGCGATTTATCCAGTTTGAACTGACGCCGCGACACCTGGAAGGCCTGGCACTTTTTCGAAGCCTGGTACGCGATCTCGACTCCAGAAAAGAGCGTAGTGTAAGATAAAAAAAGTTCGCGCTACTCCTCAGTAGCTCAATGGCAGAGCATTCGGCTGTTAACCGAAGGGTTGTAGGTTCGAATCCTACCTGAGGAGCCAAATTGTTTATCCCCAACCTCTTACCTCCAGTTTGTTAACGGCGGTGGCCCCCCCAACTACGCAACAGGCCGCCAATTGGGGCCTTCCCTTCTCTCCGTTTTTCCGCTGTTTGCCTTGCCGTGCCAACTCTTTCTCCCTTTGCCGTTTACCGGAGCCCGTTTCTCCCCGTCTCCAGTTCCGTCTCCAGGTAGTGGTTAACGAAAATGTGAAATTTGTGTTGCCGAGCCGCATGATTTCGAATTCCCGGCGTATATAGTTAGCGACACCCGAAATAACTCCACCAGACAGCCTTCGACCGCCAAAGCGGAGATCGTTGTGGGTGGTCTCAACACAGGAGACCACCATGCCAGCCCACGATCCGGCACTCGACGACGCCGTTCGCGAAATCGCCAATCTTCTCGCCACCGCCCACCTGCGACTCCGGTTTCCGGACCCGCCAAACCGACTTGACTCTCCGGAGACGCCGAGTGACTCATGTGACTGCGGGTTAACAACATGAGAGAAGAGACGGCAAAAACCAGCACGTTGCACGAAGAGATTGAGAGCCTCCGGCGCCTGACCGCCGGCGGGCTGAGAGAGAAGTATCTCGAAGTATTTGGAGAGGAGAGCCGGTCCGGCCACAAGCAGTTCCTGTTCCGCCGAATCGCCTGGCGCATCCAGGCAAATGCCCTGGGCGGGCTCTCCGAACGCGCCCGGCAGCGAGCGTTAGAGATAGCGGACGACGCCGACCTCCGGATTCGCGCGCCGAAGAATTTTCTGCAGATGCCGCTGGACGAGACGCGCACATCGGAATCGAGATGTTTGGCGTCCGCCGATCCGCGGCTTCCGCTGGACGGCTCGGACCTGAAGCGCCACTTCCGAGGCAAAGACATCGTAGTTCGGGTCCGCGAAGAGGGGTTTGAGCATGGCGGTAGGCTGTACCCTTCCCTGAGCGCGGCCGTCCGGGCCGCGACAGGCACCCGCTGGAACGGGTTCGCCTTCTTTGGGTTGGGCAATAAACCGGGGGCCAAACGTGGCGAGTACCAGCAATAGCCCGACGAAAGTAATCCGCTGCGCGATCTACACGCGGAAATCGACTGAGGAGGGGCTGGAGCAGAACTTCAACTCCCTTGACGCCCAGCGCGACGCAGGCGAGGCCTACGTTCGCAGCCAGACCGGCGAAGGCTGGACGGTGCTACCCACCCTCTACGACGACGGCGGCTTCACCGGTGCCAACATGGAGCGGCCAGCGATGAAGCGCCTACTGGCCGACTCGCAGGCTGGAGCCGTCGACTGCGTAGTGGTCTACAAGGTGGATCGCCTCAGCCGCAACATCAGGGACTTCGCGAAGATCATGGAGGTCTTCGACAAGCACGGGACGACCTTCGTCTCGGTCACTCAGCAGTTCAACACGACGACGTCCCTCGGACGCCTCACGCTCAACATCCTCCTTTCGTTTGCTCAGTTCGAACGGGAGATCATTTCGGAGCGCACGAAGGACAAGCAATCGGCTGCGAAGAAGCGGGGTAAGTGGACCGGCGGGCACTTGATTCTCGGCTACGACCTGGACTCGGAGAACGGTCGACTGGTGATCAACGCTGAAGAGGCGGAACGGGTGCGCTCGATTTTCCAGTGGTATCGCGAAGGCGAGTCGGTGTTCAGCATCGCGGCAAAGGTCAGCCGGTTGGGCTGGCGCAACAAACAGTGGACCACGCGGGCTGACAAAGTTTACGGAGGCCAGCCGCTGCGCCGCTCGCATCTCTACAATCTGCTCGCGAATGTCCTTTACACCGGCCAGCTTCGAGTTGACCAGACGTTCTATCCCGGCGAACACGAGGCCATCATTGACCAGGAGACGTTCGATCTGGTTCAGGCCCGCATCAAGGAGAACTCCGTTTGCGGCGAGAAGCGGGGGCGCACGAGGATGGAGTCACTCCTTCGTGGATTGCTTTACTGTTCCGGATGCGGCTCGGCGATGTACCAGACGTACGCGTCCAGCAGCGACCGCCGCTATCGATACTACGTTTGCGCGCGCTCACAGCAGCCGACCGACAACTCCTGCGTGGCTCGTTCTGTCTCGGCACCGGCGGTGGAGGACGCCATAGTCGCCAGCGTGCAACGGGTGAGCCTCCATCCGCAGGTGTTAGCGGCGGCCGCGCAATTGATCCGCCAGAGGCTAAATGACGAGATTGCTCGGCTGCGAGAAGAACTGAGCGGCGTTCAGGTCCGGGTGAAGAACTGGAAGTCCCAGGTGGCGCGGCTGCGCGAGCCCTCGGATGATCGCAAGGCCGAACTCACTGGCCAAATCAGCATCGGTGAGGCCCGCGCCATCGAACTCAAGCGGGAGATCATGCTCCGGGAACGTGAGCGCATGGAGGGCGACCTGCACAAGACGATGGAGCCCTTCGGTGCGTTGTGGAAGGCGATGAACATGCGGGAGCAGGGGCTCCTGCTGCGGCAAATGATCGAGAAGGTGGGTTACGAGGGCCGCACGGGCAAGGTTACTGTCAGCTTCAAGTCGGCCAGCATCAAACAATTATGCGAGGAGTAAGGAATCGATGAGCACAGTAGACGTTCAGGTCACCCTCAAACTACGGGGGCGGGCGAAGCTGCCTATCGAAGCCGCCGCCCCCCGCATGCTGCGGATCACACGATTGATGGCACTCGCCATCAAGTTCGAGAGTATGGTCAAACGGAGGGAAGTGACGGATTTTGCCGATATCGCACGCCTTGGCTACGTGACCCGGGCACGACTGACGCAGATCATGAACTTGCTCCTGCTCGCCCCCACAATTCAGGAAGAAATCCTCCAGATGGAAAGGCAGCCACTGGAGAATCGGGCAGTTTCCGAACGGAACATGCGAGCAGTTGCGAACTTTGCAGAATGGAACCGGCAGGCCATTGTGTGGGCGCGGCTCAAGACCAGAGCCGGAAGGGGGATGTCGCACGGGGCCACAGTCGAAAATTAAGCGGCTTCGGCGCGAGCGCGGCCCGGCTGCGGGCAAATTCCTCTAAGTTATTGATTTACAGACACTTAACGTGCAATAATACGAATAAAGGAACTGCGCCCCAAGTGACATCTTCTGTTAGCCGTAGCCGCGGAGTTTTTCCGGTTGTGGCGCTATCGGCATTCATCGACGCTATTCGGGATTCAGGGTACCGGTCACCGGCGCACGCGCTTGCGGAATTGGTGGACAATTCGCTGGAAGCGAAGGCACACAGCATCAATATTACTATTCAAGATGATCCTCAAACCGGCGTGGGGCAGGTCCGCGTGATTGATGACGGATGTGGAATGCCCCCCTCAACGTTACAGTTGGCCCTCCAGTTTGGGGGCAGTACCCGCTTCAACGAGCGTACCGGAACTGGACGCTACGGAATGGGCCTGCCGTGTAGCGCTCTCAGCCAGGCGCGCCGGGTCGACGTATACAGTTGGCAGTCGCCTTCACAAACATGGTGGACGTACCTCGATGCCCGCACGATCGCTAGCGGCTCATGTGTGCAGATTCCCGCACCAAAGCGCGCTCCAGTGCCTTTGCCCGCTCACAGCCCAAGCGGCACAGTTGTTGTGCTCTCTGATTGTGACCGCTTTGACCGATCACCTTTGGTAGCGGGAGATATTACAAACAATCTAGGACGGATCTTTCGGCGAGTGCTCATCGGAGGTGCATCTGTGTCGGTCAATGGTGAACCAATCGGCCCCGTTGATCCATTGTTTACCGCAGCCCATCACAAGATCGTGCAAGGGACTCCATATGGCCCAACGCTGGAGTTCCGGATCCGTGCACCCTTGGGGACGACCTCCACGGTGCGCGTGCGGTTCGCCGAGTTGCCCGTAAGGACACTCCATGTGCTCTCAAATGCAGAGAAGGCGGGTGCCGGGATCACGAAGGGCGCAGGTGTTTCAGTGGTCCGTGCTGGCCGAGAAATCGACTATGGATGGTACTTCATGGGATCGAAGCGCAAGGAGAATTACGACGATTGGTGGCGCTGCGAGGTGGAATTTGAGCCTGTTTTGGATGAACTCTTCGGGCTTACGCACACGAAGCAGCGCGTCAACCCCACCCGGGAACTAGCGGCGGTACTCGTACCGCACGTAGAGCCGATCGCCAGGGTCCTGAATCGCCGCGTTAGAGAGGCATTCCAGCAGGTCCGATCCCCGCAGCACGATTCGAATGCGAGCCGACGAGCGCAGAGCAGAGACAATCAATTAGAACCCCCGCACACGACTAGGCGCTCGAGAAATGGTTCTGCAGCCGAGCCGGACAACGCCGGCATTACCGGTCTGCAATACCGGACACTGAGATCCTCGATGGGGGAAAGCGAACTTTTCAATGCAGAGCTTGTGGGAAGAGTGCTCACTATGACTGTTAATACTGACCATGCGTTCTATGAGCAACTGCTCGCTCCGCTCATGCGGCAGCGTGTTGTGAGAACGTCTGAAGCCATGGCGCCGCTTGAACTTCTCTTGCTCGCCTACTGCCGGGCAGAGACGAGCCTCCGTCACAAGGCCGACAAGCGGATCGCACACCATCTTCGTAAACAGTGGGCGGAGGCACTCAATGCATATGTTGGCTAGTAAGGACCATTCTTGACAAGCGGGACAAATATCACGATTGCCCCCACCCTGGAGCGCCCAGCGCGCCGAGCTTTTAACGGTCACGTTTGTCGCCTCGCAGAGATGCTTGCCCGTGATCCCGAAGGCGTGGACAAGGCGGTAACCGCATTCCGCTCAACCTTGCATGGACTGAATTCGTGCCCTTCTACCGAGACACTCAAGTTGCTCCTGAGTCTGAACGTGCTTACAGACTTGATTCTTCAGGGATGGACGCTGCGCATTGAAGAGGAGAGTGTCGCGATTGCCTACGTCACGCCAGACGAGGATATAGCCAAGGCAAAAGCGGCGGTCCGACGCCGACACCTGATAGAGCGCGACTCGCAGCTGCGTGAACCAGCAGTTGCCACTTTTATCCGCAGCATGGAGCAGCGCCGCCTAACCACATCGGGATGGCACTCGATCTACTCACTAATGAGGGACGGGAAGGACCTGGCGGAGCGTCTCCGGCAGAGCACCGCTATCGCTGACGACCAGTTGCGCCTTGATGCCCTTGATGGCATCATTGCGCCCTACATTCAATTCGTGGAGCCCGAGGTCCGCTGCCAGCATACGGGATTGTTGTTAACAGATGTATGGCGGTACTTTCGCCATACATGGACCACGGCGTATCGCAGTGTGCCCGGTCGTTCAATGATGATCCTCATTCGTGACGCGGCAGCGCCCAATCACCCCGTGATGGGCATTGCTGCCCTTGGGAGCGCCGTTGTTCAACAGCGTGTCAGGGACCAATGGATCGGCTGGGACGCGGAAGCTGGTGTTGCCGCACTCTTGGAAGTCCCCTCAGTGAGCACTGCAAAGTGGCTACACAAAGAACTCGACGAGCGTATACGCTCAACATATGTCAAGGATCTGATAGAGTCAGACGTCCTGACGCGCAGGGAACTGTCCCGCCCTATCGACGAAACTATCGCTCGACTGCGAGCGGAAGGGGACAATGCCATCAAGCGACATCGTCAGAATCCCCAGAAGGCGCTCCATAAGAGTCACACGAAGACCGGGAGCCTTTCAAACACCGCTTGGGAGGAGCGCGCGCGATCTCAGCTTTTCCGGGCGAAGCGCTGTCGACTACTTGCGACCCTCCTTGGTATTCGCCAAGTGTTTGCAAAGCACCTCGACGAACTGCGTAAGGATCTCATTGCTGCGGCTTTCTCGTCGCAACACTTTCGCAATAGTGTGGCGCAATTGCTCCGGATGATCAAGGCTGAACGCGTTGGCATTTGCATGATGGACATTACGGTGTGTGGAGCAGTTGCTCCTTACAATACGCTGCTCGGCGGAAAACTCGTCTCGGCGCTGATGTGTAGCCCCGAGGTGACGCAGTTCTATGCCCGTCGATATGGACAGCAACAGAGCCTGATCGCATCAAGCATGGCCGGCAAAGGTGTCATCCGGCACCCAAGTCTTGTCTTGCTGTGCACGACCAGCCTCTATGGGACAGGCGCTAGCCAGTACAACCGTATCAAGATTCCGGTCGCCGAACTGGGAGGCACCCACGACGGAGTACTAGAATACAAGGCCCTCGGCTTTAGTATCGGATACGGGTCGTTTCATTTCAGTAACGAAACTGTTGGAATCATCAACACGCTGCTTGCCCGCACGAATGGCGGCCGCAAAGTGAACAGCATTTTCGGCGAGGGCGTGAATCCGCTATTGCGGAAGATCCGGGAAGGTCTTGATGCTGTCGGCTTGCCAAGCGACCAATTGCTGCAACATGGGAATCGGCGAATCGTATATGGCATCTGCCTGGCAAAGAACTTTAGGCAGGTTCTGCTGGGGCTGCACCGGCGTCCCCAATTCCTTTTGCCCCAACTGCGCCCGCAACAGTCCACCGAGGCCATTAGTGCCTACTGGCGACGCCGCTGGCTTGATGCCAGAGCGCACCGCCCCGGCATACTCGAAGCCATTGCGGCGCACACTTTGGACTATCCCATGAAGCATGGAGCGCAGGTATCGCTACCTGTTACTGAGTCGCCGACTCTATTCAGCGCCTTAGACGACTAGTCGATGCCAAAGACTTCGGTTGTGGCACTGATCCCTACGGTGATGACGCCTTCTGTCTCGCCTTGCCGAACATTCAGCAGACGGACGTGCATACCCTTTTGCAGAACAGTGTGCGAAATCGTCTGTGCCAACACAAGAACAACGGGCGTTTCTTTTGGGATTCCGGTTGCGGCGACTACCAACGCATCCCAACTGCGCGGCCCGCGACTAGCACCCACCTTAACCTCAATGTCCACCCAAGTGCCATCTCCCTCTTCCTGCCATTTCATGCGCGCAACCCAGTATTCGGAGCACAGTTGTCGGACACTACAAAAGCGGCAATGCTCTGGTACAGGGTTCGCCACGGGTGGCGTGCTACTTACTGCGGCGAGCGCGGCCTCCCTTCTCTTTAGAAGGTCCACACGCAACGAGGAAAGCGTATCAGGGTCAGGCGGAGCAACGTCTTCGACGTGGTCATCGTAGGAGAGAAGCATTCGACTCACCGGAATGCCGTCTGGATTCCGCTCCTTGTCTGCAGCCCACAAAAGGGCATAAGTGCGAAGTTGTTCCGAATGCTGATCGGAAGGCACTCCTGTCTTAAACTCCCAAATCGTACATCGTCGGTTTTCGATCTGCAAAAGGTCGACGATGCCAACGAAAGAGACACTGTCATCTCGGAGTCGCAACTCGTGGTACGAACCGCCCCATAGCTTGCCTCCGTGGGGGGCTCCTGTAAGACTAGAAGCCCGCGGGATGAGCGAGATGCGATTCAAGTGACGCTGTACTTGTTGTCGCATCGCGGGAATGTCTTGAACGAGGTCGTTTCGGAATCTTTCGATCAGATGACCCATCCGCGGATTGGAGCGTTGGCGATCGAGGATACGATCAATTGTCTCCGTTAGGATCGCGGTAAATCCACCCATCTTGCGGAGCACCTGGATTACCTCAACATCAGATAAGTGGCTACACCCGGCCTCCGACAGCGCATTGCACACGCTCGACACTGTGGCATGTACAGTCTGCCCAGCAAGTGCTCGTGGGTTTGCCATTGGCGGGTACCCGTGCCCATCCCACAGGTTGGGGTATTCCGCTGATGTGAGCGCCCACTGCTTAGGACACGTTTCAATCTCTTTCAGCAGGCTGAAGTGCCACATCTTGGGTGCGGCAGGCCATTCACTGGGTGTGATGACAGTAAACATCGCCGTGGAACTCATAGCCGTTACGCGTCCGCCAAGCCAAACGCGGAGAGGACTTTCGCTGAAGCGCGAGGCAAGTTGCGTCGAACGATCAATTCATCGACTGTAACCAGAGGCGTGGCAGAAAACTCGCGAACGTCCAAGAGTGCATCCTGGGTGGGCACGTCGCTACAAAGAGGACGGTTTACGTCGATAATGATTTGCTGGCCCTTGCCCGATATCAGAATTGGTGCCGTTACCGTACCTAAGCCCGGGATTGTGTAAGCGACTGATCTCCCTAGTGTTATGGCAGAATCATTAGAGCGACGCAGATCATAATAGAGCCTGTCGAGGGCTTGTTCGACTCGATTTGAAGGCAAGTTCATGGGTTCTCCGGTGAGAACGTGTCGGAGAAGCGCGGCACCGACGTGCCTGTCCAGCAAGTCGTGCTCAAATTTATTTTTGTAGCTCCTGAGGCAGCGGTAGCACGATCGATCGCAACCATCCGGACAACTCTCAAGAATTCGCACCGCGCGCTCAAAAAGGGCACTGCCCAGTTTCCCGGCCTGTTTAGAAAAACCAGCACCACCGGGCAGCGTGTCGTAAAGATAAATCTCAGCCTCGATGCCGCGCTGCCCGTCCTCGGTTAGCGCAGGACGGAATTCCGCCTGTAATTCCTGCGCCTCGAGTTCGAGCAGTTCACATGCTGCCTTTGCAATGGCCTCACTTGCCGTACGTAGCGCAACATCTGTGGCCAAGATCCCCGGCAAGAGCCGGTGCGGCGGTCGTACGGCAAGAGAAACAAGCAGAACGTCTGTAATGAAATCTGTACCCAAAACGATTCCGGTGCTTGTCCCATCGCCGGGGCAGTTGGGATCCTTGCCACTGGGATAGGGCTTAGGGTGTGGCGCGAAAACGCTGTGTTGGGGGGATGCGCTGGGTTCAATGGAACCACACTTCGTGCAATAGTGGTATCCCTCGTCGCGCGGTCCACGGTTCGTTACCAAGAGGTGATTTTTAAGATGATAGTGACGTAGTTGTTCCGTCACCCCGATCCACTTCAACGGATCCGACGGTGTTGGCGCCATGAGTTTGGCCCGAGTAGCATAGCTCTTCTCCGCCGGATCGTCGTTCGATGTGCGCTCAGGCTTCGCAACGGGATGGGCGAACCCGGGCGGCCGAAGCCAGTAGCGCGCCTCGCCGA
Source organism: uncultured Acidobacteriia bacterium (assembly GCA_903929755.1). Classification (GTDB taxonomy): domain Bacteria; phylum Acidobacteriota; class Terriglobia; order Bryobacterales; family Bryobacteraceae; genus BOG-234. The sequence goes on from CAIYVZ010000155.1 coordinate 38,650, forward strand.
GAGTCGCTGTTCGACCACATGCAGGACAGTCCAGTCGCTCACCTTTACTGCCCTCAGTCAGCAACTGCGTGCGAGCATAGTGGCAAACAGAACACTCATAGTAGAGCCGCCGCTGTTGCCACGCGCGATATCGGTCACTGTTTACAGGTGAATAAACTGCGCCCGAAACAAAGAGCTTGCCTGCTATCCACACTTCTTTCCCGGGCGCATATTGACTGAGCGCTAAGGCCAGACCTTGCGATGGCGTATACCGAAACGCCGTTTTGTATGGCGTGGATTTATCCACGTCGAATACAAAGAATGTGGCCACATCGGTCGGAAAGGCGTACCGAGGCAGGATTCCTTTGTAGAGCAAACGGTCGAGCAGATATTCAGAACCTGGTGAGCGGTCGTCGCGTTCACCAGTTCCGTCCGCCGGAGCCTCCGCTCCGATGTCAACGACATCGTCCATGATGGCATCAGTTGCGGCGGTAGTTGAACTCGAAGGCGACGGTGTGTCGGGTTTATTGGGTCGTGACATTGATAGCCTCGTCAAGAGCGCGCAGAGTTTCTTCTACAAGGTTGCTGAGCAAAGTGTCCCTATCAGATGAGTTCAGTTCGCGAGGGATCCACGCTTCGACTTCGTTGCGGAGTGCATCCCTATTGTCAATAAGCCATGAAGCGAAGTCGTTCCTGTTCAGAAGCGAACTATCGTTTCGGAACTCCGAAACCGTTCCCAACACAGAAAAGAGGGTTGCTTGATCCGCGCGGGGCACTCCAGGTAGGCGCTCTTGATGGTAGCGCTGAAGCAGGTAAGCCGTCACATGCCGCCGAACAATCTCGTAGTTGTCCATAGCCAAGGTGGGATCAGCGACATCGCCCCGAATCATCTCGTCGGGGAACGTAAAGTAGTGTTCATCATGGCTGTCTGCGCTTCCAAAGGCAGTCACAGTAGCAACTGCCGTACCGCGACGGCCAGCGCGGCCCGCTCGCTGTTGATAGTTTGCCCGCGCTGGAGGCATATTTCGGAGCGCCACTCCGGAGAGTGAGCCGATATCGATGCCAACCTCCATTGTCGTGGTGCACGAGAGAACGTCGATTGCCGGCCGATCCCGGCCCTTATCATCCGGCCCCAAGTCAACGTCTTGGAATAGAAGTTCATGCTCCTCGGTCTTAGAGAACACCTCACTCGCCTGTGCAGAACTGAGTTGCGCCGTGTGCTCGGCTGCCAAAATGGATACCGGTGCCTTTGTCGGATCCAGCAACGCATCAATCGTGGGTTGGCGATAGTAGCTTTTGCGCGCCGTAAATACGGGGTCACTCTCAGGATCAAGGGGAATGGCCAAAGGGCGGCCGCAATTCACACAGCGGTCTGTACCGGGATATGGGCGCTGCGTTGTTCGGCAAGCGCGGCAGTACGCCCAATTGCCACCTACCGCTAGCGTGACCTGACTTCCGCGAAGCCTAAATTTCCCGCCGATCTGCTCCGCGAACATCTGGAGGAGTTGAGGGACCCATTGGGATTCGAATGTTTTTCGATCTTGCTTTGTCAAGAAGTTCTTGAGCTTATCGAATTTTCCGGTACTGTGTGGCGTAACCTCGTTTTGCCACCATTCGGGCGGCATCTTGTCAAGCCAGAACCCGTAGTTCTGCCAAATCCGCAACCAAGTCCGAACCAAAGCCAGCTTTTGAGATGGCGTTTCCGCAATCTGCGCAATAGGTGGCAGCTGTTGTATCGCGGCTGTATGAGTTTGGATCTCACTAAGCGTAGCGAGTGCCAAGGTCTCCAATCCGTAATAACTGTCGGTGAGGCACTCCAGAACTGGCCGAAGTATCGAAGCTGGAATCTTGGTGCTGCGCGCGTTAATCAACAGCATGAGCATTCTGCCTGGATCGCTGAGCACTCCAGTATTCACCTGAGTGGTTACCTCTTGCTCCAGTATGAAAGTCTCGCCCGGCAACAACTCTGGCCGTACACGAACGTTTAGGATCTTGCTCGCGAGAACAACTGCGAGGCCAACGTCTTCGAGTGAGAGCAGCGTTGATAGCGAGGGATATTGTGAGAGGCGGTCGTACCCCCAGACGAGCAATGTGCGTATGACATCACGAGCGGAATAAGACTGAATATTGGGCGCAAGGCGAGCAGCGGTTTGTCGGGAGTCGGAGAAAAGGAGGACCTTTCGACCCCGAAGGGGCGCGAGGGCTGTCGCGGGCTGCGGTCCCGGTGGCTGTATCTGGATTTGCTTTGTGATCAAGGCTTGGAACGGCTGGTCGCCTTTGGTCTGGTGATCCTGCACGGACGTTCTTCCGTATCCGGCCGTTGTCTCGCACACGCCACATGGTCTAAACTCACCGGGTTTCCCGTTCCCCCTGGCGTTGTTGTCACCAACCGGCGCGAGTCGGTCCTTTCTCAAATAGACGTTTCTGGTGCGAGGACTTGCTGTCGCGGGATTGATGCGTCCCGTAATGAGATCAATCTCCACTGGTTCTACGTCTGTACTCGAAGGTTCCTCCAGGAGGATGTCAATAGGCTCTAGTTCAGCGATGAGTTCCTTGTCGGTTCGGAATGCTCCGCCCGCTTCCGACCACAAGAAGTCTGGCGCGGCAACATTGTCCGTATATGCCCGTCCATATGCGGCCCCACAGTTCCTGCACGTGTACAACTCCAGCACACGTGCCCCGCACTCGCAAGCATCGCGGGGCTGACTGAACAGCTTGCCGGTTGGGCCTCCACGGTCTTCCGACGGCAGTGTGCTGCATTGAGAGTCGAGACAGATCCAAAGCCCAGGGAGTCCGCGATGAAATGAATGGATGCGGCAGGGTAGGAGACCGGGTTCTGCAGGTACTCGCTTCGCAATGCTGCCGAGAGCCAATAACGCGGTGACCGCCTGTTCTGCCACAAGCCTGTCTACCAATGGAAACAGCCTTTCAGCCAGGCTCTCGACGGGAAGCGCTTCCCTCATCGTTCGATTGATGAGCTCACTCATGGGAGGGAACGCTGCAAGAGCGGAATAGAGAGCGGGGCCAAGAGCATTACCGGTTGCTTGCCGGTAATCCAGCAAAGGCCTGATGATCGCCATGCGTTGATCATCTTGGTCGGCTGCGTAGAAGGCTGACAAGTCGAGTGCGGCCATTAGTTGAGCGTCGGCAAGGGTGCCCGCTCCCGCATTTTGACGAAGCTGTAGTTGTCCTCTGATGACATCGAAATCTTCTGCCTGCTTGCCCGTGAGTTGAGCGGCAAATTGCCCCGCGTATTCCGGGTCTTTAAAGCTGGCACTTGTGCAGATGACTTGCAGTTGCTCCGCAGTAATCTCCAGTCGCTGCCGGAGGCGTCTCAACAACAGAGCCACCTCAGCCCCAGCTGCTCCGCGATACAGGTGAGCCTCGTCGACAACCAGTAAAAGAGTGTTCTTGTGGTCCTGATGCAACCACTCCCGCGTCTTGTCAAAGATAGGACGCTCAAGCGGCCGCATGAGCATGTACTCAAGCATGGAGTAGTTTGTGACGAGAATGTCCGGAGGAGCCTGGTGCATTTCATGCCGCGTGAACAATTCTGGATCGCTCGGCATGGTGATGCAACGCTTAAACACTTGGTTCTGATCATCAAACCAACGCGTTCCTTTGGCGCCATACCAAGCAGCAAGATCGGGTTTTGCGGGCCACTTGCCACGCACCCGAAGAGCGTCTACTAGTCCCCTTGCTCGTTGCTGCTCCGGGGACGGTGATCCTGCCGCCTTTTCCAAATAAGACACATAGTAGTCGCCTATCGGCTTGAGTCGCTGTTGGTCCTTCTTGGGATCGCGGACTCCTGGGTAGAGCGTCCTGCTCGTGTACCGGCCAAACCTGGCAGGCCGTCCGGCCCATTGCATAAACTGGTCGGTAATGCTTTTGTCCCCAAACAGCAAGCGAAGACGTCCGAGTTGATCGTTCACGAGAGCGTTCATCGGATACAAAATGAGTGCTCGAACTGCCGGGAGCCTTTGAAATGAACTAGCGTTTGTTCGTGCCTCAACTGCGAGCTTTCCGAGGATGGGGAGCAGGAAAGACTCGGTTTTCCCTGATCCAGTACCGGTCATAACGACAGCACTCTTGCCATCGACCAGTACGGTTCGCAAGGAAGCCGCTTGGTGAGCGTAAGGCGGGTCGTAAATAAGCCTGCCTGTGACACCCGCGAGCACCTGTGTGACCGCAGCGTCGAGCCCGGGGATCGACGCGAACTTGGCAGCGGACTGATAGCGTGGCGTAGTCTCGATGTAAGGGCGTTGACTGATGACCTCTGGTTGATCGAGGAGCGTACGCCGCAAGGCTACCAGGGTTGGATGGCTGATGTGGTAGGTCGCCTCCACATAATCCCGCAGCGCTCGATGCAGTTCAGCGATGGTCTCTCCAATGGTCATTGTTAGCCGCAGTCTCCTTTTGCTTGCATGATATCAATCCACAGATGTTGCGCGAGAAACTTCTCCACAAACGACAAGTCGCCGACTGGAATGTTGTATGAAAACAGAGCCCCGGGTTGTGTAACAGGCTCTCCGATGACGTCGAGTTGCCTCTGAACCCAACGCGGGACAGGCGAAGCGAAGCTCACGCAGATATCGGTCCGGTTTGGAACTGGGGTCATTCGGGCATATTGGGGCCTGTTGTTCCGTGCGTCGATTGCCGCTTGGAGCCACCAAGCCTCGTCGCAACCACGCCACGTGTTCCCTGTAACCGGCAAATCGACAAGAGAGATGAGTCGTCCACTCTGCAATTTGATAAAGGACCACAGTGGCGCACCGTACCGCTGAGCACGTCTTGCGACAAAAACGCCATCCCCGGCGGCTGCCTTCCATCGGCGCTTGTAGTAGTGGACAGGTTCGGATGGGTCGAGTATCGTAATGCCCGTCGGCTCACTAGATAGCCCGCTTCCTGCCAGAAGTCCGACATATTTCGCAAATGTCTGATCGGGTGTCGCAGGTTTCGGTGATTGCAGCCACAGTGCGTAGGGCACCTCGAAATAGCCGGCCTCCTTAAGAAGTGTCTGCGCTTTTGCGCCGATGCTGGACGCGAGGGAACGCACATGACCTCGGTAGGTTAGCGAGCCGCTCAAACTCGGCGGCAGCCACTCTACCGACTCGGGGCAGACGCCTAGTAAGAGGATTCGCCCGCTGCCCAACACGACGAACGTCGGTGGTGCCGGATACACCACCTGTCCGCTACCTGCCATTCTCTCGACTTCAATGAGATCACCGTATGAAAGGAGTTCGTCCACGATGGAGTCGATTCGTGAATCGAACTCTTCGGTTGCTACCAGTCCGCGAAGAGAATCCGTCACACTACGCGCCAGTGAGCGCGCCGAGCATGGCGACTGAAAGCTAACCGCCCTTCGGACAAGTGCCGCCAGAACTTCTGGTCCTTCTAATTGATATCGGCGCGGATCGAAGCCGACAGCCTGCACCACGACCTGCTTCGCGCCCTCAATGGACAATTGCCTCATGACCATTCCCATCCGCCTCGCAATGGTCCTGCTGATAGAGGTCGCGCGCCGTTGCCCACCTCGCTGGCCAACACAAGGTAACGGGCTACGCGAACAATCTGGTGGTATCTCACGAGAAACTGAAGGCCAACCTGCAGGCGATCTTTGGACCAAGGCGGCAGCGCTTCGGGTGCACTTGCAAAGCGGAGTGCGAATTCCGCAATCCACTGCGGCGCATTGTTCGGATCTGGTGATGGGATTGGCATACCCAGCGAGAGGAGAGGGAATAATCGTCGCGCTACGTATGCGGGACGCTCATGCGTTGACATTCTTAGAGCCTCCGATCGCATGGCTGGTAGCATGGCGCGAATCGAGTACTCATTGATAGAACTGCACAGCCTCCCTAATCCTGCCTCGTCGACGGGTTGCTCAGTTGAGCCGAGCGTTTTAGTCTCTGGGTATATTAGATCGATGAGGGCCGAGTCGATTGTTGACAACACACGTGTTCGGAAGCTAAACGCTAGCGGGTGATGGATGATCCGTGCGTTCGCCCATCGCTCGTATATGCACACGAGTTCCGCGATCTTGTCTGCCTGTGGCCGGCGAGCAGCGAGTTTCGGCCTCAAACCGAGGCTCGAAAGTCCCTTTAGGATGATTGCGGGTGGAGTGATGATTCCTGCTCGAGCCATTTGATTCCGCGCAGAGAACAAGCCACTCGGAGGTGGGGTCGCTATAGAGGTTGCGAAATCCTTGCCTGGCCGTGTAGTCGCCTTATCAGGCTCGTCATACGGATACAGCTCAACAAATGTGCCATCATCATCCAGGGCCTCGTTTATGAGGCGCAACCGAAATCCCTGGCTCGTGCGTTGGGCATTCCAACGCAGTGGGCGGCGGTCGTGTTCAAGCCGGACCACGGACGAACCGAGATCGCCCGCCTCGAAGTAGAGCCGACATTCTTTGGCCTCATCGAAGTGATTGTCCAAGACAGGATTGCCGTTGCACTGATCCCGGAACGCGGCTCTCCACGCCTCGGCTGAGACGGGCATACGCATCGCCGGCATCGTCTTTGTGGCAAGTGCAGGTAGTCCGAACGCGGCGGCCAATTCGATACGCGGTGTGACTGAGCGATTCTCTGGTCCATAGATATCGATCGATGCGGCACCACGCCAGAAATCATCTAAGGAAACTCGCTCAGGACTGACGGCGACACGAAAGAGTGACTTGTAGGCTTCCGGTCTGGTTCGGGGCGAGCGGATGGAAATCTCCATCACGCCACTATGCTCTGCCGGATTTGAACCGGCATTCTGTACTCGCACCTTAAGTTGGTGGATTCCAAGATCGAGTTGCGGAAGAGCAACGAATATCGGTGACGACTGTTCAGTGGGCGTGGCTGTCAGACTAAACCCGCCGTCGAGGCTCAAAAGGGCTTTGCCGATTGGCTGGTCGGCCGCGATGCCGACAAGAATCTGATCCGTTACGAGCCACTCAGCCCGTCCCTCTCCATCCCATCCGGGAACTGAGAGGCCGGCAGGCCATATGCGGACGGTTTGCCAGACATTAAGACCAAGACGCTCAAGGTAGCGTGCGGTTTGTTGGTCAAGGAAGGAAGGCACATCAATGAGCGCCGCCTTGATGCCAGAACAACCCATTTTAACCGCAACTGCTGGCTTTTCAATTGGCAGTTCGCCTGCAGTCTTCGCGATGAGATATCGCTGGCCCGCTCTGACCGCGAGGCTTCTGATTTCGTAACCGATCCCATCTGTTCCAACCCTAAAGACCCACGTTGTTCCGGGGCGCAACAAGGAGTCCGCCCGGAAAAGTGAGGCTAGCGCCAAATCTCCCTTATCCAGAGAGATCATAACCTCGCCAGGCTTGGGCCACGCGGCTAGCGGAACTCGATGCGGACCATAAAGGAGCCAGCCCGGCGCCTGCCAGCGGCCGCCACCAACCCCAACGGAACAGCGACTATTCGCGAGCACGGACCGAAACTGGGGAAATCGCGCGACAAGCCCTGTTAATTCGGGCGTTTCGAAGTACACTCGCCACTCGGCGGCTTCGCGCACAACCAGAATGCGTCCCTCTAGGTCCGGGACATCGGCTTTTGAGATAGTGTTGGTGGTCGGTGCAGTCTTCGTCGTCGGCGTTCCTTTGGCGACTGTTCCCCGGACTGAGATCTTGCGTGCTTGATCCTGCGCAACTCGCAGCCAGTCTCTTGCGCGCTGTTCCTTTTCTAGATCCGCAATTAGTCGATGCAGCGTCTTGGGCAAAATGAAGACATTTGTGAGTGCGTCCCCGCTGAGCAGCAAAGCGGTTGCGATAGTACCGATCAGTGCATGTTCTTCCGCGAATTCCTGCAAACGCTTGACGGATCGTGTGCTTTCCGCGTGCAGATACCGACCTAAAGCTGCGGCGTCGGTCAATAGTTGCGGCGTGAACTCGTAGCGCAGTTCATACAGGAGTTTGGCTAAGTGGTACTGCAGGTAGACCGGCAGTACCGCGTGTTGAATTGGCCAGGCGATGATCGAAAACCAAGATGCCCACCGCCCGCTGGGTTGCAGCCCATGGTAGGACTTCTGGAAACGAACGAATCGATCGCGCAGCCAGTCACGCGGTCGCGAGCGACAAGTGGCCCACCCCGGAGTACTCTCCTCGAAGGTTTGCCAGTATTCTTCACCATCGTAGGTGTACCCCACTTCCGTGGCATATACGACCCACGGGAGCCAATAGGCATCCGATGGGGGACGAATCAGCAGGGATGCTCGAACATCGGACGCGAGGGTTCGGCGCTCCGCGTCATCGAGACCATGCTCCAGAGCAAAGACGGGATGGCCGGTGGCAGATCGCTCCTTTGCCATCGCAGCGAAGTGGGACTGCAGGCGAGTTTGCCACTGTTCTAGTGTCACATCGAGAAACCACCATCTTATCCATACCCTTGTCCTTCAATTGTTTCCCGGCAGTGCAACGCCCAAAAGGGCTACTCAGATTTGAAACTGGCTCTGGCTTTAGACTTCTCCCATCTAGACGCTCGAGGGTGGAACTGCGCGCCTCGGATTGGTTGTCGGCAGTCACGGATTCACGCGGCAGCAGGTAGCCTGAAATCCACAGGCTCCGTCTGTCAAGAATTCGATGTAGCTGGCTCTTCACCGGGTTGCCTTGTGCAAATCTTGTTCGCCTTATATTCGCCGTGGTAGCCTGAATTTTAAATCTGTTCCGACAAGCCCGCGCCCCCTTGATTCTCGGCTCCCGCCTGTCCCCCTCAGACTTTGTATCTTATAGAGGTGTATCAAGATGGCGCTGAAATTGAAGAGTTTTTCCCAACCGGATCTGCTGAAGACGATCCACCCCAGGAACCTCATCCCATTGCTCGAGCCTTTTCGCCCGTTCTTCGAGGCTAAGGGCTTCTCGTTTCCGGAGGGCGACGAGGACATCGACGTTGCCGCGCTCGGCGGGATTCTGGCCCAGCCCGACGAAGAGATGCCGGGGGACATGGTCGAAATGCTGCACGTGATCGACTGCCTCGGCGCAGACCACCGCTTCGATGAACTGCTGGAGCTGGCGGCGGCGAACCAGATTGAAGTTGACGGCGAAGCCACGGCGCTGGATCTGGCCACGATCATTTGGCTCAAGAATCCCGAGGCGCTCGAAAGAAAGCAGCACGAGGAGTTCTTCCAGAAACGAAAGACCTTCGAGAGCTTCATCGCAGCGGACCCGTCCACCGTCATCGCCATCGAAGACCTGGCGACGGACCTGTCTAAGCTGGAAGCGGCCCTCGACATCTACTTCGCGACGAAGAAGCGAGGCATCGGATGTCGCGTCATGCGGGCCGACTCCGCGGGCGAGGTTCGGTTCCTCGTCGAACATGGCCAGCAATGCACACGAAAGCAGAGCCGGGTTGGCCCCAGATCGACAGCCACATTTTACAGGCCGGAAAAAACCGACCTGGTCATCTACGACGTTGTCCACAACGAACTCCGGATCAACGCTTCCACGTTCACCGACGTGAAAGAGTACCTGGTGCAGTTTGGGCGCCACGTCTTCGGCGGAGATGACACTTTCGTCTTCGCGGAAAAGTATACCCTCGAACCGCTCAAGCGGGACGGCCGCGCCGCGATGAACTGCCGCGACATCGCGGGGTTGGATTCGGTTAACCTGCGGGAGGTCGAGTATTGGTGGCCGGGCACCTTCGAACACGTCGAGATCCATCGCGCCGAGGGCCTGTTTCATGCCCTGGCGATGATTCAGAGGAACATCGAAACGGAACCGCAGATCCGGAAAGCAGTTTTCAAGTTCAGGCTCGACGGCGAGAAGAAGCCCCGAAGCGTCACGATTAAGGCCGGCAACAAGTCCGGATACAATCGCGGCGAAGAAGCATCGGTGATCGAGGACTGGCTGCGCGCCAGAGGGTTTGTTCTGACTGCGGAGGCCCAAAATGCGAAAGCTGAGTCGGCTATGGCTGGGAATTGAGAGTGTCCCCGGCCTCGTCGCGATTCCGGCCTACTGGGATCACTTCTGCGGCCCTGACTTCGCGTTGATCCGCCGGCACCTGCTGCCGACAGACGATATCGGCGCTGCCTACCCGTGCCCGCGTCCCCGCGACTACGATTGCCCCCGCCGCGTGATCGATTACTGCGACGGGATGTTCGCCGCGATCTGCCGTCACCCTCACAAACTCTGCGACACGGTGCCGCTGGCGCCCGGGGACGCGCTCGCCTACTCGCTCGATTTGCCAGGTCTGTTGCTCCGGATGGCAGACCTGCTGGGCGTACGAAGTGGCAGTACATACACCACCCGGCCCGACGGAGTCCTGGAACTGGGCCTATCGACGAACCGGGCTACCCGCAATCAACCGGTCTTCCTGCTTGCGTTCGCGCACCACGCGGCTTTTGAATCCGCGCTCCGGAACCTGGTCTTTTCGTGTCCAACGCCGTTTGTGGCCATTGCCCCGACCGGCAATCACCTGAATGTCGAGTTGCGCGAGAACCTCGCGCGGCGCCAAAGCGAGTTCGTTGCGTTGGAAGATCGGGTTGGGCTGTCCGATGACGGGCGCTTCGCGGTTCTCGAGAGCGCCGACGATCGCGAGTTCGAGCCGACTCCGGTCGAACAGCGACACGCTGTGGTTGAGAAGTACAAGACCGATTTTTCCTGCACCGATCAGATTATTTTCGAAGACTCAGGAGTCCACAAGACGGATTTTTACAAATGGATCAAGGGTAAGCTGGCCGATAAGTCCAGTAAATCCAAACGTATAGAAGAGACGCTCCGTTCGAGGCCCAAAGCGAGAATCCGAGGGTAGGCGAAATCGCCTACCTTTTTCGCCTACCTCGCCCACCTTGATTCGCCTACCAAACTTCGTCGGATCATCGGCCTGTACCAACCACGCACAAAGCGTGAGGGACAGGCGAAATGACCGACAAACCCTTAGAAAAACTACTCGAAGAGAAGGAACTGGCGGAGACCCTCCAGGTCTCTCTCGGCACGCTCCGAACCTGGCGAACTGAAGGCACCGGGCCGCGCTTCCACCGGATCGGCGGCATGATCCGGTACGCTCCGTCCGAAGTGAAAGCGTGGCTGCTGAGCCGCCAGGGTGGCGGCGAAGCCATGGCGGTGGCGCAATGACCCGCCCCGTTTCAACGCGAGACCTTTGCGCAACCGAACGCACATTCGTCGCGGCAATGACGAACCTTGGCTTCGGCCGCTTCGAGTATCTCCGCATCGAACGCGGCGAACTCGTGCTCGATCCATGGCCGACGGTGGTACGTGGCGTGAAGTTCGGCGCTCAGGATCCCGGCACCGTAAAGAACGTCGCTGCGGACTTCGACCTGAAGCCACAGGTTGCGGAACTGTTCGAGTACATCCGTGACGTTGATGCCGGCGAAATTCGGTGCCTGGAAGTAAAGAGCGGGCTGCCGTTCTCGATGGAAATCGAGATGGCCGGGAGGGGCCGCAATGGTTGAGGCGACCTTCGAACAGGCTTATCCGATTGCGGTGCGCGCCGCCAAAGTTCGCGCCACGGCGGCGGTGGTAAGCGGCGCGATCCCCGTCGCGGACCGGGAGGATTTCGAGCAGGAGGGACTGACAGCGTGCTGGCGCGCCCTCCCTCAATTCGACCCGGGACGCGCATCGCTCCGCACCTTCATTGAGCGGGTCATCGCCAGCCGGATTTCCACCCTGGTGCGAACAGCCCGTCGATCACCAGTTCATCTGCCGCTCGATGAAGCCGGGCCGCGGCTGGTCGATTCCGAGGCTCGCGCTCGCGAATTCGAGATCGACATGGTCAGGGTCGGGTTGGCGCACAAGTTTCGGGACGAGTATTTGCTGTTCCTGCTGCTGCAGGGATATTCGCGCCTGGAGGCGGGCCAAAAGATGGGCCTGCCTCCCTCCACCATCCAAGGGCGGATCCTCCGATTGCGCCGAATCCTCAGCGACGCCGGATTCGCGCCGAACGGAGAGGCCAATGCCAGGCCCCGCGTTTTCGAAGGGGGTGGCCGATGAGCGCTCCCCGGATGACCTCGACCTACAGCATGCTGTCGTTGTTCCGGAATTGCCGGAAGGCTGCCGAGTACCGCTACATCATCGGGCTGACACCGAACGGCAAGGACCCGAATCTGTACTTCGGTGCGCTGATCCACGACTGCCTCCAGTTGTGGCACCAGCACCGTGATTTCGATGCGGCCATCGCCCTCATCGACCGTGCCTGTGCCGCCAGGGCCGCCGACGAAAGCGTACAGCGCGACTGGCATCTGGCTCGCGCCATGATGACCGGTTACGCGGCGCGCTATCCGCGGGAAGAGTTCGAGATCGTTGCGCTCGAGAAGACGTTCGAAGGCCCCATCGTCAATCCGGCAACCGGCGCGTCGTCCCGCAGTTTCACCCTGGCCGGAAAGGTCGATGGCATCGTTCGGATCGGCGACGCCCATTACATCCTGGAACACAAAACCGCAGCGACCATCGATGGCGATTACCTCGAGCGGCTCTGGACGGATTTCCAGATCACCATCTATTCGCACTACGTCGAGCAGGCGCTGGGCATCCCCATCACTGGCGTCATCTACAACGTGCTCGGGAAGGCCCGGCTCCAGCAGAGCAAGGGCGAGACCGAGGAGGAGTATCTCGAACGCCGCGCCGAACTGATCGAGAAGTCGAAGACCGGCAAGAGCACGGCGAAGCGGAAGATGCCGGAGACCGACGAGGAATTCCAGGCACGCCTGGCGCAGAAATACGCCAACCCTGAGATGTTCCACCGGGAAAAGCTCTATCTCTCTCGGGACCGGTTTGATGTTCTGCGGGCGGAACTCTGGGAACTGAGCAAAGCGTTTCTCGACGCCCGCAACCGTAAGGTCTTCTACCAGAACACCGCGTTCTGTTTCCACCACAACCGCCCCTGCACCTACTTCCCAGTCTGCCGCTCCAATGGCAATCCGAACGTGATCGAGAACTTCTACACGATAACGGCGCCACACGAAGAACTGCGCGTGCCCGCCAACGAACCCGCTTTCTGAAAGGACAAAACGAATGCCTCTGCTACCAACGACGAAAACCGCACCAAAGAATAGTCTGGCCGATCTGACCGTACTGGCGTACGGACAGACCAAGATTGGAAAGACAACCCTCTGCTCACAGGCCGAGGGCGCGCTGTTTCTGGCCACTGAGCCTGGACTGAACGCCCTCGACGTGTTCCAGGTGCCCATCCTCAACTGGGACGACCTGCTCAACGCCTGCGCCGAAATCAGCGAGGGCAAACATCCATTCAAAACCGTCATCATCGACACGGTCGATAACGCCTACCGGTTCTGCACTGATTACATCCTGCGGAAGTTCAAGGTCGAGCATGAATCCGATCTCGGCTACGGCAAGGGTTATGCCCTCATCAATAACGAATTCCAGCGGGTGCTGACGAAGTTGGCCTTCCTACCGTGCGGGCTGTTTCTGATCTCGCACGCCAAAGAGATGGAAATGGACTCGCGCACCGGCAAGTATACGCGCGTCGTCCCGACCCTGCCGGACAAGGCGCGGAAAATCGTGCTGGGCATGGCCGACATGGTGCTGTTCTGCGATCTCGAGATCCAGCCCGACGAGAACAATGAACCCCGCGTCCGCCGGGTGATCCGAACGAAGCCGAGCATTTACTACGAAGCTGGTGACCGCACCGGACGCCTGCCGGAAACGCTCGATCTCGACTTCGCCAGTTTCGTCGAAGCCTTCAACGCGGCAACCAGCGCGAAGTCGGCCGCAAAGCCTGTGACCGCGGGCAAACCTGCCGCTCCCGCGGCGCCCAACAAATAGCGATTCCAACAACAAGGAGACAAGACGTGAGCAAATCAATCGATTTAGCGCAGTTTGACGACATGTACAGGACCGAAGCGGCTACCGAGCGGGACGACTTCGACACGATTCCGGACGGCAAGTATCAGGTGTCGGTCGAGAAGGTGGAGCTAACTGAATCTTCGACCGGCAACCCGATGTTGAAGTGGACACTGCGCATCCTGGCGCCCACCTTCGTGAACCGCTTCCTGTGGCGCAACAGCGTCTTCACCGCCAACACGCTGAAGTACGTGAAGACCGACCTGCACCTCTGCGGGCTCGATCTCGGGAAGCTCTCCGACCTGCCGAAGCAGTTGGAAAAGCTGCTCGACATCAAGCTGGAGGTCACAAAGAAGACCAAAGGCGACAACGAGAACATCTACTTCAACCGGCGCATCGAAACCGCCGCCGGCGCCAATCGCTACCAGCGGGAGGCGGGAGATGCCCTCATTCCTTTCTAATGCCGGGCCCGTCACGGTCATCGTTGACACGCGCGAGCAGGAACCGCTCGGGTTCAACCCGGACCTGGTTACAGCGGTTCGCCGGGCGTTGCCGGCTGGCGACTACTCGGTGGCTGGCCTTGAGCAGACCGTCGCAGTGGAACGCAAAACTCTGGATGACTTTGTTGGCACCGTGATGCATGCGCGGGGGCGGTTCTACCGGGAACTGCAGCGCCTCGAGACCTACACCCGCGCCTGCATTGTGGTCGAAGCCAACATCGCGGATGTGGTCGCGGGCCGGTATCGCGGCGAAGCGCATCCAAACGCGGTCCTCGGCAGTGCCATTGCGATCTCGGTCGATTTCGGCGTGCCTGTCTTCTTCTGTTCCAGCCGGCAGATCACCTGCCGGTTCGTGGAGAGTTACCTGTTGCGCGCCGCCGAGAGGAGCGTTCATTGGCAAAAGTCGGCGTAGTGCCCAAAACGGCGGTGGTCTCCGGGGTCGTGCAGGCCGTCTTTCACGCCGGCGCCAACTTCTGCGCGGGACGGCTGCGGGATGGCGACGGAGCTTTCGTCCGCTTCGCCGGCAAGGTCTTTGTCCGGGAGAATGAGCCGGTCACACTACGCGGCCGCTGGGAAGACCACCCAAAATACGGAACGCAGTTCGCGGCCGAGTCGATTGATTCGCAGGTTGCCCTCGAACCGACAGGCCTCGCGAACTATCTCGCCAATCACCCGGACATTCACGGCATCGGGCCAGCGAAGGCGAAACTGATCGCGGATACCTTCGGGTTGCGGTTCGACCGGGTGATTCGCGAAGATCCACAACTGGTCGCCCGGACTGCGAAGGTTGGAATCGACGCGGTCAGGGAACTTCGGCGTATCTGGATCGAGGCGAGCGTTCTCAACGGTGCCATGACGCATCTGGCTTCGTATGGCCTGACTCACTTCCAAATCACTATGTTGGTCGAGAAGTTCGGGAACGATGTGGTTTCGATCCTGCACGAGGATCCGTACCTCCTGATCAGGGAGGTCCCCGGGTTCGGTTTCAAGCGCGTGGACAAGATCGCGCGGAAACTGGGCGTCGCAAAGGAACTACCCTCACGGCTCCAGGCCGGAATCCTGTATACGATTCAGGCCGCTCTCGATGACGGCGACTGCTGGGTCGAATACGAGGATCTTCTCGACCGCGCCAATACTTTGCTGGTGCTGGACAACCTCGACAGCCGCGAGTTGATCGAACGGGAACTGGAGGGGCTGATCGGGGACGAACATTTGGTTTGTTGTCCGCATGAGCGCATCGTCGTCGCCGATCCCGAGGTTCATCGAATGGAGGAATTCCTGGCTGAGATCTTTGACCGGGCATGGAACCAGAATCCGCATGCGGAAAGAGCGGACCCGACGGAAGCCTTCTTCGGAGCGTTGAATACCGAGCAGCGGGAAGCAGTGCAAAATGCCCTGGACTATTCCGTTTCCCTGATGACTGGCGGCGCGGGCAGCGGCAAAACCTTCACGGTGAAAGCCGTGGTCGCCGCGTGCGAAGCCGCGGGCCTCAGCTTTGAATTGGTCGCGCCGACGGGGAAAGCCGCCCGCCGTCTGGAGCAGTCCGTGGCGCGTCCGGCGAAAACAGTCCACAGGCTGCTCGGGTTCAATGGGCGGGCTTACGCGAAGGGGCCGGACGACAAAATCGACACGCACTTTCTGGTGGTTGACGAAGTCTCGATGGTGGATGTGCCGCTTATGTATCGGCTGTTTCGCGCCGTCGATCTTTCGCGTACAGCGGTGCTGCTTGTCGGCGATCACAACCAGTTGCCGCCGGTGGGTCCGGGCAACGTTCTGCGGGATCTGGTCCGGTCGAACGCGATCCCGACAACCGTACTGACGAAGGTGATCCGTCAGGCGGGCGTGCTCAAAGAGAACTCGACCGCAATCCTCAATGGCGACGTCCGTCCGACCTGCGATGAAAAGGTTGCTGGCTATCGCCCGTGGTACGTGGTCAACAACTTCACGGACCAGGAACACGTTCGGATGTTCCTCGAAAAGCTGTTTAGCGAGGTGCTGACAGAGCGTCTCGGGTTTGACCTTCTGCAGGATGTTCAGGTACTGACGCCGACCCACAAGGGGGCGCTCGGCACCGTCGAACTGAATACCGTTCTGCAGCGTCTGGTGCAGCGAAAGCTGTTCGGTGTGGATGCGCCCGGTGTTGCGCACGGTCACCGTCCTGAACTTTTGCCGCGCGACAAAGTCATCCAGACGAAAAACGATTACGACCTCGGCGTGATGAACGGGGCGCTGGGCTTCGTTATTGACAACGATCCGAAGGCGGGGCTTGCAGTCGATTTCGACGGGCACGTTGTCACCATCCCCAGAGACAGCCCCAAAGCGTACAACCTGCAACTCGCTTACGCCACGTCGATCCACAAGATGCAGGGTTCCGAGTTTCCCTGCGCCATCGTTGTCGCGCACAAGGCGCATTCGTTTATGCATCACCGGAACCTGCTGTACACCGCCGTGACTCGCGCCCGGAAGTCAGTCATCCTGCTCGGCGACAAATGGGGAATCGAGAACTGCGCCGGCAAGCAGCAGGTTGATAAACGGAACACATTTCTGTCGTTCCTCCTGAATGACCTGGTGGGCGCAACCGGGAAGGCGCAATGAAAGCTCTCGACTTCAATCTGTCCGAGGTGGCCAGTTATTACCGGACGCGAACGCCCGCCGTCCGGCAAACGGGCCCCGAGTGGCGCGGTCCCTGCCCGGCACACCAGGGCGACGACGAGAACTTCGCCGTCAATCCGGAAACCGGTCTCGCTTTCTGCCATTCGCAATGCGGCCGCGGCTGGAACATTCTGCAACTCGAACAGGAGCTCACCCATCGGGACTGGAAAGAATGTCGTAACGAAGTGTTCGCGATCGTCGGACGCCCGTTGGGCGGCCCCGCCAAACTGCGGGAGATTGCGACCTATGATTACGCCGACGCGAAGGGCGAGTTCCTGTTTCAGGTGGTTCGCTACGAGCCGAAGACATTTCGCCAGCGCCGCCGCGTGGTGAAACTGGATGGCACGAGCGCGGGGATCAGCTGGGAGTACAACATCAAAGGCGTATCCCGGGTGCTGTACCGCCTGCCCAACGTAAGGGCCACCGATAGCATCCTGCTCGTCGAAGGCGAAAAAGACGTCGAGAATCTGGAGAAGCTCGGCTTCGTTGCAACCTGCAATCCGGGCGGCGCCTGCAATCACCCCGGCAAGTGGCTCAAGAATTACACCGAGAGCCTCGAAGGGAAACGCGTCGCCATCCTGCCTGACAATGACACGCCCGGGGAGAAACACGCCGAGATCGTGGTGCAGGCCATCCGCCATCGCGTGAAGGAATTGCGGATCGTAAGAGTGCCGACTGGCAAGGATGCGTCCGACTGGATCGCTGCGGGAGCGACGCGGGAAACCATCGAGCAGGCGATCACTGAGGCACCGATCATCGGCGGCCACGTGACGGCCAGCAGCGCGGTGGATTCACCCCAAGCGCCAGATCACACGCCGGCGGGCATGACCTCAACGGATCTGCCTCAGATTCAGAGCAATGACCGTCCCTTTCGCACGATCTGCCGTGAGGCATTCGAGTCTTTGCAGTCCTCAAACGACCCGCCGAAACTGTTCGTTCGCGCCAGCCGGATCGCCTGCATAGAGGCCACTGAACTCGGCCGCCCTTTCATCGCCGATCTCGACGACACCAAGCTCCAGCACTATCTCGCCCTGTCCGCGGATTTCTATGAACTGTCCGGCCGCGGCGTCCGCAAAGAAGTGCCGCCACCATTCGACGCGGTCAGGAACATTCAATCACGCAATCCGTCGACCTGGGGCTTTCCGGTTCTCGAACAGGTGGTTGAAGCTCCCACACTTCGTCCGGACGGAACGATTCTCGCGACGCCCGGATATGACGCCGCCAGTCGCCTCTTTCTCGTCCCCTCCGCCGGCCTCGAGGACATCGATGTACCGGATCAGCCCTGCCGCGACCATATCGAGGTTGCTCTCGACACCATCCGGGACGCGATCGGGGATTTCCCCTTCGTGGATCAGGCGAGTTACGCCAATGCCGTGGGCGCGATGGTCACCTCCGTATGCCGCCATATCATCAGCGGGCCGGTGCCGTTGGCTTTGTTCGACGCCACCACGCAGGGCACTGGCAAGACGCTGCTCGCGGAAGTCATCTCGCTGATTCTCACCGGTCGCGCCGCGGAGCTCATGTCGGCCCCCACCGAGCCCGAGGAATGGCGCAAGCAACTGACCAGCATTCTGATCGAAGCCCGGCCGCTCGCGATTATCGACAACGTCACGGCCACGGTCGATTGGGGCGAACTCTGCAAAGTCATCACGAGCGAAACGCATCGCGACCGGCTGCTGGGAAAATCGCAGACCGTATCGGTGCCAGTCCGGTGTTCATGGATCGCCACAGGTAATAATCTGCAGGTCGCCGGCGACATGGGACGCCGGTGCTACTGGGTCCGCATGGACGCCGGGTGTTCGGATCCCTTCCGGCGCACCGGCTTCAAACACGATCGGCTCAAGGACTACGTGTTGTCGCGCCGGCGAGATCTGCTGATCGCGTTGCTGACGCTGGCGCGGGCATGGTTCGCGGCGGGTCAGCCGAAATCGTCGGTGCCGCCTGTCGGCAGCTTCGAGCGATGGACCGAAGTCGTCTCGGGGATTCTACAGTACGCCCAGGTGGAAGGGTTTCTCGGCAACAGCGACAAGCTATTCGAACAGTCCGACGTCGAGCGCTCCGACTGGGAAACGTTTCTCGACACAGTGGAAGATGCCTTCCATGCGTCGCCCTTCACGATTGCCGAATTCTGGGAGCGCCTGAACGAGAAAACGTACCAGGAACTGATCCGACAATCGGTGCTGACCGAGCGCGCCGAGGAACTGCGGAATGTGTTACCAATTGATCTGACGCGCTCGATGGACCGCGAAGGTCCGTTCAAGCAGCGGCTCGGCGTCGCCTTCAATCAGCGTCGCGGACGACGTTTCGGCAAACGTCAGATCCGGGTGGAGCGCTGCACCGGAGACACCCACAGCAAGGTCGCCAGATGGAAAGTGGTGGCCGATGCGTAGGGTCGAGTCCCCGCAGTCCCCGCACTTTTGCGGGGACTCAAAAATCGAGTCCCCGCAGGTTAACCCACTTCCCATCAATCGTTTAGCTGGATTTGCGGGGACTGCGGGGACTGAAAACCGGGGTCGGGCTCTCTATGCGCGCGTAGTGCGCACACCATGCGATGTCCCTTTTTCATGTGCGTTGCAATTATCCATATGCGCGAAAGGTAGAAAAGAGTCCCCGCAGTCCCCGCAAATCCTTCTATGCCACTGAACAGCAATAAGTTAAGGTGCGGGGACTCTCCAAATTCAGTCCCCGCAGAGTCCCCGCAGGTCCCCGCAAAATGTACCCCGATTGAAACAGTTTGGGTCTCGACGGACCTGAAAATGTGGTGGCCGCGTGACCCCTCGTTCATTGCGCGGGACTGCCAGATCGATAATCGATGCTTTCGCCGGCTGGATCCGGAATACTTCGCCTGGTTGCGGTGCCGGGTACTCACCGTCAGCGCCGCCGTCGCGTCCGGTCGAGTGGCCGCCGATGCTTTCGAGGAACTGCGCAGCGCCTTCTATGCCGTTCAGGCCAGGGCGCTGGACACGTTCGGGGAGCCAGCACTCCGTGAGGCGCTTGGCCGGATCGACCCCATCGGCTACCGGCCGCCGTTGCCGGATCCAGTTGTTCCAGCAAATCGTCAACGTCGCCCGGCGAATTAAGCCCGCAGGAAAATATTCTGGGCGACGACCCGCATGAAAGTGTCCCTACCGGCGTATATAGTAATCGAACGGCGAGAAGCGATTTAGCACTCGCCGGGCATCAGCACTTGAAAACTCGGTTCGGCAGGCGAGCGCAAAGCGCAGCAGCCCGAAAGAGCACCCCACAGATTAATCGAGAGACGGGACTCTCATAAAACTCCTTCCCATCACTTCGACGTCCGAAGTGTGCCTGAATGAAAAACACCGATCAAATCCCCTGCTATACGCCCGATGGACGTTCGCTCGGCTTCCGCACTCTGGAGGCTGCCAACAGCCTGATCAAACGGGGCTTCGTTAAGCCTTCCTACGGGCGCAAGGGTCATCTGCGGGCGATCTGGCAAATCGCGGAAGACGGTAGTAACCCCGTCATCGCGCAGGCTCCAGCGGGCACGAAGTACAGCAGTTTGCAGAATCTCGAAAACGGCCGCTGTTGGACCCTGCGGCGGCTCGATCAGCGCGATGAAGATGGCACGGTAGTCAGCACCCGTGGCGCTTTCCTGCAAGTGCTGACAGATTGTCTCGTGCCATGAGAGCCCGACGAAAGCCCAAAGGCGGACGCTTCGTTGCCTGGGCACGCGGCGCGTTCACCCAGCGAGGAACAGTTCTCCCAGCCGTGAAGAAACCGGTGACCCGTTCTTGCAGTGAATCCGATAGCAAAATCCCGACAGCTGAAAGGAAAGAAACCAACCCATGAATCCCGATCTCATCTCCGCACTGAACGCGGCGATCACGAAATTCGAAGGCACTCTCACGCAGACAGCCTCCGACACCAACACGCTCAATGGCCTGCAGCAGACCGATGCTGACGCAAAGGCCGCCATCGTTGCTGCTCAGGCAAAGGTCGATGCCGCAGTGCAGAACCAACTGGCAACGGCGGATGCACTCAGCAAGCAACTGACGGCCATCACGACTGACAACGTGCAAACCGGACAGGCCGCGAAGGAGTTGTCGGATGCCGCGCTGGCAATCAGCGTTGCGTTGGCTCCTCCGGCTCCCGCTCCACCGGCACCCGCGCCGGCGCAGTGAATCGCCTTCCACCTCAAACCGGGGCGGCACTCCCGCCCCACAATCTTTCAAACGGAGATCAAACGCATGAACAAATTCCTTACCATCCTGAAGCTGTTTCCCGTCGTCCTCGGCGCCGTCAAAGCTGTTGAGGAGTCCGTCCCGTTGCCTGGCCAGGGGCAAAAGAAACTCGATCTGGTCCTGAACGTCGTCCAGCAGGCTTATGAAGGCTCGACCGAACTGTCGCAGTCCTTCTCGTGGGACAAACTGGTCGCGGTCGTTGTGCCGATGATTGCAAATATCGTCAACGCGCACAACGAACTCGGCCTGTTCGCCAAGACCGCCGCAGCTTCCAAAGCCGCCTGAATCTCGCGGTGCCACCGGGAACTGGTGGCGATCGAAGCAGAGATCCGCGGCGGCAACCCCGATCTGCAGGGTCTCTGCCTCGCTCTGGCCGACTGGTCGGCAGAGCTACGAATCCTTGAGGGACAGCCATGGACGAACAAATACTGAGAATCATCATCCCGGCTGCCGGCCTCATCTCCGGGCTGATCGGTGCGTACGTCGGGCTCCAGAACCGCGCGCTCCTTGCAGAGGTCCGCAAGGAGCTGGCGGAACTGGAAAACCGAATCATCCTCAGGATCAACGGAACCTACGTCCGAACGACCGAGTGTAAGCTTCGCGACGAGAACATCCACAACCGGATCGACGTGCTGGCTGCGGAGATCCGGAACCACAACGCGACGCCCTGATGGCGAGCGCACCCAAGCGGCCCTGCAGTTCGCCCGGGTGCAGGGTTCTCTGCGACGAGGGCTCGTACTGTCCCGGGCATCGGCGCAAGGAGGACAGGCAGCGAGGAACGTCAGCCGAACGCGGCTACGACGCCGACCATCGGAAGCTGCGGCAACTGTGCTTCCAGCGCGATGCCTGGCGGTGTGTGAAATGCGGCTGGGAACCGGACATCGTGGCGGACTGCCGGCGGTTCGAACTGGGTGACCCGCCTGTTGAGAATGTGCTGCACGAACTGCGGCAGCGACTCAATAGCGGCGAGCGGCACTTACACGCCGACCATAGGATCCCGATAGCGGTAAGGCCCGACCTGAGGTTGGTGCTGGATAATCTCCAGACCCTATGCGACCGGTGCCATAACCGGAAGACGAAGCGCGAGAAACAAAGGGGGTAGGGCGGGTCGAATACCTACAGCTTTTGGTCACGGGACCGGTGCGCCCCTTCGTGCAAAAATCCGCGAAATTGGAATCTGACCGAACATGCCCCACCCCGGCGGCAGACCACCCAAGCTAAGTGATTGTCGCCATTGCGGAAAGCCCTTCGGAGCGCGCGAACTGCGACGGCACGCGGCAGTTTGTGCACGAACAGTTTGTGCAGAAGACGAGGGCGATACCGTGAAGGGCCGCAAGCCGAAACCGGCGGGCCGGAAGCTGGTTGAAGGCGATACCAGAAAGGTTGGTGCCCGAAAGCTGGCCGCACAGATCGCCCGTGAGCCAAAAGCGGCTCGCGGGTTGCCGACGTGCCCGAAGCACCTTCGGGGCCGGGCTCGCGCCGCCTGGAACTTCTGGCGCGAAGAACTGATGGCGATGAGCCTCGACCGGCGTCCGGATGCCCAGATGCTGGAAGGCGCCTGCGTGGCGTACGAAGCTGCCGTCAATTCCTACGAAACGATCCAGAAGCAGGGCCGGTTGATCGCGAAACGCGCTACCGATCCGAAGACGGGCCAGTTGGTGGTTGTAGATGTGCGTCCGCATCCGGCAGTTGCGATGGGCAATGATGCGTGGTCGCTGCTGCGTTCCTTCTGCAGCGAGTTCGGGCTCAGCCCGGTCAGCCGGACACGCCTCTCGATTGAACGGACCGACCCCGCCGAAGACGACCTGATGAAGATTCTGATGCAGCCGCGTGCGCCTAAAACGGCGAAGGGATTCGTCCAGTGATCGCAATCGAACTCTGGCCGATTGACAGGCCGAAGCCCTATCCGCGGAACGCCCGGAAAAT
>CAIYVZ010000156.1 GCA_903929755.1 uncultured Acidobacteriia bacterium
CGGAACGCTTCGTTCGCAAACCACCACAACCGCTGCCAGCCCCTCAGGAGGTCTGGATCAATAAACCACTACAAGTACCCTCAGAGATTAAAACTCAGTAATCTATGCTTCCTGGTGTCTCAAAAGTGTTGACATGCACCGCCGGATACAAACCCGGCTGCAATTGTGAATCCTGACAAGTTCATGCTTCTTCTCCCAGTTCATTTTCCGCAGGTGCAAGTGTCACGCGGCGCTACTGCGCATAGCCGCTGGACCACGGGCTCGCGTCAGCCAGAAAGTATATAAGACGAAGGCCCCGGAAGCAACGAAGCTTCGGTCAGCGGAATCCACGCCCGCCACAAGCCCTACATTCATTCACCTGGCTGTTTGCGTTGTCGCCCTTCGACCCGTCCAGGGTGCTTTGTCGAGGGCAATTTGCGCGCGGGATCAGAAGGTGCGAAATCTCATTCTGTTGCCCGGCAGAGGAACGGGGGCAGGGAGTTTGCAGTTCCTGTCTTGTGAAGCCTGCGGGGGGCGACGCAGCGCTGAGCGAGCGTCGCTCTGACGCAAAACCGTGCTTGACAGCGGACGCGGCTAATACCGCGGTCCGTGCCTGTACAATCGTCTTTCAGCACTTTTCTTGCCTATGGACACCGTAATCGCCGAATACCAGAAGTGGAAACAGCAGGGCCACGCCCTGCGTGCGCAGGCTAAACAGGCCATGGAAACGCGCTTCCGCGACCTGCTCACCGAAGCCGCGCAGATCGCGCAGGACTACCATCAGGACTTCGGTGCCGCCCTCAAGCCCCCCGCCTCCATCACCGCCTTCCGCTTCAAAGCCGCCGCTGCGAAGGGCAAAAAAGGCACATCGAAATCCGCCGCTTCCGCCGTCGTGGCACCCTCCAAACCCGGCCCGCAGTCGCCGCTCGAAAAGAAACTCGCCCAAGCCCGCGCCAAACTCGACGCCGCCAAAGCCGCTGGCAAGTTGACGCGCAACATCGAAGACAAGGTCTACGAAATTGAGGACGAAATCCGCCTCGCCGCCAAGGCCTGAGGGCTCCGAAGGAACTGTTATGGCTGGAGCGGGAGACGGGGATCGAACCCGCGACGTTCAGCTTGGGAAATCGACGGTAGATCGAAAATAGAGACTTTAGCGTCTATGGCGTCAACTTGAAGCGATAGCAAGTCCCCTATTTTCAACGGCCTGTTTCAAAGACTCCTGTTAATGGAGCAGAAATGGAGCAGAAACTTGAACTCGACAAAGTACGGCAAAAGGACCGAATACGAGGCCCTTGGCCCTCACGAAAACAGCGGCAGATACAGCCCAAGGCTCTCGTAACGGAGTATCAGCCGGGGAAAGTCCGTCACAACCGACTCGGCACGTCGGAGCCTGACGAGGACCAACCCTCAATCCACGCAGTCTCCCGTCTTCTGATTCCGGCGAGCCTGCGTCTGCCAATTTCGCATAAGGGGCAGAAGGCGAAGTCCGAGGAAGGAAACCCGCCCATATCCGGCTCCGGCGAGGGTGAAAACCCGCAACATTTCGCCAGCCCGAACGAACATGCGAAATTGGTTCGCGCCGTCGCCAACCTTGTCCGGCGGGAGCGGTTGGACTACGAAGGGTTCCGCCGCCTCTCCGCCGACGTAAGGAAGGAATTGGGGCTCCGCCGCCCGCCGCGATCCCGCCGGTTGCCGCACGTCCTGCCCGAGGCCAGTCTGGCGAAGTTCTTCGACGCCATCCGGCAGGGTGGCAATCTCCAACACGAAATCATGCTGAAGCTGCTGTTCTACACCGCGATCCGCGTCTCGGAGCTGGTCGGCATCCGGGTTGAACAGATTGACCTCGACGCCTGCAAGATCTTCATCGAGCAAGCGAAGGGAGGGAAAGACCGATACATCCTCTACCCGGAATCATTCCGCCTCGTCCTGCAATCTCACCTTGCGGCGAACCCGGAGAATCGTTTCCTGTTCGAATCCCGGCAGCGGACGAAATACACCACGCGCCGAGTTCAGCAGATCGTTGCCGAGTATGCCGAGGCGGCAGATCTCCCGGATCGAATCCACCCGCACCTGCTACGCCACCAGATGCTCACTTGGCTGACAGCGCAAGGAATGCCGGATTCCCAGATTCAACTCATCAGCGGCCACGCCAGCAAGAAGAGTCTGGAGGTCTACCAGCATCTGTCGCTGGCGAGCGTCCAGCCGGGGTATCAGCGGGCGGTGAAGGGACTGGAGGTCTGAGATGCTTCACGACCATCCGGCCAGAAGCCTCGATCATCCTCCGCGACCGAAAATCGCGAGCAATCGCCACGTCTCCCCACGCCGTGACGGGCCAGTTAGGCGGCGGAATTCCAAGTCCTGTCTGGCGTCAACTATTTTTACCCATCAACGACAATTATTTCTCCCCATCAACGACAACTACAACCTTGACGAACTTCCGTTGGACTGACTACTCTGGCTCTGACCGGAGCAGCGGATAAGGCTCTGCCGGGATGCACCCTGAGCGCTGACTACGGGGCCAAACCAGGGTGGGAGGCGGCGTCAGCCGCCGCCCCGCCGGTTTTGACTTTGACGTTATTGCC
>CAIYVZ010000157.1 GCA_903929755.1 uncultured Acidobacteriia bacterium
GTTGGGGAAGTAGCCGAGGTAGAGGTTCATCTGGCCGATGTCGTGGTGCTGCACCTCGCCCAGCTTGAGGTCGATGAGCACGAAGCAGCGCAGGATGCGGTGGTAGAAGACCAGATCCACTCCGTAATGGGTGTTGTTGATGCTCACCCGGTATTGCCTGCCGACGAAGGTGAAGCCTTTGCCGAGTTCCAGCAGGAAGGGCTGCAGGTTCCCAATCAGGGCGTTTTCCAGGGTTGACTCGACGAGCCGGACAGACTCGGGCAGGCCCAGGAATTCGATCACCATGGGATCTTTGAAAACGTCCACAGGGGACGATACAAGGTGCCCCTGGGTGGCGAGTTCGAGGACGCCTTTTTTGTCACGGCTCTTTGCCAGGCGCTCGAACAATAGAGTGTTGATCTGGCGTTCCAGTTCACGCGCCGACCACGCTTGCCGTGCGGCTTCGATCTCGTAAAAAGCACGGGCGGTCAGGCGCTCGACCCGCAGCAAGGTGCGGTAGTGGGTCCAGGAGAGACCGGGATGGAGTTGTCCCGGCTGCCACGTCTCCAATTTTCCACGCAGTGCGTGGAAAATGTCGGTTTCTGATAAGAGGTTCGGATAGGCCAGGTAGAACTGCCGCATGCAGGCAAGATTTTGGGCTGAGTAGCCCGTACCGTAATCCGCACAGAGACGTTCGGAAAGCATGGCAACAAGCCGCTCGGAATACCCGGCGCGTTCCCTGCCCTGCTGTTCCTCTTCGACAATCTCGTGACCCACCAGCCAGTTCGCGACTACGTGGGCGGTGTTTACGGACCGAGCGACGCTGGTGCGGGCCGATTCGAGAATCCGGCAAACTCGACCATACAGTTCACCGGAAAGCGGCGACTGCGGCGGAACAACTATGCGTTTGCCCGTCATCCCGCCGATACCTCGCCAAATGGGTCCTCTTCGAAGAGTCCTTGCTGGCCCTTCTTTGGTGGTGCCTTTGGAAGGTTCTCTACGCGTCGCGCCGACCACGCTTGCCGCGTGGCTTCGATCTCGTAAAAAGCACGGGCGGTCAGGCGCTCGACCCGCAGCAAGAAGCGCGTTTTCGGCAGCAACGGACGAGCCCTGCATTTTTTCACAACTGAAAGCAGAAGTGGAAAAGCACGCGCACGACCGGGTTATACTTTTGGTATGAAGACCGCCATCTCCATTCCCGATGACGTGTTCGCCGGTGCGGAACGGCTTGCCCACAGAACGAAGCGATCCAGAAGTGACATTTACAGCGCGGCTGTTCGTGAATATGTCGCGCGCCACTCGGGCGATGCGGTGACTGAAGCCATGAACTCGGCGCTGGAGCGGGTGGGAGTTGACGACGCTGCTGATGCGTTCGTCTCCGTGGCTGCGCGGAGCACACTGGAACGGGTTGAATGGTGATCTCGCAGGGTGACATCTGGTGGGCCGAGCTTCCCTCGCCGACGGGCTCGGGGCCGGGTTTCCGGCGGCCCGTTGTGATTGTGCAGGGAGATGCGCTCAATCAGAGCCGAATCGGGACCGCGATCTGTGTCCCGCTGACCAGCAATTTGAAGTGGGCGAGCGCGCCGGGTAATGTTGTGTTGGCCTCGAAGGTGACAGGTCTTGAGAAGGACTCGGTGGCCAATGTGTCGCAGATTCTTACGGTTGACCGGGAACTGCTGACGGAGTGTGTGGGGAGAGTCTCGGGCGCACGGGTCCAATTGATATTGGCGGGAATTGATGTGGCCCTGGGAAGATAATTGCCGTCAGCCTGCCGGATTTTTCGTTCCACAGCCTGGTTGTCGTTCTTAAGGACTTCAGCGCAGCGTGAAAGAGGTTCGGTGCGTACCCTTGAAGTCTCCTTCCGCAAGCGGAATGGTTTGGTGCGTTCGTTGTGACTTCGGAAGAAGGCACGCGCATGCTGGACGGCTGCACCTTGTTTTTGCCGGGAGCGATTCGTGAGATAATCTTACCGAGGTCTTACCATGGAAACCACGAGGCTCTCCACACGGGGGCAGATTGTTCTTCCGCTCAGTATCCGAACGGCCCGGGCATTGACGCCGGGGATGGAATTTCGTGTTGAGGATACGGCTGAAGGCGTGTTGCTGCGGCCGGTTCGGCCGTTGCCGGAAACCAGGCTGGAAGATGTCGCGGGGCTGCTGAAGTATAAGGGTCGTCCGAAATCACTGCGCGAGATGGATGAGGCGGTGGCGCGGGGGGTGCGGCAGCGGCATGAAAGCGGTCGATACTAATATCCTGGTGCGACTGCTGACGGCGGATGATGCCAGGCAGTCCGCAGCGGCGCAGGCGGTTTTCCGGGAGCGGGTGTGGATCGCGAAGACAGTGCTGCTGGAGACGGCATGGGTTCTCGGCAAAGTCTACGATTTTGACGAGGGGACGATTTCACATGCGTTCCGGCAGGTGCTGAGCCTGAGTGCGGTAACCATGGAAGACGAAGACGGGGTGATGGCCGCGCTTGGCCTGGTGGACAAGGGCATGGAGTTTGCAGACGCTCTCCATTTTTGCAGCAGACCGAGCGGCGCGGCCTTCGTCTCGTTTGACCGCAAGCTGATTCGGCGGGCGAGACGGGCTGGTATCGCGGGTGCCGAGATTGCTGGTGAGGGCGTGACCGCAGGCGAGTAACCTGGCCACTACCGCCTCGTCGTCCGGGTGGAATTCCTGGCTCAGCGCGTCTACGTTAAAGAAGTTCTCACGCACGCCGAGTTCGACAGAAAGGGTTGGATGAAATGGCTGTAATCGACGATATCGCTTATGCCGGGCTCCTGGCCCACGCGCGTCTCCTCGGACGACCCCGGGTGATCGAAACCGACGGCGAAAACGAGCGCATGATCGCGGAACTCGAACGTTTGGACTCGCTGCCTTCGAAAACCGCTGAAGAGGAAAGCCTGGCCGAACTTCTGACCGTGCTCGGCTTACAATTCCAACCCCGCGCTTCGAAGCGCGTTACGATCTTGGGTCCGCCGCTCCGCTGGATGCGCTCAAGTCCCTTATGGAGGATCGCGGCCTTCGCCAGCGGGACCTGATTCCTGTGTTCGGCTCCAGCAGCGTGGCGTCGGATGTCCTGACGGGCAAGCGCGGGATCAGCAAAC
>CAIYVZ010000158.1 GCA_903929755.1 uncultured Acidobacteriia bacterium
CTAGGAGGCCGATATGAACGTCCAAACAAACAACGCACAACAAGACCCATTCATTATTCGCCGCTACTTTAGTCTGGCTACCCGCAACCTCCGCCGGCGACCGGTACGGACCGGGCTCACCGTAGCGGGCGTGGCGCTGGCAGTAACCGTCGGCGTCTCCCTGGGCGGCTTCATGCTGGGGTACCGCGGCGCGATTGACCGCAGCATCAATATGCTGGGTTTCCAGGTAATGATTATGGCCAAAGGGTGCCCGTACGAGGCAGCGACCATGATGCTGAAGGGCGGCACTGGTCTGCTTTATCTGCCCGCCGATACGTTCGACAAAGTTCGCAGCGACCCCGGCATTGAGACCATCACTCCGATCTTCGTCGGCGTGGCACAGAAGGAAGCGAGCGGGATCCGGGACGATGGCGGGAAGAATTTTTCCATCATCAGCGGCATTGATGTTCCCAGCTACCAGGTGATGAAACCGTGGATCGCTTTTAAGCAAGGTGCCGGCTACAACAATGGACGCTGGTTCCAGGCGGACAGCCCGGACGAAGTGGTGCTCGGTTTCGAAGCGGCTGAGTATGAGCAGCGCAAGGTGGGTGACACCTTCTATGCGTCGATCGCCCCGGCCGGTCATCCCGACGCGGTTCGGCATGAATTCAAAGTGGTTGGTGTGCTGGAACGTACCGGGACGCAGGACGATGGCACGGTGTTTATGCCCCTCGATATTGCTCGGGGCTACTTCGGACGCCCGGGTCAGCTCACCATTCTTGGAATCAAGTTGAAGGAGTTCAACTCCGCGAACATGCGCGATTTCGAGACTCGCTGGCTGAAACTGCCGGAAGTTCAGGTGGTGGGCCTGCAGCAAGTGAAGAACACGCTGGTTAGCCTCATTGCGACGGCTCAGACGATGATTGCGGCCGTGGCTGTGATCGCTGTAATTGTGGCGCTGATTGGCGTGATGAACACGATTCTGATGAGTGTTTACGAACGCACGTCGGAGATCGGCATTATGAAGGCGCTGGGGGCACGCAGGGACTCGATATTCCAGTTGATCTGGCTGGAAACAGTGATGATATGCCTCGCGGGAGCGCTGGCAGGCTCGCTCGCGGCGGTGATTGGCTCGGGGTTGGTGGAGAGGGCGATCAAGTCAATCGCCGATTTCGGGGTGTCGGGGTCTATCGTCCAAATCACCCCGATGGTGATTGGCAGTGCGGTGGCCGGGGCCCTGGTCCTTGGGTTCTTTGGCGGACTTTATCCGGCATGGCGGGCCTCCTCCATGCGGCCGGTGGATGCAATCAGCAGAGGAGTTTAGCCATGAACGACATCATTATTGAAGGCAAAGGTTTGAAGCGCTATTACCACCGTGGCAGTGAAACGGTGAAAGCTTTGGATGGGGTTGATATCACGGTCCGGAAAGGAGAGATCGTCGCCATTCTGGGGCCCTCCGGCTCTGGCAAGACGACGCTGATCAATTTGCTTTCGTGCCTGGATGCACCTACTGAGGGAACTCTGAAAGTGGCGGGGAAATCTGTCGCCGGGCTGGCGGAAGATGAGCTTGTGGAGATTCGCCGCGGGGTTCTGGGGTTCGTCTTCCAGCAATTCTCGCTGTTGCCGACGCTGACTGTGGCCGAGAACGTGGAACTTCCCCTGATGTTTCTGGGGCTGAAGCCGAATCCGGCGAAGACCGGCGAAATTCTCGCGTCTGTGGGCCTCAGCGAACGAGCCACTCATCTGCCTCGGGAGCTTTCCGGCGGCCAGATGCAGCGTGTTGCCATTGCGCGTGCCCT
Organism: uncultured Acidobacteriia bacterium; assembly: GCA_903929755.1. GTDB lineage: Bacteria > Acidobacteriota > Terriglobia > Bryobacterales > Bryobacteraceae > BOG-234. The sequence continues at coordinate 1,779 of CAIYVZ010000158.1, forward strand.
TCTCATCGAACCAGAGATTCTGGTGGCGGACGAACCCACTGGCAATTTGGACAAGAAGGCGGGCGTCGCGATTATTGAGCTGTTCAAGCGCCTGGCTGCTGAAAAAGGTCTCGCGATTCTGCTGACTACTCACAACACGGCGTTTGGAGCCGCAGCGGACCGCGTGATCACGCTGGAAGATGGCAAAATTGTGAGCGAAGTGTCACACCCCGGGGGCGCGGTTGCCGCAGATAGCGCCCTGGACGCTGGCCTTCATCAGTTTCAGTCGGTCGCGTAAGGCCTGTGTCGCCAGTCGGTGACACAGCAGGCAGAGGGTTCGCATATTGGCAAGATCGCACTGCCCGCCACCCTCTGCCACCGGGACAATGTGATCGGCGTCCCAGAGAGACTTTCGGCTACCCTCGGTCAGATGCCATTCTTTCAGGAATTTGCGCCGCGCTGCGTAATCCAGCTTCCGCATGTCGCCGCGCAGGGCCATTGTATTTACGCCGCACCGGGCACAGACGCCCTTATCGCGGTGGAAGACTTTCTCGCGAAGATAGCCTGGATTTGTCCGCAGTCGCCATTCGTGAACGCAGGGGTCGGAGCAAAAACTCCGGCGGCCTTTCGGCACTTCGGAATTGCACCACCGGCACAGTGACCTGCCGCCGGGCCCCTTCTCGAGCGTCCGGGAATCGGTCCAGCCACCCGCCTTCGTTCTGTCGGGCCGGGGTTCCGCCATGCTCAGCGAGGCCGCATTCCTGACATGGTGAAATACGAATCCATCACCTTGCCGTTTCTATCGACGGTGGCTACTGAAGCAAAGCCTAACGCACGGGGAGTCCCAAAACGCAGGTCGGCCAGGGTGACCCTGGTGCCCAACTCGGAATCGGGCGAGGGGTCGCTTACCCATAGACCCCACTGCACGAATTCCAGGAAGCGTCGGAACGGCTCGGAATTCATCGCGGCGTTCACTTCGGGAGTCTGCTCCGATTTGTAGAGGATCTCGGCGTCGTTGACGTGGAATCCAGCCACCAGATTCGTGGGGATCACCGCATAGGCACTGCTGAGCTCGGCTACGCCCGTCCAAACAAAAGGGTTCCCGGTGGGAAACGCACCAACACGGCGGGGAGCGAGGCCTAAATAGTGATGGGCTTCCACCTGCGAGACCACCTGGTCCCGAAGAATTCCCCGCATGGCGTCGTAGGAAAACAACAATACCAGCGCCACCGCCGCCCAACCGGCTCCCGTGGTCTTCCGGTTGTCGCCGATCTCTGCGCTCACCAACCGTCCCAGAGCGGGCGCAATAATTGCCAGTGCCAATATACCCCAAATCCAACCGTCAATTACAGGTGTAATATCCCAGTGGAACCACCTTCCGGAGAATGGCATCAGGAGGCGAACGCCGTAGATGTTCGTCAGATCCAGGATCAGGTGCGAGGCTACTCCTGCCAGTGCGATTCCCCATCCGGCGAGCCACTTTACGGGCTTTCCACCGGCGAGACGGACCAATACGACCGCCAGCAACGCCATGAAAGGCAGCAGGATCAACGAATGTGTGAGGTGGCGATGCCAGCGGAGATAGGTCCCCGCCCCCCCCAACAGAGACACTGCGTCGATATCGGGGATGTTCGCCGCCAGCACCAGAATCGCGGTACCTTGAGGTGTAACTTTCTTGAGTCCCGCCCTGGCCAGGAACAGTCCAACGAGGGAATGCGTGAGATTATCCAACTAACGAATCTTAGCGCGAGCACCATGAATTGGGGCAAGAAGTAAGCCGATGAACGGAATTGTAATTCAAATCAATCGGTCTGCTGGTGGCATCCCGAAGCGTCCGGCGCTGGGGGTTGTCCAACTGACGCGCGACGGGCTTGAGGGCGATGGTCACCGCAACCTGAAATATCATGGCGGCCCCAACAAGGCGGTCCTCATGGTTTCCGCTGAGACTCTGGATGAATTGAAGAGCGCTGGCTATCCGGTCTTCGCCGGCGCGCTTGGCGAAAACGTGACGGTGACGGGGCTGGAACCAGCGCAGTGGCGGGCCGGGCAGCGATATCGGATCGGCGATCAGGTGGTGATTGAACTGACCACGCTGCGGACGCCGTGCAGCAACCTGGATATCTATAACCCCGCGATTAAAGCGGAACTCTACGATGCGAAGTGCAAAGCGGGAGACCCGAACACCCCGAAATGGGCACGGGGCGGCTTCTATGCCCGGGTTATCCATGAAGGTCTTCTGGTGCCGGGGGCACCGGTCACCCTGGAATCCGAAGCCTGCTGAAGTGCCGGGATTAGATCCCGTAGTGTGAGGCGATAATGCGGCGGAACAGCCATTCCGGCAGCACCCGGCGCAGGGGTCCAGAAGCTTTTTCATGCCAGTGGGCCACGTCGAGTCGCTCTGGGGGAACCCGGGCGGTGAGAGCTTTTTCAACAGCGGAGGCAATGCGTTCGGCGGAGATCCCGCTTTCCTCGTCCCTGTCGTTGGCTGCCAGAGCTTTCCCGGCGGCCGTGGCATAGGAAACGCCCGCTGAGGCTGTTTGTCGATTCGCCGTCAGCCCGGTGCGGACACTCCCGGGCGACACCACAGTAACGCGAACTCCTACCGGTTCCAGTTCGTGTCGCAGGGCTTCGCACAACCCGTTTAACCCGGCATGTGCAGCGCAGTACAAAGCCTGAAACGGCAAGGGAACGGCGACTGCGAGGGATGAGATGTGGATCAGGCGTCCACCGCTGCCGTTCCGAAGGTAAGGAACAGCGGCCCGGATCAGGCAGGTGGCACCGAACAGATTCGTCTCCAGTTGCGCCCGAACCAGGTGTATTGGCGTGTCTTCCAGGGGCCCGCCGACGGCAACTCCGGCCGAATTCACCAGCGCATCCAGCCCGGAAAGTTCCTCAACAATCTCCTGCAGCCTGGCCTCAACTGCTTCCGGCTCTCGAATATCCAGAACCCGTCCGGAAACACCTTCCGGCGCCGTCCCTGACCGGGATACGCCGACCACCCTGTGCCCCGCTTTCGCCAGGCGGAGCGCACACGCGGCCCCTATTCCGGAGGAAGCCCCGGTCACCAGGATCTTCATTCGTCCCCCCAGCCGTAGCGCATATTTACCGCGCCGAACGCCAGGCAGGCCAGATTCACCGCAGCGTCCAGGAATCCTCGCGGTGTCCAGTACTGCCCGTGCAGCAGGTTGTACATTACGTCGAGAAAGCCCAGGTAGAACAGCGCACCGCCAGCGATGGCGCACGCTATGCGCGCCTTGCGGTGGCCGGTGACCAGCAGATGGCTGGCAAAAAGTAGTGGCGCCACGATCCATAAGAGATCGGGGGCCACAAAATTCCATTCAAAATCGACAATCGCCGCAGGAAGCTCTTTGTACTCGCCGAGGAACGAAACCCAGAACGCCACCACAATCCCGGCCGCGATCTTCTGGGCCAAAGCTAGCCGGCGTGAGCCTGTCATTTATCTACTTCTTCAGCTTGCGGAACGCGTCCAGCGTGTAGTCGAGGTCTGAAATTGTGTGCCCCGCGTTGACGCAAATGCGTAGCCGCGCCGTACCCAGGCCGACGGCCGGGAAGACGACAGGCGAAATCAGGATGTCGAAATCACGCAGGGCGCGACTGAACCGCATGGCCGCTTCTTCGTCGTTCAGAATCACGGGGATGATGGGCGTGGTGGAGCCGCCGGTGTCATAACCCAGGTCCTGCAGACCGTCGCGGAGATAGTTCGCCCGGTTCCGGAGCTGCGTTACCAGCTGAGGTTCTTCGCGCAGAATCGAAAGCCCTGCCTGAATGGCACCTGCCGAAGCGGGGCACAGCGCCGCGGAGAAAATGTAAGGCGAAGTGGAATGCTGCAGGAACATGGAAACTTCTTCCGACATGGCGATAAAGCCGCCGGTGGAAGGAATGCTCTTCGCAAACGAACCGGTCCAGAGATCCACGTCGCTGGTGGAAACCCCGAAATGCTCGTCCGTACCCCGGCCCGTCGCGCCCAACACGCCAATGGCGTGTGCGTCATCAATCATCAGCAGGGCACCGAAATCGCGCTTGATCTGAATCAGTTCCGGCAGAGGGCAAACATCGCCGTCCATGGAAAACACGCCGTCCGCAACAATCAGCGTCCTGTTTCCGCTGCCCGACCGCAGTTCCTCGCGTAACGAATCCATGTCGTTGTGCTTAAACCGTTGCAGCTGAACACCCGCCAGGCGGCAGGCATCCACCAGACTCCGGTGGGAGAGAGTGTCCAGAATTACCCGGTCCTGCGCGGTGAACAAGCCGGAAATCACGCCCAGGTTGGCGTTGTAGCCCGAACTGAACGTCAGCGCGGACTCGGTGCCCTTAAACGCCGCCATCTCGGCTTCAATCTGGCGGTGCAATACATTCGTTCCGGTCAGCAACCGGGCACCACCACTGGCACTGCCAAACCGGCGAATTGCCGCGATCCCGGCAGCTTCCACCCGGGGGTCGCCCACCAGGCTGAGGTAGTCATACGATGACAACATCAGCATCCGGCGACCTTCCGCCTGCACCCACGGTCCCGTCCGGCTCTCCAGCGGAACCTGATAAGGATAAACATCTTCCTTGCAGGCCAGCGTCATCATGCCAAACAAACGCCGACCGCGGACATCCAGAATTCCGTCTTTGCGGAAGCTCCAGTTCGTCCCGGACGTAAAGAAACCGTTAAAGAGTTCGCCAGCTGTGGTCTTAGAACGGTTGATTACGGAGGCGTCAGGGGAAAGCGTATCGCTGTCCGTGCCGATCAGCGTGGGCTGTGGTGTAGTCATTAAATGTTGCCGTAGGGGGTTTCTGTTGATTCTATTACTTTTGAGTTAGAAAGTCACTTGAGGAGGCTTCTCAAGTGGTCCGCCGTGACCCTGTCCAGGGGCTTTCCTGCGTATAATCGGATCAGGAACTGTGGCCACAACCACTATTGACATCGAACGGATGCTACCCGCTACGCTCACGTTTCCGGACATGAGCGAGCAGGAGTTCCTCGACCTTTGCGGCAGGTTCCCCGATGCCACGCTCGAATACGAGCCCGACGGGACCCTGCTCATTATGCCCCCCACCGACCCAGAAAGCGGTATGCGCTCCGTGGCGATCGTCCGCCAGTTGGCAAATTGGTCCGAACAAACGGGAAAGGGCCTGGTTCTTGGTCCCGACGCGGGTTTCTTCTTCCCCAATGGAGCGAGACGGTCGCCCGACGCGTCATTGTTTGATGAAAAACGTTTGATGAAAAACGCTGGCGAGAGGTGTTAGCCCACGCAAAGGGCAGTCGCTTCCCTCGCTTCGCGCCGGAATTCGTCATTGAACTCCGTTCGCCGGATGACAGACTCCCGGTGTTAAACAGCAAGATGCGGGAATATATGGCCAACGGAGTCCAACTTGCTTGGCAAATCGATCCGCAAAACCGCACCGTAACCGTCTATCGGGCAGGCTCCGAACCAACAACGCTCTCCAACCCCACGGAAGTAATTGGCGAAGGCCCTGTAGCCGGGTTCGTTCTTTCCATGGCAAAAGTGTTCTAAGGCCAGTTTCAAATCGCTGGAGTCCAGGCAGCATGACAAGAAACCAACTTACCCGTCGGCTCTTCGCCCAAACCGCCCTCACGGTCCCTCTTTTCGCCCAAAGGCCGGTGCCCGAATCCCCTCCTGTTCAACTCCCCCCGGCGGTTGCGGCCTTGAAGAGCCGTCGCGCTGAGGCCAGACCCTTTGCGCCCGCTGAGTTTGAGGCCCGTATGGAACGCGCCCGCCAGTTGATGACGGACAACAAAATCGACGCCATTTGTGTGGCTGGCGGCACTACGCTTCGCTACTTTGCCAACCTTCGATGGGGGAACTCTGAGCGCCTGTTCGCTTATGTCATTCCCCGCAAAGGGCAGCCGTTTTTTATCAGTCCCTCCTTTGAAGAGGAACGCGCCCGCGAGCAAGCCGGGCAGGACGTGAAAATCTGGACCTGGCAGGAAGACCAGGATCCGTACGCGCTCCTCGGAGAAGGTCTTCGCGGGCTGGGTCTCTCGTCGGCCACCATCGGGATGGAAGAAAAGGTGGTGTTTGCCTTCTCTGACGGCCTGTCCCGTTCGAACCCCGGATTTAAGATCACCAGCGCTACCCCGATCACGGCGGGGTGCCGAGCCAGAAAATCTCCTGCTGAACTGGCGCTGATGAAGCTGGCGAACTCCGTTACGCTCGAAGCGTATCGGGCCGCATGGCAATCGGTGCAGGAGGGGATGAACAACCGTGAGTTCGCTTCGCTGATTGAAGCCGGAATGTCGCGCCAGGGATTTCCCGGCGGCGTCAGCGTTCAGGTGGGCGAATGGAGCGCGCTTCCCCACGGCTCTGCCCGGCCTCAACCCATCCGCGAAGGGACCATCGTCATGATGGACGACGGGTGCACGGTAGAGGGTTACCAGTCCGACATTACCCGAACGGTCGTCTTAGGCAAACCGACGGACAAGATGCGCCAGGTCTGGGAGATCGTGCTGAAAGCCCAGTCCGCCGCCCTCGCGGCCGCTAAACCTGGAGTCCCCTGCGAAGCCGTTGATGCAGCAGCAAGAAAAGTGATCGAGGACGCGGGTTACGGCCCCGGCTACCAATACTTTACTCACCGGGTGGGCCACGGCATCGGTATGGACGGCCACGAATGGCCGTATTTGGTGAAAGGCAACAAGACCCCGATCCAAACCGGGATGACCTTCTCCGACGAACCAGGCATCTATATCAGAGGGGAATTTGGAGTCCGCCATGAGGATTGCATGTTCATAACGGAAGCTGGGGCTGAACTGTTTACGCCGCAACCGTCGTCCATCGGGACGATCTAACTATTCGCTCTCTCGCTTTTCTGCGGGCGGTCTCGACTGCCATCACGATGGGCTTCGGGAACCACGAGGATGGGTACTTCCCGGCGATTAGACCCTGCCTGAGGTCTTCCGCCACGCCGCCATCAACTCCGCTTTTGCCGCGGCACTAACGGGTTTGGGCATGGTTTCCGGCTCGTACTCCTTACACAGCTCCACGGTCCGCTTTAAGCTCTCGGCGAACTCCACGCAGGGAGCGCAGCCTTCCACGTGCTCCCGAATCTGCTCGCAGGCTTCCGGAGGCAACTCTACGTCCAGATACTCCGAAAGCAGTGCGAAGACATCCCCGCATTTTGTATGATCGTGCGCCATTAACCCCTCCCTGCGATCCGTAAATACTCGTCCAAACTCTTCCGAAGCGCCAGGCGACCGCGATGCAGCCTTTGCTTCACCAGATCCGTTGAAATCTCCAGCACCCGCGCCGTCTCCTCGGTTGTCAGTTCTTCCACGTCCCGCATCAGCACTACCGCTCGGTACGTCTCCGGCAACTCGCCGATAGCCTGGCCGATCTGGCTGCGCAACTCCTCGCGCAGCAACGCATCGCCCGGCACATCGGTCCAGTCCGCGATCTCAATCCGCGGCCCGTTCTCGCCTTCTTCGCGCGCTGGCCGAAACTCCTCCAGGGACAATTCCCGCTGCGGGGCGAATACACTCTTGCGCCGCTTCATCAGGCACTCGTTGCGGGCGATGCGGAAGACCCAGGGGCGGACCTGCTCCGGATCATGCAACTGATCCAGCTTCCCGAACACCTTCAGCATGGCCTCCTGCGCCACTTCCTCGGCGTCTTCACGGTTGCCACACATTAGAATCGTGTGGTGAAAAATCTTACGCCGGAAGTGTTCCATGAACGGCTCAAACGCCGCTTCATCCCCCCCGAGCAAACGCCGCGCGAGTTCGGCTTCTTCGGCCTTCAGCAATGTTTCCGACAGTCAAAGTCTCCCTAGGCGGCCTGTGCGAGCAGACTCCCCGTCACTACTGTCTCAAGCTTCGGGGGATGCAGCAAGGTGTTGTGAATCAAACAGGCCTTCACGGCCCGGTCCACGCCCTCCAGATGCCGACCCTCCAGGCCCGGCACCGACACCTGAATTACAAACGAACCCAAACGGGCCGGTTCCTTCGCCTTTTCAGCGGTCACCCGAACGTCCAAACCTTCAGCGGACAACTTCCTGGCCCGGAGATACTCCAGGGCATAATACCCGGCACAGGTGGCTAACGCCGTGAGCAGAAACTCCGGAGGTGTCATGCCCTGATCCGTGCCGCCGTTGCTGAGAGGCTGATCGCACAGCAACCGGTGTCCCCGAACATTGGCTTCAAACAAAACCCCACCCTCATATTGCACCCGAACGTCCATGTCATTTTCTCCTGCCAACCCAGATGCAATTGGATCCCCAGGGTGACACTGTGGGTTGAAAAATCTTTGCCGGAGCTTCCTGCCGGGCTCCGCCTGGCCGCACACTCCTGAAGAAGCGGAAGTTCCGAAAGCTCGCCAGCTATTGGTACCAGAAGATACCCAACAAAATTGTTCTCTTTTCGATTACGTACTAGAACTTCCGGAACTACTGTGCTATAACATCCAATTGACGTTGAGCTGGATTGTCCCCCTTTTTTCATCTCACGCAAATTGATTGAAGGCACGGCCGGTTACGTGCGCGTCGGTGCTGGCGTTCAACGCCAGACACGTTGCAGGAACGCGAGAGGCCCCGTGCCCTTCGGAGGATTACCGCATGGGTTTCGTCAATACCCGCAGGATGCGCCGGGCATTCTGCGCCGTTTTTCTGTTTGGAATGTGTACTGCAGTCAGTGCCCAGTCAGGGGCGCGAAGAGAATCAGTCCATCCGCTCACCAGAAGCCTGAGGTCAACGGGGCATGCCGCTGCCGATCTGCCTCTGGACCGCATGCTGCTGATGCTGAAGCCTACTGACGACCAACAGCAGCGGCTGGATGCTCTGCTTGCGGCGCAGCAGGACCCGCAAGCTCCGGAATACGGGCAATGGCTGACGCCGGAAGAATTCGCGGCGCGCTTTTCGCCTTCGCCGAAAGACATTGCCGCGGTGGCGACCTGGCTGGAAGGCCAGGGCTTCGTTGTCGGCGAGATTGCGCGCGGCGGACGCACGATCGAATACAGTGGTACAGCGCGCCAGGTGGAGCTGGCTTTTAGTACGGAGCTGCGCCATTATGACCGCGACGGTATTCGGTATCTGGCCAATGCCACCGAGATTGCAATTCCTTCGGAACTGGACGGAATCATCGGTGGTATCGCTTCTCTGAATGACTTTCATGCTGTGCCGCAACACCACACACCGGCGAACCCAGTCGTTAAAATGGCAACGGGCGCAAATAACCTGTCGCCCGGAGATTTCTCTACCATCTACAACCTGGCTCCTTTATGGAGCGCCGGTTTTGACGGTACAGGGCAGACGATTGCCATAGTAGGCCGCACCAACTTCCTGATGAGCGATGTAACCGCCTTCCGCAATCTGTTTGGCCTGCCGGTGAAGGCTCCGGAGGTCGTGCTCAATGGAGCGGACCCTGGGTTGCTTAGCCAGGGTGAGGTACTGGAAGCCCTGCTCGATGTGCAGTGGGCTGGTGCCGTAGCAAAGAACGCCACCGTCAAGTTCGTACTCTCGGCCAGCACGAACACGACGGGCGGGGATATGCTTTCTTCCGTGTACATCGTCAATCACAATGTGGCGCCGGTTCTCTCGTCCAGTTTTGCCCTGTGCGAGGAACAATTGGGGAGCGCGAATGTATTTTTCAATAACCTGTGGCAGCAGGCTGCAGCGCAGGGGATTTCGGTGATTGTGGCCTCGGGCGACAGCGGGTCAGCGGGCTGCGATTCCGGCGACACAAATCACCCGGCCACCCGTGGCCTGGCCGTAAATGGCATCGCTTCCACGCCGTATAACCTGGCCGTTGGAGGTACTCAATTCGACGAAGGTGGTGCGGACGCAGCTTACTGGGAGGCGACGAATAGTCTGGCCACTCACTATGCCACCGCGAAGGCGTGGATCCCGGAGGTGGTGTGGAATGAAAGTTCCGCATCCGGCGGGCTTTGGTCCGGCTCGGGCGGAATCAGCTCTATCTATGCCACGCCTTCGTGGCAGACCGGGACCGGCGTTCCAGCCAGTGACCCGGGAGCCTTCGGACACCATCGTTACATGCCGGACGTCTCTCTCACGGGGGCCAGTCACGATCCCTACCTGGTGATGCTCAACGGGGGGCTCTTCACCGTGGGTGGTACGTCGGCCGGAGCACCTTCCTTTGCCGGAATTATGGCGTTACGAAACCAG
>CAIYVZ010000159.1 GCA_903929755.1 uncultured Acidobacteriia bacterium
GCCGAACCGGCAGGTTTGCCAGCCCAGGCAGGACCGAGGTCAGGTATTCGCGGACAGGCACCTTCAGTCGCCGGCAGCTTTCGAGTACAGACAAGATCGCGGCTACTTTTGGCCCGGCCTGCGCGCTGCCCACGTGGATCCAGTTCTTGCGTCCCAGCGCAACTCCGCGCATCGAATTTTCCGCCACGTTGTTGCTCAGCTCAAGTTCGGGATGTTCCAGGAACCGCGTCAGTTTATGCCACAGTGAAAGTGTGTAGCTGACCGCCTTCCCCAGGGCACTGGCAGGCAGTGCCGCCAGCTGCGCGGCCTCCATCTCAGTCTTTATGATATCGAGCAAAGGGCGGGATCGCTCCTGGCGCAAAGCGTGGCGCGCCGCATGATCCATACCCGCGTCACGAGCCTCGGCATCAATCAAAAACAATGCGTCGGCCCTCGCTACCAGTTGTCTCGCAACACGGTCATCCGGATTGAGTTTAAGCGCGTCGAAGATTTTCCTGCGCGCATGCGCCCAACATGCTCCATGCACCATCTTCGGCCCGCCCGTACCGGCATAGGCGGCATAACCATCGGTCTGCAAAACTCCCTCATACTGACCAAGGAACACCTTCGGGCCCTCTCTCCCCCGGCCCATCCGAAAGTCAAAAAAGACGCTGCCGCCGGGTTTTCCATACTGCCACAAATAGGCCTGGAAGTTCTTCCCGCGATTATCATGCATCTGCACCGGAACCGGCGTTTCATCAGCCTGAATGTAACTGCCCCTGACCAACTCCCGACCTATCGCCGCAGCTATCGGCGTGAGTAGCTCGCCCACTCGCATCACCCAGCCGTCCAGCGTTGCCCGGCTGATCAGGACTCCTGCCTCCCGTTCCAGCATCACGCTTTGCCGGTACAGCGGTAAGTGGTCACTGTATTTGGAAACCACCGTGTCGATTACTACCCGGTCACTTGCCAGGCCTTTGTCGATGATCCGCGCCGGCAGCGGCGCAGTGGTCACACCTGTCGCACAGTTCCGGCAGGCACGCTTCTCACGCTTCGTGATCACCACTAAGTACTGTACCGGCGCCACGTCGAGTTGTTCGCTCTGCTCGTAACCGAAAACAAGTGTGTCCTTGCCGCAGGACTTGCATACGCATTGTTCCGGCGTACATACAATCACCTGTTCCACGCGTGGCAGATGCGCAGGAAATTCCTGCCGTCCCGGATGTTTCCTGCTCTCCCGCTTCTTCGCCGTTACCGGGGAGGAGGGTGGCAGCGGCTCACGCTGAGACTCCGCTTCCACTTCTGCAGAACTGACTCCGGGTTCGAATTCCAGCAGTAACAGCTGCGCATCACTGAGCGTCTCGCTTTTCGGCCCGTACTTCCGGATCATTTCCTGTCGCAGGCGCTCTTCAAGCGAACGGATTCTCAACTCTGCCCATGCCAGATTCGCCGTCAACAGAACGATTTGTTCGCCTTCGGAAAGGGGCGGTTTGGAGGGCAGCGGGCTCACGGTTTGCTAACTCCAGGATAGCTTATTTACAGGCCATTTGAAACAAAGGAGCCCCTGTTTGTTTGACTACTTCTATTCCGCCGTGCGGGTCACGCGGTGCCAGGCACGGCGTCTTGTCTGCATCAGGTCAATGCCGCCCAGCAGCAGCAGAAGCTCTTCCTGGCGGAGGATAAACTTGTCGTCTGCGCTGGCGGCTTCAGGCCACCGGAAACGGCCCTTCTCCAGACGTTTGGCACAGACCCATAGTCCGCTGCCATCCCAGAACAGTAACTTCAGGCGCGTGCGCTGCGCATTGGAGAACACAAAAACATGCCCGCTCAGCGGATCGCAAAACAGCCGGTCTCGCACCAGCCCGTACAGGCCTTCAAAGTTCTTGCGCATGTCCGTCGCTCCGGCGGCAAGATAGATTCGCGTGGCGGGCCCGATACCGAACATATTCAGGCTGTTTCCAGCACCGCCACCAGTTGCCGCAGCGTGCCGGGGTCAAACCCGCGCTTCACTTCGATCCGGCGGCCACTGGAGAGAACCACGGACAGTTCGCCGCCACTGCTGCTCTGGCCGGCCACTTCCACCGCGACCCAACGCTGCGGTTCGCCGCCTGCTGCCGCCTGTCTGCGGTACCGCCCCAGATAGCCGGCCAGCGTTTTCACCGGCACGTCTTTCTGCTTGCAGAAATCCTCGCGGCTCATCCCGCTCGCCACGTACTCAGTTGCTATCTGATGTGCTTCCGCCCGACTTCGACGCCGCTGCTTCTGTCGTCCTGATTCAGAGTAGTTCACCCTCCTACTTCAGCAGTTAAACAGTCCC
>CAIYVZ010000160.1 GCA_903929755.1 uncultured Acidobacteriia bacterium
GGGTCCCACCCGTTCCCATCCCGAACACGGAAGTTAAGCCCCTCAGCCCCGATGGTACTGCACGCGCAGGTGTGTGGGAGCGTAGGAAGTCGCCCGCTTCAATTTGAAAAGGCCCAGCCGAAAGGTTTGGGCCTTTTTCTTGTGCCCCCTGCTCTTCCTCTTACTCTTCCTCGTCCGCCAGACTTCTCGCCTGCCCCGAGACTAGTTTATACACATCGCGCTTCCCCAGGCCCCGCTCTTTCGCAACCGTCTTAATGGCATCCATTCGGGCCACGCCGGCTTCCATCAGCAGCGAAATGGCGTCCTCAATCGGAAGGTCGGTCGAGACGGGTACCTCGCCTTTGCCGATCAAGACAACGAATTCCCCACGGATCGAGCCCTTCGCCTCCAACTGCGCTGCTATTTCCGTCGCAGTCCCCCGCAGAACCTCTTCGTGCATCTTCGTAAGCTCCCGGGCAACGCAAACATCCCGACCGCCCAACACCGTGGCAATATCGTGTAAGCACTCCACAATCCGGTGGGGTGCCTCATAAAAAATCAAGGTAGCCTGTTCACTTGCAAATGATTCCAGAATCCGCATGCGGGCGCCCTGCTTCGGTGGAAGGAACCCGCCGAAATGGATCTGGTCCGAGGGCAGACCCGAGCAAACCAGCGCGGCAAGCATTGCAGACGGTCCTGGAATCGCTTCCACTTTAACGCCGAAGTGAGCGGCACCGCGAACAATCCTGAATCCCGGATCGGAGAGTAACGGCGTCCCCGCATCTGAAACAATGGCGACGTTCTCGCCAGCCTGCAGCCGGGCGAAAATTTCCGGCGCACGTTGCGACTCGTTGTGCTCGTGATAGCTCACCGTCCGGGTCGTGATCCCATAATGGTGCAGCAAGTGACCCGTCGTCCGGGTGTCTTCACATGCAATCCAGTCAACTTCCTTCAGGATCCGTACGGCGCGGTACGTGATGTCCTCAAGATTGCCAATCGGCGTGGAAACAATATACAGGCATCCGGGCATATCCCGAGTATAGGCCGCAACGTCTCCCAAACAATCTGCGACCCTTTTAGTCCTCGATCGTTTGATACAATAAATTTGCAACTGAGTTGCCGATTATGCTGCAGACTTTTGTGATCACACTTCGGGAGGGCGTGGAGGCCGCACTCGTTATTGCGATCGCCGTCGCCTACCTCCGCAAAACGGGCCGCGCCGCGCTTCTGTCTACGGTCTACAAAGCCTTGTTTTCCGCAGTAATTGCCTGTTTTGTGACCGCCTGGGCGTTCACCAAAATTGAGATCAACTCCGAGGCCTACGAGGGCTACACGCTGCTGGTCAGCGCCGTATTTGTGCTCTCCATGGTCATCTGGATGAACCGCCACGGCAAGACCCTCAAGGGGGAAATTGAAAGTAAGTTGCAGGAAGGACCTGCTGCGCCCGGCGACAAAAGCGGCACCTTTGGTATTTTCGCCTTCGTCTTTTTGATGATCTTCCGCGAAGGTGTCGAGACCCTGCTCCTTCTGGCTGCGGTTCGCCTCGACACGCAGGGAATTCTCTCCTGGCTCGGAGCCATCGCGGGCATCGCACTGGCCGTACTTTTCGGTATCAGTTTTGTCCGCGGCACTATTCGCGTCAATCTGGGGCAGTTCTTCAAGGTAACGACGATCATCCTGATGGTGGTCGTAGCACAGTTGGCTATCACTGGCCTTCATGAACTGTCCGAAGGCCGCGTGATCCCCAGCAGTAAGCGCGAGATGGCACTTATCGGCCCTATCGTAAAGAACGATATCTTTTTCTTCATCACCATTCTTGCCCTGGCCGGCGCCATGATCCTTTTTGAATGGCGAAAACGCAAAGCTCCCCGCACCGAAGGCCTCCAGGGAGCCGAACTCCGCAAAGCCGTTTGGTCGGCACGCAGGGAACGCAACTGGATGACCGCCTCCTGCGTTGCCTCCTGCCTGTTCATCGCGATGATCACGGCAGAGTTCATCTACGCGAAACAGGCTACCGCGCTTTCAGCCGCAACACCGGTCACCTTCGACAACGGCGCTGTCCGGTTACCTGTCGCGTCCCTGAACGACGGCAAGCTCCACCGTTTCTCCATTGACGAACAGGGCGTCCATGTTCGCTTCATCGTCATTCGCCGGCCCGACGAGTCCCTGGCAGTTGCTTTCGACGCCTGCGAGATCTGCGGCACTCAGGGCTACTACCAAAAAGGCGCCGAAGTGATTTGCCGCAACTGTTCCGCCAGCATCGTTATCCCAACCATCGGAATCTCCGGTGGCTGTAATCCCGTCCCGCTGAAGGCGAAGGTCGAATCCGGCATGTTGATCATCGACGAAGCTTTCCTCAATCCCGGGGTCCGTATGTTCCGAGAGGCGCAGTGATCATCCGCTTCGTCCGGCAATCTCTCAGCCGTTCGCCGCGCCGAAAAGTGCTGCTCATCGCGGCCATCGCCCTCGGATCAGCCGTCGCCACCTCCATGCTCGGTGTCATGCTCTCCATCGGGGATAAGGTCAACCAGGAACTCCGTGCCGTCGGCGCCAACATCGTGGTAACCGCTAAAGCCACCGCACTTGAGGGCGGCCTTGGCAGTGTCACCACCAAAGCGTCCGGCCGCGCAAATTATTTCCCAGAAGCCGACGCCCCGAAGCTAAAGGCCATCTTCTGGGGCCTTAATATTACCGCTTTCGCACCGTCGCTTTCGGTCCACGACGGCCCCCAGCAGGTCCAGGGCGTCTGGTTCAACCGCGCCTACACCAATCCCGTGGACCACAAAGAACAGAACACCGGGCTTCGGACACTCAACCCGGCCTGGAAAGTGAATGGTTCCTGGGCGACAGACGAAGGTGACGCGTGCATGGCAGGTGAGAACGCCGCCCGCCGCAACCACTGGCAACCCGGCGCCACCGTACACATTCTGGGCGCCGCCTGCCGCCTGACCGGCATCATCTCCGCCGGCGACGACGTTGATGAGAACGTTCTCCTTCCGCTGAGCCGGGTCCAGGCAGCCGCCGGAAAACCAGGTCTCATCGACCGTATCGACGTCGCCGCCCTTACCAAACCTGAAGACGATTTCGCGCGGAAAGACCCGAAGTTCATGACGGCCTCCGAAATGGAGCGCTGGAGTTGCACCAATTACGTTCTCTCCATCGCTCACCAGATTGAACAGGCGATTCCCGGCACACGCGCCCGCCCCGTCCGGCGCGTAGCCGATTCGGAAGGCAAGATCCTCGATAAGATCGGGGGGCTGATGGCCCTCATCACGCTGACGGCCCTGCTCTCCGCAGGCCTCACCGTCTGGAGCCTTACGGCGACCACCCTTCTGGAACGTCGCGCCGAAATCGCCATCATGCAGGCCATCGGAGGTTCCCGCTTCCTGATCGCCACGATCCTGGGCCTGGAGACAGCCCTCATCGGTGCGGTTGGCGGCACAATAGGCGCGTTCTCCGGCGTCTGGCTTGCCAGCTTCGTCGGCCGCTCCGTATTCCACGGGACCATCGAGATCTCACCGGTTCTGCCGTTCATCATTATTCTTGCCGCCATTCTGGTAGGCCTCCTTGGTGCGGCGCAGCCCCTGAGCAGCAGTCTGCGGCTGGAGCCAGCCAGCATTCTCCGGGAAGGCCTCTGATGTTTATCACCTTCGTCCTCCAGGCCCTGGTACACCGCAAACAACGTCTCCTGCTCGCGCTTGCTGCGCTTTCGGTGGCGGCAATGCTGGCCACCGTCCTGTTTGCGATCAATGGCACAGTGGAACGCCGAATACGCGACGAATTCCGGGGCTACGGTGCCAATATCGTTGTCACCCCTGGCACAGGGACCACCCTACCTCTTACGGTGGCGGAAGCAGCCGAAAAACTGGGGGCAGAAGCCGCACCCTGGCTCATAACTTCCGGCAGCATCAATAATGAAACGGTCGCCGTCGCGGGCTTCTTTCCCGCAAAGGCAGCCAGTATGACCGGATATTGGCACGTTCAGGGCACCCGGGATATCGGCTCCGGCGATTGCATGGTCGGGGAATTACTCGCTATCCAGTTCAGCCTCAAGCCGGGCAGTCTGGTCCCGTTGGCCAACGCTCCTTGCATCGTAAAAGGCATTGTCTCGACGGGAGGTGCGGAGGACCGAGAAATCCTGGTGCCGTTCGAAATCGCCGCCCGGCTCTCAGGCCTGACCGACGCCGCCAGCGTGATCGCCCTGCGTGCGCCGGGTGAAACGATCGACCCTACCAGCCAGGCGCTCGCGAAAGCGTTCCCCAACGCCGATGTACGTACTGTTCGCGCTGTTGCGGATACTGAATCCGCCGTAGTCATCCGGATTCGCGCCGCACTGTTCCTGTTGACGCTGCTGATTCTCGGCATCACCACCCTCTGCGTCACCAGCAATTTCAGCGAAGCCGTCATGGAGCGAGCCAAAGAAGTGGGCATCATGAAAGCTCTGGGCGCCGCGGAAACGAAGATTGCGGCACTGTTTCTCAGCGAATCCGCGGCTCTGGCCTTGTTGGCCTCCCTGATCGGGTACGGCATCGGCGTCTTGGCGGCAGCCGCCATAGGCCGCAGTATTTTTGGCGTATTTCACCCCGAAGCGAACTGGCTGGTCTTCGCCGGAGTAGTGGGTGTCATGCTGATGGTTTCAACTCTAGCGACAGGCATCGCGGCATCACGGATCTGGGCGATTCAACCCGCAAGGATATTAAGGGGCGAGTAAGTGGCGGCATTCATCGAACTATCCGACGTAACCCGGGTCTACGGCAGTGGCACCACCGAAGTGCGCGCCGTGAACGGCATCACCTTCACCGCGCAACAGGGCGAATGGATCGCCATCATGGGGCCTTCGGGTTCCGGCAAGACCACCCTTCTGAACCTGATCGGCTGTCTGGACCAGCCCAGCGGCGGAGCGCTGTGCATTGGTGGCACGAACACCGCCACCCTGTCCCGTTCTGAACTCGCCCGCTTCCGCAGTGAGACCATTGGCTTCGTTTTCCAGCAGTTCCACCTGGTGCCGCACCTCAACGCTCTCGAAAACGTGATGCTGGCTCAGTACTTTCACAGCATGACGGACAAAGGTGAAGCACTCGCCGCCCTCAAACAGGTCGGTCTGGAAGGCCGGGCCACGCACCTGCCCTCCCAGCTCTCCGGCGGAGAGCAGCAGCGTGTCGCCATCGCGCGGGCCCTCGTCAACGACCCTAAAATCATCCTGGCCGACGAGCCAACCGGCAACCTGGACGCCGAAAATCAGCGTATCGTATTCCGCCTGCTCAGCGACCTTCACGCCCAGGGACGCACCATTGTCATGGTTACCCACGACGAAAACGCCGGTAAACTGGCAGACCGCCGCCTGAACCTGGAACACGGACGCATCCGCCAGAATCTCACCTTCTCTGCCGAAGAAAATCAGGACTTCGACGAGGTATTAGAACACCTCTGGACTCGCACGGAGCAGTCGACACACATCGAATCCCACGACTTCACTGAAGTTCAGTGGCGGCGCCTCATCAACACAATGGCGCAAATCGGCCTCGTCACCACCGAGAACGGTAAAGATGGCTTCACGCCCAAGGGCTACACCCGCGCTCGCAACGTAATCCGTCGCCACCGGCTTGCCGAGCGGCTGTTCCGCGACGTCCTCTCCATTCAGGATGAAGCGGAAATCGAATCCAGCGCCTGCAAGTTCGAACACATTCTCAGTCCCGAAGTCACCGACCGCATGTGCACCCTGATGGGGCATCCGGAGGCGTGTCCGCATGGTAGTCCCATCCCGCGTGGCGAGTGCTGTACCTCAAACCGCCTTCCCGATACGGCTGACCTCACTTCGATGATGCACAGCATAAAACGTGCCTAAACAAACGGGCCGACACGAATGGGTTTGGTAGGCTCAGGAGTTAAGATCTCAAATGCATAACGTCGTTATTATTGGATCGGGTTGCGCCGGAAATACCGCTGCTGTTTATACCGCACGGGCGGGCCTGAAGCCGCTCGTCATCAAGGGCTGGGAGGCAGGTGGACAGCTCTCCATCACCAGTGAAGTGGAGAACTTCCCCGGTTTTCCCCAGGGCATTCTCGGCCCCGAACTCGTTGAAAACATGAAGCAGCAGGCCGAACGTTTCGGGGCCGAATATATGGACGGCGCGGTATCGGAAGCCGACCTCTCGAAGCGTCCCTTCCGGCTCCGTGTGGAAGACCAGTGGCTTGAAACCCGCACGCTGATCATCGCCTCCGGCGCCAGTGCCCGCTGGCTGGACCTGCCGAGTGAACAGAAGCTCATCGGCCACGGTGTCAGCTCCTGCGCCACCTGCGACGGCTTCTTTTACCGCGACAAGCAGATCATGGTGGTTGGCGGTGGAGATACCGCGATGGAAGAGGCGAACTTCCTGACCCGCTTTGGCCGCAATGTCGCGCTGGTTCATCGCCGCGACAGCTTCCGGGCTTCGAAGATCATGCTGGAACGCGCCCAGGCCAACCCCAAAATCGAGTTCATCATGAATACCGCCATCGAAGAGGTTTTCGATCTGGCACAGAACACGGTGACCGGCGTTCGGCTCAAGAATCTGGTGACTGGGGAGACTTCCATGCGCGACGTGGACGGCCTCTTCATCGCGATCGGCCACATCCCGAACACCAAGCCCTTTGTCGGGCAGCTCGACCTCGATCCGGATGGCTACATCGTGTCGCATGGCGGAGCCCGCACCAATATCCACGGCGTTTTCCACGCGGGAGACGTGCAGGATCGGGTTTACCGGCAAGCGATCACGGCCGCCGGCGCAGGTTGCATGGCGGCTATCGAAACCGAACGTTTACTTGAAGCAGAAGGGCACTAAGCAAAAGCTATGATCGAAAGACTTTCGCCTCCCGGCATTGCGGCCCCTCGTGGGCCTTACTCACCCGCCGTTCGCGCCGGTGATTTCATCTTTGTCTCCGGCCAACTGGCAGTGGATCCTGTAACGAATCAGTTCGTTCCCGGCGACATCCAGCAGGAAACCCGGATGACGCTGAACAACATCAAGCGCATTCTGGAAGGTGCGGGCTCCAGCATGGCCGATGCAGTCCGGGTTGGCGTCTTCCTGGCCGACGGCACAGAATTCGCCAAGATGAACGAAGTCTATGCCGAGTTCTTCGGAGACGCCAAACCGGCACGCACCACCATCGTCTGCAAGTTCGCAGCCGATATCCGTGTGGAAATCGACTGCGTGGCTTACAGCCCAAAAACCAGTTAGTTCTTTAGCTCGACAACGATCGCTTCCAGGGCCTGATCGCCTGTGTTTTCCAACTGGCTCGGGCCCGCGGTCACCCATTCGGCCTGATTCGCTTTCGGGCCGCTGATGTAGGCGACGACTGCGTTCCCTGTGCGGGTCACTTTACCGCCCTTTGCGTGGGCTGCGAGCTTCACGCGCAGGACGCGGACCTGATCGTTCTCAAATTCCAGCTTTGAGTTCTTCGCATCCGCCTTCAGCGCGTCGGACGACTCTGCCGCTTTCGTGCTGCCTGGCTTCTTCACTTCCACTTCGATGATGTTGAACGAATTGTCGTCGGTCACTTCCGGCTGGTGTATACCTTCGGGTTTGCTCCAATCGACCTGTCCGGCTTTCCACGTGACATCGACGCCTTTCCTGCCGTCCTGAAAGTCAAAATGCTGTTTGCCGGCCTGCAGGTAAACCATCACCCGGTTCACCACGTGTTCGTGATACTTACCCTTTACGTGTGCCTTTTCCAGGGCGCGGAAGACCTTCACCTGGTCGTTCTCAAAGAACTGCGCGCCGGGCTCAACGGCGAATGCTGTTAACCCTGCAACGCAGAGGGCAAGCTGGACCTTCAATAGTGTTCTCATATCTCGCCTATTGTATTGGATTCGCTTGCGCCGTTTACCTGAGCTGGCTCGACGCCTTGAGTGCTAAAGAACTTAGCCCTTCACCGCCACGCTCCAGGTGCGCCACCAGTTGCGTCCGCATGCGGGGGGGCCAAAACTTCCGCAGGTGGTCTTCAATACCCGCCACGGCTTCCGCTTCGGAGTAACTGGAGAAAAACTGAGCGATCTGATTGGCCTGATGAACCATATCTGCAGTGTCCATCGTGGTCAGTCTCCCGCTCGCCTGGTGGTAATTTCCCGCTCTTCGTGGTAGTGCGTTTGCCACTCGGAAGGCGTCACCGTCCGGCGGACTTCCACGGCGGTCACCTTGTATTCCGGGCAACTGGTGGCCCAGTCTGAGAATTCCGTGGTGACCACGTTGGCTCCGGTCGCGGGGTGGTGGAAGGTCGTGTAGACCACGCCGGGCTGCATGCGTTCGCTGACCCTCGCCCGCAAAGATATCTCACCGGCACGGCTCTTCAGCGCGACCAGGTCGCCGTCCAGAATCCCTCGATTCTCGGCGTCAGACGGGTGAATTTCGAGGACATCCTCATCGTGCCAGACCACATTGGAAGTTCGCCGGGTTTGTGCGCCCACGTTGTACTGGCTGAGGATGCGGCCAGTGGTCAGGATCAGCGGGAAACGTGCCGTGGTTCGCTCGTCAGTGGGGACGAACGCGGTGATCATGAACCGGCCCTTACCGCGCACGAAGCCGCCCGTGTGCATGATGGGTGTGCCTTCCGGGGCATTCTCGGTGCACGGCCACTGCAGAGAGCCGAGCTCGTCGAGTTTCGCGTAGCTGACACCAGAAAACGTGGGAGTCAGGCGCGCGATCTCATCCATAATCTCAGAGGGGTGCGTGTACGGCATCGGATAGCCGAGCGCCTCCGACAGCGCACAGGTAACCTCCCAGTCGGCCTTGCCATTACGCGGCGGCAGGGCCTTGCGCACGCGACCGATACGGCGTTCGGCGTTCGTGAAGGTGCCGTCCTTTTCCAGGAACGACGATCCAGGCAGGAACACGTGCGCGAAGCTGGCGGTTTCGTTCAGGAAGAGATCCTGCACGATGACGCATTCCATGTTGCGGAGCGCGGCGGTCACGTGGTGCGTATTGGGGTCCGACTGCGCGATGTCTTCGCCCTGGACGTAGATACCCCGGAAGGAACCCTCAACGGCGGCATCCAGCATATTGGGAATGCGCAATCCGGGCTCGCCCTCGAGCGGCACGCCCCAGGCGGCTTCGAACAGATGCCGCGTCGCATCGTCCGAGACATGGCGATAGCCGGAGAATTCGTGTGGGAACGAGCCCATGTCACAAGCTCCCTGCACGTTATTCTGGCCACGCAGAGGATTCACACCCACCCCCCGGCGGCCGATGTTGCCGGTCACCATGGAGAGGTTCGCCATCCCCATCACCATGGTGGAACCCTGGCTGTGTTCGGTCACTCCGAGGCCGTAGTAAATAGCGGCATTGCCGCCGGTCGAGTAGAGTCGTGCGGCGCCGCGAACGTCGGCGGCGGGCACACCGCTGATGGCCTCGGTTGCTTCGGGCGAGTTCTGCGGTTGCGAGATGAACTCTCGCCAGCGGGCGAAGTCTGCGGCCTCGCAACGCTCTGCAATAAACGCGTGATTCGCCAGACCTTCGGTGACAATCACGTGGGCCAACGCGTTGACTACCGCCACGTTGGTGCCGGGACGCAGCGCGAGGTGATAATCCGCCCGGACATGCGGCGTTTCAACCAGGTCAATCTTGCGGGGGTCGAGAACGATGAGGCGCGCCCCGGAGCGGAGTCGGCGCTTCATGCGTGACGCGAAAACCGGGTGGGCGTCGGTGGGGTTTGCTCCAATAACCAGGATGACGTCGGCTTCATCCACCGAGTCAAAGTCCTGCGTGCCGGCCGAGGTTCCAAACGTCGTCTTCAGGCCGTAACCCGTGGGCGAGTGGCAGACGCGTGCGCAGGTATCCACATTATTGTTGCCGAACGCGGCGCGGATCATCTTCTGAACCAGGAAGGTTTCTTCGTTCGTGCAGCGCGACGAGGTGATCCCGCCGATGGCATCGCGGCCATATTGCGCCTGAATGCGGCGGAGTTCCGACGCGGCGTGTCCAATTGCCTCTTCCCAGGAAACTTCGCGCCAGGCGTCGGTGATCTTCGCGCGGACCATCGGCTTCAGCATCCGCTCTTTGTGCGTCGTGTAGCCCCACGCGAAGCGACCCTTCACGCAGGAGTGGCCATGGTTTGCTTTACCATCTTTGAACGGCACCATGCGGACCACGTCATTGCCGCGCATCTCAGCCTTGAAGGTGCAGCCGACGCCGCAGTAGGCGCAGGTGGTGATGACGGCATGTTCGGGTTGGCCCTGTTCGATGACGGACTTCTCGATCAGCGTTGCGGTGGGGCAGGCCTGCACGCAGGCTCCGCAAGAGACGCACTCGGAATCAAGGAAGTCCATGTTGCCGGCCGAGACCTTCGAATCAAAGCCGCGGCCGAGGATGGTCAGCGCGAAAGTGCCCTGAGTTTCTTCGCAGGCACGAACGCAGCGGGAGCAGACGATGCACTTGGCAGGGTCGAAGGTGAAGTAGGGGTTGGATTCGTCTTTCGTGGCGACCAGGTGGTTCTCACCCGCGTACCCGTAGCGGACTTCTCTCAGGCCTACGGCGCCAGCCATATCCTGCAACTCGCAGTCGCCATTGGCGGCGCACGTGAGGCAATCCAGAGGGTGGTCGGAGATGTACAACTCCATGGTTCCTCTGCGCAGTTTCGCCAGGCGCGCGGTCTGGGTGGCTACTTTCATACCAGGTTCCACGGGCGTGGTGCAGGAGGCCGGGGTTCCGCGCCGCCCGGCGATTTCAACAAGACAGAGGCGACAGGATCCGAACGCTTGCAAGCTGTCGGTAGCGCAGAGTTTTGGGATCTGGACGCCTAGTTCAGCGGCGGCTCGAAGCACGGAGGTTCCGGCAGGTACGGTGACCGGCCGGCCGTCAATCTCCAGCGTCACCAGAACAGAAGATACGGACGGTGGGGTCCCCAGATCCATTTCGATCATCACCGGAAATCCTCTGGGAAATGTTCGACTGCCGAGAGGACCGGATAGGGCGTCAGGCCGCCCATGGCACAGAGCGAACCATCCACCATCAGTTCGCAGAGATCGGTGAGCAGCGTCATATTCTGGTCACGATTTTCACCTGCAACGATCTTATCGATTACTTCCACGCCGCGCGTGGAGCCAACGCGGCAGGGCGTACACTTCCCGCAGCTTTCAATGCTGCAGAACTCCATGGCGAAGCGGGCTTGCTGTGCCAGATCGACAGTGTCATCGAAGACAACGATACCCCCGTGGCCGAGCATCCCTTTGCGGGCGGCGAACGCTTCATAGTCGAGAGGGGTATCGAGCAACGCTTGTGGGAAGTATGCGCCCAGGGGGCCGCCAACCTGCACAGCGCGAACCGGACGGCCACTCGCCGTACCGCTGCCGAAATCCTCGATTGCCTCCCGCAGGGTCAGGCCGAAAGCTTTCTCCACCAGGCCGCCGTGGCGGATATTTCCAGCCAACTGGATTGCCAGCGTGCCACGGGAACGGCCTGTGCCGAAGTCTTTGTAGAAGGCCGCCCCGCGCTCCAGAATGAGGGGGATTGCAGCCAGGGACAGGACGTTATTCACCACGGTCGGCTTGCCGAAAAGCCCTTCGATAGCCGGCAGTGGGGGCTTGGGGCGGACCTGGCCCCGCTTGCCTTCCAGGCTTTCCAGCAGCGAGGTCTCTTCCCCGCAAATGTAGGCCCCGGCCCCGAGGCGTATCTCGATATCGAACTCTTTACCCAGCAGGCCCTCGGCGCGTGCGATCTCGATCGCGCTTTGCAGGGTCCGGTGCGCGTGCGGGTATTCGGAGCGGAGGTAAATGAAGCCCTTCGTCGCTCCCACGGCGCGGCCTGCGATCATCATGCCTTCGAGGAGCAGGAAAGGGTCGCCTTCCATCAGCATGCGGTCCGCGAAGGTGCCGCTGTCTCCCTCGTCGGCATTACAGACAATGTATTTCTGGTCGGAGGGAGCGTTCAGGACGGTGCGCCACTTGATGCCGGTGGGGAATCCCGCGCCGCCACGTCCGCGCAGCCCGGATTCTGCCACAAGCTCGACAATTTCCGCGGGCTGCAGTTCACGAGCACGGGCCAGGCCGAGGAAGCCGGAATGTGCGCGGTAGTCCTGGAGCGACAACGGGTCGATTACGCCGCAACGGGCGAAAGTAAGGCGCTCCTGGCGCGCAAACCAGGGAAGGTCTTCCGCCCGTCCCAAACGCAGAGGGTGTTCCCTGCCTTCCAGGAAGCCGGTATCGAAAAGACTGGCCACATCGGTTGCTGCCACGGCACCATACGCGATCCGTCCATCGGCAGTCGCCACTTCCACCAGAGGTTCCAGCCAGAGTGCCCCGCGCGAGCCGTTGCGCACAATCTCGACCGCAAGGCCACGCCGCAGAGCCTCTGTGTAAATCGCCTCCGCCACAGCTTCGGCTCCCACGCTGAGAGCCGCAGCGTCCAGGGGGACATACACCCGCACACCGGAGCCTCCGCGTCGCGATTCCGGATGCGCGGCACCTAAAGCGGCCTCAATAGTCTGAGGGGTTACCCGGCCAAGCAATTGCCCATTGACCATCGCCGCTGGCCCCAGAGCGCAGTTCCCCAGGCAATAGACATCTTCCACGGAAACGTCGGCACCAAGCCTGTTTTTCACATTGGCCGCAACGTCGCGGCAGCCCATCGCCTGGCAAGCTTCCGCACGGCAAAGCTGTACACGGTGTTGGGTGGGTGGAGTTCGACGGAAATCGTGGTAAAAGCTGACCACGCCATGTACTTCGGCCTTTGAAAGATTGAGTTCGCCCGCAATAAGCGGAATGGCGGCGTCGTCAATGTACCCGAAGCCGCCCATCAACGCGTGCAGCACAGGAAGCAAGGCCCCGGCTTTATCTTTCTGCTCGCGGATTATCTCGATTGCGCGCGAACTGGAGAAAGGTTGGGGCATCCGGCTTCCTCTTAGAGCTTACTGGATTGTGCTGGTGCCTGGCGCGCCCATCGAATCGTCCGGGATATTCCGGTTGACGTGCTTGTCCAGGTCGATCACGTAAGTGTCGGGGTCGTCGATGAGGATCGGGGAATGGGTGGCGCAGATGATGCGGAAGCCCCGCTGGTCAACCAGTTCCTTCATCATTTTCAGGATGCGGCGCTGGTTGGAGGTGGAGAGCGCCATTTCGGGCTCATCGAGAAGCAGCGTAGTGCCGGGTTCCAGCGCAGGGAAGCTCTGCCGGAACATGGACAGCATTACCTGGCCGTGGCTCGCCAGCCGCAGAAATTCCAGCATCTGGGGCTGACCTTCAAACAGCTCCAGCCGCATGCGCGGATTGTGCTGTTCGGCGTCGAACAGGAAGACCTTTCCCTGTTTCGCGGTGCCGCGGTCCAGCCTGTAAACGAAACCGTCTACGCTCTCCCCGTTGAGAGCGTAATGAATTGAATTCAGTAAAGTTGACTTCCCGGAGCCATTTTCGCCCGTGAGCATAACCAGGGGGTGGGAAAGCTCCACCATCATGGGCATGTGGAAGTTCAAATTAACGAAGATCGGGTGTGCAAGGATCTTTAGGAACATCCGTGCTCAGCATAGCAGTTCAACAGGTTTGAGCCTCGGCCAACAGGCCCGAACGGAGCAGCAGGGCGTCGGGGTCGGGGTCGCGGCCCATGAAGCGGCGATAGAGTTCGGCGGGGTCTTCGCTGTCACCTTTTGACAGAATATTGTCCCGAAAAGCGGCACCGGCCTCCGGACTAAAGATGCCTTCTTTGTGGAAGCGGGTGAAAGCGTCAGCATCCAAAACTTCAGCCCACTTGTAGGAGTAGTACGCCGCGCCGTAACCCACGGGGCTGGCGAACAGGTGCGTGAAGCTGGCAATCATGGCATAGCTTTCCGGCAAGGGTGCCGGGGTGAATTGGCTCAGGATGCCGGCACAGTACTGCATCAGATCGCCGTGGACTGCCGGGTCGTATTCCCGATGCAACTTCAGGTCCGTGATGCCAAAGCCGAGCTGACGCATCTGGACGTTCGCTCCCCGATAGGTCCGCGCTCGCTTCATTTTCTGGAAAAGCTCATCCGGAATGGGCTCACCGGTCTCGTGGTGTCGCGCGAAGAGATCGAGAGCTTCGCGCTCCCAGCACCAGTTCTCCATAATCTGGCTGGGCAGTTCCACAAAGTCCCAGGCGACTGCGGTGCCCGAAAGGCTCTTCACTTCCACGTTGCCTAAAACATGGTGGAGCAGGTGGCCAAACTCGTGGAAAATCGTCTCCACTTCGCGGTGCGTCAAAAGCGCGGGCTTATCTCCCAGAGGAGGCGTCAAATTGCCGCAGACGCAGCCCACGTGCGGTTCGCGAACGTCGCCGCTGCGGGTTCCGGTGAGGAACGCGTCCATCCAGGCCCCGTCGCGCTTGGTTTCACGCGGGAACCAGTCAGCGTAGAAACTGCCCAGAAGGAAACCATCCCGGTCGTGAACTTGATAAAAGGTGACATCGGGATGCCAAACGGGCACGCCGCGAACCTTTTCCACGGTAATGCCGTAAAGATGCTCGACTATGCTGAACATGCCCTGCACGACGCGGTCGGCAGAGAAATAAGGGCGAAGCTGTTCTTCATCGAATTCATACAGGGCCCGGCGCTGACGTTCAGCGTAGTAGCTGATGTCCCAGGGCTCAATCGGGTGCCCGGCGAAGGCTTCCAGCGCACGGTTTTCCTCGGCGTATTTCGGGTCTGTCTTCTCTTTGAGGCGTTCCAGGAAGTTCACGGCGGTCTCGCCGTTGTGCGCCATACGGTCGTGCAGGATGAAGTCTGCGAAGTCGGCGGCGCCGAGGAGGCGTGCTTTGGCTCGGCGCAGCTCCAGAATGCGAAGGATGAGAGGGCGGTTGTCGCGCTCTGGTTCCGTGGCGCGGGTGGAATGGGCGCGGTATATCTGCTCGCGGATTGTGCGGTCGTGGAGATAGGTGATGGCCGGAACGTAGCTGGGGGCCTGCAGGGTAAAGCGCCAACCCGCAACGCCGCGGGATTCCGCGCTTTGGCGTGAAGCCGCGATGGCGCTGGGAGGCAGGCCGTCCAGTTTGGCCTCGTCGGTGATCACGAGTTCGAAGGCGTTGGTGGAATCGAGGACGTTTTCCGAGAACTTCGTCGTCAGGCGCGTTAGTTCCACGTCAATCTCGGCCAGCTGTGTCTTGCCGACTGCATCGAGTTCGGCACCGTGCCGGCGGAACGAATCGAGAGTCTTTTCGAGGAAACGTTTCTTCGGCCCGGTCAGCGCACGGGCTTCACTTGTGGCGCCGTAGGCTTGCAGGCGTTTCCAAAGGCCCTCATTCAGCGGGATGGCGGAGTAAAAGGCGCTCGCGTCCGGCTCTACCTCGTTCCAGACCGCGCGAAGTTCCGGTGAGGTGGCTACAGATTCGAGGTGCCGGACCACGCCGAGGGCGTAATCGAGGTTCTCAGTGGATTTCTCCAGCGCCAGGAGGGTGTTGTCGTAGTCCGGAACGCTGAGGCAGCCCGCAATTTCGTCCAGGCGTACCTGCGACTTCCCGATAAGTTCCCGAATTCCCGGCTCCACGTGCTCCGGGGCGATCTCGCCAAAAGGGATTTGAAATGCAATTGACAGCAGGGGATTTTCAGCCATGTATTGAGTCGCGTAAGTCCGGGATTTCTCCCGCATACTATACCGAATTATTTCAGGTCGAATGTTACAGCGCGGCCAGAGGGGTGTTCAGGCTGGAGTCCTGGTCAGAACCCCGGCTGGATTCCCGAAGGCGACCACCCCGGCTCCAATTGCGATTTTTCAGCTTCTGCCCACCCGGTTCAACATGCTTGTTGTAAGCTTGTGAACGCTCATGGCGAAATCCCCCCGGCTGGCACAAGTCGCACTCACGAAGACGCAATGGATCTTTCTCGCGTTGCTGGTCTCTTCCATCTGTATCAGTTATATTGACCGCGGCAGTCTGTCTGTTGCGGACCGCTACCTCCAGACCGAGTTCCACCTGAACGCGGAGCAGAGGGGCCGGATGTACTCGGCCTTCTTCTGGTCGTACGCGCCGGCGCTCGTTCTCGCCGGGTGGCTGGTCGACCGCTTTAATGTGAACCGGGTATTGAGTATTGGCTATGTGGTCTGGTCCATCGCCACTCTCTGTACCGGTGCCGCCACGGGCTTCACCGTTCTCTTCGGCCTGCGGCTGTTGCTCGGGATAGGCGAATCGGTAGCCTATCCGGCGTACTCCAAGATCCTGGCTGCCAATTTGCAGGAACACCAGCGAGGTTTCGCCAATGCGGCGATTGACGCGGGCAGCAAACTGGGCCCCGCGCTCGGCATTTTGGTCGGCGGCTTGTTAATGGACCAATACGGCTGGCGAATTTTCTTCTTCGTCATCGGCACACTGAGTCTGCTTTGGCTGATCCCGTGGTCCATCTGGGCCCCCAAAGAGGTGGCGAAGCCGACTGCTGCCACGCCAGGCGTACCTCTGAAGCTGCCGAGCTTCGGCGAAATTCTCTCCAAACGTGCGGCGTGGGGAACCTTCATCGGCCTGTTCTGTGGGAACTACGTTTGGTATTTCATCATCACGTGGCTGCCGTCGTACTTCCGTGACGCCCTGCATTATTCCCAGCGCGACATGGCGATCTTCGGTTCGGCTCCCCTCTTCGTGCTCGCAGCTTCGTCGCTCACCTCGGGCTGGATCTCGGACCGCCTCATCGCGAGCGGTATGAGCCCCACCCTGGTCCGCAAGACGTTCACGGGCCTGGGTCTTGGCCTCTCCACGGTCATGTTCGGCGCGGTGCTGACTCGCGATCCGTTCTGGTCACTTCTCTCTCTTTGCGCCGCCTGCTTTGCTTATGGCCTGTATTCCTCGAACCTCTGGGCAATTACTCAGACTCTTGGGGGACGTCTCGCCGCAGGTCGCTGGACCGGCCTGCAGAACGCGTTCGGCAATATCTCGGGCATGATCGCCCCCTGGCTCACCGGCTGGATTGTGAAGGAGACAGGGGGCTTCTATGTGGCCTTCGTCATCACCACCTCACTGCTCATTGTCGGGATGCTGGCCTTCACCATCATCATCCCGAAGGTCGAACCCGTGCAGTGGCGGGACTAATTTATAAGGCTTTGTCGGGATTCGGCAGCATCAGTTCGCGAATCTGGCCTTCCAGTTCGTGGCAGGCTTCAATGAACTGGCGCAGCGTGCGGACGGTGGGCGGGTACGTGTCGAAATCGTCCACCGTCAGGCCGTCCTCATTGTAGGTGCGGACGAAATCCGGGAATTTCTTCAGCAGTTCGTCCACAATCTTTGGATCCACAGGCGTAGAAATGCGGTTTTCCACGGTCACGTCGCTGGCGTTGAAGCGCTTCTGCCACTTGCAGGGCGGGGAGACGACCGCGTCGCCACCAATGAACTCGCTCCAGTGCATGTGGTTGCGATAGGCCGCTGAGAGGAGCCGAATTCTGTAACCGCGTTCCTTGAAGATGGCGTAGGCCTTTTTGAACACCGCGACGCCAGCCCATTCCAGATACCCGGGGTCGGTGGTGATGTTCTTTTTTTCCATGCAAAGCTTCAGCCAGTCATCAATGCGACCCACCATGATGGTGCAGACGGGCCCCATGGTCGAGATGTCCAGACCTTCGGCTTCGCGGCGCTTCAGGCCACGCTCCACGGCTTCCGCCACGGCGATGCACTGCGAGAGAGCGAACGACACGGTGGCATTGATGCTCACGCCGAGATACGTTACTTCTTCAATCGCCGCCACACCCGCCTTGGTGACCGGAATCTTCACGATCATGTTCGGGCCAAGCTCATTGAACCGCAGGGTCTGCTGAACCAGAGCCTCGGTGTCGCGATAGAAAAGGGGGTCCGTCTGAATGGACAGCCGCCCGTTCTTCCCCTTCTGCTGCTCAAAGATCTCCAGCAGCATGGTGGCGCGGGTGGCCGAGATCTCTTCCACAATCTGCCACGCGATTTCACGTTCGGTGGCAGTGGGGCGCTCGGCGATGATGGCGAGAATGCGGTCCTTCCACTGCGCCAGTTCCTGCTTCAGGACATCGAGCACAATGACCGGGTTGCAGGTGGCTCCCACGGCGCCGTGTTCGATGGAATACTTCAGTTCCTCGTAGGCGGCAGAATCGTTCCACAGACAGGTTGGCGTGGTCTGTGTCATCTCGTACAGGGGGCTCTTGTAGGCGCTCATAGGTTGTGGATTTCGTTCAGATCGTTCCGATCATATCAAGCGCGCTGGCCATTTTAAGATCGTGTCTTAAATGTAAGACTCAAACATTTGTCTCGCGAGTCCTGAGTGATATGCTCAATCTTCTTGCTATGCCTGACAACAAAGTGATCGTCGTTTCCGGCGGTGCCAGTGGCATCGGTTCCGAAGTGAGTACCCGTCTTGCTGCTGAGGGCGCGTTCGTCGTCATCGCAGATTTGAATGCCGAACAGGCGCAGGCGAAAGCTGCCGAGCTTGTGGCAGCCGGGGGGCAGGCCATCGGTGTCGCCTGCGATATTACGAACCCTGACCTATGCGAAGCGGTCGCGCAGGCTGCCGTGGATAAATACGGCAAGATTGATGGCCTGGTGAACTGCGCCGGTATCAGCAAGCCCCACGATTCCATTTCACTGCCCCCCGCCGACTGGGCTCGGATGGTGGACGTCCAGCTCAACGGCGCTTTCTACTTCGCGCAGGCCATTGCGAAGCGCATGGTTGGCAGTGAAAAGCCCGATACTGGTGGCGCGATCGTCTTCATCACTTCGACCAACGCCGAAGCCGCCTTCCCCCGCCGTGCGGCTTACTGCTGCGCCAAGGCCGGCGTCGCCATGCTGACCAAGGTCCTGGCCATTGAGTGGGCGGAAAAAGGCATTCGTGTGAACGCAGTGGGACCGGCATATGTAGCCACCGAGATGACGCAGCGCAACATCGCGGCGGGCAACGTGAACGAGGGTCAGATCAAGGCACGCATCCCGTTGGGGCGCCTGGCAAAACCCGCCGACGTCGCCGACGCCGTGTCCTTCCTGCTCAGTGACAAAGCCAGCTTCATCACGGGCCATTCGCTGTATGTGGACGGCGGCTGGTTGGCCTACGGTTATTTTTGATCTCCGTCTCACCGCCGGCATGGGGGCCTGCCCGTCCGCCGCCTGGCTCGAATACCCAAGCAATCCGGCGTTCCGCCGCGTTGGTGCCCTACGCTAGAAATTCGCGCAACTGATCCTGGTTTTCTGCGCTGAGCTGAGTGCGGATGAAGGTATCGACGTCATACGGATCAGGCTCCCTGAGCTGCGCAGTGGTCACAGTTTCATATGTCCCGTAGTCGCCCGGCTCCGAAAATCTGATGTACCCAATCCCATGTCGAGTGCATTCTTGCACGATCCGAATATCGTCGGTGCCTTCATCTTCCTGGATGTTGACCGCGAGAAATGCTCTGTGCGCAAAGGCTGAATGGGCCAATGCCTCATAGACCCCTTCAAAAGCTGAGTCCAGGTTTGGTTTCACCTCGAACGTGATGACTTCGAGTCGCTTACCTGGTGTGAACTGGTAGGTTCTCACTGCGGCAACGGTCAAGTCAGGTCTTGTCCATTTGCCTCCGGTCGCACGCCGTCCCTGTGCGGCGGTAATCTCGCAAACAACCCTTTTGATCCGGTTTTCTTTTACATACCCTTCCGCAATGGCCTTCAAAAATGGCGCGTAAAGGGCACTTTCTTTTTGAACGGGGGCTTCCGGGACAACAATCGTCGTCCCCTGGCTGATCGCAGCGATGGTCGTCGGGGGTTCATCAGTTGCTACAAGAACGCGATGAACCGAACCACCCCGACCGCGCCCCTGCACAATGCGCCCCTCGTCAATGAGCGCATCCCTCAGGACCCAGTATTCACTATCAGTTAGTGGCTCCCCTCCAGACCGCGAGACTTTCGCTTTCAGCTTTTCCCGAAGTGAAACATTCCCAATGCTGTCTCCCGTTGCCGGAATCAGGTCTAGCAGCTGCTTCTGGTACTGAGCTTTTTGGGTGGTATCCATGATGATCGATTCCAGCCCATTACAGCACGTCTTCCGCAGGAAAGTCCGTCTCGTCTGCTGCGGGATATCTCAACGTGGTGCTTCATCGAAACCGCACGCAATCAACAACGCGTTGCGTACCTCTGGCCACCGCCCCGCAGACAGGGTGCATAACACAGAGCCGAAACGATCCCGATGGCCCAACGAAATATGATCGAAGTTCATCGCACACGAGGCAGGCATTCCATCAGATTCCGTCAGAATTACCTCGGTCGTCAGCCCGCGAATCGTACGCGTGACCGGAACCACGATGATCTCGTTCAGGTGGCCAACAACTTCATTGCGTGTAAGCACCAGAACCGGACGGCGCTTGTCGGGAATACGGAATGTGTACCAGCGAATCTCGCCGCGAATCAACGGAATTCGTCCCATCCATCCGCTTCCCAGGCGAGAGGCTCTTCTTCGTTCGAAAATTCGTCGCGATTCGGCGGAGTCGCCAAATACGCCAGCGAATCCGTGGCTCCAGCCGAGGCAATGCGCTTCAGGAGTTTGGCACGTTCTTTGTCCGACAGCGCGGCAACTAGCGGCATCACGTCATCGGCACTAAGTAAACGCGGCATCACTCAAAGTTTATCAGGGTTTCGGCAGTCAGGCCGCCACCAGCTATGCCCAACCGATGGCCTCCTCCCAAGCCTGATGCGGCCACGTTGAATGTAATCGAATAATCGAGGGCACGCAACGCATCGGACTTCGCGTACCCGGCAGTGTGGCAATCGTGTCCGGGAAACAGCAGTCGCAGTCGCTGGTCAACGCACTCGTCGAAAAACATCCGCATCAGACCCGCGCCAAACGAAGTTCCTTACACTCCTCTAAGACCTGCACCGCAAGTTCGCGGCTGATCGTAGGGAAGCCTTCGAGAAAATCCCCCAGCCCGTCGCCATTCTCCAGGTAGTCGAACAGCGTCTGTACGGGAATACGGGCGTTCCATGCATCACTTCAGGGTCGCGAACGATAGCTTCCTGCATGCTCATATTGTCCCTCACCGTGCGGCCAGCGCGATATCCCACTCACAACCAGCCTGGGGCAATCGCGCGCAGCACAGCCAAAGCACAACCTTAGAGGGTTCTGTTTCCGGGTTTGCAGTGCGGGGACTGCTTATGCCCTCTTTTCGGTTCGTGGCGGTTGACTTGCTGGCGGGGGCGTGAAATTATACGGGGGTTCAGGGGCAACTGTTTCAGTAGCCAGCGGGACGACTGTTCGGCGGCAGGATGTGCAGTACAATACTTTAGTCGCTAAAAACGCTTTCGACCTAGACAGTGAACAGCGTCATTGAGCGCGTAGAGAAAGGTACCGCTTTTCATGCCAAAAAGATATTTCGCGAAGTCGTTAATACTCTCGATCTTGTTGTCGTTGAGCTCACGTCTGGAAGCTCAGCTATTTGCAGGTGCAGATGCAAAGGCAAGAGAAATAGAGAATTTATTACAGACAGAAACGAAGTTGGTTGATGCGCTTACTCGCCTGCGCAGTATCGAGGGCAAACAGATCACGACTGCAACGCTGATGGGAAAGCAGCCCGGAACCGCCACAGTTACGGTCACAATTACAGTTGCCGATGCGGAATGGGATGTTCTCGTTGCTGCTATTGAAGGATACACTCATGAGAAGTTTTTGAAACCAGGGCAGATCAAGAAAGACTTCTGCCCTAGCGTGAGCAGCCTCGATGGTGCCCGCCTTTTCCTCTCAAATAACTGGCCTAAAGACGCGATCTTCGGATTTGATTTAATCGACAATAATTTATGCCTGTTTCACCAAAACTGGATGCGAGGCAAGCTCCTGAGTGAAGAGGAAGATCAGGTCAAATTTTACACTAACTCCGACGTCATTCGCCGTAATCCGGTCGGTCGTTTCCAGGTGGAGCTCATGTGCAGGTATGGTCGATCGGCTTGTAAGTCTGCAACGACTTTGTCGAATCCTGTGCTAGATGGCAAACTGGCCCTTATGTTTTTGGATAAGGCTGGTAAAGAAGTCTTGCCCATCGTGTCATTATACGGCGGAGACACTAGAGACTTCCGCCGTATCGGGGGGGTAGAATTCTCTCTCGCATCGGCACGAGAGTGGCGTGGAAACCCCTACTATCCGGGTATTGCTATCCGAAAAACCTCTGTCATCAAAGTTAATGTCGAGGGGTCTGTGGAGTTTTTCGAAAAAGCAGAGTCAGTGAAAGTAGTTGATCGGTAACCGCCCTCAGGCGTTGACATAATCACGGGGGGAGGACAGAGGAAAGGGCAATGGTAATTACTTATACAAAAACAGCTTTGTTGAGTGCAGCACTATTGCTGAGTTTAGTGACATCGGGATGTTCTTCGATGGCGGCAGAGGATAATATTAATGTCAGTACTGTGGTTTTGTCTGGCTATCCCGAGGCAACGTTAGGCGACGCTTTCGGTGCTAATTTCAAAGGCGGTACTTGGAGTACTCTGACGACCAGAAATGGAGGGCGGGAAATGCTCTATCAGGGGCACCTGGACCTGAAAGCTGTCTGGGTGGATAAGAGGGCCCGGTGGATTTATCTTATGAGCGATTATGGCAGTTGGAAGATAGCAGGACCCCAGACCGCAAAATGTGTTGCGACCAGCAGAGCAAGTGATCCTGAAAAAGAACAAAAAAATGCAGATCTGAAAGCTGAAGTTCGCGAAGTGGACGGACAAATCGCCAGACTGGAGTCCGCTTATTCCGCAGAACAAGCAAAGAACTTGTTGCTTCAGCGGCAATCAGTGTTCGAAGAAATAACCTCTTCAGTTAAGCAGGAGAAGGCCCTGCGCGATTTGAAGATTAAATCTATTGAGACAGAAAGCGAGCATCTAAAAAACGAAGCACTTGGTGCCCTGAATCGGTGTATGTCTAACGCGTCTTTGAATGTTCGGGTTGTGTTTCCTGTCAATCTTATGCCTGATGGCCGGAAACTCCTTAGCGTTGGGTCTGTAGAAATCGACGAGATGCCTATCAATGCAAAAGCGTTTCTAGATCTCGTTTTCGGTGGATAGATCAAGACCCTCACTGGGAGTGCTAATCGTGGGTATAGCAACTCCTCTGGGGCACCACGATGTCCACCGCTGGGGTATGATGAAGCGATGGCCAGTTCTAAGATCGAGCGGGGGCACGGTGCTACTTCAGTTGCCTTTCGTGACGCCGCTTGGCAGGTCGCGCAAGCGCAAGAGAATAAGAAACTGCGCAAACTCACACTAATATTTGGGGGTGTTTGGCGGTTTAAATGTAATTGTACAGGTAACCCCAAGCATTGAAAACGTTGAACCCCTCGCCCCCTGCGGCACCATGCAGTTCATCTTTTCCAGTACTGGACACGACTAAACCCATCCCCGCATTAACCCAGCAACCCGTCACTAAATCGGTACGGTGATGTGATCTTATGCAGCAAAACAGTACGACAGGCGCAAACTCACTGCGGCGGCGTGGCAATCCTGAACCCCTGCTCTGGATTGTCGTGTCACACGCAGTTTATGCGATCCTGCAGGCACTGACAGATTGCCGCTCACACTTGCGATCAGCACGACAAAGCTCAGCAGCAGGTTGCCGCAGCTGGGCTAATAGGCTGAATGCTGACACGGTACCGTCGGCTGCGACACAGCGATAACTTGCTGCGCCAGTCTACTTTTTGAGTTTCCACTCAGTGCTGAGCCGCTCCAAAGTAATGCACGTTAAGGTACAGTATTACAATGACACAGGGCGGTGGAAGTATTTCTTCTCAGACACTGACGGCACAAGCTAACAGAACAGCTCGCCAATTGGTGTGGGTCACATGGATCTTAGCTGGGGTTGGCATCGCAACTGTCATCGAACAGTTCCCCCAAGCACGGGCACTGTGGTGTCCCAAGCCCCCTGCGACGACATGTAGTCCAGTTGCTCCGGTGCTGGACGCTCCCAAGCCCATCCCCGCGTTACCGGATCACCCCAGCACCGAATCGGGACGGTGATGGGATCTGATGCGCGTAGTGAGCGCGACAGGTTTATATAAGGATGAGGGTGTGGCACAAATGGAAAACGCGGACAGCGTCACACGCTCTGTTGTAAGTAGTAGTTAAGTTGTGTGTAATCAACATATAAACAGCATAC
Source organism: uncultured Acidobacteriia bacterium (assembly GCA_903929755.1). Classification (GTDB taxonomy): domain Bacteria; phylum Acidobacteriota; class Terriglobia; order Bryobacterales; family Bryobacteraceae; genus BOG-234. Next base: position 23,983 of record CAIYVZ010000160.1, read on the forward strand.
GTGGAGTACTAAAACCATGGCGGCAATTCAGGCATTCATCTTTGACATGGACGGCGTGATCGTTGACTCCAATCCTCTCCACCGCGTCGTCTGGACGGAATTCAATGCGCGCTTTAATATCATCACCACCGATGCCATGTTTGAGCGCATGTATGGCAAGCGTACCGACGCCGTCATCCGCGATTTCTTCGGCGACGATCTTCCCGAAAGCGAAGTGCTTGCCTTGGGTGCAGCCAAAGAAGCGCTGTATCGCGAGATGATGCGTCCGCAGCTGGAGGCCTGTCTGGTGCCCGGTGTCCTCGCTTTCATGGAATCTCACGCCGCCACGCCGATGGCCGTTGCCACCAATGCGGAACCGGCGAACCTGGATTTCGTCCTCGACGAAGCCCACCTCGGCCAGTACATTCGCTTCAAAACGAACGGCTATGAAGTCGCGCTCCCCAAGCCTGCTCCCGATATCTACCTGAAAGCCGCCGCCGGTCTTGGCGTTGATCCAAAGGCCTGCGTCGTGTTTGAGGATTCGCACTCCGGCGTTGCTGCCGCTCTCGCCGCGGGCATGCGTGTCGTCGGCATTACGACAACCCACGCAGAGCTTCCTGGCGTTTCACTCGCGATCCCGGATTTTACCGACCCCGCGCTCGAAGCCTGGCTTACAACTCTTTCGTAAACGGCCCCAGAATTTCAGCGCCCGTCGCGGTCACCAGCACATCATCCTCAATCCGGAAGCCGCCCACCGGTTTGTAATAGATCCCCGGCTCTACCGACACAAAGAAGCCTTCCTCCATCACGTCCGCTGACCCCGGAGCCAGCTTCGGCGACGCTTCGTGATAGCCGAACCCGAGGCCATGTCCCGTGATGTGCGGGAACTGCGCTTCGAAGCCCGCCTCACGGATAATCGCGCGACCAACTTCATCCACATAAGCGCCGGTGACGCCGGGCTTCAGCGCCGCACAACTGGCTTCCTGCGCCGCCACCAGCACTTCAAATACCCTGGCCTGTTCGTCCGTCGGTTGCCCCGCCACACGAACCCGTGTTCTGTCCGCCCAATACCCATCAGCGACCACGCCCAGCTCCAGCAACGCCACGTCGCTTCTCTGCAGGCGGCGCGTTGTGGAGATCTCATTCATGCGGAAGGCGATGGAACTTTCCTCCGGTCCTGTGGCCACCTGCGCATAACCGCGAACCCTCTGCGCGCCCTTGTACCCAATGCCGCGCGTCATGATCTCGGCTTCCACTGCGGCCACCAGTTCAATACCGGTCACGCCGACGTCCACCATCTTCTGGAACGCCTCCATGCCGAGGCAGGAAATCTCCGAGGCGATGCGAAGCTTCTCGGCTTCGCACGGGGTCTTCCTTCGGCGCTCATGCTGGATCAATGCGGAAGCATCCACCAGTTCACAGCCGGGCAGGGAAGCCGCGTACACCGTGCGCGTATTCTCCGAGGGAATCAGGATCTCACTCGATTGCCAGGCAGGTGCCATCAGGTTGAAGTTCGCCTCATACCCCACGCGCTTCCAGCCCTTGCCACGGCTCACGTCCGACAGGAACTCGCCCAGCTCCAACATCGGATCGCGGGCACCCAAAACGCCAAACGTGAACCAGCGCGCTTCTGCCTCCCACAGTGCCGCCGAAGCCTCCGTCGCATAGTATGCCGGGACGCAAACCTGCGGTCGACCCTCGCGCGGAAACACCAGCGTCGTCGCCCCCAGCATGGGCCAGTAGCCGCTCAGCAGAAGCACGTTTTCCGGCAGCCGCAAAACCAGCGCGTCCAACCTGGCGGCTTCCATAGCGTGCCGCATACGGTCTAATCTTAATGAGTCCATTTCACACTCCCCAGGCACGTTCCAAAAGTGACCACAAAAGGCTTCTACCCCGCGCCGATAAACCCGGGGTACAACGTCATCCCGCCATCAATGTAAATCGTCGTTCCGCAGACGTAGTCCGATTGATCGGAAGCCAGCCAAACCGCAGCCTGCGCCACGTCCTCCGCCTCACCAATCCTTTTATTCGGAATCAGCTTTAGCAGCAGCTTTTCATACAGCTCCTGCGAGGTGAACTTCTCCATATTCATGGGAGTCCGAATCGCCCCCGGCGACACCGCGTTCACCCGGATCCGCAAATGCGCCACTTCCTGCGCCAGGCTCTTCATGAACAGCATCAGCCCGCCCTTGGCCGCCGCATAATTCGCATGGCCTTCCCACGGGATAATATCGTGCACCGAACTCATGAAAATCAGCTTGCCCATGGCCGTTGAAACGCTGCGGTCAATGCCCTGCCGCTTGAACGCCCGCACCGCTTCCCGCGCACACAGAAACACGCCGGTCAGGTTCACGTCGATCACGTCCTGCCACTGCGCCAGCGTCATCTCGTCAACCTTGGCATTCAGCTGATGCGCGGCGTTCGGCACACAAATATCCAGCCGTCCAAACTCCTCCTGCATCACCCGAAACATCTCGGCGACTTCGGCTTCTTTCGCAACGTTGGCCTTGCACAGAACGGCCTTCCCGCCCGCCGCCTCCACCGCCGCCTTCGTCTCCAGCGCCCCGGCCAAATCCGAGTTGTAGTTAACCAGAACATCCGCCCCGGACTTGGCGAACCCAATCGCCATCGCCTGACCCAGACCCTTGCTCGCCCCCGTCACCAACGCTTTTTGCCCCACCAGAACCCGGTCAAACCTTGGAGCGGGAGCTTCATTCGGGACTACGTAGCTCACGCGACCGCCCGCCATTTCCCCACCGCCACCGACTCCAGCGGGTCCGGCTTCGAAGCCGCCCGCACCGCTCCAAAATTCACGAACTGCGGCATGGCAACATGCGTATCCAGCGCTGCCTGGTTCACGAACCGCTCATAGAACATGAACCGGCCAGCATCTTCCGGGTCGCGATGCAGTTCATAAATCATGCAGCCGGGCTCTGCGCGCGTCGGTTCCACCAGGGCCTGCAGAAGCCCAAACAATTCCTCTTCATGCCCGGGGACAGCCTTCATCACCACGTTCAGGATTACGTTTGTCGCATTATCTTTCATGTTCATCCCTTTAAACCTCAACCCAGCCATGCGAAGTCGAACTCTTCAGCACCGCATCGATAATCTTCAACTGCCTCACGCCATCCGTGAATACCGGATACTCGATCTTCGCCCCGCGATCCGCCACCGTCTGGTAGAAACGCCGCACCGTCTGCTTAAACGTATCGTCGTAACCTTCGCTGTGCCCGCCCGGCAGATCCGCAAACTTGCCCGCGCCCCCGCGCAGCAGGCTCGGGTCCTTCACCACCAGCTGATTCGGTTCGTTCCGCTTGCCGATCCACAGCTCATCCGGCTGCTCACCGTTCCACATCAGGCCGCCCTTCGACCCAAAAATCTCCAGCGCCAAACGGTTCTTCCGCCCCGCCGAAATTTGGCTCGCCGTCATTGACCCCCGCCCGCCATTCCCCATCCGGAAAATCATCGAAGCGAAGTCCTCCGTTTCAATCGCAACCTCCGTGTACTGGTCCGGCGACAGCGTCTTGCCCGAGAACGTTTCCACCGACCCCATCGGCTTCTTCCGCGTCTTATGGAACGTATTCAAATCCGCACAAAGCGCCGAAATCCGCTGCCCCGTAACAAACTCCGCCAAATCGCACCAGTGCGTCCCGATATCGGCAAACGTCCGCGACGGGCCCTCTTCAATGCGCCAGTTCCAGTCCGTGTCATAGAGCAGCCAGTCCTGCGAATACGTGCCCTGCACCGCCCAAATCTCGCCCAGGTCGCCTGCTTCCACAATCGCCTTCATGTTCTGGACCTGCGGATACGCCCGGATGTTGTGGAACGTGCAGTTCGCCAGCCCCGTCTTCGCCGCCAGCGCGACCAGCGCTTCGCCTTCCACCACCGACGTCGCCAGCGGCTTCTCGCAGATCACATGCTTCCCCGCTTCCAGCGCAGCCTTCGCCATTGGGAAGTGCAGGTGGTTCGGCGTCAGAATATGCACCGCGTCAATGCTCTTGTCTTCCAGCAACTGCTCCCAGTTCCCTGTGGAACGCGGAATCCCTGTCTCATCCGCAAACGCCTTCGCCCGCGCGTCGGACGACCCGGCAATCGCCACCACCTCCACATTCCCCAGCCGGCGCACCGCTTCCGTATGCACGCGCCCCATGAAGCCCGTCCCGAATAAAGCTGCTTTTATTTTGGTCATCTGATTTTCTGCAATTCGATCAACCAAAATATCGCATCCCCCCGCGAAAAGCGAGACGCCGTCTTAAGCCCCGCCTCCACGCTAAAATCAACTATGCGCCCGCGCCGTCTCCGCACCGTTTTTGGGCTAACCCTCCTCACGGTCTTCCAGCTTGCCGTCTCCCAGCTAAGCGTCTCTCAGTTAACGGCGGAAGTCCGCACCCTCACCATCCTCCACACCAACGACCTCCACTCCCGCCTCACCCCCCTCGCCAACCACCACGGCGGTTTCGCCAACCTCGCCACCGTCATCCGCGACCAGCAAAAAGGCTGCACCGACTGCATCCTCCTCAACGCCGGCGACCTCGCCCAGGGCTCCCCCGTCTCCACCATCTACAAAGCCGCCCCCGTCTTCGAAATCGCCAACCTCTTCGGCTTCGACGCCTTCACCCTCGGCAACCACGACTTCGACTACGGCTGGCAGCAAACCCGCAACTTCATCCAGATGTCGAAGTACCCCATGGTCTCCGCCAACGTCGTCGATGCCCAGAACCACACCCTCACCCCCCAACCCTGGCTCATCCTCAAAGTCAACGGCCTCCGCGTCGGCATCATCGGCGCCATGACCGATAACCTCCGCTACCTCACCACCACCGCCCTCCTGGGCGAATGGCACACCACCCCCGTCGTCGAAACCGTCCGCCGTTACGTCACCGAACTCCGCCCCCAAACCGACCTCATCGTCGTCCTCGCCCACATCGGGCCCGAAGAGGAAAAAGCCTTCCTCGCTGAACCCAATGTCCCCGTCATCGTCTCCGGCCACCTCCATAACGGAATGGACCACGCGCAGACCACGCCCGACCACATCCTCGTCCGCGTCAAAGGCTACGGCGAACAGCTCGGCCGCCTCGAACTCAAAGTCGATACCGCCACCAAATCCGTCACCTCCTTCACCTGGAAGCCCATCCTCATCGATGCCGACACCACCAAACCCGCCCCCGACGTCGCCGCCCTCGTCAAAGTCTGGGAAGACAAAGTCGCCGAAGTCGTCGACCACCCCCTTGCCACCGCCAAACGCCAGCTCCCCAAAGCCGAAGTCCGCACCCTCCTCGAACAGGCCATGATCCAGGCCTCCGGCGCCGACTTCGCCTTCATGAACTCCGGCGGCGTCCGCGACATCCTCCCCCAGGGCCAGCTCCTCGTCCGCCACGTCTGGAACATTATGCCCTTCGACAACCGCGTCTCCTGGGGCGTCTTCAAAGGCCGCGACCTCCCCGACATCATCAAGAAGGACCGCCAGATCGATCCCGAAAAGGACTACAAACTCGCCGTCCCCGACTTCGTCGCCGCCAACCAGGAAGCCCCCGACACCCTCCACACCAAAGGCCTCAAATTCGAAGGCGACTCCGGCCTCCTCCGCGACGCCCTCGAAACCCTCATCCGCAATCGCAAGGTGATTGAATAGTGTCCCCAGCTACTGAAGAGAAATTCGCCCTCCCCCTCCACTCCCAGACCCCCCCGGAATGGGCCCGCCAGGTCCTGCAGGACCCCATCGCGCTCCTCATGGACCACGCGTTTCTGGAAAAGAAGGCCGCCAACAATGCCATGGCGCTGCTCACGCGCTGGCCCGGTGAATGGGTCCCCGGCTGGCTCGAAGCCATGACCTCCGTCGCCCGCGACGAAGCCAACCACCTCGCCCAGGTCATCCGCATCCTGAGCCGCCGCGGGGCCCGCCTCACCCGCCACCACAAGAACCCCTACGCCAACGAACTCCGCGACCTCGTCCGCAAAGGAGTCACCGAAGAAATCCTCGACCGCCTGATGGTCACCGCCCTGATCGAAGCCCGCTCCTGCGAGCGCTTCAAACTCCTCGGAGAAATGACCGAAGACGAAGAAATCGGCAAGCTTTATAAAGCCCTCTACTCCTCCGAATTCGGGCACTACAAGGTGTTCCTGAAGCTGGCCCTGAAGGTGGAAAAGAAAGCAGTGGTGGAACGCCGCTGGCTCCAACTGTTAGCCGCCGAAGCCAAAATCCTGGAACGCCAGGAACCCGGCCCAAGAATGCACTCAGGCATAGCCTAAGCGGACACGCGACTTCAGTCGCGTCAATGCCTGGAATAACAGGCACTACAGCTCACTCTGCCTGAAATACTAGACATTTAAGTTGACGGAAAGCCCGGACTTCACTACAGTGGAGACTGAAGGAGCGCGGTCATGGACATTCCGAAGGCACCTCTACCCGCTATTCGAGCCTTGCGGAAGCTCGGAGCGGACATCCGCGCCGCTCGATTGCGGCGGCGCATCCCCATGGTCATCATCGCGGAGCGAGCGCAGATCAGCCGCGCCACTTTGGACAAAGTTGAAAAAGGGGACGCAGGCGCTTCCATAGGTGCCTACGCGAGCGTTCTTTTCGCGCTCGGATTGGCGGATCATCTGGGCGAAGTCGCTTCTTTGCAAAACGATCCCGTCGGCCAGCGCCTCGAAGCGGAGGCCCTGCCAAAGCGCATCAAGCCGCTGGGCCGAACCACGAAAAAGCGGTCTGACGAATGAGCGAAAGAGAAGTCTTCGTCCATGTAGATCTGGAAGGCGTCTCCCATCTGGTGGGGCGGCTCTGGACGCATTCGCAGCGAGGCGCGGAAACCGCGACCTTTCGATACGACGAAAAATGGCTCGCCAATGAGGCGCGCTTCTCGCTGGAGCCAGCCCTTCATCTGGGTCCCGGACCTTTCCATGCGACGCCTGCGCAGCCATTGTTCGGCGCCATCGGCGATTCAGCGCCCGATCGCTGGGGTCAGGCTTTGATGCGCCGCGTCGAGCGGAGGCGCGCGGAGAGGGAAGGCAAAGCGCCTCGCACCCTTCTCAAAATCAACTACTTGCTGGGCGTCAACGACGAGACACGGCTCGGCGCGCTGCGCTTCTCTGCTCAGCCGGGCGGACCGTTCCTGCAACCGCCCGAAAACGCTTTGCGAATACCGCCGTTGATCGATCTTCCGAAGCTTCTCGCCGCCACGCAACGCGTAGCGAAAGACATCGATACCGAAGACGACCTGCGTCTGCTCCTCGCGCCTGGTTCGTCCTTGGGCGGCGCTCGGCCCAAAGCTTCGGTGCGCGACCGGGACGGCCATCTCGCCATCGCCAAGTTTCCCGGTGAGGGCGACGACTATAACGTCGTCCTGTGGGAGGCTCTTGCCTTGACGCTGGCGGCTAAAGCCGGGCTGACGACCGCAACGTGGCGCACCGTCACGGTCGCTAAACGTCCAACGCTTTTGCTACGCCGTTTTGATCGTTCACAACAGACGCGCATTCCGTTCCTGTCGGCGATGAGCATGTTGGGCGCGAAGGACGGTGATCCTCACAGCTATCTGGAAATCGCCGACGCCCTGCGCCAAAACGGCGCTGCCCCGCGAGAGGACATGCGCGAACTCTGGGGCCGGATAGTCTTCAGCGTCTTGATCTCCAACACCGACGATCACTTGCGCAATCACGGCTTCCTCTACGAAGGCCGAAATGGCTGGCGTCTCTCGCCGCTCTACGACGTCAACCCGGTTCCCGCCGACCTCAGGCCCCGCGTCCTGACGACCGCGATCAATGAGGACGACGGGACCGCTTCGCTCCCTTTGGCGCTGGAGGTCGCGCCCTGGTTTGGCCTGAAGCCTCAGCAAGCCCGCCAAATCGCCAGGCGCATCGGCGATGCCGTCTCCTCATGGCGCGAAGAGGCCGCCACGCTCGGCATCAGGAAAACGGAGATCACGCGAATGGCTTCCGCCTTCGAGCACGGTGACCTTGAGGCAGCCCAAAATGATTAGCCGTTGAACGGCTCTCCAAACACGGCCGATTCTCAATCCAAAGGGGAGCACGCCTCACCCGCCACCATAAGAGCCAATTCAGCCACTACAAAGTGTTCCTGAAGCTGGCCCTCAAGGTGGAAAAGAAGGCTGTGGTCGAAACGCCGCTGGCTCCAAATGTTAGCCGCCTAAGCCAAAATCCTGGAACGCCAGGAACCCGGACTGAGAATGCACTCGGGTTTAGCGCCTACGGGACACGCCTCCCTGGCTGCCTGACGCATCGTGATCTTCAGCTACTCGGGTATTTCCAACTCGGTATAGCTGCCTTGCGTTACTGCGTCAATGGCGGCTGTGATTCGTCCTGCGCTTGCTCTGATCAAATCCCAGTTGTTCGTGCTCAACACCAGCACCGCCATTTTTCGGTTTGTGAGGTTCTGCTGGTAGCTCAACTCCTGATCCGCTGTCAGGAACAACTCGAAACCAGCCCCTTCCGCGGCGGTCAACAGCACTCCGTTCTTCAGCCCAGACCAGCCTTGGAATGCCACGGTTACCGTCTGGTGCCCTTCGATCAACAGCCGCATTTTTGCGGCACGCTCTCATCGAGAATGATTTTCATCCGACCGGCAAGTGTTCCTGTGGGACTCGTGAGTTTTTAGCGGCGAAGTCGAGAACGGTCTGAATCTGATCGCGCGTGACGTGGAAGTTTTCCAGAACCTCTTCAATGGGCGACGTCTTCAGGTTCTCAAAAATCGCTGAAACTGGAACCCGTGTATCCCGAAACACCCATGCGCCGCTGACCTTGCCGGGGATGCTCTCCACCACAGGGCATTGTGACCAATCGAGAGTTGCCATGATCTGTGCTCCTTCCCTTCTAAGATTATCGTGTCGGCACACTCTACGGAACTTCTGTTGGTCCTGCCGTTACCTCCCCGCATTTCCGTAGATCCAGCTTTCGCCTCAGCCGTTCTGAACCGCCATGCGTTAGCATGCGGTTGGACGTGCGAGGGTCGAACTTCCATGCAAATTTCATGTAAATTAGATGTATGGCCGTCGATCTGTCCAACATCTATTCCCTCAGCGAGTTCCAGCGCAACACGCGTGATTGCATAGCGAAGCTGAAACAGACCGGGGACCCGGCAGTTCTAACGGTGAATGGACAGGCAGAAGTCGTAGTCCAGAGTGCCGCCGCCTACCAGAGTCTTCTGGAAGACAAGGAAATCCTCGATAGCCTTCGAAGCGTCAGCCGGGGACTGGAACAGGCAAAGCGCGGCGAAGGCCAACCCATGCGAGAATTCCTCGAAGCCCTCGGTGCGGAGTTCGGGATCGCCCTGAAGTGACGACGTACGCAGTGATAGTGACTCCGGAAGCGCAAGCCGGTATCCGCGAGTCCTTCCTCTACATCCACGCAAGAGCGCCACTCAACGCAGAACTCTGGCTCAAACGGCTTTACGCCCAGATCGATACCCTGAGTCGATCTCCGGAGCGGTGCGCCTTCGCTCCCGAACGAGTCTGGCTCGACGAAGACCTTCGGCATCTGATCTTCAAGTCCCACAGAATCGTCTTTCATGTCGACAAGGAAAACGAAAAGGTCTACGTCCTGCACGTCCGGCATGCCAGCCGCCGCGCCGTCGGTGAGCCTGAACTGCCCCACGAGCCGCAATAGCTCCTAACCACGCACCACCGTACAAAAGACCTTCCAGACTCTTCCTGGAAGAATTCCTGTTTGGGATAGTGGGGCCGACCGCGCGGAAGGTCTGCCCTGCTCCGCAGGGTGCATCAATCTCAGCTAATTATGGCCGACTTCGATGTCAATTTGCACAATCTCGCCAGCCAACCTGGGCAGGGGGACTGTCGAAAAGTGACCTTGCCGTTACGTGCCGACAACACAAGTTCAATCGGTCCGCCGGGCGCGGTATTGTCGTAAACATTCAAATCGTCCACCTCGTGAATAGCGCGTGGCAGGTTTGCCAGGCTGGCCTGATGGATCCTGCGCAACTGTTCTGCGGGGGCAGAATGCCCCCCTGCCCGCGCCCGGTCTATCACGCGCTTCAGATTCCTGCTGAAGTCGCTCAGCGCTACGAACACCATATGAAGTTCGAAGCCTTGTACCCGAGCCTGATCCATTTGGCGAAAGTGATGTCGCCGCGAAGGGTGGTTTCGATGGCGAAACTGATGCCCCGCCGGATGTGGTTCTCCACGAACTGCTCGAACTCACGGTTGACGATCAGGCGGGTTTCGAGAGAAATGCACTGGTATGACCCGCCGTTGAGTTGGGCACTCCGGTCATCGGCATTGAAATATTCGAGCTCAAAACTGTGAACCGGGAAAATGGCCGATTTTCCGCTGCCAGGAGGACCGGCAACCACAATCATTCTCGGGCGCATCCACTCACAAGCACCTCAGGTCGCCATTCTCGGTCAGCCTAAATCAGCCGCCAAAGTCGCGCTTTGCTCCGGCACGCATGTCAGCAGGCAGTCCCTCGCCGATCGAATGTCCCTGTGCGTCAATCACTCCCAGGTGCTTCAAGCGCTCGAATGCAACACGTGCCCGATCGCTGGCCAGTTGTTCCTGCTGAACACGAAACTCTGCCATCTCCGCCGAATCGGTGGTATCTACAGTCGCCCAGCTGAGTTCAATTTTCTGGATCATCGGCCTGATTCCATATTATGCCAACCGGCTCAGGAAAGATGGAGGTACTTATCGTACGCAGGAACCGTGATTCCCGGAAGCGCAAGCCGATAGCCCCGAGTCCTTCTTCTCCATCCCCCACTCCTGTAGAATCACTAAAGCCAAAAGGAACCCCCATGAAACTCTGCCTCGGAATCCTCTTCATCTCCCACCTCGCGATGGCGCAAACAATGCCGTCCATTCCCTGCGTTCCGCCACCGGCCCCGCCACCAGCCCCCCGCGTCGGGCAGGCCCCCCCGAATGGCCCCGGCCGAGGTCGCGGCCCCCAGGCGCCCCAGACCCCCGAAGACACCGCCGAAATCGCCAAACTCAGCCAGCTTCCCCCCTGGACCACCGCTGCCGTTGACGGCGACTACACCACAGGCCCCGGCTATCCCACCGCCCCCGAACTTTCGAAGCGCGTCGGCGTCCCCGAGGGCAAGGTCGTCGAATTTGTGATGAATTCCGCCGACAGCAAGGCCTACCCCGGAGTCAACGGTGCGTTTCAGCGTCACGTATGCGTTTACGTGCCGGCACAATACGTAACCGGCACGAACGCGCCCGTTATCGTTGCCGCCGACGCTTACGGCATGCGGTACAACCTGCCAACAATTCTCGACAACATGATTTACGACCAGCGTTTACCCGTAATGGTTGCCGTCATGATCGACAACGGTGGTGCCGAGCGCAGCATGGAATACGACACCGTCTCCGCCAAGTACGTCCAGTTCGTCGAAGACGAAGTCCTGCCCCGCGCCGAGAAAGAAGCGGGCGTCAAGCTGTCGAAGGACCCCGAAGCCCGCATGACCCTCGGTGGCAGCTCCGGCGCTGCGGCCGCGCTCACCATGGCCTGGTTCCGGCCCGACCTCTACCACCGCGTCCTCTCCTACTCCGGCACCTTCGTCAACCTCCGCAACGGCCCCGAAGCGCCGCTCGGCGCCTACGAATACATCGAGAATCTGTTCCCCAAAGCCGAGAAGAAGCCTCTGCGTCTCTGGCTCCAGGTCTCCGAGAACGACAATGGCGTAAAGTCCGCGTCCGCGAATCGCAGAAACTGGGTCACCGCCAACTCGCGCCTCGCCAGGATTCTCAAGGACAAGGGCTACCCCTACCAGTTTGTCTATTCGAAGGGTGCCGGCCATACCCAAAGGAAAGTCATCAACCACACCTTGCCGCAGGCGCTTGAATACGTTTGGCAGGGCTACGCGGCTCAGTAACTGGTCGCCCCTGGCCACCGCCTTCCCCCATGTCCCCACGCACAGTGGTCATCGCCAGGCACTTTGGATCGAATACCCACTTCACACTCTTTCTTCAATAAAGTGTCAGGAATTCGGATCCATCCGCCGGTACCCCACTGGAATATGGCGCTCAAAATCGCGCATATCATCCAGGACACGCGCGACTTCTATTGGCCCATCGGCATCATGTCGATACAAGAGAAAGTATCTTGGCTCTTTCACGCCAGGATCGCTCGCCCGCCTTCGGCTCAACTGCAGATGCCACGTACGTGCGCCTTTGACCAGGACATCTGATCGTTCCTGCGACCCAGGCCGTTCCGGATCCTCCCCAACATCGCGCACGGCCTGCGTGATGAGCGCCCTGTAACGCGCTGCCGCCGCCGGTCCAAAGTCAAGCACTCGTTCAGCGGTTAGCTCAGCCGAACTTATCAGAATTGGCAATTCTCACCAAACCCGCCGCACCGCGAACGAATCAAACACCACCTCGTTGCTGATCAACGGAACATTCTCCGCAAGCGCCTGAGCCACCAGCATCCGGTCAAACGGGTCCCTGTGTGCGCCAGGCAACTGCCCGGCACGAATCGCATGGTCCACCGACACCGCCAGCGTCTCGAAACCTTCCCTCACCAGCAAACCCTCAAAATCCGCAACCAAAGCCACCGCCCCCGGCAACTTCCCAATCCGGACCTTCGTCGCGATTTCCCATGCGCTCGCCGCGCTCACCAAAACCGTATTTGCCGGATCAGCCATCAGCCGCGATGCCGCAGGCGACAGCGCCGGATCGCCCGCCAGCCACCACAGGAGCGCGTGCGTATCGAGAAGAATCCGCAACCGACCCTACTCCCAGCCCGCCAATTCCTCAGCCGGAAGCGGCTCAAAAAACTCCGGTCCCAGAGCCAAAACGCCCCGCATCGACCCCGGTTGCCGTTTGCCCCGCACCTCACCAATCGGCACGAGGCGCGCCACCGGCTTCGGGCCACGCGAAATGATCACTTCCTCGCCCCCGGCGGCGGCCTGAATCAGCCGCGACAACTGTGTCTTCGCTTCGTGAATCGTAACTTGCTTCATGCAGGCACCTGGCTAACTCAGTTTAGCCCACTTATCAATCCACCGGAACCCCAAACCGATCCCCGCTATCCGCCCCCCACTGCTTCAACCGCCCAATCAGCCTCTGCCGCTCCGCCCGGTACTTGCTGTTATGCGCCAGATTCACCTGCTCAAACGGGTCCTCGTTCAAATTGAACATCATCCAGCTGATCCCCTCAAAACACGTATACTTCCACCCGTCCCGCGTCACAATCCCCCGATACGGCTTATTCACCGAATCCGCATGCCCCGTCGGCACCACCACCTGTAAATACGCCGAATCCGGCAAACTCACCGCCGCCGTCCCCGCCTTCCGCACCCGGAAACTCGAATAATCTTTCCCCTCCATCCACCCCGGAGCCTTCACCCCACACAACCCCAGCGTCGTCGGCGCAATATCCGGAGCATTCAGTAACACCGGCTGCCGCCCCGTAAAATGCCCCTCGTATGTCGGCTGCCCGCCCCCCATAAAAAACGGTATCCGGATCGACTCCTCATACGCCGTCATCTTCCGAAACTGCCCCTGCGACCCCAACATATCCCCGTGATCCGCAAAAAACATCACATGCGTATCCTCTAAAATCCCCTCCTCCCGCAGCGTCTTCATCACCCGCCCGAAGTTGAAATCCAGGTTCTCGATCATCCCGTAATACCCCGACAACTCCCGCGCCGCCTGCTCCCGAATCGACTTCACCAGCGGCACATTCTGCCGGAACTCAATGTTCCCGGCGCCCAGCCGAGCCCGGTAATCCGGCGGAGCCACCGGAGGATCGTGCGGAGGCTGCACCGAACACACCGCAAAAAACGGCTTGGCGTTCCCCGCCTGCTTTGCCGCTCTCTGCGCCGCCACCTGCTCCCGAACATATTGGATCAGCAGATCCGTCAGCGCATCCGTCTCATACCCCGGCAACCGGTAATGAAACGCGTCCTTCCCCTCGCCGCCATGCACCCACGAATCGTACTGAGAATTGTTGTTCTCGTACCCCACCCACTTATCGAACCCGCCCCGCTTCTTCGGATCCGTAATGAAGTGCGCCGCCCTGCCCTCGCTTTCATGAAACCCGCCCAAATGCCACTTCCCGAAATACGCCGTGCTGTACCCGGCCTGTTTCAGCGGCTCCGTAATCGTCGCCTGACCGTCCGGCAGCGGATACTCATGCCCCACAACGCAATGGTGTGGATACCGCCCCGTCAGCATCGACCCCCGAAACGGACAACACAGCGGAAACCCCGACACCGCCTGCGTAAACTGCACGCCCATCGCCTGCAGATTGTCCAGATTCGGAGTCCGAACATTCGGATCCCCGTTGATCCCCAAAGCCTGAGCCCGGTGCTGATCCCCCAGGAACCAGATCACGTTCGGCTGCTTGCTCACCGTGCTCGTCTGTTGCGCGGCCAACTGTAAGGCCCCCGCGGCGGAAGTGGCCATGAATTCTCGGCGGTTCATAGAAGTTTAAGTTGGACCATCTTACCTCTTTCCCTTGCCGCCCCACCCCCAACGCTAAAATCCGGATATGCGAATGGCGCGCACAGCTTTGCGAACGGCCCTGATAGTCGCGGTCTTCGCAATCCTCTGGCCGCAGCTGGTGGCCCTGCCGTTTCTGCGGCAAAATCCCCTCATTCTGGAATCTTCGATCCTGATCTCCAGAAATATGCTGGCGATAGAATCGCTCTGCGCGCTGGTGGCTGCCGTCGCCGTAATTATCCTCGCCCGCGCCAATCGCCCGTGGCGCAAACTGGGTCTCGCAGTGGTCGCCTGCGTTGTTCTCTCCCGCGTCGATATCTACGAACTGATCTTCCACCCTCTGCAGCGCCCCGCCTTCATCACGGCATCTGAAGTCAAACTCGACGGCAGGGAGAGGCTTCTCACCATCAACCTGAAAGGCCACATCCGCGCCTACCCGGTCCGCAGTCTCTCCTACCACCACATCGTCAACGACGTTTTGGAGGGCGTGGCCGTAGCCGCAACTTATTGAACGCTCTGTCACACCGGTCTGGTGTGGGGACGCGAAGTGGACGGCATGGTTCTCACCTTCCACCTTGCGGGTATTAACAATCAGAACTTCCTGATGCGGGATGACCAGACTGGCTCTTACTGGCAGCAGGTCAGCGGCCAGGCCATTTCCGGACCCCTGAAAGGCAAGTCACTAAAGCTGATCCCCGCCGAGGAAGTAACCTTCGCTCTTTATAAGGCGGAGCAGCCCGCTGGCCAGGTTCTGAAGGGCGTCGAGGAAGACGAGAAGCACTACAGCCCGATCGACTGGGAAAAACAGTTTGAGAAGCTGCCCGTCGTGGTGGAACACCCCGGTGAGGGCTTCCAATCAAAGGATGTGATGCTCGCGATGAGCGCCTTCGGGCAGGAGCGCGCCTACCTTCTGCGCACCATCCTCACCGAGAAGCTCATCAAGGATCGAGTCGGCCCGGAGAACGTCATCCTCGTGGCCGGACCGGATAACGAAACCGTCCGGGCCTTCCGCATACCTGCCACGGATTTCTACCGCACCAACGAGACAGCTACCTTGCTGATGGACGCGGCCACCGGCAGCAAATGGAACTTCCAGGGCTGCGCCATCGAGGGTTCATCGAAAGGGACTTGTCTCGAATCGATTCCCCTCACGCAGAACTACTGGTTCGACTGGCGCAGCTACAACCCCGAGGGCACGGTCTACCGGACGCCCGCCGGTCGATAATCTGCGCCGTTTAGTGCGGCAGTCTCGGCTTCAGAACACCATAGAGCCAGGTGCCTGCCAGACCGCTCAAAATTGCCACCAGCATCACGGTCATACCGTTGCCCACCAGGGCAAACAGGGGGCCCGGACAGGCTCCCGTCAGGGCCCAGCCCAGTCCGAAGATACTGCCACCCACCGCGTATCGAACGCCCAGGCCCATCTGCCGGGGCGGCAGGTGGATCGGGTCGCCCGTGAGGGTGGTCAGCTTCAGCCGCCGAATTAATTCCACGCCCGCGCCCGCCACCAGTATCGCGGAGGCGATGATCAGATACATCCGGAGCGACTGGAACCGAAACATCTCCTGGATGCGGAACCACGACAGCACTTCCGCTTTCGTCAGCACAATTCCGAATAGGGCACCAAGCCCCAGATAGCGCAAACGGTCCATCATCGGTACACCACCGGAAGCACCAGGAACGTCCCCAGCAGCCCGCCCGCAAAGAAGCCCACCACGGCAAGCAGCGATGGCAGTTGACGGTTGGCCAGGCCGGAAATCGCATGCCCGGAAGTGCATCCGCCCGCGTAAGCCGTACCGAAGCCAACCAGGAAGCCGCCCACCACCACGGACACGAAGCCCTTCAACGTGAACAGCGTCTGCCAGCTGAACACCTCGCGTGGAGCCAGACCCGAGAAATCGTGTATCCCCAGCGCTGCCAGGGACACGCGCGTTTGCTCGGAAATGCCGATGTCATGTGGCGTGCCTATTTGCGCAGCCAGAAACCCGCCGATTCCGGTCCCCGCCACGAACAGCAGGTTCCAGAGGCCAGCTTCCTTCCAGTCGTAGCAAAAATGCTCCACGCCGCCCGGCAGCAGCGCCGCGCACATATGCCGCAGATTGCTGGAAACTCCGAATACGCGGTTGCCGGCCAACAGCAGCACCGGCACGAACAGGCCGATCACCGGACCCGCCACCCACCACGGCCAGGGGCCTGACTTTAACACTTCCAGCATGGCTTCCATTCGAGTGTCAGTATATCCAGGAAAAGTCGGTCACAAATTATTTTCGTTTTAGATTCAGTGTCTTACAGGGGCAGGGAAACCATCCTTTCAGCCGCGTCTGATAAATCTTCTATCAGGAAGGGCCTCGACCAAGGGGCTCCGAAAGCGAGAACACAGCACATGCCGACCAACACAAAAAAGCACCGGTTTCAGGTCATCCAGGGTGGAAAGACCGCCACGCCCGCTCCGCTCACGGAATACCAGAAATTCGAGAAAGGCATTCTGGCATCCCTCGCGCCCGTAGGCTCCGAGGAGACGCAACTTGCCACAGCGATCGCTCAGGGCTTCTGGCGCCAAAAAGAGATTCGCAATCTCGAATTCCGCATCTTTGCCGAGGCCGACAGCCACCCGGACCCCGCCGCCGCGCAGGTTCGCATCTTTCGCAAACACGGCAGCTACTTTGCCAAAACTGCTCTCTATGAAGAGCGCCTGCAGGGCCTGATCTATCGCATGGAGGACCGCCTTCGGGGCCTTCAGAAAGTACGCCTCGCCCAGCAAGCTGCCGCCCGTCGCGAAGCCTGCACCATCCTCCGCCGGGCCATCCGCGAAGGCTCTGTCCCGGACGCCGAACGGTCCGTCGAGCAGAATGGCTTCGTATTTTCAATCGCCGAACTTCTCATGGAGATCACCCGGGAAGAACTCCGCAAGCCTGCCAGAAAACCCAAGGCGTCCTGACCCTCTGGACGCGCCATACGCAAGCCCCGCTGCGTAATATACCCTGCAGCGTGATATAAAATGACTGGGTCGGGCGCATCGGCCCCGCTACGGAGACTTGACTCATATGAAATTCCCCCTTCTTGCCGCCTTTGCCGCCGCGGCTTTGATGTTTGCCCAGACACCGCCCCTGAAGCGCACCATTGTCGCCCAGGCCGACGTGTCTGTTCCTAACCACGAAGCCGTCATCGCTTCGGTAGAACTCGCCGCCGGAGCCTTCGGTGGCCGCCATACCCATTTCGGCGAAGAGATCGCCTACATTATTGAGGGTGAACTCGAAGTCGAAATCGAAGGCAAACCCACCCAGAAGCTGAAGGCGGGTCAGGGCTTCATCATCCCCGCCGGAGCCGTCCACAACCCCCACAACACCGGCACCACCACCGCCAAACTGGCGGCCGTCTTCTACGTGGAAAAGGGTAAGCCTCTCTCTACTCCCGCCAAGTAGGCACAAATCATGAATCGCAGAACCTTCACCACCACCGTCGCACTCGGGGCGGCCTCGCTGCCCCTGTTCGGCAAGAATCGCAAAATCGAGATCGGGCACACGGGTCTTACCTGGATTCCCCTGGGTGGCCAAATGGTCCCGCCGCCGCCCGTCAACGCTATCGTTGACCCTCAGTACGTCAAGGCCGCCATCCGGGATATCGCCGGCCTCGGTTTCCGCGGCATTGAGCTCTTTGGCAATCAGCTTGAGGCCATGGAAGCGGAGGGCGGCATCGGCAAGCACCTGGAAATGCACAAGCTGCCGCTCATCTCCGCCTATTGCGGTTGCAATCTTACGGATCCCGCGCAGCGCAAAGACTCCATCGCCAAGACCCTCGGCTGGGCGAAACTCGTGAAGCAGTATGGCGGCAAAGTCATCGTCGTCGGCCCCAACGGCGTGAAGCGCGAAACTTACAAATTCGCCGAACACAAGGCCGATATTGTCGCTACCCTCAACGAACTCGGGCATCAGCTCCAGGATCTCGGCTTGACCGCCGTCCTCCACCAACACACCGGCACCTGCATCGAATCGAAGGATGAGACCTACGACATCCTGCATTCTGTCGATACCAAGGTGATGAAGTTCGGCCCCGATATCGGCCAGCTGCAGAAGGGCGGGGTAGACCCCGTTCAGGTTGTGAAGGACTTCCTCCCCATCATTCACCACATGCACCTGAAGGACTACAACGGAGGCGATAAATTCCTCGGCTACTGTCCTCTCGGTGACGGTAAAGTGGAACTCGCCAAAATCCTCGACCTCATGGAAGGCCGCAAACTCGAGGGTCGCGTGATGGTGGAACTCGATTCCCCGCCACCCCAGCCCATCCCCGCCCTTGACACAGCCAAAACCGCCAAAGCCTGGCTCCAGAAACAGGGCGTGAAGTTCGGTAAAGCCTAAGGCTTCCGCAGCAGCAGATCCAGTTTGTGCCGGATACTCCCGTCGGGGTCCTGGAACAGCATGTCATCTCCCAGATGCTTGCTCTCCAGGACCCCGCGCTTATTTACGAACGCCACAATCGGCACAAAGTAACCCTGCTCCAGCGGTTGCGCCAGCCACTGCATCACCGTCGCCTCGTCGGAGTACCCCAAAGGGTAGCCTTTCACAAATTGGCTTCGAAATTTCTCCAGACCCTGCTTCGCTTCTTTATCAAAAACGGCGGCGATCACCTGCACGCCCTTCGGCCCGTACTCCGCCTGGTACATGCTGAGCTGCTTTGCGAAGGCCTGGCAATGCGAGCAGCCCGTATTCAGGAAAGCCACCACCACCACCTTGCCCCGGTACTGGCTGAGCTTCACATCCGGCCCGCTGGCCATATGAAACGCGAAGTCCGGCGAAGCCTTCTGGGCGAAGGCCAGGCTGGTTGTAAAAATTGCCGCGATAAGCCACTTCATGGCTCTTATATTACGGTGTCAGAACCTTCGCACGGACCGGCCCCCCCGCTTTATCCTGCCGGTACTTCGCTAGCCGTGCCGCAGACTTCGCCTTGGCCTCTTCGGAAACCTCAATATGATTCTGCACCGCCACTGCCCCGCTCAGCTTGGCCAGTCGTGTCGCCACTCCCTTGTGCTGAATAACGTTCGTCTTGCCGTCCAGCGTAGCCACGCCATCCTTCACGCTGACGGTGAACTTCTCTTTCCCCACCAGAGTCATCTTGGAACGCGCAAACCGCGCCCGGATATTGCGCTCAATCTGGGCATCGGAAAGGCCACGGTGGGCCGGAGCGGCTAATGCAGCTGGTGCTGCTGTAACTTTCGGTGCGGCGGTCCCGTTGGTGGGCACCGTCGCCGCCTGGCTTGATCCCGCAATCGCGGCCATCAAAAAAACCAGCGCGAACAAGTAGTTCGTCACGATACTCCGAGACTACTACTGTCCGCGCTGGTTGTCTGTACCTCCTTTTTCGGAGGTGGTATATGCTGCCGCTACTGCTGAGAAACGATCCCTTTGGTTTCGTCGATCGTCACCAGCTTGTTTGCCGCAATGTTCTTGAAGCTCTGCTTCGTGCCGCTCGGCCACTCCACCGAGATGCTCGTCACCGAGGTATCCTTGCCCAGGCCGAAGGTCAGCGCCAAATCGCTCTGCGACGCATAGCTGGAACCGCTGCGGACAGCGCTCCACTGTTTCCCACCGGCCGATTCAATCCGAACCACCGCGCCAATGCCATCGCGGTTGGATTTCGTCCCCACCGTCTTCACGCAAAGCCAATGGTTCTTGTTCCCGCCGTCATTGCGGAACAACCGCGCCGGACCGGCGTTGTTGGTGAACAGAACGTCCAGATCGCCATCATGATCGATGTCGGCGTAGATGGCGCCACGGGCGACCATCGGTGTCTGGAAAGTCGGGCCCATCTTTGCCGAGACGTTCTCGAACTTCTTGGCACCCAGGTTGCGGAACAGGAGTGGCGGTTCACGGTACTTGATCTTCGGCTGTACGCGGCCAATTTCCTCTTCGATGTGGCCGTTCGCTGTCAGGATGTCGGGGTAACCATCCAGGTCATAGTCGAAGAAGAACACGCCGAAAGCGAGGTACAGCAGGCTGTCGCGGCCAATCGTTGAAAGCGGAGCCTCGTCCACGAAAAGGCCGTTGCCTTCGTTGTGATACAGGCCCAGCATCTGGTTGGAGAAGTTGCCGATCAGCAGGTGCGCCCGACCGGTGCGGTCATAGTCGGCCCAGTCGGTACCCATCGCGCCGCGCGCCACGCCATCTTCGCCGTAAGCCACGCCGGCGGACATGCCGGTTTCAGTGAAAGTGCCGTTCTTATTGTTGTGATACAGCTTGTTGGGCTGCGTGTCGTTCGAGACGAACAGATCCGGCCAGCCGTCGGCGTCGAAATCGATCACCGTGATGCCCAGGCTCTTGCTGGTGACATCGCCCACGCCGGCCTTTACGGAGACGTCTTCAAACTTGCCCCCGCCCAGGTTGTGATACAGCTTGCTCCGCGTACCTTTGTAGGATTCCGGAGTGCAGTAAGACTTGGCAGCGCCGTCAAGAGAGCACCAGATATCGCCCTTCTGCGTCCACTGAACGTAGTTGGCGACGAAGAGGTCCAGCTTGCCGTCTCTGTCGTAATCGAACCAGGCGGCCGAGGTGGCGAAGTTGGCATTATCAATGCCCGAACCCTTGGTAATGTCCTTGAACTTGCCGTTGCCTTCGTTGTGGAACAGGCGGTCGCCTTCGAGCGCGGTGATGTAGACATCGTCCCGGCCGTCGTTGTCATAATCGGCTACAGCGACGCCGATCCCGTACATTTCCACGTCCAGGCCACTGCCTGCCGTCACGTCGGTAAACGTGCCGTTCTTGTTATTCCGGTACAGAGCACTGATGCTCTTGCGGCCCTTCGGCGTCCAGTCCTTGCTGTTGATGAGGAGGATGTCCTGCCAGCCATCGCCGTCGAAATCGAAGAACGCCGCGCCCGCGCCCAGCGTTTCGGGCAGGTACTTCTTGCCCGACTTGCCTGCGTTGTGCACGAACTTAATCCCGGCCGGACCCGTGATTTCGGTTAACTTAACATCCGTTGCAACAGGCGCGACGACGGGCGAGGCAGCTACAGCCACCATCACCACTACGGCAGCGCCAATAAAGATCCTTCTCACTCGCTTCCTCCATTGGTAGAGCTCTTCACTACTGCCTTCGCCACCGCTTTTACTGCTGGCGGGGGCGTGGCCTTCTTCGCCACCACTTCCTTCGGCTTGGCTTTCGGCGACAGGTCCACGCTTTCGTGATCGTGAATCACCTGCCGCTCATTGTTTTCTTCCGGGCTGGCCAGACGCCGCTTGCCCGTCAGGGCCTGCGACGATTCCTCGGCCTTAAACCGCCGGAACAGCGTCTCTTCCCGCACTGCCGCATCTTTATCGCCCAAGCCACGGTACGCCAGCATCGCCGTATAGTGCATCTGCAGGTCTTCCGGATCGACTGCGTTCACCAGTTTCAGCGCCTCAATCGATTCCTTATACTTCCTTTGCAGGAAGAGGATTCGGCCCACCTGGTTCTGCACCACACGATCACGCGGGTACTTGCCCGTTGCCACTGCCAGAGATTTCAGTGCGGCATCATAATCGCCGTCCGCCTTCTCCACCAGTGCCTTGAAATAGTATGTGCGTCCCAGGCTCGCGTCCGTTGCAAGCGCCTTCTGAATAAAAGGTTTCGCCGCGTCGGTCTCACCTTCCTGCACCAGCGCGCGAGCCACGTTCAGCCAGCCATCGGCGTAACCCGGTTCCGCTTCAGTCACCTTCGTGAACGCGTATTCCGCACCCTTCAGGTCGCCCTGCAGCAGCATCCCGATGCCCCAGTCGTTCCAGCGTTCGCGGTCCGCCTTGGTGGCCACCTGATTCCACTGCGTTTCCTTCGGGTCGTTCGTCAGCCCGATCTGCGTCGTCGACTCCGCCAGAACGGTGATCGGCAGATCCGGAATCCGGTCCTTGATTTCACCCGATACATTTGCCGGGATGTTCTTCGCGTCGAAGCTGTACTCCATGCTGTTGAAGTGCTTGTTCATCAGCGCCGGATCCTGCCCCGGCTTCGGCTCGCCCGCGTACGCAAACTTCGTGTAGTAACGGGTAAACTTCCGGTAGTTCAGCTTGGCCGACAGCGTCAGTGGCCCCTTTGCATCCTTTGGAATCCGCAGCAGGAAGTGTGACGTATCCGCCGCGCCCGGGCCAATCTGGCGAACATAAAGCACCGATCGCGCCTGCCAGGCATTGCGCTTATTGATCGGATTGCCCTCCGCATCAATCTGGTACGCCTTGAAGAAGTGCGCGCCGGTCTCCACATCGCCCTTGCCCTCATCTTCCACCTGGCCGCTCCAGTAGATCACCTTGCCGGTCGCGTCCTTTGCCTGCATCTCGACCCAGATATCGAACGAATCGAGCGTGCCGCCGGGGAACGCGTGACCAATCTTGCGCGTTCGGGTCACCACGTCAATTCGCGCAGTCGACCCAGGCGTCAGCTTCAGATTCGACTTGTTCAGCGGAGCCGAAACCTTGCCCACTTCGCGAATGAACACGTCACCCGCCTGGTCGCTTTCTTCACCCGCCTGAATGCTCGACATCAGCTGCGGACCCTTCGCCTCGCGGCGGATCATCTTCGTCCCGCCCTTCTTGTCGTCAACCGGAGAGGCCGAGAAGATGTCCATCGTGATCCAGCCCGACGTCAGGAACTTCTTCGTCAAAGCCAGCTGGACCGCATCTTTATTCACAGTCGAAAGCGCCGTGTTTGCCGCTATGAACCGGTGCGAGTGGATCTTGCCGTCTTTGTGCCCCGGCTCGCGGGAATCTTCCAGCGGCATGTGGCAATCGCCGCAGGTGGACGTCTTCGGCGGGTAGTAGAACGACCGCGCACCCTGACCGGACACGCCCGAAGCCTGCCAGTTGTCATAGTCGTTAAAGCCACGGAACCAGCGATAGTTATTCACCGGAACGTCAAGGTGTACTTTGTGGCACGCCGAGCAGAATTCCGATGTCTGGGCCGTCATGAAGGGCTTGATGAACGTCTTCCGGTGCGGTTCCGGGTTCAGATTCACCAGGAAGTGGTTCATCGCGCGGATGTACTTGTTCTTGCTGCTCATGTACTCGTGCAGCGCCGGGTATTCCATAGTGAAGCCCGCATTACCCATCGTGCTGTCCACTTTTGAAATCGCATGGCACGAGGTGCACGCCAGGCCAGCCTGCGCTTCAGGAGTGTCGATCTGCGGCTTAATCGGCTTTTCGAACCGGCCATTAAAGAAGACTGCGTGATCGTGGCAGCCCGCGCACCACTTGCTGGCCTGCGGACCCTGCACATCCTGCATGTACTCGATCGCCTTACGGTAGAACTGGTTATTAAACGAGCCGAAGTGGTGAGACGAGCTCTTCCATTCGTCGTAAGCCGCCTTGTGGCAGTCGCCGCAGGCCTCGGAATCCATAAAAAAGTTCGAGGGGATAATGCCCTTCACGTTCGTCTGCGCCGAGGAGGGGAAGAACGGGGTGGTTGGCCCGCCGCCTTCTTCCTTCATCGTGGTTGGTACCACCAGGGGGTTCTTGATCCGGTCGTCCGGATTCGGGAATGCCTTGCGATAGCCCATGCCTGCCAGGGGCAGCCCGATGAGCGCGATCAGGGCGTAGCTGAAGGCTTTCTTAAACTGAAGCCAGCCGCCGCCTTTTTCCGAGGCCTGTTTCCACACAAACGGAATCAGGGCCAGTACGGAAAGTCCCGCAACGGCGATGTGCGCCAGCAGAATATTGCGATTCTCGTTGAGATTGCCCTTGTAGACGATGGCAAGGCCAATCGCCATTGCCGCGGTGTACAGCGCGAGCGGTATCTTCGCTCCCTGCGTCACTTCCCGCCGGTGATTCGCCGCCAGCAGCAGCGCCAACAGAAGCAGAACGCCCACAACCAAATGGAGCAGGACGTTGCCCATGTAAAACACGGTCGCGGATGGAAATGCGGCAAGGTAGCCGGAGTTAACCACCAGGCCGATGAAGAGTGCGGGAACCCCGATTTGCAGTAGTCGTTTCATTTGCTTTCACCCAGTATCACCCTCTCCCCGCATGAATCCGGGACAAGGGTCGAGATACATCATCATGAACGGCGCGCTACAGTGGAGCAATAATAGAAACACATTAGGGGGCGCAAGTGACGGTGTGTGCGGATTGACCTCCACGTTGAGGCGGATACATCAAAAAAATGCAGCCCGGCACGAAACGAACGGGCACCATTACGCACCAAGTGCTGTACAATGGCGGGCTAGTATCATCGTAGTGGTATGGCCTCGAAGCCAGAGGAAATGTCTCGTCAACGTTGTAGTCAAATTGTAATTATTTCTGTCTTGTGTCGTACTTTTTTGGAGGCTTCGGAGTAAACAATGTCCAGGGGAATCAAACGGCTTTTAATTGGGTTGGTGGTGTTCGCATTGGGCACCGTCGCGTCGTTCGCGTGGATTCAGTCCACCGGTCACCGATTTTTTGACAACGGCAAAGACGTGAAGGAGGCGCTGGTTTCGCTGGGTTTCACCCTCCGCTCCAAAGATTTCAACTCAGCCTCCGGGTTCTATGCCGCGGACTACAAGGGGACTGCGCTGGGCCTGAATTCCCGCAAGCTCTCCGAGGACAAAGACGGCGTTCACCGTCTGCTCCAGGCATCGGATGGCTCAGCCGCCGACCAGAAAGCGGCCGTTGATGAATGGCGCACCTACCTCGATTCCTTCGATTCCGTTGAAAGCGTCTCCCTTTACGTAAACAAACTGGAAAAATGGCAGTCGCGCGACGATCTCGCCGCCCGTGTCCGCTTCGAAGTTCTCGCTACGCCGAAAGGCGCCAAGTACGCCGGCATCGACCGGGGCTACCTGCAGATGACTTTCAAAGAGGGTGGCACTCACGCCGTTCAGATCACTTCCGCCTCTCTGATCGAGGGCGACCGCTATATTTCCGACACCCCCCAGTTCCACGACGTCGCCGCCGAAGTCGGTGTCGATTTCCAGAATCAGTACTACCCCGAATTCCTGAAGCAGAAGCTTAAGTTTGCCATGATCCGTTACGGTCCAGCCGGCATCACCACCGCCGACTACGACAACGACGGGTTCTACGATCTGATGATTCCCGACGGCGTTGAGACGAAGCTCTTCCACAATCTGGGCAGCGGAAAATTTGAAGATGTCACCGCTAAAGCGGGACTCTCCGGGCTCGACGGCGTCGGCGTCGTCCTGTTTGCCGATTACGACAATGATGGCTACAAGGATCTCTTCGTCAGCCGCACCTTTAAGCCCAACCAGCTCTTCCACAACAATCACGACGGCACTTTCACTGACGTGACGGCCAAGTCGGGAATCGCCGAAGACTGCTGCACCACCGTGGCTTCCTGGGCTGATTACGACAACGACGGCTACCTCGATCTCTACGTGGGCCGCTACCTTGATCCTCGCAACGACATTCCCACCACTTTTTATGCCCGCAATGGCCTGCCGAATCAGCTGTACCACAACAATCACGACGGCACTTTCACGAACGTCACGGTAAAAGCCGGCGTCGGCGAAGTTGGCCTCTGTCTGGGCACGGTCTTCGGCGACTACAACGACGATGGCTTCCCCGATATCTATGTTGTGAATGACTTCGGTCGCAAGACGCTCTACAAGAACAACGGCGACGGGACATTTGAAGATGTCACCGTTAAAGCCGGCGCTCTGGCCTATGGCGCCGGCATGAGCGCCAGCATGTCGGATTACGACAACGACGGCAAGCTGGATATCTACAGCACCAACATTCGCTCCGAAGAAGCCTGGTACGCCGAATGGCCCACGGTTATGCGCTACATGGCCAACACCTGGCAACAGGGTGTTTGGGTCACCGATATGCCGCTCTACATGCAGGTGCTGCGGCAGTCCGGCCTGAAATTCGTGGAAGTGTTCCAGCAGATGGCCTCCGGCAACGTCTTGTTGCGGAACCGGGGCGATGGAACCTTTGAAGACACCAGCGCGAAGGCGAACGCCAACCCTCCCGGCTGGTTCTGGGGCGCGAGCTTTGAAGATCTTGACAACGACGGCTGGAAAGACATCTACGCCGCCGATGGTTGGGTCTACAACGACAAAGACACCGAAATCGAACTCAGCTTCCTGAACAATGTTGTCAGCGAACAGAAGCTCTACAAGACCGGCATTTTCTTCGACCCCAAACACTTCGGGAAGATTTCCTGGCATGGCTGGGAGCGCAATCGGCATATGCGGAACCGGGGCGACGGAACCTTTGAAGAAATCGGCCGGGCGACCGGCAGCGATCTTCTGCTGAATTCCCGCGGCGTGGCAGCTGCCGATTTCTGGAATCGCGGCGTGGTGGATATCGCTGTCTCAGCTTCTACAAATAAGCACGCACTTTTGCGCAATGAACTACAGAGTGGCCGTCATTGGCTGCAGGTGGAGCTCGTCGGTACCAAGAGCAACCGCGATGCAGTCGGCGCACGCGTCACGCTGAAGATCAAAGGGAAACTCCAGATGCGCGAAGTGGTTTTGGGTGATGGATACGGTAGTCAGAACTCGCTGCGCCAGCACTTTGGGCTGGGTGCGGATGAAGTTGTGGATGAGGTCATTGTGAAATGGCCGGCGTCAAAGATTGTCCAGAACTTCAAGGCTGTCAAGGGCGACCGCATCATCCAGATCACTGAAGGCGATGCCAATATCGCCGAAAAGCACTACTTAGCCCCGGTTGCGGACAAAGTGAAGGTGGGAAAGAAATGAAACGCTTCGCGCTGGCGGTAATCCCGTTGGTCTGTTTGGGCCTGGTAGCTCAAACCAAACCTGCGGAACGTTGGTTCGAAGACATTACGAAGAAAGCCGGGGTCGATAAGAAGCACACCAACCGGGACTTCGATAACCCTTACGCCAAGATCATGGCGGGCTATACCGCGCTGGGCGCCTCCGTCGCCGTGGCCGATTACGACGGAGACGGTTTCGAGGACGTTTACACAACGGACTCCAAGGCCGGTGGCAAGAACCATCTCTGGCACAACAACCACGACCTGACGTTCACGGACATGGCGGAGCAGGCCGGAGTCGCCAATGCGAATGAAGGTGACAACGCCGTCGCCGACTCCATGTGGCTCGACTTTAATAATGATGGGCGGCCCGATCTGTTTGTGGTGAAGTTCGGCCACAGCCAGCTGTTCGAAAATATGGGCGGCGGCAAGTTTAAAGACGTCACCAAGGCGGCCGGTCTGGATCGCTACAGCAATGCCATCACGGCTATCGCCTTCGATTACGACCGCGACGGCAAGGTGGATCTCTTCGTTGGTTCCTACTTCCAGCCCATCAACATCTTTCAGCCGGATTCCCCGCGCTTTTTTCCGGAGAGCTTCGAAACTGCCAACAACGGCGGCGGCCTGACGGTCTATCACAACGACGGCAAGGGCAAGTTCACCGACGTAACTGAAAAGGTTGGCCTGAAGCTCAGCGGCTGGACCCTCGATCTGGGTCACGCCGACGCCGATAACGACGGTTTCGACGATTTGTACGTCGCCTGCGACTTTGGCACCGACCATTTCTTTCACAACAACGGCAACGGGACGTTCGCCGACCTCACCGAGAAGGCGATCGGTATCGACTCCAAGAAGGGTATGAACGTCGACTGGGGCGATTATGACAACGATGGCTTGCTTGACATCTACGTCACGAACATTACCGACGACTACATGCGGGAAGGCAACTTCCTCTGGCACAACAACGGGAACCTGACGTTCTCCGACGTGTCGCGCGAAACCGGGACGTATGAAACCGGCTGGGGCTGGGGCGCCAAGTTCTTCGATTACGATAACGATGGCTGGCTCGATCTCTACGTGATGAACGGCTGGGTTTCAGCCGGCAAAGACAGCTACGTCCCGGACATCTTTAACATGGTGACCAAGCCCGGCATCGATTTCGCCGACGCGCGCAACTGGCCTCCGATGGGCAACAAGAGCCTGAGTGGTTACGAGAAGAAAAAGCTCTTCCATAGCGAAAAGGGCCAGATCTTTAAGGACCAGGCGGCGCGTCACGGCCTCGATTCCAATAAAGACGGTCGCGGCATCGCCATTGCCGACTTTAATAACGACGGCAAGCTTGACATCATGTCGGCCAACGCCAACAGCGAGCCAAATCTGTATCTGAATACCATGCCCGCAGGACCACACTGGATCCAGTTTGCGCTGGAAGGCAGGCAGTCGAACCGTGGCGCCGTCGGTGCTCAGGTCCGCCTCAAAGCGGCGGGCATGACACGCCTCCAGTTCGTCAGCGGGGGCAATAGCTTTGCGGGCCAATCCAGCTCGCGCGTACACTTTGGCCTCGCGGATGTCGCGAAGGTGGATCAAATTGAAGTTCGCTGGCCGACCGGGCAGAAAGAAGTCTTTGCCAGTGTCGCGGTGGACAAACTAAACAAGATCGTGGAAGGAACTGGTAAGAAAGTCAAATGAGAATGCGGAATCTGAGCTTTTTAATCCTCCCCGGGCTCGTGCTAACGAGCCTGATCGCGCCGGCGTTCGCCGCCTCCGATGCGGACATCGCCAAAGCCGAACAAGCCATGGCGGCTAAGGACTATAACACCGCTATCACCGTTTTAGAAGCTGCGTTGCAGAGTGATCCGGACAACATCCGGCTGGGCAGCGATTACCGCCAGGCGATTATGCGCAAGAGCATCGCGGCGCATCCGAAGGAAGGCTCCCCTCTCGATTTCGACCGCTGCATCACGTTCTTCGAAAAAGTGGTCGCCGCGCACCCGAACGCAGCCACGGCCTACCTGAACTACGGCTTCTGCAGTGTGGATAAGATCCCCGCCGCCGGTTCCATCACGCAGGTTCTGCTGGCGAATGCCGCCCTGACCCAGTTCTCTAAGTCCATTGAACTCAAGCCCTCGTGGATCGCTCTCTACACTCGTGGCAACAGCTATCTCTACTGGCCGGTGATTTTCGGCAAGGCCGGTCTGGGCGTTGCCGATCTGGAACGCGCTTACGCTATGCAGAAGACCGAGCCGACTCGCGCCTACCACCAGCGCCTGTACATTTCGCTCGGTGATGGCTACTGGAAACAGGACAACATTGAAAAGGCTCGCGCCATGTGGAAGGAAGGTCTGTCCCGGTTCCCCGAGAGCAAGCAGATCAAGGCTCGTCTCGACCGCAAGGACGACGACCTGAAGTCGTACATTGACGATCAGCTCGATCCGAACAAGCGCGTTGACACCGACCTGCACGAGATTTGGGAGGCGAAGTGACGTTTTCGTTCTCGGGTACTGGCACCGGTGCTCGCTTTGCCCTGGCGGCAGGCTCGGTCTTAATCGCCGCGCCTCTCGCTGTTTGGGGCTGGGCTGAGGCGACCGCCACCATTAAGTTCACGGAGATGGCGGCCAAGGCCGGCATTCAAACGGAGCACCACACCCGCCGTTTCCCCGGCAAGTACGCCGATGTTCTGCGCATGTTCACCTCCGGTGGATCATCAGGCGCGGCGGGCGACTACGACGGCGACGGTTTCGATGATCTCTTTGTCACCGATTCCGACAACGGTAAGCCCAACCACCTCTTCCACAACAACGGTGACATGACGTTCACCGAAGTGACAGATAAGGCTGGAGTTGGCGGCGGTAACGATCCGAAGTCCATTGTGGCCGATGCCCTCTGGCTCGACTACGATAACGACGGCAAGGAAGACCTCCTCGTCGCCCGTTTCGGTACCCCAATTCTGTATCACAATGAAGGCGGCGGTAAGTTCAAAGACGTCTCCGCCACTTCCGGTTTCAACCGCTTCGGCAACACCATCGCGGCTGTTGCGTTCGATTACGACAACGACGGTCGGGTTGACGTGATGCTGGGTAACTACTTCAAGTCCCAGAACCTGATCGAACTGCCCGATGTGCACGTACTGCCCAACGATCTGGACAACGCGGTCAACGGTGGTGGCGCCACTTTGTGGCACAACGATGGCAAGGGCCACTTCACCGACGTGACCGACAAGGCCGGCTTCGGCAAGCTCACCGGCTGGACCCTCGATCTGGGCCACGGCGACTTTAACAATGACGGCTTCCAGGATATTTACCTCGCCTGCGACTACGGCACCGACCGTATCTTCTTTAATAACGGCAACGGCACCTTCACCGATGTGACCGAAAAGGCCATCGGCTTCGATACCCGCAAGGGCATGAACGCCGAGGTGATGGACTACGACAATGATGGCTGGCTCGACATTTACGTCACCAACATCACCGACGAATATATGAAGGAATGCAAC
The DNA here is from genome assembly GCA_903929755.1 of uncultured Acidobacteriia bacterium. Lineage (GTDB taxonomy): Bacteria > Acidobacteriota > Terriglobia > Bryobacterales > Bryobacteraceae > BOG-234. The sequence goes on from CAIYVZ010000160.1 coordinate 54,537, forward strand.
ATGTTGTGGCATAACAACCACGACGGCACCTTCACTGATATCTCCAAAGAAACCAATACCTGCGCCACGCTCTGGGGCTGGGGCGCCAAGTTCGGCGACTTCGACAACGACGGCTGGCCCGATCTGTTTGTGACGAACGGCCTGCGTTCCGCAGGCAAGGAAAACTACATTCCGGTCCTGCTCAACAACCTCCTCTTGAAGCCCGGCATGGATTTCACTGATGTGTCCAACTGGCCGGAAATCGGCGGCATGACCTGGAGCGGCTACCAAAAGAAGAAGATGTTCCACAACCTGGGCGGCCAGACCTTCAAAGAAATCTCTGCCGAAGCTGGCGTGGATAACGAGGCCGATGGCCGTGGTTTGGCGCTATCGGACTTTAACCATGACGGTAAGCTCGACATCTTCCAGGTGAACGCGGACCAGAAGGCGATCTTCTACAAGGGCGTCACCGAAGGCGGCGGCAACTGGGCTCAGTTCAAGCTGACCGGCACGAAATCGAACCGCGACGCCATCGGCGCGCGTATCACCGTGAAGGCTGCAGGCCTCACCCAGATGCGCGAAGTGGACGGTGGCAATGGCTATGCAGGCCAGAGCAGTAAAACGGTCCATATCGGCATCGGGAAGGCAACGAAGTTCGATTCCATTGAAATCAAGTGGCCCAGCGGTCTGGTGCAAAAGATCAACGGCGCGGCAATTGGTAAGATCAACAAAATCACGGAAGGAAAGGGCCTCCAGACCAAATGAGACTGCGTTGGATTCTCGCAGGTGGAGCTACCCTCGTCGGTTTGACGAGTTTTGGTTTCCAGGCTACACAACCAAGGGAGGACGTTCTTGCGCAGGCCAGAAACCTGGGCAAGGCGTTCTACGAGAATCCGACCACGCAGGCTCAGTCTGTTGACCAGTTCAAAAAAGCGCTCGACATGGAGCCGAACTCGGCCCGCGAGCGCGTGAACTACGGGATTTCGCTGCTGCACAACGCCAAGACTGCGGAAGGCATCGCGGAACTGGAAAAGGCGCAGAAACAGGACCCGAGTATTCCGCATACGTGGTTTAATCTGGCCGTCGCTTACAAGAAAGACTCGCAGTTTGAGAAAGCGATTGAGCAGTTCCAGGGCATGGTGAAACTGGTTCCGGATGAACCGATTTCGCACTACAACCTGGGTGTTCTTTACAAGCTGACGGGAAAGCCGGAGGAGTCGGTTAAAGAGGTCGAGATCAGCACAAAGCTGAACCCGAATCTGGCCGGACCCCACTTCCAGCTTTACAACGCTTATCGCGCGGCGGGTCGGGCTGCCGACGCTACACGTGAACAGGCTACCTTCCAGGAGATCAAGAAGCGCCAGGCCGGTGCGGCGGTTCCGGAAGATTTGGAGTGGAGCTTCTACGCGGAAATTTACGATCCCATCGCGCCCGAAAAGGCTCCGGCGGTTGCCGCAGCTTCCCTGAAGGCGCGGAAGCTGGAGAGCCAGGGCGGCGCGGTGAACTCTCTGGCTGCAGACGTGGATGGTGACGGCAAGACCGATCTCATCGTTTGGTCGGGGAAAGGCGCTCAGGGTTTCCAGTCAGGCGCGAAAGCGATGGACCTGGGGCTGGGTTCGGTTGCCGACATCATTTCCATGTCGGCCGGCGACTTTAATAATGATGGTCTGGTCGATCTCGCGATTCTCACCAAAGAAGGCGCGTCGCTGTGGATCAACAAAAAGGGTAAGTTTGAAAAATCGCCGGTTGAGTTGCCGAAGGGTACCTTCGCCAAAGCGATCTGGATCGACTACGATCACGACTACGATCTGGACCTGGTCCTGCTCGGCGCCGATTCCGCGCTGGTCCGCAACAACGGTGCGGCTGGCTTTAGCACAAAAGACATCACCTTCCCCTTCGTAAAGGGCAACGCGATTGACGGCGTGTTTTTCGATCTGGTCCCCGACACCGATGGCATGGATCTGGTTGTTTCCTACGCCGACCGCGCCGGTGTTCTCTACCGCGACCGAATGAACGGAAAATACGAAGCCATTGACGTCGCGGCCATTCCGGCAGGCGCGAAATCCCTCACCGCCCGTGATCTGGATAACGACAGCGCCACCGACCTCGTGCTCAGCACCGGTGCTAAAGCTCAGGTCATCTGGAACAAAGCCGGCAAGCTCGAAGCGGGTCCGGCGTGGGTTGTATCAGGGTCGGATGCTGCCGGGCCGGTAGCCGTCGCCGATCTCCGCAACAGTGGCCTCGAAGATGTAATCACTGCTGGCAATATTTACCGCAATGACGGCCAGGGTAAGTTCACCGCCGTTCCGACCGCCAGCTTGAACGATGCAGTGGCGCTCTCCGCGGCGGGCTTCGCCGACGGCCATACCAGCCTCGCTGCCATCGGTAAGGACGGTTCCGCAGTAGTCCTCGATTCCGAAGGTGCGGCGCTTGGCTGGCTCCATGTCACGCTCGCCGGCGTCAAGAATCTGAAGCAATCTTACGGCGCAAAAATCGAAGTGAAGAGCGGCGCACATTACCAGAAAAAGACGTACCTCGGTATGCCCCTCGACTTCGGTCTTCGCGATTACAAAGACGCCGACACTGTCCGCATCACCTGGGCCAACGGCCTAATCCAGAACGAAGTTCACCAGCCGGCAGGCAAGGCCAGCGCCTACAAAGAAGCGCAGCGCCTCTCCGGTTCCTGCCCCATGATCTTCACCTGGAACGGTTCCGGCTTTACCTTCCTGACCGACGTTCTCGGTGTCGCGCCCTTGGGTGCGACGTCCGGTGACGGCACGTATTTCCCCACCGATCACGACGAATACGTCCAGATCCCCGGCGAAGCGATGGTCCAGAAGGATGGCGCGTACGAGATCCGCATCACGGAAGAGCTTCGCGAGGTTTCGTACCTCGACCGCATTCAGCTCATCGCTGTTGATCATCCGGTGAAGACCGACATCTACACGAACGATAAGTTCAAGTCGCCGCCCTTCCCCGAATTCCGCCTCTTTGGCGTGGAGAAGAAGCTTCGTCCCGAGTCGGCGCATGATGACCAGGGCAACGACGTTCTGGCACAAGTTCTGAAGAAGGACGCAACGTATCCCGACCGCTTTGAACGTCGGCCCGATGGCACTGCGACCCTGCATCATCTGGACCTCGATTTCGGCAAAGCTGCCACCGCCAACAAAGCGGTTCTCGTGCTGGCTGGCTGGGTCGACTGGGCCGATGGCAGCACCTTCCGGGGTGCCTCGCAGGAAACGCTGCCTGGTGCAAAGCAGGTCGGGCTGATCCTGCCTTACCTGCAGGTGAAAGACGCGCAGGGCAACTGGCGCACCGTGATTGAAGATATGGGCATCCCTGCTGGCAAGCCGAAGACGATCTCGGTGGACCTGACGGGCAAGTGGCTCTCGGCATCGCGCGAGGTTCGCATCATCACTAACCTCTGCGTCTACTGGGATGAGATTTTCCTGAGTGAAGAAACAGCCACGCCGCAGACAGTGTTGACGAAGGTGGACGCAGCCAGCGCGGCGCTCGACTTCCGTGGCTTCTCGAAGGCCATAATCGACCCCGCGCGCAAGCAGCCAGAGACCTTTATGTACGATCAGGTGTCTCCGGTGTCCAACTGGAATCCGACCCCGGGAAGTTACACCCGCTACGGCGATGTCCGTGCGTTGCTGGGATCCGTTGATGACCGTTTTGTCATTATGGGTTCAGGCGATGAGCTGGTGCTGAAGTTCGCTCCGGAGAAATTCCCCGCGCTGCGGGCAGGCTGGAAGCGCGACTATCTGTTGTTGGTAGATGGCTGGGCGAAGGATGCCGATGCAAATACGGCCTACTCGACCTCGGTTGGGCCGCTGCCGTTCCACAGTATGAAGAGTTACCCCTACACGGGGAACGAGCATTACCCGGGCGACGCAGCCCACAGGCGGTACGTTGAGAAGTTCAATACGCGGCCGGCATTGAGACTGCTGCGCCCGTTAACCGAAAACAGGAGGAGTTAAAGCAATGGCTACTTTTACCAGCGATGAGATTCGCGCCGAGATCAAGAGACTCGTCGCACGCGTTACCGAGCGGGAGCCGGAAGAAATCTCCGACGAAGCCCACTACATGGAAGAACTCGGCGTTGATTCACTGATGGCGATGGAAGTGATGATCGCGGTGGATAAGAAGTTCAAGATCGATATCCCGGAAGAAGAATTCAACCACGCGACGAATGTGAACGCATCGGTGGCCCTTGTTGAAAAGTGGCTCGCCCAGGGCAACGCTGTAAACGCATGAGACGCGTTGCCGTAACGGGCATCGGCGTAGTTTCCTCGATTGGTACGGGGAAGGACGCCTTCTGGAGTGCGCTCCTCGGGGGCACGTCGGGAATCTCGACGGTCTCGTCGTTTGATTCCGCGGCGTTCCCGGTGCACATTGGCGGGGAAGTGAAGGATTTCGATCCTCTGAAATACCTGACGCCGGAGCGTGCTGCTGTCACGGGACGGGCTACCCAAATGGCCATCGCGGCGGCGAAACTTGCCGTGGCGGACTCCCGGCTTGATTTCGATGCCGTGGATAAGAACCGTGTCGGTGTTTCCATGGGTACGACATCCGGCGAACCGCTCTTCGTGGAGCAGTACAACGACGCGAAGAAGGCTGGCGGCGAAGAGGCCGTCCCTGCGGAAGCTATGGGCCGGTATCCCTGCCACACCATGCCCGCGCAGGTGGCGCTCGAACTCGGCGCGCACGGCCCGGTCACTATCATCCCGACCGCCTGTGCCGCTGGCAACTATGCCATCGGTTACGGCTATGATCTGATCCGCACGGGTCGCGTCGATTACGTCCTTGCGGGCGGAGCCGACGCGTTCTCACGCATTACCTACACTGGTTTCTCCCGGCTCGGCGCCATTGCGCCCGAGAAATGCCAGCCATTCGATAAGAACCGCAAAGGCATGATTCCCGGCGAAGGCTCCGGCATGTTGTTACTGGAACCCCTGGATGCTGCTGTGGCGCGCGGAGCCAAAATCTACGCCGAAGTTCTCGGCTACGGCGTCAGTTGCGATGCCCACCACATGACCGCCGCGCACCCTGCGGCCGATGGTGCCATCCGCTGCATGCAGAACGCGATGAAGGAAGCCGGCGTCACCACCGATGACATCGACTACATCAGCGCGCACGGCACCGGAACTCCCACGAACGATCGTTTGGAATCTCTCGCCATTCGAACTCTGTTCGGCGAGCGCGCTTCCCGCGTACCGATGAGCTCTATCAAGTCCATGCTGGGTCACACGATGGGCGCGGCATCGGCGATTGAAGCGGCCGCCTGCTCGCTCGCGCTCGATACCGGCTGGATTCCGGCCACCATGAACCACGAAGAGACCGACCCCGACTGCGGCGTCGATATTGTGGCGAACAAGTCTCGTAAAACCAACCCAAAAATCATCCTGAACAATGCCTATGCGTTTGGTGGCAACAATGCCTGTCTTTGTCTCAAGAGGTATGTAGCATGATGCCCCGCGTGGTGGTAACAGGTGAAGGGATGATCACGGCTGCAGGAGCCGGCATTGATGCCGCGCAGGAAGCGTTGTGGTCGGGTAAGACTGTCATTGCTCCCAGCGAGCGCCTGAATGGCGCGCTGATGGCGGATGTGGGTGAGTTTGACCCCACGCCCTGGCTCGGGAACAAAGGCGTTCGCGTGCTGGATCGTGGCACCCGGCTGCTCTGCATTGCGGCCCAGATGGCGCTGACCGCTTCAAAATACACCGCTGTTGCGGAGGGCGATCCGGACCTCGGTCTGGTGGTCGGAACCTTGTTTGGCGGCGTCCACAGTATTGCTTCTTTTGACTGGACCGGCATCACGGAAGGCCCCAACTGGGTGAGCCCCATGGAGTTCGCCAACACCGTTATCAATGCGCCGGCTGGCCAGGCTGCCATCAAGCAGAAGCTGCGCGGCGTGAACTCTACGGTTTGCTCCGGCCTTGCTTCCGGCCTTTACGCCATGAGTTATGCGGCGGATTTCCTCCGCTTCGGCCGTGCCCGTTACCTTTTGACCGGCGGCATGGAAGAAGTCTGTGAGGAGACCTCACTCGGCTTCCGGAAACTCGGACTCTCATCGCCCAGCGGTGCCGTACACCCCTTTGCGGAAACCCGCGATGGCGCGGCTCCCGGTGAAGGCGCGGCGATCTGGATGCTGGAAACGGCGGAAACCGCGGAAGCCCGCGGCGTGGAGCCCATGTTCGAAATCCTCGGCTTTGGAGCCGTGTATGACGCGCATCCCACCATCGGTTACAACCCCCGCGGCGAAGGCGCTGCGGCGGCCATTCGCATGGCGATTGCAAATTCTGAATTGAAGCCCGAAGACATCGGCGGTATTATTGCCAGCGCCAACGGCAGTCCGGCGGGTGACGAAATGGAAGCTCGCGCTCTGAAAGCAGTCTTCGGCGACAGCCTTACAGGGCTGCCCCTTTGCGCTCCCAAAGCTCTCTTCGGAGAATCGATGGGCGCTGGTGGAGCTATTGGCGCTCTGGTTGCCGGTTTCGCGCTCCGTCGCGGAGAGCTCCCCCCGACCGCCGGAGCGTCAGCTGCTAACGGTCTGCAGCTGTCTTCCTCCGCGCAGGCTCTGCGCGGGGAAAACATTCTGATCAATGCTTTCAGTTGTGACGGCAATAACGCGAGTCTGGTGGTCCGTTCATGGAAGAAATAATTGCCCTGCCGGAACCCGAGATCGACTCGGAAGCCATTGAAATTGGCCCCGAGGATTTGTTGCCGCGGCTTCGGGATAACGGTTACGATTCCGAACGCGTAGCCCGCCGGCGCGCCTGGGTCTCCAATAAAACCGGCGCCACGCTCGAACACACCGGAGCCGTTTCCTACGACACCGAAATCTGGCGTGGCAATATCGAAAACCCCATCGGCGTCGTGCAGGTTCCCTGCGGCGTAGCCGGGCCGGTGCTGGTTCACGGTCAGCATGCCAAGGGTCTGTTCTACGTGCCGATGGCGACTACCGAAGGCGCTCTCCTCCGCAGCTATGAACGCGGCATGGTGGCGCTTACCAAATCCGGGGGCGTGCAGACCACGGTTCTTTCTGACGAAAACCAGACGGTCCCCTCGTTCTTTTTCAAAGACATCGCAGCCGCAAGGGCCTTTCCCGGCTGGGTCGATGCGAACTTTGTGAATATTCAGGCCGCCGCCAACGCCACCACGCGCCACGGCAAACTGAAGAACTTCAAGTGCTACCAGACGGGCCGTCAGGTGCTGGTGAACTTTGGCTTCTCTACGGGCGACGCGCAGGGCATGAACATGATCGTTCGCGCCACTGACGCCGTCTGCCGCTGGATTCAGGCCAACTACTCCATCGCCAGCTACTTCCTGTTCAGTGGCATGTGTTCGGAAAAGAAACCCTCGGGTTTCCTGATGACACGTGGCAAAGGCAAGCGCGTTACCGCCGGAGCCCTGCTGACGCATGACGTGATGCGGCTTTATCTCCACGTCACCGCGGACCAGATGTTCCGCATGTGGCAGTCCACCGTGGTCGGCCACATTCAGGCCGGCGCTATTGGCTACAACGGCCACGCGGCGAACGGGTTAACCGCCATCTTTATCGCGACCGGCCAGGATGTCGCTAATATCGTCAATTCGGCCCTGGCCATGACGATCTTTGAGCCGCACCCCGAAGGTCTCTACGTCTCCACCACGCTGTCCGCCTTGTCGATTGCCACTATTGGCGGAGGTACCGGTTTACCCACGCAGCGCGAATGCCTCTCCATCATGGGCTGCGCCGGCAACGGGCACGCAAAGAAATACGCTGAAATCGTGGCTGCCACCATTCTGGGCGGCGAGATCTCCATGGGCGCGGCCATTGCCTCGCAGGAATTCGTCGGGGCTCACGAACAGTACGGAAGGAACCGGCCCAAATGATGGTTGAAGTAACGCCTGCTGAAGTTACGCCTGCTGAAGTAAAGCCGGCTGAAGTAAAACCTGTCGCTTTGGTAACCGGGGGAAGTCGTGGCATCGGCCGCGCAATCGTGGAGGCGCTGCACGCAGCCGGGTACAAAGTCGCGTTCACCTACGCGTCGAATCCGGATGTCGCCGCTGAACTGCAAACCAAACTCGGGGCCAATGCGCTGGCATTTCAGGCGGATGTGAAAGATTTTGATCGTGCCGCGGCCGTGGTCGCGGAAACGAAAGCCGCGCTCGGCCCTGTCACGGTTCTGGTGAATAACGCCGGTATCCGGAAAGACGTTTCGCTGGCCCGGATGAGTCCCGACCAATGGAAAGATGTTATTGACACGAATCTGACCGGCGTGTTTAACTACTCCCGTAACGTTATTGGGGGGATGATGCGCAGCGGTGGATCAATCGTCAACGTCACCAGTGTCAGCGGTGTTATCGGTATGGCTGGCCAGACGAACTACAGCGCGTCCAAAGCAGGAGTCATCGGTTTTACGAAGGCGCTGGCAAAGGAAGTTGCCCGGTTCGAAGTGCGGGTCAACGCGATCGCGCCCGGGTTTATTGAGACCGATATGACTTCGTCCATCGACGAAGCCACGCGCACCCGCCTCTATGGCGGTATTCCGCTGGGTCGCGCAGGCACCGCGCAGGAAGTCGCAAAGCTCGTCCTGTATCTTGCCTCCACCGACTCCGGCTACGTAACCGGCCAGGTATGGAATATGGATGGTGGTCTGAGCTAGTTTTACAACGTCAGCCCGGAATCAAAATGAATCATGGCCGCGACACACACCATTTTCGGGCGTCAGTATCCGACAAGCTACGACGCGATTGTGGTTGGCGCCGGAATCGGCGGCTTGTTCTGTGCGAATCTTCTCGCCAAAGGCGGCATGAAGGTTCTGCTGCTGGAAAAACACTCGGTTCTGGGTGGTTTCTGCTCAGGCTTCCGCCGCAAGGGCTTCCTGTTCGACGCCGCCACCCACTTCTATCCTCTCCTCGGTAATCCGACAACGCTCTCCGGCCGCCTGCTGAAAGATTTGCAGGTGGAAACCGAATGGATCAAGATGGATCCGGTGGATCAGTTCCACATCCCCGGCATGAAGACCTTCACGGTCCCCGCCGAATTCGGGCCGTACATTGAGCGGCTCAAAGAATGGTTCCCGGAAGAAGCGCCGAACGTCGATAACTACTTTCAGGAGCTGAAGAAGGCCCACATGTATGGCCTTCTGTACTACTTCCGCGGTGTCGCGAACGACCAGATGGAGAAGTTCGAGAAACACACCATCGCGTCCAAACTCGACGAACATTTTAAAGATGCCCGGCTGAAGACCATCCTGATGGGTGACGCGCCGCACTGGGGTTCCTCGCCCAACAAGACTTCTTACGTTTTCGATGCGATGCTCCGCCTCTCGTACTTCCTCGGGAACTACTACCCCAAGGGAAGTTCGCAGCAATTCGCCAATGATCTGGGAGCCGCTCTGGAACGCCAGGGCGGCAAAGTTCTGAAATGCGTCGGCGTGGAAAAAATCCTGGTTGACGGCGATAAGTGCGCCGGGGTTCGGGTTGCAACGGTGTCAAAACGTGCGCCGGAGCACTTCACGTTTCACGCCCCGGTAGTCGTCTCCAACGCCGACGCCATTCACACCTATCGTGACCTCCTGGGTGAAGAAAACGGTGGTGGCTGGATGACGGACCACCTGAAGTCCCTCAAGACTTCCTACCCCTGTTTCCTGATGCACATCGGCCTGCAGGGGATGGATCCCGACAAACTCGCGCACTCCGAAGGCTATTACTGGAAACGTTGTGATCCTTCCGACATCATCCCGAACGTCTTCAAAATCTTCGTGCCGACGCGTTTTGATCCGGATATCGCGCCCCCCGGCTGCCAGATCATCATCACGCAACGCCCCTCGCCCTACATGGCGGGCGATGATATCGACTGGGCCGCCCACAAGGCCGACCTGCAGGCGAAAACGCTGGCGCGTGTCCGCGAAGAGCACCCGGATATCGACGATCACATCGTCACCATCTCTTCCGCCACCGCCATGACGTCCCAGCGCTTCACCGGGAACTGGCAGGGCGGCATGCTGGGCTGGGAAATGTCTCCCGACCAGCTCGGGCCCTCGCGCCTGCCTATTTACACGCCGATCGACAATCTCTATCTCACCGGCCATTGGACCCAGCCCGGAGGCGGCATCACCCCTGTCATCGTCTCCGCCCAGCGTGTCGCCAAAGCCATCCTGACGGGCCACGAAGAAGACGCCCGCGAGCTGTCCGGTTATTATTTCCGCTTTAGCCGGCCCTCCGTAACGCCCGCCGAAGCTGACCTCGGCGCGGCGGTCGAAAGCCTTTCCAACGACGCACTCTTTCGCTCCGAGCAAATAAAATGAGCTATCAAATTCCTGGTTTTCTGAAACTACCCGCTGTCCTGATCGAGTCCGGCCTGCACGTTATTCAGGCTGCCGCCGAAACTGCACAAATCGCTCTTTCGAAAGCCACCGGACAAAAAAACTCGGGAGACATGGGCCCCGCTCCCCTTGCCGGACCTCCGGATATCGATACAGCCCTCTCCGATTTCGCGGCGCGTGCGGTGCGCATTATTCGCAGCACTCCGCTCGAAACCGGCGAAATTCCCAGCCTGTCTGCAAACCTGGTCGATGCCGCCCGCCGTGCCTTCAGTTTCGTGGATCTGAAAGATTCCAATGCCCTGGCCCTGCCCGTCCAGTTGGCGCTTTCCGCCACCAGTCTTGCCGCTCAGTCCTCTCTGCGCGGCCTTGTCACGCTTGAAGTTCTTGGACCCGACCGAATCGAACCTCTGATTACAGACTTCGTCCAGATGTTTACTGAGCTTCCGGTCTACGTTGGCCTGGAATACAAACAGGCCATGGAGAAGTGTAAGGCTCGCCTCGAAGTTGCTCCCGACGACCATAAGACCCGGATGGAACTGGGCGACATGCTGGTCAAATGCGGCCTCTACGAACAGGCGGTTGAGGAGCTTGCTAAGGTTCCGCGCGAATCCGATGTGTTTGCCGACGCCACCCACGAAGCGGCGGTTGCCCTCTACCGTTCAGGCCAGCTGGAAAAATGTATGCGCGCGTGCGTCGCTTCTCTGGAAGCCCGCCCCGGCCATGCCCGCACCCGGTCCTGGCTCTGGCTCGCCGCCCAGAAGAACAAAGGCGTCTTCCCCGATTGGGTTCCCGCCAATTGCCGCATGGTGGTGAAGGTCGGCTGGGAAAAGCCGACGCTCCAGTTCAAAGACATTGCAGCCCAAATCGGTCTCGATAAGACCAGTGCGGGCCGCGGGATTGCCATCTTCGATTCCACGAACGATGGCTTTCAGGATGTGCTGATTGCCGCCGCCCACGGTGGCTGCAACTTTTACCGCAACAACGGCAACGGGACCTTCACCGACGCTTCCATCGCCTCAGGTCTGGACAAGTGCGTGAACGGTTTCGCCATCACCGTCGGCGATTACGATAACGACGGTTTCACCGATGTCTTCGTCACCCGCCTCGGCTTCTACGGTGGCGAATGCCAGCTCTTCCACAACAACGGCGACGGCACGTTCACCGACGTCACCGCCAAAGCCGGGCTTAAGGTCTGGGGCCCCGCCTTCGCCGCGTCGTGGGTCGATTACGATAACGACGGTAAGCTCGATCTCTTCATCGCCAACAACCTGGGTGGCCTCTTTGAACGGAAGACGCCCAACCGCCTCTTCCACAACAATGGCGACGGTACCTTCACTGAAGTTTCGGCCAAAGCGGGAATCCATACCCCCTGGCCGACCAACGCCGGAGCTTGGGGCGATTACAACAACGACGGTTTCCCCGACCTTTTTGTCAGCAACGGCATGGGCCATTCCCAGCTCTATCGCAATAACGGCAACGGTACCTTCACCGACGTCAGCAGCGAAGCCGGCGTGGAGGAATTGTGCTTTGGCAGTCCCGCCTTCTGGTGGGATTTCGATAACGACGGGTGGCTCGATATCGGCCAGTTCGCCTGGTCCGACCATGACGATGTGATCCACACCATGGAACACGGCCAGGGCCCTGCCGATGGCAACCCGATGCGTATCTATAAGAACAATCGTGACGGCACGTTCACCGAAGTTGGCCGCCAGCACGGTATGGTCGGCTGCTGGGGTACGATGAGCGGCAACGCGGGCGACTTCAATAACGACGGCAACATGGACGTGGTTCTCGGCAACGGCAGTCCAAAAATGGACCGCATGGAGCCGATGGTTGTTCTGGAGAACGACGGTAAGAAGTTCCATAACATCACGTTTGCGGCCGGTTTCCCGTTTCTGGGCAAGAGCCACGGCGTGAACATGGGCGATCTTTTCGGAGACGGCAGAATGTCCATCCTGGTGGCGGCCGGCGGCGCGTACCCGGGCGATCTGCTCACCACGAACGTGTTCTGCCCTACCGAATTACCTGGAAATTATCTGAACGTGCGGCTGAAAGGCGTGACGTGCAACCGGTCGGCGATCGGAGCGCGGATTGTTCTGGAAGCGGGCGGCAAGATCCAGATGCGCGAAATCGCCGGCGGTTCCAATTTCGGATGCCTGCCGCTTGAGCAGCATTTCGGCCTCGCCGACCTGGAAGCGGTCACGTCTGTGACGGTCCGCTGGCCGGGCGGCGCCACCCAGGTGTTCCACAACCTGCCCATCAACAAGACCCTCGAATTCATCGAAGGCCAGGACGACTGGGCCGATGTCTACGAACGCGCTTACGCGGCGAAGGCTTAATCAGCACTGGACGACGCCGGCGGCTTCCAGCCTGCGGACAAATTCGCGTCGCTGTCGGCAGGCCCAGGCCCCTGCTCTTCCAGCAGGATCCGCCAGGCGTCTCCGAGGTTTTCCTCAAGCTCCGGGAGCGCGGCGCCCTAATAAGGCTGCGTCACCGTGCAAACCTTCGGAGCATTCACCGGATTACAGCGGACGATTCCTGGAATCGAGACGCTGTATCCGGCGCCCTCCGCTTTCCAGTCATACGGATAATCTGTGCTCAGAATTTGAGCGCCACTGGTGATGGCCGTATCGCGCCGTTTGGTGTCGCCTTCACGGACAGCCTTCGCGCCGTCATCGGTCATTGTTCGGATCAGGTAGCCCTTGCGCACCAGGTCCGGAATCTCTTTTGCGAACGGATTGTTCATTTTCACGAACGCCGCGTCCGGCGTTCCAGGCTTACTCGCCGTAAACACCATCCGTCCCCGCAGTGACGGATGGCCCTCCGTATAGAGCGGGGTCACGCGTTCCTGATCCAGTACGAACACGATCTTGCCGCGCGCACTATCGAGCGTCGGCCAGCCATCCTGAAGCACCGCCTCTTCCAGAGTGGTGTGCTTGCCACGAACTTCATCTGGAGTCACCACTTCCGCGGGACTAAACACCTGCCGGATCTCCAGCTCCATCGCGTCCATCGTGGGTTTCGTAATGGTTTCCGGCTGCACAAAACCCGGCTTCGCCTGCCCGTCCTTGTTCTCCAGCTGGATATAGATCGGCAAATGCCCCGGGTGCGCTTTCGACCAGGCCCTCACATCCTGCAGGCAGGAAACCAGGGTCCAGCAATGGCTCCGCACGTCCACATCGCTCACGTGCAGAACCTTGAACCCCGGCTTCGTCATCGCCGCCGCCCAACCTGCGGGCATGGGAGTGGATGTGCCTTCTTTCGCGGTCATCCGAAGGAACAAAGGATCCGCAAACAAGCCGCCCTTCGTGTCACCATAGATGTCGATTTCCAGCTGACGGGCCCCGGCATCCAACTGCGCCGCCAGGGGTTGATGCCGGTAATTCAGGCTCTCTGCCGCCTTCGGGTTGTCTCGCTTCAAAATGGCCATTTCGCCCGGCCCCAGACCGGCGTGATAGCTGTTGTGGGTCCCCACAAACTGAATCTGATTCATCCGCAGGCCGTCCTGAGCAAAACCCGGCAGGCAGCACGCAATAACCAATAGAAAGCGACGCATCTCTTCGAGCATAGTAGCCCAAAGTTTCAATAGGATGTGAGCCCGTGCAGTTCCCGAGCCAGCTGCCTCACACTGACCGCCTCGGTGACCTCGTCCAGCCGGTACCTCTCCTCACCGGGGTACACCACGAACCGCCGCTCCGGCTCCAGATCCGCACACGCCGAATGAAAACTCTTCTCCAGCCGGGGCGCGGAACTCCGCTTCACCTCCACCACCCACCGCTTCCCGCCCGGTAGCACCAGCACCAGATCCACCTCGGTCCCGTTCGATGTCCGGTAGTAGTAGGGCTCCGTCCCATCCGGCACCACCGAAATCAGCGTCTCAATCACGAAACTCTCCCATGTATGCCCCACAATCGGATGCCCCAGCAACTCTTCCTTATCCCGAATCCCCAGCAGCGCATGAGCAATCCCGCTGTCCCGCACGTAAACCTTCGGAGCCTTCACCATTCGCTTCCCTGGATTCCCGTGCCACGCCGGAAGTCGACGCACCAGCAGCAGATCCACCATCAGGTCCAGATACCCGGCCACTGTCTTCGCGTCCACCCCCAGCCCCCGCGCCAGATTCGCACCGTTGTGGACCTGCGCCTGATTGTGCGCCAGCATCGTCCAAAATCGCCGCAGCGTCTCGGCCGCGATTCGGGGCCCCAATTGCGGAATATCTCGCTCCAGATACGTCTTAATGAAATCCCGCCGCCAAGTCAGGCTGAGCCCGTCCGACTCAGCCAAAAAACTCCTCGGAAAACCGCCTCGAACCCAAAGCGCCTCCACGTCTTTCTCATCCACCTCCAACGCGTCGAAAGGCCCCAGCTCCAGGTACGATATTCGCCCCGCCAGACTCTCGCCCGCCTGTTGCATCAGGTCCATCGCCGCTGACCCCAGCAACAGGAACCGGCCATTCGCTTTACCCTCCCGCCGACCCTGGTCAATCACGCCCCGCAACCTCTGGAACAACTCCGGTGCCCGCTGCACCTCGTCCAGAATCACCAGCTCATCCTCATGATCGGCAAAGTACAGTGCAGGATTTGTCAGTTTCGCCCGGTCATCCGGGTTTTCCAGATCCAGATAGACCGACCGTCGCCCCGCACCTACCTCGAGAGCCAGCGTCGTCTTACCCGCCTGGCGTGGCCCCAGCAGGACCACCGCTGGCGAGTGCTGCAACAAGAAATTCAGTAGACTTTGAATATGCCGGGAGTGCATATATGTAATTGTGGACTAAAACTCCTGATTTGCATGCATGTTAAGTTTCTCGCTGCCATAGCCCCTTCCCACTCACCCCGCGCAGGTCATACAATAAACCCTGACGTACAAAGTAATGCGGCCCAACTTAATCGTTCTCTGCGCAGGCTTCGCTTTAGCCCTCCCCAGCTTCGCCGCCGTCGATTTCGATCGCGAAATCCGGCCCATTCTCTCGGAAAACTGCTTTACCTGCCACGGCCCCGACGAGACCAAACGCATGGCGAAGCTGCGCCTTGACATCCCCGATGGCGGTGGTCTCACCAAGGGCATCATTACGCCCGGCAACTCCGCGCAGAGTCGCATCCTGCAGCGCGTGTCGGCCTCCAATAACCGGATGCCCCCCGCCGTCACCGGCAAAACGCTCACCCCGAAGCAGGTTGAGACTCTTACCAGATGGATTGACGAAGGTGCGAAGTGGCAATCCCACTGGGCCTTTACCGCGCCCATTCGCCGCGACCCTCCCGCCATCACCTCTTCCTGGCCGAAGAACCCCGTCGATAATTTCATTCTGGCCCGCCTCCAGAAAGAGAGCCTGAAACCTTCTCCCGAAGCCGACCGCGCCACTCTCCTCCGCCGCGTCACCTACGATCTGACCGGCCTCCCGCCAACCCCAACCGAAATCGACTCCTTCCTGGCGGACAAAGCCCCCAATGCCTACGAAAAGCGCGTCGACGCCCTCCTCGCCTCCCCCCGCTACGGCGAACGCATGGCCGCCCAGTGGCTCGACCTCGCTCGCTACGCCGACACGCATGGTTATCACATCGACTCCCACCGCGAAGCCTGGCACTGGCGCGACTGGGTGGTCTCCGCCTTCAACAGCAACCTTCCCTACGACCAGTTCACCGTCTGGCAACTCGCCGGCGACCTGCTGCCCAACGCCACCACCGAACAGAAACTCGCCAGCGGCTTCAACCGCAACCACATGATTAACTTCGAGGGAGGTGCCATCCCCGAGGAGTACCAGACCGAATACGTGATCGACCGCCTCGAAGCCACCTCCATGACGTGGCTCGGGCTCTCCATGGGCTGCGCCCGCTGCCACGATCACAAATACGACCCCATCCCCCAACGCGATTTCTATCGCTTCTTCGCCTTCTTCAACAACGTCAGCGAAAAGGGTCTGGATGGCCGCAACGGCAACGCCGAACCTTTCTTACAGTTGCCGACACCCGAGCAGAAGACTCGGCAGGGCGAACTGAAAGCCGCCATCAAGGCCCACGAAGCATCTCTCCCGGAGCCAGAAATCGCCGCCAAACAGGATAAATGGGAACAGGCGCAAGCGGCTCTCATGAAGTCGATCGCGCGCAACGGTCTGGTCGCCCACTACGAATTCGACGGCAATCTTGCGGATTCCTCCGGCGGCTACCAGTACGGCCGCACCGTCCTCGGTGACCTTACCTTCTCGAACGGTGCGGTTGACCGCGGAGCTGATTTCGATGGGGAGGCCCACGCCGTTCTCGGTCATGCCGCTGCCTTCGAGCGAGACAAACCCTTCTCCGCCGCCCTCTGGCTCAAGGTCAACTCCAAGCAAAAGGTCCCTGTTTTCCAGCAACTCGAAGGCGGCAAAGGCATCAGTGTCTGGCTCGATGATTTCGAACTCTCGGGCGTCCAGCAGCGCGTCCCGCGTCTGTACCTGAAACTCGCCGCCGCCGACACCAACGCTCTCGAAATCCGCACCACCGACCGGCTCCCCTGGCCCGCCAACATGAACCACGTGGTCCTCAGCTACGACGGTTCGGGAAAAGCGGCAGGCCTTCGCGTGATCGTCAACGGTACGCAAGTCAAAACCGAAACCCTCCGCGACACCCTGACCGCCGCGACCACCACCGCCACAGCCCCCCTCGAATTCGCCGCTTTCAAGGGCAAGGTGGACGACCTCCGCATCTACACCCGCGAACTCACCGCCGCCGAGATCACACACCTCAATAGCCAGGAATCGCTCCGCGCCACCCTGAATATCCCCGCCGCGAAGCGCTCCACCGACCAGAAAACCTGGATCCGCGACTACTACCTCGTCAACGCCGCCCCCGCCGCCGACCGCAAAGCCTGGGCCGAGCTCAAGACCCTCCGCGAGGACGACAAGAAGCTGACCGCCGCCATCCCCACCACCATGGTGATGTCCGAACTGACCGATAAACCCCGCGAGTCCTTCATTCTGGCCCGCGGCGACTACCGCAACCAGACCGAAAAGGTCACCGCCGGAACCCCCACCGTCCTGCCGCCCATGGCGAAGGATCTCCCGGCCAACCGCCTCGGTCTCGCCCAGTGGTTCGTCGATCCCAATCACCCCCTCACCTCGCGTGTCGCCGTTAACCGCTTCTGGCAGAACTACTTCGGCACCGGCCTCGTCAAGACTGCGGAGAATTTCGGCTCCCAGGGCGAGCCCCCCGTCAACCAGGAACTCCTCGACTGGCTTGCCACCGAATTCGTCCGTACTGGCTGGGATGTGAAGGGCATGCAGAAGCTCCTGGTCACCTCCGCCGCCTACCGTCAGGCTTCAAAGGTCACGCCCGAACTCCTGGAAAAAGATCCCGAAAACCGCCTCGCCTCCCGAGGTCCCCGCTTCCGCCTCTCCGCCGAAATGGTTCGAGACGGGGAACTCTATCTGTCCGGCATCCTGAAAGAACAGCAGGGCGGGGCACCCGTGAACCCCTATCAGCCCTATGGCGTCTGGGAAGAAATCGCCTATGGTGACGGCTTCACCTCACAGGCCTACTTACAGGGAAAGGGGGATGAACTCCGCCGCCGGTCGCTGTATACCTTCTGGAAGCGCACCGCGCCCCCACCAGAGATGACCACCTTCGACGCGCCCGACCGTGAAAAATGCGCCGCGCGCCGGACCCTCACCAATACGCCCCTGCAGGCACTGGTCCTGCTCAACGACACTACCTATGTGGAAGCTGCCCGCTGGCTCGCCACGCGAATGGTGCTTGACGGCGGCAAGACTCCAGCTGCTCGCCTGGATCTCGGGTTCCGCCTGGCCACCGCGCGACACCCCTCCGCGAAGGAAGTCGCCATCCTCAAGGAAACGCTCGACGCCCAACTCCTCGACTACAAACGCCACGAGGACAAAGCTGACGCCCTTCTGAAGAACGGTGCCACCCCCCTCGATCCCCGGGTCGCCCATGCCAAAATCTCCAATCAGGAGCTAGCCGCCTGGACCACGGTGGCCAGCATGATCCTCAATCTCGACGAAACGATCACGAAGCAATGATGCCCCTCACTTCCACACGCCGCCATTTCTTCGGGAAAGCCGCCGCCGGCATCGGCATCCCCGCACTTGCCTCGCTCCTCCAGGCCGATAGCGGTGGTCTCGCAGGCCTTCCCCACTTTCCAGCCAAAGCCAAGCGGGTCATCTATCTCCACCAGTCCGGCGGACCCTCGCAGCTCGACCTCTTCGACTACAAACCTGGCCTCAACAAGAGCCACGGCATCGAATTACCCGCCTCCGTCCGCAACGGCCAGCGCATCACCGGCATGACCTCGGGGCAGGCCTCGTTCCCCGTCACCAAGTCGATCTTCAATTTCAGCCAGCACGGCAAATCCGGCACCTGGCTCAGCGAACTTCTTCCCCACACCGCCAAAATCGTCGATGACATCGCCATCGTCAAGACCGTCAACACGGAAGCCATTAACCACGACCCCGCCATCACGTTCATCCAGACCGGCAGCCAGCAGCCCGGCCGCCCCAGTTTCGGCGCGTGGCTCAGCTACGGCCTCGGTAGCGAAAACCAGAATTTGCCGGCGTTCGTCGTGCTCATCGCCCAGTCGTCCGCCGTCAATACTGACCAGCCCTTGTTCTCCCGCCTCTGGGGCAACGGCTTCCTGCCGTCCAAGTACCAGGGCGTGAACTTCCGCGCTTCGGGCGACCCCGTCCTCTACCTCTCCGACCCTCCCGGCATCGACCGCGAAGCCCGCCGCCGCATGCTCGACGGCATCGGCAAGCTGAACCACCTCAACGGCGAAACCTACGGCGACCCCGAGATTGAAACCCGCATCGCCCAGTACGAAATGGCCTTCCGGATGCAAACCTCGGTGCCGGACCTGATGGACCTCTCGAAGGAACCACAGTCCACCTTCGATCTCTACGGCCCCGAAGCCCGCAAGCCCGGTTCCTATGCCGCCCACTGCCTCCAGGCCCGCCGCCTGGCGGAACGCGGAGTCCGCTTCATCCAGATCTACAAACGAGGTTGGGACCAGCACAACGACCTCCCAAGGGACCTCGCCCTGCAATGCCAAAGCGTAGACCAACCGTCCGCCGCTCTCATCCAGGATCTCAAACAGCGAGGCCTGCTCGATGACACCCTCGTCATCTGGGGCGGGGAATTCGGCCGAACGGTCTACTGCCAGGGCAAGCTCATGAACGGCAACTACGGTAGAGACCACCACCCCCGCTGCTTCAGCATGTGGATGGCGGGCGGAGGCATCAAACCCGGCCTGAGCATGGGAGAAACCGACGACTTCAGCTACAACATAGTCGCCGACCCCGTCCACGTCCACGACATCCAGGCGACGGTCTTACGTTGCCTGGGAATTGACCACAAACGCCTCACCTACAAGTTCCAGGGTCGCGACTTCCGCCTGACCGACGTAGCCGGCAACCTCGTCCCCGCCCTCATGGCATAGATCGTCTGTAACTACAAAAAGAGTTACGTGAGATGATATTTGAGTGGGACGACGACAAAGCGGCACAAAACGTCGTCAAACATCGAGTGTTCTTCGAATATGCAATCCGGGTGTTTCTCGATGCCCACCGGCTGGACAGCGAGGACGCGCGCCGCGACTACCGTGAGGAACGGCGACTCGTTCTCGGGAGAATTGAGGGACGTATTTTTGCCGTAGCTTACACGCGGAGAGCTACTGCAATCCGGGTGATTTCCGCAAGGAAAGCGAACGACCGCGAGAGGAGGAAGTATGAAGCGCTATCGACTTGATCCCCAGGCACCCCACGAGATGACCGCCGCCGAACTGAAGGCCCTGGATGCAGCGCCCATCGACTACTCCGACATCCCACCTCTCGGAGATGACTTCTTCGCGAAAGCGAGTGCCGACTGGCCGCCCGCCAAACACCAGCTCACGATCCGCCTCGATGCCGATGTCCTCGACTGGCTGAAAGCCAACGGCAGGGGCTACCAGACCCGCATCAACCACATCCTGCGCGCTGCCATGGACAGCACCCGAGCGACAAGGTAGTCATGGGGTATTCACCTGTGAATAGTCCTTTCGGAAGTCGTCAAAAAGAACTGAGAGCGCCTGCCTAACTTTTGACGCCAACCCATTTTTCGCGGCACCGCTTTGTATGATTCTGTGCCAGGTCGTCGCCCCCAGAACAATGCTCTGATCCCGCTTTGGTGTCACCATTTCGTGCAGTTCCAAACTGGCAAAGAATATCGTTAAGCCCTGCGCGGACACCTTCCTCGTTCAGGTTTTCTATCACCGCACGGCAGTCCTTCAGCCCCTGCAATGGCATGGCACCAACCGCCTGCCCTATTTCTCGAAGCAGCTTTTCCGCAGGGTCCTCTTGCTGGCTTAAGAGTAGACCCGCACTGATAAGTTGACATCCGATGAAAGAGACAACGGCCCTAAGAAAAAGCCCCGATCTCATTTGTATGAATTGTCTCCTCATCTCGATAAAGATCCTCATTCCGCCTGAGGTCCCGAACTTGACAGGTTGATTCGGGCCCGGTGCTTGAGTTCAGCAGCAACACCCCAGTGATCCAAACTCGTCGCGAGCCGACTGGGTTGATGATCTGCCAGGCACTCCATCGAAACCAGCAACATGTAGACTCTCCCGGCATCGCACACTGTAAAGGTCCATCCGCCTGTTCTCAGGTCTTTCTGGCTGTCGATTTCACCATTGGGAAAGCTCGCCCTTAGATATTCCACGACTACATCGAAAGTGGTGCGGTCAGGTGTCGTGCCCTTCACTATAGTGGAAAGTTCTGCGGTCGATCAGACGAAATGGGGCTGCAAAATCCGCTTTTGCCTAAATAAACAGCCCCGCCGACACCCGAAATCTTTCCCCCAGCCGCCGGGCTTGTTCTTTACTAATCGCCCGCCGCCGAGCCAAAACATCGGAAACCCGGGCCCGCGACCCGAACAACTCTGCCAAATCCACCGGCCGCAAATCATTCGCCTCCATCAGGAACTGAAGCGCGTCCACTGGGTCCCCGTTCTCCTTCATCGCGTAAGCCTTCTCTTCGAACCGCTCCGAAAGATTCAGCAGGAGGGCCAGCAATACATCCTCCTCCGCTGTCAACCCGCCCTCGCCCTTCGACATCAGCGCCTCAATCACCGCAAGCGCCGCATCATTCTCCGCCTCGGTCTCAATTACCTTCGGAGTGAACCGAGCCAGGAGCTTGCCGTACTTGCGCGTGTCAATCCCACCGGATCCGGCAATCTGTGTGTCGAGCGAGATCATTTCCAGCCCCCTTTGTCGTATTCCTTGTGCGTGAGAATTGCCTTGATGTAGACCGCCTGGTTGCGGAAGTTGATAAACGCAATCAGGCGGTACCGATTTAATACAATGTCGAAGACAGTCTTATCGCCGACAGAGTCTGACTTCGAAAACGTCTCCTTCACTTCGGCCCCAGTTGTCCACTGTGCCTGCCGAACCACCCGGAACCACGTCTCGAGTGCGGCCCTGGAATCGCTGTGTTTCGCAGCGAACTCCCGGATAGCCTTGCGGCTAATGATCCTCACCTCTCGATGTTGCCAGAATGGCAACCATAACGCAAGGCCCAAATCACGAATCCTGCTGACGCCCCGAGCCGCCACCCCGCATCCAATAAACCTCACATGAACCACGCCGTAGTCATCTTCGACGGAGAATGCAGCTTCTGTAACCGCTGGGTGGATTTCCTCCTCCGCTTCGACCGCAAAGATATCTTCCGTTTCGCCGCGCGTCAGTCCGCCGCCGGAGCTGCCTTCGCCGCTAAAAGCGGCCTCCCCCCGGAAGGTGTCGGCTCCATCATCGTCGTCCAGCATGGCCAGGTCCTCCTGCGCTCGGACGCCGTCTTGAGGCTCCTAACCCTCCTCGGCCTCCCCTTCTCGTTCATGGGCGTCTTTCGCCTGATCCCCACCGGCCTTCGCGATGCAGCCTACGACCTCATCGCCCGCAACCGCCATCGCTGGTCCCGGAAATCCCTCCAGTGCCGCATCCCCTCGCCCGTCGAACGACACCGATTCCTGTAGCCCGCCACCGCAACCCAAACCGCTCTTCTCTGCGACTTCTCCACCTCTTCCCCCGCCACCCACTCCACCAGGCTATACTGATGATGTATAGCTGATCGTTCCTTGGTGCTTGTCCTGAATCGCAATTATGTACAGTAGGGCTGCGCAGCTGAAATCCGCTGTGGCAGCCTTTTTTTGTTTGTTGTTGCGGTCACAGGAGACGGCCCAGGACGATGGTAGCTTTGATTTTTAAGTAGAGGTTTTTTTAGCATGAGAGAAAAAGGTACTGTGAAGTGGTTTAACGCGGCCAAGGGCTTCGGATTCATTCAGCGCGAAACGGGCGAAGACGTCTTCGTTCATTTCTCCGCCATCCAGTCGAACGGTTACCGTTCGCTCGATGAAGGTTCGCGAGTTGAGTTCGAAGTGACCCAGGGGCCCAAGGGTCTCCAGGCGTCGAACGTCACCGCAATCTAAATGATCAGTGTCGAGCGGGCGGAAGCATTTCTCGCTTCCGCCCGCTCGCACAATAATTGGTCATCAGTAATCAAAATCAAGTTGAGGTGGAATGAGTAAAGAAGACAGTATTGAAGTAACCGGAACCGTCCTGGAAAAATTCCCCAGCGGTCTGTTCAGTGTTCAGCTTGAGCATGAACGCATCGTCCTCGCGCACCTCGCCGGCCGTCTCCGCCGCAATCGCATCCGCGTGCTCGCGGGTGACAAAGTCACCATGGAGCTGTCCCCATACGATCTAACCAAGGGCCGAATCACCTTCCGCCACCGGTAAGAGCGCTGTTCATCTTCGGCACGCGCCCCGAAGCCATTAAACTTTCCCCCGTTATCCTCCACATGAAGGCGCGTCCGGACGCCTTCAATGTCCGTGTCGCTGTCACGGCGCAGCATCGCCAGATGCTGGACCAGGTTCTGGCAGTCTTCCGAATCACCCCCGATTACGACCTTGACCTGATGCTCCCCGGCCAAACCCTGGCCACCTCCACCTCCCGCATGCTGGCTGCTCTCGAACCCGTTTTCCGTGACGCCGAACCCGATATCGCCTATGTCCAGGGCGACACCACCTCCACTCTTTGCGGTGCCCTCTCGGCATTTTACGCAGGTGTGAAAGTTGGCCACATCGAAGCAGGCCTCCGCACCGGCGACATGCTCCAACCGTTTCCCGAAGAAGCCAACCGCGTCCTTACGGGACGTCTGGCGGCCCTGCACTTCGCAGCAACAACCGGATCCCGCGACAACTTACTCCGCGAAGGCGTGGCTCCCCAGACCATCCACGTAACAGGCAACTCGGGCATCGACGCCGTTCTGAATGTCAGCAACCGCCTCGAAGCCAGCGAACTCAGCGGTCCCGACTGGAGCTTCCTGGATGAAACGAAACCTCTGATCCTGGTCACCGCCCACCGGCGGGAGAGCTTTGGCGAAGGCATGGACTCCATCTGCCGCGCCCTCCTCCGCCTCGCCGCCCGCGGGGACGCCCAGATCGTTTTCCCCGTCCACCGAAATCCCAACGTCCTTGGCCCCGTCCAGCGCCAGCTCGGCGACGTTCCGGGCCTTCACCTTCTTGAACCCCTCGACTACGTCCCGTTCGTGGATCTGATGCGACGCGCTGCCATTCTTTTGACCGACTCCGGTGGTGTTCAGGAAGAAGGTCCTTCTCTGGGCAAGCCCGTCCTCGTCATGCGCGAGAAGACCGAGCGCCCGGAAGCCGTCGAAGTCGGCACTGTCCGCCTCGTCGGCACCAACGAAGACCGCATTGTCGCCGAGGTCTCACGCCTCCTCGACTCCCCTGACGCGCGTGCCGCCATGTGCCGCGTCCACAATCCGTACGGCGACGGCCACGCCAGCGAACGAATCGCTGACGCCACGCTGGATTTCATGCAGTTGTTAAGATAAAGGTCAGAACGTCATGCCAATCTACGAGTACAAATGCCAGGCGTGTGGCAAGGTCTTCGAGCGTATCCAGAAGTTTGCGGATGCCCATCTGACCACGCACGACGATTGTGGCGGGGCCGTAGATCGATTATTCTCTGCCCCCGCTTTCCACCTCAAAGGGTCCGGTTGGTACGTTACCGACTATGCCAAGGGCGGCAGTGGCGGCCCAATCAAGCCTGCCGACAAGAGTAGTTCCTCAGCCGCTTCGGACTCGAAGTCCGACTCGAAGTCGGACTCGAAGTCGGAAACCAGGTCTGAAACGAAGACTGAAACCAAAACGGAGTCCAAACCCACGGCTTCCGAATCTAAACCAACAAGCAGCAGTTCCTCTTCGGACTCGAAGTAGACCGAATCCCGGCTGCCGGAACGTATCTTTCATGACCGCAGCACCAACCATCGCAGAAGAAATACTCGACCTCAAGCGTCAGCGGCGCGCCATCATCCTGGCGCATCACTACCAGGACCACGAGATTCAGGAAATCGCCGATTTCACCGGCGACAGCCTGGAACTCGCCCGTGCCGCACGCGATGCGGAAGGTGATGTTATCGCCTTCTGTGGCGTTTGGTTTATGGCGGAAACTGCCAAGGTTCTCAACCCGGCGCGAACTGTCATCGTCCCCGATAAAGACGCCAGTTGCAGCCTGGTCGAAGGCTGCCCCGTTGGGCCCATCCGCGAATACCGCCGACGCAACCCTGACCACGTCATCGTTAGTTACATAAACACTTCCATAGAAGTGAAGGCCGAGTCCGACCTCCTGTGCACCTCCCGCAACGCGGTCAAAATCGTCAATTCCATCCCGGCCGACAAGACCGTGCTCTTCCTTCCGGACCGGAATCTGGGTAACTACGTCCAGCGTGAGACCGGTCGCCAGAACCTGAAAATCTGGCAGGGGTCCTGCATCGTCCACAACACCTTCCCGGTCCGCCGCCTGCTCGACGCGAAAGCCGCCCATCCGGAAGCCATCGTGGTGTCGCACCCCGAATGCCCCGAGGCCGTCCTCGACCATTCCGATTTCATCGGGTCCACGTCGGCTATCGTCGATTATGTGGCGGCCGCTCACCAGCAACGCCCCGGGTGTGAGTTCATTGTCATGACCGAATCCGGCGTCAACTTCTCTCTGGAGCGCGTGGCCCCCACCAGTCGCTTCTACTACGTCGCCAACGAGAACTGCAACTGCAGCGAATGCCCTTTCATGCGCCTCAATACGCTTGAAAAGCTTCGTGATTCGCTGCAAACCCTCTCGCCCGTGGTGGAACTTTCCGCCGACCTCATCGCCCGCGCTCTGTTACCCTTGGAACGGATGTTGGCCATCAAATGACCTCCCTCGTTGACACTTTCGGCCGCGTTCACGACAATCTGCGGATCAGTGTCACCGACCGTTGCAACATTCGTTGCTTCTACTGCATGCCCGAAGAGGGCGTTAAGTTCTTTGACCGCCACGAAGTCCTGAGTTTTGAGGAGATCGAACGCTTCGTTCGCGCCTCCGTTCCGCTCGGTATCACCAAGCTCCGCATCACCGGCGGTGAACCCCTTGTTCGCCGCGACCTCCCCGAACTCATCCGCAAGCTGGTCGCCATCCCCGGCATTCGCGACATCGCGCTCACCACCAACGCTGTCCTGCTGGAACAGTACGCCCTGCCGCTGCGGGAAGCTGGACTGAAGCGCCTGAACGTCCACCTCGACACTCTCGACCGCGAGAAATTCAAACAGATTACCCGTCGTGACGATCTTCCGAAAGTCCTGGCAGGCATCGACGCCGCAGTAAAAGCTGGTTTCGAGAAGATCAAGATCAACGTAGTCGCCGTGAAAGGTCTGATCGAACCCGACATCGTCCCGATGGCGCGTTATTGCCGGGAACGAGGCTTCGAACCGCGTTACATCGAGTTCATGCCCCTCGATTCGCAGTCCCTTTGGGAACGCCGCCAGGTACTCACCGCCGACGAGATGATCGCGTTGATCTCCAGCGAGGTCGGGCCCCTCGAAGCCGTCGCCGACGCTGACCCGCGAGCCCCTGCCACCGAGTACCGCTATACGGACGGCGGCGGAGCGGTAGGCTTCATCGCCTCCATCAGCAAACCCTTCTGTCTGAACTGCAATCGCATCCGTCTCACGTCGGACGGAAAGCTCCGTTACTGCCTTTTCGCGATCGAGGAAATGGATGTCAAAGGTCTGCTCCGCAACGGAGCGTCCGACGAAGAAATCCAGGCCGCGATTCGGAAGAACGTTGCCGACAAGTGGCTCGGCCACGAGATCAACTCCCCTAAGTTCGTCCCTCCTCCCAGGCCCATGTACGCCATCGGCGGGTAAGCCGGAACTTCCCGCTCCTGCCCGGCGTCTACACCACCGAAATCAATACAAGCTGCCCTTTCGAGTCGACCGAAAACGCAGCCGCTGCACCGAAAACATGAGGGAGAACAAACATGTTCGAGCAAACGTTCGTCGACACGCACACCCGCGCCTGGCAGCCCTGGGCCCTGGCTGCTGCCGCAACCGTCCAAACCGCCCTTGCAGGCCTCTTACTCCTGATTCCGCTCCTGCATCCCGAGGGGCCGCTGATGCGCCTCGATGCGCCGCCGGTCATTTACCGGCCCGTCACGGTGATCCAGCCAACCGCGCCAACCGCCAGCGTCACCAGGGCCACCAGAACATCGTCGTTGGTGTTCTCGGATACGCTCCGGGCCCCGACACACAGCCTGAGGCGGATCGCGAACATCCCAGACGCCCCTGAATTCACCGGGCCGATCACGACATTCCAGGTGAGTAACCCCTTCATTGGGGCTATTCCCGACCCGGTTGTGCCGCCACCGACTACTCGCGTTGCTCCGGCAATTGTTGAGACACCACCACCGACGGCACCCTTGCGGGTCAGCACCAGCGTCCAGGCCGCGCTGCTCATCTTCGGCCCCAAACCAGCCTACCCGCCCCTCGCCAAAGCGGCACGCGTACAAGGCACCGTCCGCCTCCAGGCCATCATCGCGACCGACGGAAATATCCGCAATCTTCGTCTCATGAGCGGTCCCCCGTTACTGGTGAAATCCGCTCTGGACGCCGTCCAGCGCTGGCGTTACCGTGCAACGGTGCTCAACGGGAACCCCGTGGAAGTAAGCACTGAAGTGGAAGTGAATTTCACCCTAACGCAATAGCCCAAAGCAGCCGATAGTAACGTAACTCGAAACCGCGCTGCCTTGATCACACCTCGGTCTGGGGTGAGGGCAGCGCGGCGAGCTCGATCTGACAGTTCCAACTCAGCAATAATAAAAGAGCTATGCTCGACCGAATCACCTGGAACCCAGATCAAATGAACGGCCAGCCCTGTGTTCGGGGAATGCGCCTGACGGTCCGCCGGGTGGTCTCCGCCGTTGCCGCTTACCCGGACCGTGCCGAACTCCTCCGTAACTATCCGGACCTCGACGACGAAGACGTCCGGCAGGCCCTCGAATTTGCCGCCGCAAGCCTCGGTGATGAAGTCACCGAAATGTCCGCAGCGTGATCAGATTCCCATTACTGCTGGATCAGGGCGTTCCGGTTGACGCGGCCGGCATGTTCCGCAAGCTCGGCTATCTCGCAACGCACCTTTCGGAACTTGGGATGAAATCCCACTCCGATGCCGAGATCATCAAGGTTGCCGTTGAACGCCACTCCGCAATCCTCACGCTGGACGCAGACTTCCACGCTCTCATCGCGGTTCAGCGTCTTGCCCGGCCCTCAGTAATTCGTTTGAGAATAGAAGGATGCCGCGCCGAAGCCTTCGTTAAAATTCTGGAACCCGTTCTCGAACGCTTCGATTCGGAGATCCTCGCTGGGGCCCTCATCTCCGTCCGGGGAACCCGCGTCACCTGCCGCCTGCTTCCCGTCACCCGGGCGATTTTCTAAAACGTCCGGTAATTCCCCAACTCAATCCCCAACTCCTGAACCACAGCCCGAGTCTCCGGGGCCACCAGCGCAGCCAGTTCCACCGCCCGGCTCTCCTTCAGTCGCGTGGCCGCAGCCTGCAACTCGGGCCCTAAAATCCCCGGATGGCACATGAACTCCGTCACGCCTTCGGGCAGTCGCCGCAAAGTCCGAGCCAGGCTTCCCGCATCCAAAGTGCCGGTAATCTGGAATCCGGCAAAGTAATCCGTCATGCGCAGACCCGCGAACTCCCGCGCAAAGCCAGGCGCCATCACCCGCATTCCCACAGCGACCGCCCGCTTCTGCCACTTGACCGAGCCATCCACCCCAAAATCAAACGGCCGTCGAACCCACGGAATCCTAAACTCCCGCGCCACTCTGGCCACCGCTTTCAGCACCGGAGGCAGCAAATGCGTATGTTTATGCGTATCGATATGGCTCGGACGAATCCCCGCCGCCACAATCTTGCTCACCTGCGCGCGGGCCTCTTCATAAACCGCCAACTCCCCGCGCCACAGCGTCTTTATCAGGTCACCCAGGGTAGCCGGTAACTCGCGCGAGGGGTCCAGCACACTCATCCCCTGCACCATCACCAAATGAACGCCCACGTCCAGACTCGGCACCGCCCGGGCCAACGCAACCGCGTCCTCAAACGCATCGCCATTTGCCATCAAAGTAGTTGCCGTCAGAATGCCCTGGGTATGCGCCTCAATAATCCCCGCATTCACATCCCGGGTGAATCCGAAATCATCGGCATTCACAATCAGGCGCCGCATCAGAAAATCGCGAGCTTAATACTCAGGAATTTTTTGGGACTCTTGTGCACGTCCGTCAGCAAACTGTGCAGCTCGCGAGTGGTGCCATTCAGCGCGTCGTAAAGCTGCGGATTCACCATCAACTGCCCGATGGTGCCCTGGCCGGAATTAATCTTCTCCAGTGCCGTATTCACCTTGGTTGCCACCAGGTTCAGCTGCTGATAAATCTCGTCATCCTTCAGCAACTTTCCCGCCGTGCCCTTGCCCGCGTTCAGATCTGCCAGGATCTTCTTCGCTTCGGTGATACTGGCGCGAGCCTCGTCATACAACTGCGCGTCGTACAGCAGCTTGCCGGCCGACCCCTTACCCTGCTGCACCTGCGCCAGCATCTCGTCCAGCCTCTGAATTGGCTTGCGGATATCGTTGTACAGGTCGTCGTCGTACAGCAAATGGCTCACGGTGCCGTTGCTGTTCCGAACGTCTTTCACAATCTGCGCCACTTCCGCCGCCGTCGCGTTCAGGCGGTCGTACAGCGAGTCATCCTTCAGCAGTTTCCCCAGGTTGCCTTTACCCTGGTCCACCACCTCCAGCAACCCGTCCACGCGGCCCAGAATCGTCTGCAATTGCGCCAGCAGTAAAGACGCCTGGCTCAGCAATTCCGGAATATCCTGCGTCATCACCGCCCCAATCTCGTCGCCCTCGTGAATCGGCTTCGGGTGGGTGCCGCGGGTTATGTTGATGTACTTATCCCCCAGCAGGTTCGACGCGCTGATCGCTGCTTTCGAATCCTCCGGAATCTGACTCAGGAAAGTCCGGTTGATCTTCATCTCAATTGCGACTGTCCGCTTCTGGTCATGCGACCCAGACAGTTTCACACTCGAAATATGGCCCGCGAAGATTCCGTTCAGCCGTACCGGCGCATTCTCCGCCATGCCGGCTGAATCGCTCATGTACGTGCGCAGCCTGAAGTCACCCGAAATTAAATTGCTCTGGCTCGTCAGCAAAAAGATCAGAATCGCCGCAATCACCATAGCGACTGCTGTTAAGATTCCCACCCGTAACTGCGCCCATTCAACTCGTTTTTGCGATGGCATCCCTGATCCGTATCTTGCGCTTACGCCGCCATTTCCGGCTTCTTTACAAACTTCCCTACGTATTCGTCGGAACAGGCTTCCAGTTCCGTCTGCGTGCCTTCAAATACCAATCTTCCCTCACGCAGCACCATGAACACCGTATTGGTTGCCTTTTCGCTCGCCGGATCCAGCGTCCCATTGTCTGGATTGTAGCGAAAGTTGGCCACCAGATTCCCATCCTGATACCGATGCGTCACCACAAGGGCGGTTGTATTGTCCATATCGCGCTCCTTGATGATGAGCGCCATAATCGTGTGCGCTGTAATCGGGTCCAGCCCCGCGGTCGGTGAATCGTAGAGCAGCAACGGAGGCCCGGTGACAACCGCACGGGCAATCGCCGCCCGCCGCCGCATGCCGCCCGAAAGTTCGCTCGGGTACTTCGTGATCGCCTGCTCCAGTTCCACGAATCGCAGCGACTCCCGCACCTTATCCTCCATCTTGTCGCGCGGAATCTGAATCGACTTCTGATTTAGCAGGGGATAGGCTACATTCTGCGCCACCGTCATGGAATCAAACAACGCGGAATCCTGAAAGAGCATGCCCACCCGGGCGCGTATCTCGAAAAGCTGATTTTCCGGCTTATGCGTAATGTCCTCGCCCAGCAATCGGACACTCCCGCCGCACGCCCGGTTCAGGCCCATGGCCGTCTTCAGCAGGACCGTCTTGCCGCTCCCGGCCGCACCCATAATGATGCGCGTCTGGCCTTCGGGAACGGCAAAGGATACCTCGTTCAGCACACGAACTCCCGCCTCAAACTCCACGCTTACCTTGTCAAACTCCAGCAGGTTCGTCGCCGCCATTGCTAGGTGCCCGAATACTTTACAAAGATCAGGCCCATAAACAGGTTCAGGATCAGAATCGTCACCGATGCTGCCACCATCGCCTGCGTCGTCGCCCGCCCTACGCCCTGTGTACCGCCACTGGCGCGCAGGCCATAAAAACACCCAATCAGCGAGATCACAAACGAGTACACAAACGGCTTCAGCAGGCCCTGCGCCACGTCGCTCCACACCAGCGCGTGCCACGTCTGCGACCAGTATTGCAGCGCGTCCAGGTCATATAGAAGCTTGCCAATAATCCAGCCGCCCACCATGCCCACGAAGTCGTCAATTACCGTGAGGCACGGCAGCATCACGCCGGTCGCGATCATCCGCGGAGTCACCAGTTTCTGAATCGGATCCGTTCCCAGCGCCCGCATCGCGTCGATCTGCTCGGTCACTTTCATTGACCCCAGTTCGCTCGCAATGCCCGACGCATTCCGCCCCGCCACCATCAGCGACGTCAGCACTGGCCCCAGTTCGCGTACCAGAATAATGGAGACCACCGTCCCCGTGCGTCCCGTTTGCCCGTACTGCTGCAGCGCGCGCCCCATCTGCAGCGCCATCACGGCCCCCGAGAAGAACCCCGTCAGCAGGACAATCGGAATACTGCCCACACCGATGGAGTCCATCTGCAGCTTGATGTCGTCGGAATAGTGCGGTTGTCGGGTGACGTTCCGCATCGCCCGACCCGTGAGCAGGCAGAAATCTTGCAGCGCGAGCGTCGGGCCCTTGAGAAAATCCAGCACGAACCCCGATGCTAGCATACGAAGGCGACCTCGAAAGGCAACAATGAAGGGACTAACTGACGTACCAGGAATTCGAGTTGGCCATGCGTCCGATTTTGAGGCGCTGACCGGCTGTACCGTAATTCTCTGTGGCCCCGGAGCCATCGGCGGCGTAGACGTTCGGGGTTCCGCCACCGGCTCCTGCGAACTGGAGACGCTCAACCCCGGCCATGTTGCCGCGAATGTGGACGCTATTGTTCTGGCTGGCGGTTCCGCGTTCGGCCTCGAAGCGTCCTCCGGCACCCGCCGAATTCTGGAAAAACAGGGTATCGGCTTCAAGACCGGAGTCGCTGTAGTCCCCATCGTCCCCGGAGCGATCCTCTTTGATCTCGGCATCGGCAGGGCTGACGTCCGCCCCACCCGCGAGATGGGCGAGAAAGCCACCCTGGCCGCAACCGACGCTGCCGTGGAAGAGGGCAACATCGGCGCCGGTATCGGAGCCACCGTGGGCAAAATCTTCGGCATGCGTCAGGCCATGAAAAGCGGCATCGGCAGCGCCTCGCTCTCGCTCGGCAATGGCGTCATCGTCGCCGCCCTGGTAGCGGTGAATGCGTATGGCGATGTCATCTCCCCCACCACCGGAAAAGTTGTGGCCGGAGCCCGCGTCTCCCCCACCAGCAGCGATTTCGTCGATTCCGCAGCCGCTCTTCGACACGGAATCCCCGAAACCCGCCCCTTTCGAGGCAACACCACGCTGGCCGTAGTCGCCACCAACGCCGCTTTCGATAAAGTCCAGACCAACAAACTAGCTGCCCTCGCCAGCTTGGGCGTCGCCCGAACCATCTCTCCCGTCAACACCATGGCTGACGGAGATATCACCTTCGCTATCTCGCAGGGTAAAGAGAAGGCGTCCGTCGATGCCGTAGGTTCCGCCGCTGCCGAGGTCCTTGCCCAGGCAGTCCTCCGAGCGGTGCGCGCCGCCAGAACAGTCGGCGGCGTCCCCGGCCTCGCCAGCTAACCTGGAACTCCTCCCCCGCAACCTGAATAATCAGCCCGCGACCGTCGCGGTCGATGAAGATATCTATGAAAGTGCGCCGCGCGGCGCTGAATGTTAATAAAAAATGAATCACGGTATTGCCGTGCGTGCAATTCTCCGGTATAGTCGAACCCGGTCCAAAATTTACTTGCTGTTCCTGGAAATACCGTGCTCAAAAAACTTCTGATTGCCCTCCTCGTCATCGGTGCCATCGCTGGCGGGGCCCTCTATTACGTCTCCCATTCCCCGACTTTCACGGTGGAACTCCCCGAATACCAAAAGCCCGGCGAACTCGTCCAGCTCCAGCAGGGCTGGTCGGACGCACAACGCGTCCAGTTCCACTACACCTCCCAGGGAACCCGCCTGGTCCCCTATCCCTGGCTCATGGCCCTCGAACAGCCATGCTTCTCCCTGGGAGCTTGTGATTCCTTCGTTGAACCCCAGTACCTTGGTCGCTTCGGCTTCCTCGCGGGCACGGCTGATCCCAACCTGAACCCCGGCAATCTGCCCGTCGGGTTTGCCTACCAAAAAGACTTCTTTGACCCCACCACCGGCCAGACCGGGGAAGCCGTCGGCCTCACCTGCGCCGCCTGTCACACGGGGGAGCTCTACTACGGCAAGTACGCGGTCCGCGTGGATGGGGCCCCGGCCATGGTCGATGTCACCGCTTTCCAGAAGGCCCTCGGCCTCTCCGTCGTCTTCACCAAATATGTGCCCTTCCGGTACGCCCGTTTTGAGGACAAGGTTCTCGGCGCCAACGCGAGCGACGCCGACAAGGCAAAACTCAAAGCCGCCTTCAATGGCTTTCTCGACGCCGCGAAAGCCGAGGTTGCTACCACCGACAAACTCAACATCTATCCCCACTCGGCCGGCTTTATTCGCACCGATGCCCTTACCCGTATCGGCAACCAGGTCTTCGCCGTCGATATGAAAGTCGATGCCAACTTCGCCGTCGCCAATGCCCCCGTCCGTTTCCCGCAAATTTGGGACGCCTCCTGGTTCAACTGGGTACAGTACAACTCGTCTATCTCCGACCCCACCGTCCGCAACGTCGGCGAAGCTCTTGGCGTACGCGCCATGCTCAAGGCCTACGGCCCTGATGCCGCTAAGTTCGAGAACAGTGTCCACATCGAAGGCCTGCGCACCCTGGAAGGCCTGCTGCGCGGCGACGCGCCCTACAAGGGCCTCACCTCTCCGGCCTGGCCTTCTGTCTTTCCCGCCATCGACAAAGCGAAGGCTGACAAAGGCGCCGCGCTCTACAAACAGCACTGCCAGGGCTGCCACTTCCCCTCAATTCCTGAACTCGTTGCGGATCTCAATTCCCCCAAACCGCTGTACTGGGGCAGTTCCGAAGGCAATAAATACCTGATGGTGCACGACATTCCCGTCGAAAAGGTCGCCACCGACCCCCATGAAGCAATGGACTTCATCGCCCGCACCGCTGACACGGGAGATCTGAAGCTCGGTCGCCTCTCCGCCGCCCTCGGTCTGCAGACCGTTACCGAAGCCATCGCCAGCAAGTTCTATACCAAGGCGGGCTACTCCACTGAACAGGGCAACGCGCAGAACGGCTATAAGGATCCGAACTACAAGCCCGTCCGAGCCCTGCCCATCTACAAAGCCCGGCCTTTGAATGGGATCTGGGCTGTGGCTCCGTACCTCCACAACGGCTCCGTTCCGAACCTGGATCTGCTCCTCTCTGAGCAAAAGGAGCGTCCCGCGAAGTTCTACCTCGGAACCCGCACTTACGACCCCGTCAAAGTGGGCTATGACTATTCCGCGCTAAAGGGCGGCTACGAGTTCGACGTGACCCTGCCCGGCAACAATAACGCTGGCCACGAATTCACCAACGACAAGTCGAAAAAGGGAGTCCTCGGCCCTGCCTTCTCCGCCGAAGACCGCGCCGCCCTCATCGAGTATCTGAAGACTCTGTAGTCGCCTCGAAACATCGATCACAGAAAAATAAAAATATTTTCGGCTTGTTTTCAACAAGTTGCGAGCAGCGCTGCCAGATCCTGCAAACTCCCGCTCGTAAAGTTAGGGCAGAAGAGACGAGCGCCTCGGTGGGTTGCTGATCCGCGAAAGCGATTTTGCAACTCTGCCGGGTTGATTAGCCGTCTCCTCCGCAGCGTCAGGTTGGGCGACCAGACACGCGGAGTTTGCCGGTACGGGGGTTATTGGGCCCCCCGTACCGGCCCTTTTCTTTTTCCCGCCTCTTTGGCTAAGGCATCCCGGCCTAAGAGGGTATCCCGCGATTCGCAGCCCACCGCAAATACCGCAGTAATTCGGCGCGGTGTTGCCACGTGAACTCCACAAACTGCTTCGGCGTTAGCGACTCCGCCTCAAGCCCCGACCACGTCTCCACCCGCCACTTCAGATACGGACTGTCCCAGAAGTGCAGGCGATAACCCTTCGTCAGCCGCCAGGCCGTCCGCAGCAGCCTGAACATGCTTACTTCTTCGCTCCGCGATCTTTCGTCGCATAATAACCCATGCGAGTTCGGGCAACCGGGGCGTTGCGGCCCTTCACCACTACCTTGATGGTGCGGAAAGTTCCGTCCAAAACATTGTTCGAAGGCGTGTACGCAATCGTGTACTGGCTGCGGATATCCCGCGCCACTTCCTTCGCAATCCCTTCCACTTCGGTTACCGAATTCGGGTAGAAAACCTGCCCCCCCGTGCTCGTCACCAGCAGATCCAAAGCCCTTTTCGCTGACCGGGCTTCTTTCCGCTCTTCCTGGCTCAGCAGGCCAATCGCGTAGATCAGAACATCGCTCTGCTGCGCATCCCGGACCACCGCTTCCAGAGTTTCCGTGCTGGCGTTGTCGTTGCCGTCGGTCACCACCAGCAGGACCTTCTTATCCCGCTTGGCCTTCTTCCGCAGCTCATCCATCGACATCCGCAGCGCATCCCGCATCGCGGTACCGCCCTTGGCGTTGATCTTCGTCAGCGCCTGCTCCAGGACACTGATATCGCTTGTCAGATCCGGCGTATCCAGATACGCCTCGTCGTTGAAATTAACAACAAATGCCTCGTCCTGCGGATTCGAAGACTTCACCAGCGTCAGCGCGGCCGATTCCACCGCCTGCCGCTTATCCCGCATACTGCCGCTGTTGTCGATGATCAAACCAATCGACACCGGCACGTCTTCGCTCTTGAAAATCTTGATCGTCTGCGGCGCGCCGTTCTCCAGCACCGTAAACGCCGATTGCGGCAGATTCGTCACCAGATGCCCCGATTTCTCGGTCACCGTGACGTTCAGCGGCACCAGGCGCGTGTCCGACGAGAACACCGCATCCTGTTCCGCTTCCTTAGACGGAGTTTTCTCCTGAGCCGCTACATAAACTGGAACCGCCAGCAGAACCGCCGCGGCTGAAATTGCCCAAAATGTCGTTTTACTGCGTCGGCGCATAATAGCCGGTTCTCCAGAAAGCATGAAGTGCGGGCAGTCCCCTCGGCTGGATGATCTTGACCGCAACTTTGCGGTACTTGCCATCGCGGGCCGGATTCATGGGGCTGTAACCAAGAACGTACTGGTTTCGCAGTTCGATGCCGATTTTCGCGGCTACGTCGGGAAGCTCATTCAGATTTTCAACAATGAAGTGCCGGCCACCGGTCGGTTCCGAGATATCGGTCAGCAAACCGGGGCCGGAAAGCTCTTCCGGCGTCCGGCCACGCGCGGAGTAGGGCTCATAGATACCTATCGCGTAGATCTGGACGTCGGCTTCTTTCACGAAATTCTTCAGTTCGGATTCTGTGTAGCGGCTGCTGTTATCGCCGCCGTCTGAAATTACTACGAGTGCCTTGCGCGGGTTGTGCGCTTTCTTCATTGTACGAAGCGCCAGCAGTACGCCGTCCAACAGGGCCGTCCGGCCCTTCGACTGCGTAAACGTCAGCCGCGTCCGGATCTCGTCCAGATTGTGCGTCAGCGGCGTCACCAGCTGCGGCCGGTCGTTGAATTCCACCAGAAACGCCTCGTCCTCGGGGTTCGCCGTCTTAAAGAACTCCGCCACCGACTGCCGGGATTTTTCCAGCTTGGGCCCCATGCTGCCACTGGTATCGAAAACGATTCCCACCGTGAGCGGCGCGTCTTCACTGCCGAACGAGATGATCTTCTGCTTGACCTTGTCTTCGGAAATCTCGAAAACTTCCTGGTCGAGGCCCGTCACGAAACGATTCAGAGGGTCGGTGACCGTTACGGGAATCAGCACCGTATTTACGTCCACCCGGATATTCGCCTTCGGCTGCGCCACCGCCGGTTCGCCCGCTTTGGTGCGCGGGACAATGCTCGCCTGGCTGCCGGTCTCCTGCGCCAGTCCAATCCCCACCAGCCCCGCCGTCGCCAGCAAAGCAAGCACAATACCTGTTTTTACAGGCCGATCTACCTTCTGGATACGCCCTTGGACACGGGATGGCATGGACTGCTTCCCTCTCTGCTCGGAGTCTAGCATAATCCGCTGTGCTAAGATCACGTGTGCCTCCCAGAATCCTGGCAGTCATACCCGCCCGCTACGACTCCTCCCGGTTCCCCGGCAAAGCCCTTGCCAACCTTGATTCACGAACCATGCTGGAGCACGTTTGGGAGCGCGTGTCAATGGCTCGCTATCCATCTTCAGTAATTATTGCGACGGACGATCCCCGCATCCAGCAGGAAGCCCGCCGCTTCGGCGCCCGCGTCGTCATGACGCGATCCGATCACCTTTCCGGTACCGATCGCGTGGCCGAAGTGGCTTCTTTTGTTGAGGATGCTCAACTCATCATTAATATCCAGGGCGACGAGCCCCTCCTCGACCCCGACGCCATCGATGCCGCCATCATGCCTCTCCTCGAAGAGCCGTCCATCCCGATGGCGACCCTGAAAAAGAAAATCGAGAACCCTGACGAGATCAATGATCCCAACGTGGTCAAAGTGGTAACCGACCGTTTCGAGAACGCGATCTACTTTTCACGGGCTACAATTCCTTACGTTCGCGGAACAGAAGCCCATACCTGGTTCAAACACATCGGTCTCTACGTCTACCGCAGGGACTTCCTCCTCCGCTACTCCAGTCTCCACGTCGGCCCTCTCGAGCAAGCCGAGCGCCTGGAACAACTTAGAGCTCTCGAAAACGGTTTCAAAATCCGCGTTGTCGAAACCGAATACGAGTCCGTGGGCGTCGATACGCCCGAA
Source organism: uncultured Acidobacteriia bacterium (assembly GCA_903929755.1). Lineage (GTDB taxonomy): Bacteria > Acidobacteriota > Terriglobia > Bryobacterales > Bryobacteraceae > BOG-234. The sequence goes on from CAIYVZ010000160.1 coordinate 92,274, forward strand.
GATCTCGAACGCGTGCAACGCTTAATTCAGGCGGGTCGTGCCGCCGTAATCTCAGGCGATTCCAACTAAATGGCAAAACACATCTTCGTCACCGGCGGCGTGGTCTCCTCCCTTGGCAAGGGAATTGCGGCCGCCTCCATCGGCTGTCTCCTTGAAAACAGGGGCCTTAAGGTCACCCTCCAGAAGTTCGACCCCTATCTCAACGTCGACCCCGGCACCATGAGTCCCTACCAGCACGGGGAAGTCTTCGTCACCGACGATGGAGCCGAAACCGACCTCGACCTCGGCCACTACGAGCGGTACACCCACGCTCACCTCACCCGGGCCAACAACCTCACCAGCGGCCGCATCTACGAACAGATCATCCAGCGTGAGCGCCGTGGCGACTATCTGGGCAAGACCGTCCAGGTCATCCCCCACGTCACCAACGAGATCAAGGCTGCCATCAAGAAGGTGTCCGCCGATGTCGACGTCGTCATCTGCGAAATCGGCGGTACCGTCGGCGATATCGAATCGCTGCCGTTCCTCGAAGCCATCCGCCAGGTCCGCCACGAAGTTGGCCGCAAGAACTGCATCTTCGTGCACGTCACCCTCGTCCCCTGGATCGCTGCCGCGCAGGAGCTGAAGACCAAGCCCACCCAGCACAGTGTGAAGGAACTCCGCGCCCTGGGCATCCAGCCTGATATCCTCCTCTGCCGCGCTGAGCGCCCTATCCCGCTGGAAATGAAGGACAAGATCGCCCTCTTCTGCGATGTGGACCCCGAAGCTGTTATAACCGCCAGGGACGTGGTGTCCGTCTACGAAATTCCCCTTGTTTTCGCCGAGGAGAAGGTCGACGAGATCATCCTGAACCACCTGCAGCTCGACGCCACAGGCCCCCGCAATCTGGAACGCTGGGCTGCCATGCTCCATCGCATGCAGAACCCGGTCGATGCGGTCGATATCGCGCTCGTTGGCAAATACGTCGAATATGAGGATTCCTACAAGAGCCTCAAGGAAGCCCTGCTCCACGGCGGCATCGCCCACAACGTGAAGGTCAACATCCACTGGATTGAGGCCGAAAAGTTCGAAAAGGCGAAGCTCGATACCGAACTCGAGAACTATGACGGCATCCTGGTCCCCGGTGGCTTCGGCAACCGCGGCGTCGAGGGCATGATCAACGCCATCGAATACGCCCGCGTCGAAAAAGTGCCCTACTTCGGCATCTGCCTCGGCATGCAGGCCATGGTCATCGAGTACGCCCGCAACGTCTGCGGCCTCGCCGGTGCGAATTCCACCGAATTCGACCCCGACACCCCCGCCCGCGTCATCTACAAACTCCGCGAACTCAAGGGTGTGGACGAACTCGGCGGCACCATGCGTCTCGGAGCCTGGCCCTGCGTCCTGAAACCCGGCACCTTCGCCCACAAGTCCTACGCCGCCGCCGAAATCAGCGAGCGCCACCGCCACCGCTACGAATTCAACCGCGACTTCGAAGACATCCTGGTCTCCAACGGCCTCCGGATCACCGGCGAAACCAAGAACGGCACCTACGTCGAGATCTGCGAGATCGAAGACCACCCCTACTATCTCGGCTGCCAGTTCCATCCCGAATTCAAGTCGAAGCCTATGGAGCCCCACCCTCTGTTCTCGTCGTTCGTCGGCGCGGCCCGCAAGTACCGCGCTCACCGTTTCGCCCAGCAGATGGCCCCGCTCCTGCCTGAACCTGAATTCGCCGAATAAATGGCCACCATTCAATTCGCGGATTTTAAGAGGCCCGGCCTGGTGCTGATCGCCGGGCCCTGCGTCATCGAAAGCGAAGAGCACGTCCATCGTATGGGCAAAGCCATCGCCTCCGCCGCTGCGGCCGAAGGCTTCCCCTACGTCTTCAAGGCCTCTTTCGATAAGGCCAATCGCACGTCAGTCCAGAATTTTCGCGGTCCAGGCCTGAAAGAAGGCCTCCGCATCCTCGCCGGCATGAAGGCGGAAGGGTATTCTGTCGTCACTGATATCCACGAACCTTCCCAGGCTGCTCCGGCTGCCGAAGTCGTCGATATCCTGCAAATCCCGGCCTTCCTCTGCCGCCAAACCGACCTTCTTGTCGAAGCCGGCCGCACCGGCCGCATCATCAACGTGAAGAAGGGCCAGTTCGTCGCCCCGCACGATATTCGCCACGCTGCCGACAAAGTCGCCTCCACCGGCAACACGCAGGTCGTCCTCACCGAGCGCGGCTCGTCGTTTGGCTACAACAACCTGGTCGTCGATATGCGCGGCCTCCGCATCATGGCCGATACCGGCTACCCCGTCGTTTTCGATGCCACTCACAGCGTCCAGATCCCCTCGGGCGCGGGCGGAGTTTCCGGCGGTCAACCCCGCTTCATCGAACCCCTCGCTTCGGCCGCCGTTGCGGTCGGCATCAATGGAATTTTCGTCGAAGTGCATGACGACCCGGCCAACGCGCTCTCTGACGGCGCCAACGCCCTGCATCTGAATCTGCTCCCTGCCTTCCTCCGCCGCCTGCGCCTTTTCAACGAGGCGCGCCAGGCCGCCGATTCCTTCTCAACGCACAACCCGCCCGCTACGTCTTAAACTAAGAGGTGTAAATTATGCTCGAACTCCGGCGTTGTTCCAAACGAGGCTCCAACCGCAAAAGATCCCTCGCGGGCTTCTCTCTAATCGAACTTCTGATTGTTATCGCGATCATCCTGATCATTCTCGGTGTCGCCCTCCCGAAACTGACCAAGTCGCGCACCTTCGCCCAGGAAATGGCGGCCCAGAAGGCGATCTCCACCCTTCATACCGCGCAGACGCAATATTATTCCCAGTACGGCGGCTACGCGACCTCACTCACCCAGCTTGGCCCCCCCACGAACGGTGCCCCCGGCCCCAACGGTGCCGAACTGATTGACCGCGACCTCGCCAGCGGCGAAAAGGGTGGCTTCAAGTTCACCTTGCAGCAGACCTCCACCGGTTACGCCATCTCCGCCGTGCCCACGCAGTACGGCACCTCCGGCAACCATACCTATTTCTCTGACCAAAGCATGGCCACCCACCAGCACAGCGGCCCGGAACCGGCAACCCCGAACGATCCCCTGATGGGAGAAAGCCAGCAGCAACAGCAAAACCAGGGCGGCAAGTAGGCTCATGACCGCCCGCCGGCGACCGCAACTCCTGTTCCTGTCGCTGGCCCTCTTCGTCAACCTCGCTGCTACCCTGGCGGTTCGTGCCTTCCCGTCACCGAAAGTTCAGTTCGGGGCCATTCTGGACATGACCTTCACGGTCACCGGCCTCTACTACTGGCTCCTTGTCCGGCCCGGCCACCGGGGCAAACTCAGTCTCTCGTTCATCTTCCTGCTCGGCCTGCTCCGGGCTTCGTTCGCCTTTCCCCGAGTCATCCCCGGACGCGAACTCATAGTCGGCGCTTTCGAAGTCGCCCTCGCCGCAGCCATCTTCACCGCCTGGCGCAAAAGCCGTGCACTTACCGAAACCGACCCCGTCGCCCGACTCCGCCAGATCCTTCGCGGAATCCTGCCCTCCGAAACCGCCGCCCGAGCCCTGGCCGCCGAATTCGCCGTCCTCTACTACGGCTTCGCCTGGCGAGCCAAACCCCACGTCCCCGAAAATGCCAAACCCTTCACGCTCCACCAGCGTTCCGGCTTCGGCGACATCCTGCTCTTCGTCGGTCTGGCCTCGCTGCTGGAAATCGTCCCGGTCCACCTGGTCGCCGCCCGCTGGAGCCATACGGCAGCGTGGATTCTGACCGCGCTGAGCCTCTACGGAGCCCTCTGGGTAGTCGCCATCGCCCGCTCCCTCACCTTGCGCCCTGCGCTGCTGACAGCCGAAGCGCTAACCCTCCGCTTCGGCCTGCTCTTCAGCCTTGAAATTCCGCGCGAAGCGATCCTGTCCGTCTCCGCAGCGCCACTGGAAGGCGCAACGCGAATCCCGCGCCGGACCGAAGCGAATCTCTACTTGCACCTCAACCGCCCGCTCCGAGCCGAACGAATCCTGGGCCTCGGCAAAACCGTCCAGACCCTCGGCATCTGCGCCGATGAGCCCGAAGCCTTTCTGGCCGCCCTTAAGCTTCCAGCGGCGTAAGCCCGATCCCGAACTCCCCTTCCAGGTCGTACTTCATGCCGTGGACCGTCCCCTGCCCATTCGCAATGCAGAGTTTCCGCGTCCGCACATCCTCCACAAACTTCGGATTCGAAGCCTCCGCCCGCCGGTTCGCAATAATCTGCAACCGCGCCACCTCAATCTCCATCGGATCCGTAGCTGTAATCTGATCAAAATCACCCCGAATCAGAGTCTCCGTCGCCGCCGAGATCGATCCGTTCTGCGTCACGATATCGAACATCAAAGCCTGAGCCCGAACCGTGGTCAAACCATACTCCTGACACAACTGCGTCGCTTTGGAGCTGGTACTCTCCACATGGTCGGCCTGAATCGCCTGAAACTCCGGAGTCTGCCCCAGCGCATGGAACATTCCGGCCCATGGTTCCAGAAAATGAAAGCGCGCATCCTGAACCGAATTCGCCCAAGCCAACTGCTCCGCCTTCGGCTGCGCCAGCATGTCCCGCAGCGCCTGCAAATTCTCTCCGAAGATCCCCGAGATCACATCCGCATGCTCCGCAATCATCTGCTGCAGTAAGGGCTGCAAGCTCCCCTGCCCAAGATTCCACTGCAGAGCCCCAAAGCTCATCCCCATCCCGTCAAAATTGCCCGTCAACCCGCTAAAGCAACCCGGAGGCGGCGTGGATGTCTCAAACGTCCCGGTAAGCGCGAGGCACCGCGCTGTAACCGGAGCCGACAACAACGGACTAGCCAGCGCCGGAGCCCCAGGAAACAAGAGGGACCACGTGTGCGGGCCCACAATCCCGTCCACCGTGAGCCCGTTAGCACTCTGGAAAGCCTTTACGGCAGCCTGCACGCCATTGCCGAAAACGCCATCCACGCCCCCGGAATAAAGCCCCAAATCCGTAAGCCGCTGTTCCAGTTGCCGAACGTCATCGCCAGTAGATCCAGGCTGAAGAGTCATGTTGAAATCCTCTCACAAATGGAACGTTCAAAAAATCGTGAGATAATCAACTCGATGGACGCGATCCTGCAATTGCCCGAAGCTCTGGCCCATCGGCTGCAAAGTCTCGCAGCCGAGGAGCAAACCAGTCTGGATGGTCTTCTGCGGCGTCTCGTTTCTGAGCATGTCGAGCGGCGGGGCGTTCAGCCCAGCCACCGTTCCATACCTCGCCGAGATGTCAGCTTCCCTCTCGTCTCCGAGGACCACACCGGAGTAATCCATCCCGTCACAGGCCCGGACCTGGACGAAATGTTCGCCCTTGATGACATCACTTCCTGATGTGAATGTCCTGCTGGCGCTGGTCGCAGGAGGACACGAACACCACCTTCCAGCCAAGGCCTGGTTCATCGCACAAGGTGCCGATTCAGTGGCCATCTGTCGGGTTACTCAGATGGGGCTCCTGCGCCTCCTGACAAATCCCAAAGTACTCCCCGCCGGCGCATTCACGATTCGCAATTCATGGGATATCTCCCATGAATTGCTCGCGGATAGACGCGTCTTCTTTGAGTACGAGCCCCCGGAGTTGGAATCCACTTGGGCAAACATGATGAACCGTCCCAACATAGGACCATCCAGTTGGACCGATGCTTACCTGGCCGCCTTCGCCCGCAAATCCGACTACGAGTTAGTTACCTTTGATCAGGGCTTCCGTCGCTGGAGCGATGCAACCCGTACGCTACTCCTCCACGCGTAGCCACCAGCATCCCTACTTCCTCCGAATTCGCCCCAATTCCCCCAACATCCGCGCCACCACCTCCGGATACTCCGCCGCCCGGTTCGTCGTCTCCCCCGGATCCAGCTTGATGTCGTACAACTGCGGCGTCGGCTCATTCCCCAACTCCGTCGCCGTATTCCGGTCCACCCGGGCCCCCTTGCCGCCCTCAATCACCTTCCAGTTCCCCTCAACCAGCGACAAAACGCCGGCATGCTCCACCACGCTCGTCCGCGCCGTCTTTGATTTCCCCAGCAACGCCGGCAGCACATTCACGCCATCCGGACTGGCCCCCGCCGGAACTGGTTGCCCCACTAAAGCCGCCATCGTCGCCAGCAAATCCACCTGACTCACCAGCGCCTCTGACCGCGTGTCCTTACGAATCTGCCCCGGCCACCGCGCCAGCAGCGGAATCCGTGTCCCGCCATCGAAATTGCTGTACTTCCCGCCCCGATACCGGCCCGCCGGACGATGCCCGTTCAGCTTCTCCACCGCCTGGTCCTGATACCCGTCATCCACCACAGGTCCGTTATCGCTCGAAAACATCACCAGCGTCTTCTTCGCCAAACCCAACTGGTCTAACTTATCCAGAATCCGCCCCACTGACCAATCCAGCTCCGCAATCGAATCCCCCCGCGGCCCCATCCCGGTCTTCCCCACAAATCGCGAATTCGGCATCCGCGGCACATGGATATCGTGCGTCGCAAAGTACAGGAAAAACGGCCCGGCCTTCTCCCGTTCCAGAAAAGCCTCCGCCTTCCCGGTAATCGTCCCGGCCATGTCCTCATCCACCCAGAGCGCCTTCTTCCCGCCCTTCATGTACCCGATCCGGCTGACCCCGTTCACAATCGTCTGGTCATGCCCATGGCTCGGATGCATCTTCAGTAATTCGGGATTCGCCTTGCCCGTAGGCTCCCCCGGAAACGGGTCTTTGTAACTAACCTGAATCGGATCTGCCGGATCCAGATTCACCACCCGCCCGTTCTCCACATACACGCACGGAACACGATCCCCCGTAGCGGGAATCAGAAAGGAATAATCGAACCCAAGCTCACGGGGCCCCGGAGTAATTTCCTGGTTCCAGTCGACCTTGCCGTTGCCCAGACCTAAGTGCCACTTACCCACCACCCCGCACTGATACCCCTTCTGCTTCATCACCGAAGCCACCGTCGGAGTCCCCGCCGGAATAATCATCGCCGCATCGCCCGGCAGCACCCCGGTCCCCGGCTTGCGCCACGCATACTCGCCCGTAAGCATCGAGTACCGCGATGGCGTGCACGTTGCAGACGTCGCATGAGCGTTCGAAAACTGCAGGCCGGCGGCAGCCAGACGATCCAGATTCGGCGTCTTCACCTGAGTCGCGCCATAGCAACTCAGGTCGCCATAACCCACGTCATCGGCGTAAATCAGGACCACGTTCGGCGGGCGTGCCGCAGCAGAAACGGGAGCGGCCAAAGCCGCCCCCGCCACACTTAGAAACTCTCGCCGCCTCATCTTACGAAGTCAATGCTGGCAATCGTCCGCGAACCCGTCCGCCACTGAGCCACCATCTTGCCCTTGCCATCCACTTCGATCAACCGCCGCCCCGTATAGTCATTGATCAGCAAATTTCCGTTCGGCAACTGCGTGAAGCCCGAAGTCCACCCCATCCGAATCGCCGGATCCGTCCCGCCAATCGACCGCACAATCTTCCCGGCCGGATCCACTTCCACCAGCTCACCAGGGTTCGACAAACTCATCAGCGTATTCCCGTTTGCCAGCCGGCGTCCCATATACAGGCGACGAGCTTTTCCATTCGGAGCCTGCCACTGCCAAATAATCTTCCCCGCCTGGTCGACCTCAATAATCCGACCCTCAATCTCTACCGCAATCAGCGTCGTGCCCGCGTCGGTGCGGTGCGAATTCCGGCTCCGCATCTTCGCCAGGTCGGCGCTCTCATACTTCCAGACCACCTTCTTGTCCGGCGTCACTTCAATCACTTTGCCCAGCTGCGCATCGCCGATCAGCGTATTCCCGTTCGCCAGCCGTTGCGCCGCCAGAGGATGCTCCACGCCGTCCGAAAACTCCCAAACTACCTTGTGGTTCTCATCCAGCTCCACTACCTTCTTCGCCGGATTCCGCGTATACAGAACATGCCCGTTCGGCAGAGCCTGCACATCGTGGCCGTGGTCATTCGGAGCCGTCCAAAGCACCTTCGCCGAAGGCCACTCAATCTCCGCAATCTCCCCATTCGGACCATGATCCGAAATCAGGATGTGATACTTCACCGGCACCGGCTTCAGGTACTTGTCGAACCACGCAATAGCTTTCTCATCAGCCCGCGCCGCGTCCGCGCCCTTGAACCCATGCCCTGCGCCCGACATCGTTTCCAGTTCCGCCGTCGCGCCCGCCGCAATCATCTTCTCCACCAGCCAGAGCGACTGCTCATAAGCCACATAGTTATCCGCCGTGCCATGCATCGCCAGCGTGGGAGCCGCATTCGGATTCACCCAGCTCAGAGGGCTCGACTTGATGTGGTCAATCCGGTTATGGTCCAGATCCCCACCGAGGAACATCGGCAGAACTTCCGCCGCGTCCACTGACTTCGAATACGACTGCGTAAAGTCCGTGGGGCCATACTCATCCACCACCGCCTGGACCGCACTCGATTGCTCCGGATGCCCGCCCGTACCCTCAAACTCCGCCACGCCCGCCGTCAACCCCAGCATCAGCACCAAATGCGCGCCCGCACTCCCGCCCAACGCTCCAATGTGCTCCGTATCAATCCCGTATTTCCCGGCATTCGCCCGCAGGAACCGAACCGCCGCCTTCACGTCATGCACCGGGGCAGGGAACTGATTCCCCGGAGACAGCCGGTAATTCGCCGTCGCCGCCACATACCCGTGCTCCGCCAGCTTCACCGCCAGCGCAATGTAGCCCTCTTTCGTGCCGGCGCGGAACCCGCCGCCATGCACCAGCAGAACCGCCGGGCGCGGCTTGTCAGAAACCTCTTTCGGACGGATAATGTCCATCGTCTGCCGTCCGCCGACGTTCGTATAAGCAACGTCGCGGTCGGCAATTACCGTGGCCGGAACAGGCGGAGCAGCGGGAGCCTGAGCCAACATGGCCGAGGCAACAATCAGAAATAAAGCTGGAAGACGCATCGTGGCGAATATAACGCATCTGAAGGCCTCCGTGCCAACTTATCTGCGCTGGTACTCCAAATGCACTTGGGCGTACCTATGGAATTCGCAGCTGCGCTCGCCCTGATGCTCCTCAGCCAGCAACCCGTTACAGACGGTACCTGGCTTGCCCCCGTCTACAGCAACGAAGTAACCCGCCCTCTCGACCCGCCCCTCCACGAGCAGCACTACTACGCAGACCTCGCCCTGAAACTTCTCATTGACGACCCCCTCCCCGCCCAGTACATCCTCATCGTCGACCGCAACAAAAACGTGCAGGCCATCTTCACCTACTGGATCTCCCCGGCTCGCCAGGCCCATTTCATAGGAGCCTCGCCCGTTTCCACCGGCAAACCCGGCCGCTTCGATTACTTCACCACCCCCACTGGCGTCTTCGCTCACACCCTTGATAATCCCGACTTCCGCGCCGAGGGCACACCGAACGAAAATGGCATCCGGGGCTACGGCAGTAAAGGCATGCGCGTTTTTGACTTCGGCTGGCAAACTGCCGAGCGCGGCTGGGGACGCGGCGGCACCAGCCTGCTTCGCCTCCAGCTCCACGCCACAGATCCTGACTTGCTGGAATCCCGCCTCGGCACCCCACAATCCAAAGGCTGCATCCGCATTCCCGCCACCCTGAACATGTTCCTCGACCACTACGGCATTCTCGACGCCGAGTATGATCGGGCCCTGCACGAAGGCAGGAGTCTCTGGATCCTCTCCAACACCCGCCAGCCAACGGCGTGGTCCGGTCGTTATCTCGTCGTCGTCGATAGCGACCGAACCACCCGGCCGGCCTGGGCGCTGCCCACTAAAGCCCCAATAAAGTAAGCCCCAACAAGAAGCGCCGCCAGCGCCGCAATTCACACATCCGCATCCCGCTCTCCAGGCTTGGCCTCCAGAGCGTTTTACTTCTGTACCGGCAACAGTCCTGAGTTACTCGCTACCCCAGCCTGCTGCAGCGTCAGCGCCAGATTGCCGTTCTTCGCCGTTGCCGGCACCGTCATGTTGATCTGATACACCCCGACCAACCCCGGCGTCAGCCCCGCAAAGGTATAACTTACCGCCAGCCCGTCCAGCGTGATGGAAGGCGGATTCGCCACCGCCGCCGGATCCGTCGGACTCGCCGCCCCGCTCGCCACCGCGGTCTGCGTCAACCCCATCCCGGCCAGGTAGATCACGATTGCTTCCCCAGGTTTCGCAGGGCTCGCCTCCGTCACCACGCCACCTGCCTGATGCGTAGCGTTCACGAACCCCGTCGGCAACAACGAAAGCCCCGGAGCCGCATCCGCCATCTGCAACCCGTCCGGGGTCGTCAGCGCGCCATTTGCGCTGATCACCACCTGATACGGTTGCCCCGTCACCAGTTCCGCCGGAACCTGCACGTTCACCTGGCTCGGCGTTACCGAAGCGATCGGCGCTTTCAGGCCCCCAATGAACACCGAAGTCCCGCCCAGAATTGTCGGTAGCGGAATTATGGTATTCGTCACTGCCTGGCTCGCCAAATACTGCCCCTTAATGGAGACCAGCGTTCCCGGAGCGGCTGGCACGCCACCCACCGGATTGTAAATATTCAGCACGGCGTCCCTGTTCAACACAGGGGCATTATTCGGCGTCACCACGCCCCCAAACTTCACCGTCGCTCCCGCGTATCCGGGCGCGTTCGCCAGCACCGTAATGGTGATCTGCCCCGAAGTTTTCCGCGGCGTCCAGGTTCCCGCATACCGGCCCGAAGTCGGGTCCAGCGCTACCAGCGGCAGCGGCGGATCTCCGTTTGAGAACGTCGTCACCAGTTGCCCCGAAGTTACCGGATCTCCGCAATCGCTGGTCAGCGTAATCTCCATCGGTACCGGCCATGAGGCGGGGGCGGAGAAGTTCGTCACCAGCCCCGTCTGCGTCGGCACAACCTGCTTTGCCACACAGCCCGCAGCTTTCGGCTTCAGCAGTGATGTTGCCACCGCGGGCTGCACAATCAGCGTTACGTTCACGCTGCGCACCCCCATCGCCTCAAACGCGTAGTTCACCAGCCCGCGGTAAACCCCCGGCGTCAGCTTCGAAGTATCAATCGCAACAGCTGTTTCCTCTGGCTGTGCAGCCGATGTGGTCCGCGTCCCCGGCGTCACCACAATCCACGGAATGCCGTCTTCTGTCCACGCCGACCACTGGAACGGCACCGGTACTTTCGAGCCCGTGTATACCTTCACGCTTTGCGTTGCCGGTTTCCCTCCCACAGAACTGAAGAACACCAGGCCCGCCGGAGCTACGGTCGGTTTCTGTCGCTCCGTTGCCGGAGTTACCGTCAAAACCACCGTGTAATCCTGCGGGGAATTCGCCACGCCATTCGCCGCCACGCGAATCGTGCCGTAGTAAGTCCCCGCGTTCAGGGCCCCCACCGCCGTCTCGTCCAGCGAATAATCGATTCGTCCTGGCAGTCCTGGCGATGCCGTCCCGCTCGCCGTCCCCAGCCGCAGAAAATTCCCCTGCGCGACAGACGCCGTCCACGTCACCGGTCCACCGTTCTGTGCCGTCACCAGGAACGACGGCGTCGGCCCGGAATAAGCCCCGCCTGCCGGTACTGAAGTCGTCAGCCCTGCCGGAGCCAGCGTCACCGTTGGGCTTCCCGCTATGTAGTAAGTCACAGGTACGGAAACGCGCCCGCCCGATGTCGTCATGTCGATCTGGCTGTAGTAATACCCCGCCGCCAGCGAATCCACCGTGACCGTAATCGCCGCCGAAGTTCCAGCCGTCAGAGTCGCGGGAACGTCGCTCACATGGCACCACGGTGCCCCGCAGGAAATGGAACCGATCCCCAGGGTGCCGCCTCCTGAATTCGAAATAGTAATACTCTGGCTTAACGCGCCCGGAGCGCTGGATGAACCCGTGAACGCCACTGAGCCCGTGCCCACCGTAAGCTGCGGCGGGCGTCCCTGCACCAGCGCCGTCACCCCCACCGTCTGGCTCCGGCCCGCACAGGGAGCCGTCGCACACGTCACCGTTACCACTCCTGCGTAAGCAGTCGTCGAGCTAACCAGTGCCGCCGCCCCGCTGTTCGGCGCAATATTGAAACTCCCCGGCGTGTTCCCTCGTCCGCCCGTAATATCCAGCCACGGGACGCTCGCCGTAGCCGTCCAGGCCAGATTCCTGTTCACATCCGTCGATTGCACTCGCACCGTGGCACCTGCCGGCAGCGACGTTGTTCCCGCCGCCAGCGAAAAAGCCAGCGCGCCGTCCGAGAGAATAATGTCGCCCGTCAAAGGCCGGACTTCCAGCGTGAAACCCGCACTCGCCTTCAGCCCGGTCGTATCCGTCGCCGTCACCGTGAAACCAAAGTTCCCGGTCGCCGTCGGCGTGCCTCCAATGGCCCCGATCGGCGAGACAGTAATGCCGCCCGGCAGGCTCCCGTCCGTCACCCCGTACGTGTAGGGCCCAAGCCCTCCCTGGGCCAGCAGCGTCTGTGCCGGATAATCCACCGTCACCATGCCCGCCGGAAGCGCCGAGGGCGTCAGAATCGTTATCGGCGGAGCTGCAATCACGATACTGAAAGTTCCCGTTACCGCTGTCCCGCTACTGTCCGTCACCCGCCCCGTGAACGTAAATGTCCCCGTCGTTGTCGGCGTGCCGCTAAAAGATCCCAAACTCGACATCCGCACGCCCTCCGGCAATGCGCCGCCCGCAAGCGAGAAAACATAGGGTGACCCGCCCCCGGTTGCGCTCAATGACGCGGAGTAGGGTGTATTCACTAAGCCCGTCGGCATCGTCCCCGTCAACGTCAGTACCGGCGCCGGACCGATCAGCAGCGTCGTGTTTCCCGACGCCGTGTTCCCCAGGGCATCGGACACTGTTACCGAAATCACGTAAGTCCCCGCGCGCTGCGGAATTCCCAACACCAGCCCCTCCGAGGTAACTCCCAGCCCCGCTGGCACCCCCGTCACCCGGAATGAATAAGGAGGCGCTCCGCCAACCGCCGGCAAGCTTCCCGCATAACTCGCGAACGCCGTGCCATCCGGCAGATTCGCCCCCGTCAGCCCCAGCACCGAGACCGACCCGATTGCCGAAGCCCGAAGCCCCTGCGCATCCGATACCGTCACCGAGAACGTGAACACGCCCGCCTGCTGCGGCGTCCCGCTCACCGTCGCGCCCGTGCCGCTCACCAAAAGCGAAATGCCTGCAGGCGCCCCCGCCAGATTCCACGAATACGGCGCCTTGCCCCCGCTCGCCGAGAAGCTCCCGCTCCCCGCCGGTTTCCCCACTGCCGTGGTACCCAGGTTCCCAAAGCCTGTAATGTACAGCGGAATCAGGTTCGATACCACCGTGAGCGAAAACGTCTTCGTCCCGGACGCGCTTGCCGAATCTACCACCCGCACCACAACGGAAAAGGTTCCGCTCACCGACGGACTTCCCGAAAGTAGCCCTCCCGTTGATAAACTCAGCCCCGCCGGCAGCCCGGTCGCGGACCATGTATAGGGCGTGGCCCCGTTAACCGCCGTCAACGCGAGTGAGTAAGAAGAACCCTGTGTCGCGTTTCCCAGGCTGCTCGTCGTTATCGAGACCGGAATCCCCGTCAGCTGGTCGAAAGTAATCGCGCCAATGCCATTCGGTGTCGGCGACTGTGTGTCGAGGGCAGCGTTGGTCCCGGAAATGACAAAAACGTCCCCCGGATTCGCTGTTACGTCGAAAAAGTACCAGTCTCCAGTGCGGGCCAAATTTAGTGGAGTTGCAATCAAACGGCTATCAGCCGAGCCTCCCACAGTTTGCCGGATTCTTAGGTTGTCCGGGGTCGAATCCGCAGCGTCCGCGTGCCCCACCAGAATTCCCACCCGCGTCTTCACGATTTCCGAAAAACTAATGCTGGCGATATCGTCCTCCGACCCCAGCGCTGAGGTTTGGTACCAGAGTCCGGTTCCGATCAGCCCAACGCTTTGCGGGTTGTCAATCTGCAAAAAGTTGTTATTTCCTGGATTCGTGTAAGTTAGCTCCAGCGGTGTTACGGTTGCGTAAGGTGGAAACAAGCTTGTTGGGTTACTACCTGTCACTACATACCCGTCTGTGCCGTAGATATTGTTCGCATCCCCATCGAACGGCTTGGTTTTGCCGGGAGTCCGCCACCCACCATGCGTCGTCAAATCCGAACCTGCGAATGATACGCCCGATGTCGGAAGCTGGCCAGCGAAGAAATCTTTGACAGTCTGTGCTTTTGGCGTGCTGTTGCCGGGGTTTCCTGCAAACACGCCCGCAACCAGATTGGTGGTCGGAATCGTCGGCGGCGTAATCGTGACCACACCGGAAAGTTGCGGATGTGTCTTGTTTTCGACATAAAATAACCATTGCCCGGACGGCCCCGGAAGCCGCACCATCGTCATGGTCAGCGTGTCGCCCGCCGTCACTGCCGGCCCGATTACCAGCCCCGTGTCGAGGCCGCTGCCGTCGTTGACAGTCAGCACGGTGAACAGCGTCGCGTTTGTCGACATCCGAACTCCGGCCCGAACAATATTCTCCGCGTCGACACCCACAAACACTCCGAACTGGTCATAGTTATCAGAGACCTGAATATTCGCGAATGTCGCATGGACCACGAAAGCGCTGTCCGCGGAGATGCCTTGCGGCGCCAGCGGCACCCCCACAAACTCGGCCGCACCGAGCAGTTGGCTCCCATTTACATCCGCCGCTGTACTCCGCAATGTCAGCGACTTAGCCCCGGTGTTGAGCGTCAGGTTCGGGTCGTTACCCGTATAGTTTCCGCCCGTTCCTGGCAGGCGGGTGATAAAACCCGTTCCCTGCCCGGTTGAGTCCGGAATCGAACCAGCCGTTGCAGTGCTGAAGTCGAGTACCACGCCCCCCTGCCCCTGCGCCTGCCCCGTCGCGGTTGCACTGAAAAACGCGGCGCAAATGCAGAGCACCATGGCTCTCCGTGCCTGCCTGCCAACTGAATTCACTGCTGTCTCAATCCGCATTTTCTTCATGTCTCCGTCGGCCAAGCCCATCCTGCGCCACTTCACTAAGCAAGTCGCTCGCCACTTGCTCTGACATTAACGCAAAATTCGGTTCCTGGCGCTTCCGTTGGGTCTAGTCGTACTGGGCCGGTGAGGCGGATTAAAATTAACGAAAAATCCGGTTCCAGGCTTTTCCGGTTCCCCACTGGTAACTTGAGTGGAGGCCCCCGGGGCGATTCGCGCACGAACGAACACCATGCCAAAAATCCACCTGTGCTTCCTCTGGCACATGCACCAGCCCTTCTATAAGGACCTCGCCTCCGGGGAGTATCGCCTCCCCTGGACTCGCATGCATGCCCTCAAGGATTACTACGGCATGGTCAAAATCCTGGAAGAGTTCCCCACCGTCCGTCAAACCTTCAATCTCGTCCCGTCCATGATCGTTCAGGTGGAGGAATACGCCCGCGGCGAAGCCAACGACCCTCTCCTCCACCTCGCTCTCAAGCCCGCCGAAGACCTTACCGACGACGACAAATCCCGCATTCTCCGCAACTTCTTCTTCGCCAACCCCGACCGCATGATCCGCCGCTTCCCCCGCTATGCCGAGATCCACGACGCCTGGCGTCAGCAGGATCAGTCCGGTATCGCCCGCGGCGTCTTCGGCCCCCAGGAATTCCGCGATCTCCAAATCCTCTCCCAACTCGCCTGGTTCGACGAAGAGTATCTCGACAAGGACCCCGAAGTTATCGCCCTCGTCAACAAAGAGCGCGGTTACTCTCTCGAAGATCAGGCCCTCATGGGACGCAAGCAGCGCGAGATCTGCGCCGCCGTCATCCCCCAGTACCGGAAACTTGCCGCCACCGGCCAGGTGGAAATTTCCACCACGCCGTTCTACCACCCCATCCTGCCCCTCCTCTGCGATACCGACATCGCCTCCGTCGCCCACCCCGGCGTCCCCCTCCCACCCCGTTTCCGCTACCCCGAAGATGCGCGCCTCCAGCTCACCCGCGCCTACACCTACATTCAGGACACCTTCGGCGTCGCCCCCGCTGGCCTCTGGCCCTCCGAAGGTTCCGTTTCCGACGAAGCCCTCACCCTCGCCGCCGACGTCGGCTTCCGCTGGGCCGCCACCGATAACGGTGTCCTCGCCCGCACTCTCAACCAAAATGCCGGCACCGACCAGACCTACAAGACCTACCTCTGGCAGCAAAACTCCCGCAGCCTGGGCATGATCTTCCGTGACCACCTCCTCAGTGATCTCATCGGCTTCGTCTACTCCGGCATGAACCCGCAGGATGCCGCCAACGACTTCCTTCGCCGGATTCGCGAAAACTGCGCCTCCATCCTTGCCCGCGGTGAGGACGCCATGGTCCCCGTCATCCTTGATGGTGAAAACGCCTGGGAATATTACGAACGCGGTGGCCGTCCCTTCTTCCGCGCCCTCTACGGCGGCATCGAAGCCGACCCCGCCATGGAGGCCATCACCGTCTCCGAAGCTCACTCGCGCCTCAAAGCCACCCCGCTCAGCCACATCGCCCCCGGCTCCTGGATCAACGCCAACTTCGATATCTGGCTCGGCGCCGAGGAAGACAATAAATCCTGGCGCTTCCTTCTTGCCGCCCGCGAAGCCTATGAGGCTCACGCCGATAAGGTCTCCGAAGCCCAACGCAATCAGGCCATGGAAGAGATCCTCATCTCCGAAGGCAGCGACTGGAACTGGTGGTATGGTCCCGAACACTCCACCGACCAGGCCGTCGAGTTCGACCAGCTCTACCGCGAACACCTCGCCAACGTCTATCGGGCTCTGAACCTCGCACCCCCCGCCGAACTCTCCAAACCGATCATCGAAATCCACCACGAAGAGCCCCTGCATGAGCCCCTGGGGCCCATCTCGCCCACCGTGAACGGAACCGTCGATTCGTATTTCGAATGGCTCGGTGCCGGAGTTATTCGCGTCGATGCCCGGCAGGGCTCCATGCACGGCAAACGAGTGCTGGTGAAGGAAGTTCACTACGGAGCCGACGCGCAGGCCGTCGCTTTAAGGGTCGACTTCGCCGAAACTCCGGAAGCCCTCAATGGCCTCGAAGTTCGCGTCACCCTCAACGGTGCGGATAGCCAGATCCTGCTCCATCCGGGCGGTGCCACCACCCAATCCGGCAGCGCAACAGCCGCTTTTGGGAGGATCCTCGAAATTACCCTCCCCACCACCCTGCAGAACAACGAACTGGCGATTACTTTCTGGCAGGAAGGTCTCCCCCTCGAAGCCATCCCCCGGAACGGAACCCTCCGAATCACTGCCGCCAGGCATTAAGATAGAAACCAGAGAGGCCACATGGCAGACGGTAAAGAAGAGCGCGCGGAACGCGAAGCCCGTATTCAACAACAGAAGCAGGAAAAGGGGGACGACCGCCTCCAGCCGGAAGATCCGGACTACTGGGAACCGGAACGTCGCGAATCCTGATCATCCCCCCTGCAGCTTCGCGGCAGCCCGCACGTAATACAATGCGCTGGCTAGAGGTTTGAGCCCAGCCACTCCACCAGGCGCCCCGTGTACTCGCTGCTCACTCGCGTCGGCGACTTCGGGTCCACCTTAGCCAGCCCCGCGATCTGTCCCTTCAGCGGTGCCGCTTTCTTCCCCAGCGCATCTATCGCATTCAGCGCCTGGATCGCAATGTAGCTGTTGCTCTTCACCGAATCCGCCAGCCCAATCAACAGGGGCAGGGAAGCCTGCAGGTCCTCCTCGCTCCCATACCGCCCCAGCGCTTCCGCCGCCGCGATCCGCACATACGGCGACTCGTCCGCCATCGCCTTCCGCAGCGAACCCTGCATCTTCTGCACTTCCCCCGCCCCCCGAACCAGAGCCCCCATCGCGCCCCAGTACCGCACCCCCGAGTCCCCATCCTTCAGCGCCGCTTCCAGCTGCTTCGTCGCATTCGCCGTGCCCGAACTCGCCAGCTCCGCCGCGTTCAAAATCCGCTCCACCGGGAACTTCTTCGCGTCATGCCCCATCTCGTAAGGCGTCGTCCCCGCTGCGCGAGCATGCATCTCGCCCTCCGGCAGCAGCCCGATGTCCTTCACTTCCAATTCATACGCCCGGTGCGCCTTCCGGAACCGCTCCAGCGTGGCCTTGTGCGCCGCCGACCCCACAAGATTCCGCACCTCGCTCCGGTCCGTCTGCAGATCGTACAACTCCTCCGCCGGCTTCGTCTCCCAGAACTTCGCTTGAGCCGGCGTCACCTTCCCCGCTTTGTACAGCTTTTCCCAAACCGGCGTCGAAGCCAGTGACCACGCATACGTCACATGCTGCCCGTAAATCTTGTGCGGATTGTAATTCCGGATGTACACATACCTCTTGTCCCGCGTCGACCGAATCAGGTCGATCCGCTCATCCATCCGTCCCCGCATCCCGTGGATATACTGCCGCGGAGCCGCCTCGTGTTTCCCCGCAAACGGCTTCCCGTGCTGGAACGCCGGCGGCTGGAGCCCCGCCAGGCTCATTGTGGTTGGCCCCAGATCAATGGTCCCGATCAGCCGGTCGCTGTGCCCGCCCGGAACGTAATCCTTCGGCGCCAAATGCCGGAACTTCTCCGGGAAATACACCACCAGCGGCACATGCAGCCCCGAGTCGTAAGGCATCCTCTTATAGCGAGCCACGCCCGTCCCGTGATCGCTGCTCACGATGATGATCGTGTTCTCCAGCAGCCCGTCCTGCTTCAGCTCCTCCAGGCGAACCTGATGTCGCGCGTCTAACTCTGTCATCAGGTCGTGATACTGCGCCCAGTCCCGCCGTATCTCCGGCGTATCCGGCTGAAACTCCGCCAGCCACGCCTTCGCCGGATCATGCCGCAGCTTCTGGTTCGTCGCGCTCAGAAAAATCTGGCTCTCATGCGTCCGCATGTCATTGAAGACCGCAAAGAACGGCTGCCCCGCCTTCCGGTCCCGCCAGTGACCCTTCTTCGGATCCAGCGGCAGCGCCGGCGACCCCGCCGACGACACATCCCATGTCCCCTCCGGCTTTTCCAGGTTGTAATCTTCCTTGCCGTTGTTCACGCAGTAATACCCCGCGTCCCGCAGATATTCGGGGAACATTTTCCACCCCGCCGGCATCGGACTCATCGACCGCATATGGTCCGCCCCGCAAGAGGTCGGGCAAACGCCCGTGATGATCGCACTCCGCGCCGGAGCACAAACCGGCGCGCTGCCCCACACGTTGTCGTAGACGCAGCCCATCTTTGCCAACTGGTCCACGAACGGAGTCACTGCATAAGGATTCCCGCAGCACCCAAAATGAGGCCCCGTATCCTCCCAGAAAAGCCAGAGAATATTCGGCCGCTCCGGCTCAGCACCCAAGAGCAGCGAAGCCGCAGCCGCCCCAGCGGCACCTTTCACAAAATGACGTCGATTCAAAGGTACAGAAAGATCCTGGGACATGGTGATTCCCGGATGCTATCACGCCGCCCCCAAACAGACGCAGCCTGGCCGGTAGCCAGTCCGCCTGCCCATGCCGCCATATTTTGCTGTTCCGCAGGTGCCGCTAACGAAAGCGACGTCTGGTCCCCGCGGCCCCAGCCAAACCAAACAGGAGCAAGATAACGCTCCCGGGTTCCGGCGCCGGGGGCGCGGTCGCGGTCTCGGCATAGAATCCCATCTGGGTGCTCGCGTGCGTCTGCCAGTCATGCCCCCACGCGCTCTCCGAAAGGTGAACCGTGAACGAACTCACGCCCTGAAAAGTCAAAGGTGCCCCCAAAAACGGCTCGTTCAAACCCGTCGCCGTCCCGCCGGACCCGGCCCACGGATTCCAGTAATACGCTCGGCCCCCAACGCCCAGAGAATCCGGAGTGATCAGACGCCACCGATTGGCGTCCAGATCGACCCGCGGTGGCCCTGCGTAATTGGCGTCCGATACGTGCCACAGAATGTCCCACAACTGATACCCGCCGTTGTACCAGGTGAAGTCGGCAATCCCGATCCCGGCAAGACATACCCCTCATCCGCAACGAACGTGGCGTCGAACGTCCCCCCGTCCGAACCTCGCGGAAGGCCGTACTCCGTATTGAACGGTGGCGTAAATACAAAACCACCAACCGTCCCCGAGCAGCCATTAAAACTCATCCAGTCGTCATATATCGTGCTGCTGCCGCTGATGTTGATCGTGTAGTGGCAATACGGAGCGTGGCCGCTCAGTGCGCCCGCCCATCCCACCTGCAAAAAAGGTACAACCATTCCCACCAGGAAAAGTCCCAACTGTTTCATGAATCGCTCCTTCAGGGCAGCGCTTCGAGACGGCTGGCCAGTGGCGATGCAGGGCAGGAAGTATGCCCACCTTCGACGGTCAATAATGGTTCGCGCAGCCGCCTTGCCCGCTTTAGGCGCGGATTCTCCGCTCGGGCTGCCAGCCGGCTACGCGGTTCTGGTCTGTGCGCTACTTGGCCTCTCGAAGCTTGCAATCGTCTCTCCACCCTTCGTGCATGGCGGGATTCACCATTTTCCCGCACATTTTTCGCATGCTCCAGGTTTTGCTCCTGCGCCTGAACCAACTCCCGGCCCGTCCGGAAGTGCGCCTTCTAACCCGATCTTCGAACGCAGCTGCGCTTCCCAGCTCGATTTCCGCGTCAAATACCGCAGTAAGGCGTGCAAAAGCTCGATATCTTCTTCCTCAAGTCCCGGCGTCCAGGGTCGCCACCGGCTCTTCAGCCCCTGCGAATGGACAACGGTTGGAACTTCCGCTCACAGTTTCCACCAGTGCAGGCAAACCATGCCGCCTGCATTACTTGCTACCATGCAGGCATGAACAGGCCATCAGATTCGCCCGTCCACTACACCATCCGAGGCGTTCCTCCCGAAGTGGATCGAGCCCTTCGCCAGAAGGCCGCCCGGCAAAAACTGAGCCTGAATCGAGTAGTTCTCGACGAACTAACCCGAGCCTCCATCGGGAATACTGCGAAAGCCGACTTCTCCGACCTCGTTGGAAAATGGCAGCCCGACCCCGGCTTTGACGAGGTGATCGCGTCCCAACGGCAGATCGACCTCGACAAGTGGAAGTAGCCTGGTCGCCTCATGAGAGTTGCCATCGACACCAACCGCCTGACTGATCTCTTTAAGGGCGATGCCGACCTTGCCTCTTACCTTGGTACCTGCGACGAAGTCTGGCTTCCGTTCGTGGTTCTTGGCGAGATAAAGGCAGGTTTCTACGGCGGCACACGGCAGGCTCAGAACGAACTCCTGCTTTCACGACTCCAGAGTCGTGAGACGGTGCGCATCCTCTACGCCAGCCGCGAAACCGCGGAGCAATACGCCCGCCTTTTCGCGCAGCTAAAGCGCGCAGGCAAACCCGTACCGGACAACGATCTGTGGATTGCGGCTCTGGCGCTGGAAAACGACCTGGCGCTCCTCACTCGCGACGGTCATTTTAACCAGATACCTCAGTTGCGGAGAATCTAAACCGTATAACATGCAGGGAGCCATCATGACTCCAACCGGCACGTATCTGCGCATCGGGTTCCTGCTCCTCCTCCCCTGCCTGGCCCCCGCGCAACTCGCGCCACCGAACCCTGCCGGCCTCCGCATGGGCCACGTCCACCTCAACGTCACCAGCATCCCCGCCCAGCGCAAATTCTGGCTCGATCAGTTCGACGCCAAACCCTTCAACCACAAGGGCCTCGAAGGCGTCATCGTCCCAGGCATGATGATCCTCTTCACCCAACAAGCCCCCACCCAAGGCAGCGAAGGCACCGTCCTCGACCACTTCGGCTTCAAAGTTCGCAGCCGGGACGAAATGGTCAAATCCGCCCTCGCCGCCGGCTTCAGCGTCCCCCGCGTTTTCACGGGCTCCGAAGGTTTCCCCAATGCCTATATCACCGGTCCCGACGGCGTCAAAGTCGAACTCCAGGAAGAAGCCGCACAAACCCTCCGGGCCGTAATCCAGCACTTCCACTACCTGCTGCCCGACCCCTTAAAACTCCGCAACTGGTATGTGGACCAATTCTCCCTTCTGCCCTCTACCCGGGGCCCCTACAACAGCGCCGACATCCCCGGCGTCAACCTCACCTTCGCCCCCAACCGAAACCCCGTCGGAGTCAGCATGAAGGGAGGCATCCTCGACCACATAGGCTTCGAAGTCACCAACCTGGAAGCTTTCTGTAAGAAACTCCAGGCCGCCGGTATCAAACTCGACATCCCGTATCACCACGACCCCGCCCTCGGCCTCGCCAGCGCCTTCCTGACCGACCCCGCCGGAGTCTACATAGAACTCACCGAAGGCCTCGCGCCGCCAGCCTTACCATCCCCCACCCTGCCCCAGCTGAAATAGAGCCCTCCGCCTCCGCACCGAACTGTCCAGCACAGTACTCAAGGCCGACCCACGTCCCGCTCTGCCTTCATCTCAGTCCAGTCGAACGTCTCCGCCCCGAGTGTTTTCGCTCCATCCCGAATCCGATCTGCGGCAGCCTGCGACCGCGCCCGGTCGACCGCCCCTGCATTCGCCACAAGGCGCGCTCAAGCAACGCGCCAAGCGTGTTCTTCGCTTCGAATGCCCCAACTTCCAGCACAGGATCTCCTTTAAGCCAGCTTAAGCCAGCTTCTCAGAGGCGGAACTCCTCAGCACGCCGCCCCCCCACCCCACCCCACCTGAAATAATGAACCAGAATCATGTGGATTGTCCGTCTAGCTCTTGGCCGCCCCTATACCTTCGTCGTAATGGCCATCCTCATCGCCATCCTCGGCGGTACCGCCATCACCACCATGCCCGTCGATATCTTCCCCTATATCGACATCCCCATCGTCTCTGTCCTCTGGGTTTACAACGGCCTCTCCCCCGAGGAAATGGAAAAACGCGTCGTCACCAACTTCGAACGCTCCATCACCTCCAACGTCAATGACATCGAGCACATCGAGTCCCAGGCCTACAACGGCTACGCCGTCATCCGCATCTTCTTCCACCCCAACGTAAAAATCGACATGGCCGTGGCCCAAACCACCGCCACCATGCAAACCTCCCTCCGCCAGATGCCCCCGGGCATGTTCCCCGCCAACATCCTCAAATACGACGCCGCCTCCGTCCCCATCCTCCAGCTCGGCCTCTCCTCCAAAACCCTCAAGGAACAGGAAATTTTCGACATCGCCAACTCCTTCATCCGTACCCCCCTCGGTACCGTGCAGGGAGCCTCCGTCTCCTACCCCCTCGGCGGCAAACAACGCTCCGTCATGGTCGACCTCAATCAGGACGAGCTCTTCGCCCGGCAGCTCTCCCCCATCGATGTCTCCAACGCCCTCAACCTCCAGAACCTCATCCTCCCCGCCGGTACCGCCAAAATGGCGAAGACCGAATACCAGGTCCGCGTCAACTCCAGCCCCATCGCCCTCGCTGACCTCAACCTCCTCCCCATCAAAACCGTCAACGGCGCCACCGTCTTTATGAAGGATGTCGCCCAGGTCCGCGACGGCTTCTCCCCGCAAAACAACATCGTCCGCACCAACGGCTCCCGCGGCGTCCTCATCACCATCACCCGCTCCGGCCAGGCCTCCACGCTCTCCATCGTGAACGCCGTTAAAGCCGCCCTCCCCCGCATCCTGTCCACCGTCCCCCCGGAACTAAAAGTCACCGCCCTCGCTGACCAGTCCATCTTCGTCCGCTCCGCCATCGAAGGCGTCGTCCGCGAAGCCGTCATCGCCGCCATCCTCACCGGCCTCATGATCCTGCTCTTCCTCGGATCCTGGCGCAGTACCCTCATCGTCTGCATCTCCATCCCGCTCTCCATCCTCGTCTCGCTCTGCATCATGAGCCTCCTCGGCATGACCATCAACGTCATGACCCTCGGCGGTCTCGCCCTCGCCGTCGGCATCTTAGTCGATGACGCCACCGTCGAAATCGAGAACACCCACCGCAACATCGCCATGGGCAAACCTCTCGTCCGCGCCGTCCTCGACGGAGCCCAGCAGATCGCAGTCCCCACCCTCGTGGCGACCATGTCCATCTGCATCGTCTTCGTCCCCGTCCTCCTCTTAACCGGCACCGCCAGCTACCTCTTCACGCCCCTCGCCCTGGCCGTAGTCTTCGCCATGGCGGCCTCCTACTTCCTCTCCCGAACCCTCGTGCCCACCATGATGTCCTACCTGCTGGGCAGCGAAATGGCCATGCACAGACAAGGCGCGAATTTATCACAGGAGAGCCGCAAAAGCCTGCTCTCAAAAGTCCACCAGCTTTTCAATCGAGCTTTCGAGAAACTCCGCTACATCTACATGGGCCTGCTCCACTGGTCCCTCTACCACCGCGGCCGCGTCGTCCTCGCCTTCATGGCGTTTTCGATAGCCTCTCTCGGCCTCGCCTCCCTCATCGGCCAGGACTTCTTCCCCGCCGTCGATTCCGGCCAGCTGCGCCTCCACGCCCGCTGCGCCCCCGGCACCCGCATCGAAGAAACCGAAGCCCGCTTCGTCGCCCTCGAAAACGAAATCCGCTCCATCATCCCCCCCGCCGAAGTCGACATGCTCATCGATAACATCGGCATCCCCAACTCCTGGCCCATCATCGCCCAGGGCGACAACCCCACCATCTCCGCAGCCGACGGCGAAATCCTCATCTCGCTCAACAAGGAAAAGCACGGCTCCACCCGCGACTACGAAGTCCTCCTCCGCAAGCGCCTCCGCCAGGACTTCCCCGACATGAGCTTCTTCTTCCAGCCCGCCGACATCACCAGCCAGATCGTCAACTTCGGCATCCCCGCCCCAATCGATCTCCAGATCGTCGGCCGCAACGTCGAGGCCAACTATAAGGTCGCCACCCGCCTCGCCGAGCGCATCAGCCACATCCCCGGAGCCGCCGACGTCCACGTCCACCAGGTCGTCGCCCAGCCTGAAATCCGCGTCAATGTCGATCGGGCCAAAGCCAACCAGGTCGGCCTCACCCAGCGCGACGTTACCAGCAGCATGCTCATCGCCCTCAGCGGCAACTCCGGCATCGCGCCCAGCTACTGGATGAACTGGGCCAATGGCGTGAACTACAACGTCGGCGTCATGACCCCGCAATACAAAATCGATTCCATGGACGCGCTCCTCCGCACCCCCGTCTCCGCTGCCACCAACCAGGTTCTTGCAGCAGGCGTAAACTCCCCCGTCTCCGCCGCCCCCAGCGCCAGTACCCAGGCCTACGGCAGCGCCGGAACCGCCATCGGAACCACCCAGCTTCTGTCAAATCTCGCCAGCACCGGTCGCGCTCACACGCCCGTCATCATCAACCACTACAACGTCTGGCCCGTCTTCGACGTTTACGCCAACGTGGACCGCCGCGACCTCGGTGGTCTCGGTGCCGATGTCCGCAAAATCATGGCCGAAGAAGAACCCAAACTCCCGCGCGGCACCACTTTCAATCTCCGCGGCCAGGTCGAGACCATGCAGTCTTCCTTCGCCCGCCTCACCCTCGGCATGATCTTCGCCGTCGCCCTCGTCTACTTACTCATCACCGTCAACTTTCAGTCCTGGGTCGATCCCTTCATCATCCTGATGGCCCTCCCCGGAGCCATGGCCGGTATCTTGTGGATGCTCTTCCTCACCCACACCACGCTCTCCGTCCCGTCGCTGATGGGCTCCATCATGTGTATCGGAGTCGCCACCGCCAACTCCATCCTGATGGTCACGTTCGCCAACGACGAACGACCCCACCAGCCTGACGCTCGCGAAGCCATGTTATCCGCCGGTTTCGCCCGCATGCGCCCCGTCCTCATGACCGCCACCGCCATGATCCTCGGCATGCTCCCCATGGCCCTCGGCCTCGGCGAAGGCGGCGAGCAAAACGCGCCCCTCGGTCGCGCCGTCATCGGTGGCCTCCTCATGGCCACTGTTACCACCCTTTTCGTCGTGCCCATCATCTACACTTACTTGCGAACCAAGCCCCCCATCGACCACCAGCACTTACTCGAACAAAGAGAACAGGAGGCCGACTATGCAGGATAATCAGACCCCAAACACCTATTGGAAGCCCTCCTCCCTGTCCATCTGGGTCATCTTCTTAGCCCTGACCATCATCATCGTTGTCGCCTTCGTCGCCGGCTATCTCCCCAATCAGGAGCGCCGCCAGGTCATAGCCGCGGAAGCGAAAGCGGGTCTGCACGCCGCGCCCAGAGTCGAGACCATCGTGGTCGCCCGTTCTGACCGTAAGTCCGGCCTCACCCTCCCCGGCAACATCCAGCCCATCGCCGAAGCCCCCATCCTCGCCCGCGCCGACGGCTACATCAAAAAGCGCCTTGTCGACATCGGAGACCGCGTCAAAGCCGGTCAGCCCGTTGCCGAACTCGAAGCCCCCGAACTCGCTGACCAGATCACGCAGGCCAAAGCCGTAGCTCAGCAAGCCCAGGCCGCCATCGATCAGGCGCAGGCCAACTACCAGCAGGGCAAGACAGAAATGGAGTTGACCCGGCTAACCGCCGATCGCTACAAAGCTCTGGTATCGAAAGGTGCCGTCTCCCGTCAGGACGACGACCAGGCCCAAGCCCAATACCAGGCGAAACTGGCCGCCGTTCAGGCTCTCGACAAAGGCATCAACGTGCAGCGCGCCAACCTCGCCGCAGCCCAGTCCAGCGTTGCCCGCCTCGAAAAACTCCTCGGCTACCAGATCGTCCGTGCCCCCTTCGACGGAGTCATCACCCAACGCAACATAGACGCCGGAGCCCTGGTCACCACCGGAACCACCCTCTTATTCCGCATCGCCCAAACCAACACGCTGCGGACTTATCTCAACGTTCCCCAAAACTTCGCCAACTCCGTGAAACCGGGCCAGGAAGCGATCCTCACCGTCTCCAACCTCCCCGGCCGCAAATTCAAAGGCAAGGTCGCCCGAACCACTAACTCCCTCGACCCCGCCAGCCGAACCCTCCTGGTCGAAGTCCAGCTCCCCAACGCCAACAACGAACTCATGCCCGGAATGTACGCCGACGTCGAACTCTCCAGCATCAAAGCCGACCCGCCCCTCGTAGTCCCCAGCGAAGCCCTAATCGTAAGAGCCGACGGAACCCAGGTAGCCGTAGTCCGCCCCGACAAAACCGTCCACCTCCAGAAAATCACCGCTGGAAGAGACTACGGAGACCGCCTCGAAGTCCTCACCGGCTTAGACGAAGGCGACACCCTGATCGCCAACCCCGGAGACGTCAGCGAAGGCCTGAAAGTAGACCCCGTCCTCGCCGCCGTCCCCGCGAAACCCTGAGATCCGGCGGCTTATTTTGCTGCTGTTGCCTTCGGATCTCCAGGCTCCCACTGGATCACCGGTTGACGTTTCTGAACCGCGCAATCCCGCAGAAACAAATTGATCAGGTTCTGATACGGCATTCCCATCTCAACCGCCAGGCCCTTGAAATAATCCACCGAAGCAACGTCCAGCCGAATCGTCACCTGACGCTTCAGCTTGCTCGCGTAAGGGTTCTTGCGCGATGTCGAAAAATCGTACTCTTTTCTCATCGAAATCTCCAGTAATCCGCTTCTTCTGTGGGCGTGGCACGCCTGGCCGAAATCAGGCGGATCATCGTGTCGTCCTGGCGGTAGCAGTGGCTTACGATCAGGCACCGCGCCTCGAAGCTATATCCCAGCAACACAAACCGCTCTTCATCCTCCGAATGGTCCGGGTCGTCGAGCAATCGAGCATGCTCGTCCAGAAAAGCGGTCTGCGCTTCGGGGAACGATACGCCGTGCTTCGTGATGTTAGCCCGAGCTTTTTTCGGGTCCCAGGCAAAGGCGATATTGCCCATAGCATTATGTTAGCAATACGTCAACCTTGTCTCTGAGGCCCCGCAACAGGTCGATGGCTTCCACCCGCAATCCACGTCTGGATGCAGGCATTGGCCTACTGGTACTAAAGTCCGATCACAATCGTGATACCCTTAAAATGCAACACAGGAGCCTGAAGTTTTGCTGCTCTCAAATCAGCGCCCAATCAAGAATCCACCTTCCGAAATGCCCCGGGGAACCTCTGAACTGATTCCTATAGTGGGGGTCGGTTTCTCCTCGGATAGTCTCCACGCTCTTAAGCAACTCCTCGCAGCCCTGCCACCTAATACCGGCTTCGCCTTCGTCTGCGTTCCGTGCCTCGAATCCGATCACCCCGGCATTCTCGCTCAGATCCTCTCGCACGAGACGACCATGCCCGTCCTCGAAGCCTCCGATGGTCTCTTCGTAAACGCCAATCACGTCTACGTCATCCCCGCGGCCCTCATCCTCGCCAACGGAGTCCTCTGCCGGGCCCAGCGCAGCTTAACCGCCGGGCTCCAGATGCCAATTGACCACTTTTTCAGCTCCCTCGCCGATCATTCAGGCAGCGAGGCTGTTGGCGTCGTCCTTTCCGGCGTCGGTTCCGATGGCTCCGCCGGTGTTCGCGCCATCCATGCCATCGGTGGTTTCACCCTCGCGCAGGACGTGGCCACCCGCTTTCCCGCGATGCCCCATGCCGCCCTCGACGCCGACTGCGTGGACTGTGTTCTTTCCCCCGAGGGCATCGCCGCCGAGTTGGCTCGGATCGCGCCACTCCCGAATTGTGAGCCCCGGCCCGGTCTGCTGCCGGATCTCTCCCACGCAGACGAAGCAGCTCAGTTTGCTTCCATTTTCGCCATCGTCCTCGAAGCGACCTCCATCAATTTGTCGTTCTACCGGGAACAGTCTGTCCGTCGCCGCATTCTAAGAAGAATGGCCTTGCACAACCTTGCTTCCCTTGAGGCATATGCTGACCTCCTCCGGCAAGATCCCACTGAGCTGGCCGCACTTCATGGTGATTTACTCATCCGTGTGACCCGTTTCTTTCGCGATCCGGGCACATTTGCCGCGTTGAACCATTCCATCCTTCCTGCCTTGTTTCGCGCCAGGCCCTTCGGCAAGACCCTTCGCATCTGGTCTGCGGGCTGTGCCACCGGAGAAGAGGCGTTCTCCCTTGCCATCCTGTTTC
The DNA here is from genome assembly GCA_903929755.1 of uncultured Acidobacteriia bacterium. Lineage (GTDB taxonomy): Bacteria > Acidobacteriota > Terriglobia > Bryobacterales > Bryobacteraceae > BOG-234. The sequence goes on from CAIYVZ010000160.1 coordinate 121,045, forward strand.
AGGAATACATGGCCGAAAAGGGGACAGCATTCACCCTGCAGGTCTTCGCTTCAGACCTCAGCGTTTCAGCCATAGAAACCGCCCGGGCCGCCCGGTACCCCGATACCATCGCGGAAGACGTTTCTCCCGAGAGACTCAAACGCTTCTTTACCAAAACCGACGAAGGATACCAGGTCAACCGCGAAATTCGCAAAACCTGTTTTTTCGTTCCCCATGACCTCATCTCGGATCCGCCGTTCCTGAATATCGACCTCGTTAGTTGTCGCAACGTCCTCATCTATATTGGCTCCGTACAACAGGAAATTCTACGAACTTTTAACCACGCCCTCAAGCCCTCCGGCATCCTTCTTCTTGGCTCCGCGGAAGCCTCCCCGCCCGAGTCACTGTTTACTCTCCATGATCACGAGCATGGCTTCTATAAGCCGCGCGGAGTGGTGCCAAAACCCCTCCATTTCTATGCCCGCAGCTTGCAGCGCGAGTCGTTCTCCGTTGTTGCCGACGGCGATAAGGCACCGCTGTCGGTTTCTGTGCCAACGCCTCGTGATCAGGTGGATCGCATTCTGCTCAATCGCTACAATCCTGCCGGTGTCGTCATCGACGCAGACTTGCAAATCGTTGAAATTCGCGGTAATGCCGCCCGATATCTGGCCCTGCAATCCGGCGCGGTTACTTTGCGTTTCGCCCGCCTCATCCCGGATGTCGGTTTATTCCTTGAAGTCGAACTCCTTCTTCGAAAAGCTCGTCTCACCGGGGAATCCGCACGCCGTGAGGGCTTCTACTCTGAGCGCGACGGAACGTTCCTGAATCTCGAAGCCATTCCCCTCGACTCCACGAAACGCCTGGTCCTGGTTTTGTTTGAACCGGCTGAGCCCCCTCCCGTCGAAGTCCTGCAATCCGCCAGCTCCCCCACTGCGGTCAGCTTTCACGCGCACCAGGTCGTCCGCCTCAAAAAACAACTCGAAGATCTGCGCCTGCGCCTCCTCCAGGCGCTTGAAGAGAACCAGTTATCCCTCGAGAAGAGTCAGGTCAGCACCGAAGATGCCTTGTCTTCCCGGGAGGAATTGCTCAGTTTCAACGTGGAACTCGAAACAGCCAAAGAAGAACTCCAGTTCAGCAATCAAGAACTACTCTCGGTAAACCATGAATTACGGGTCAAGAATACGTCGATGCAGCTTGCTCGGGATGTTGCCGTCGCCGTCGTCGAAACTATTCCAAGACCTCTTGTCGTCCTCGAACCCGATCTTCGTATCCGCACCGCCAATAGACTGTTTTGTCAGCAGTTGCAACTCTCGCAGATGGATTTGGCCGGCCAGTTGATCTATTCGCTCTCCCTCGGCAGTTGGAACATTCCAGGTCTTCGCACCGCTCTCGATAGCCTTCTTTTGGGCGCCACTTCATTCCCCGAGTTTGAAGTCGAGCAGGACTTTCCCGGCCTGGGGCACAGGACTCTCCGGATTGGTGGCGGGCGCGTCATGTTATCCAACATGATCGTCCTCTCTGTCGATGACGTCACCCAGGCAAGAGTCGCTCGTCAACTCCTCCGGGAAGCCGAAGATCGTCTGCGCCAGAGCCAGAAAATGGAGGCCCTCGGACGGCTCGCCGGTGGCGTCGCTCACGAATTTAACAATCTCCTCACCGTCATCCTCAGCTCCAGCGGGCTGCTGCAGGAAAGCCTGCCCGCCGACGACACAGCCCAACTCCCCCTGTCCCAAATCGGCCAGGCCGCCGAGACCGCCGCTTCTCTTACCCAACAGTTATTGTCTTTCAGTCGCCAGCAGGTAATTCATCCCGAAGTCCTCCTCCTGAACTCCATCCTTGCCGATTCCGATGTCATGCTCCGGCGTCTTATGGGCGAGCGAATAACCGTCGTCGCCAAATATGCGCCGGATCTCTGGTCCACTATCGCTGATGCCGGTGAAATATTGCGCGCTGTAGTAAATCTCTGCCTGAACGCCCGCGACGCCATGCCAGATGGCGGCATCCTCACCCTCGAAACCACGAACGTTACGTTCGAGGACCCTGCCAGCCCCGGGCATCTTCTCGCACCCGGCCCTTACGTTACACTCACCGTTCGGGATACCGGCACTGGTATCGAGGCGGAAACCCTGACCCGTATCTTCGAACCCTTCTTCACCACCAAAGAGGTTGGCAAAGGCTCCGGTATCGGCCTCGCGGCGGTCCGCGGTGTCGTCGAGCAGTGCGGCGGCGAAATCCGCTGTGTCTCCAAACCTGGTGAAGGCTCTTCGTTCATCGTCCAGCTGCCGGCAGTGGCCACCCCGGTCAAACTCCCCTCCGTTCTGCTTGCCGCCACCACCGCCACCGGTGGTCTGCAGTCCATCCTGCTCGTGGAAGATCAGGACATGGTCCGCAAAGTCACCGCCGCCATTCTCCTGAAATATGGCTACGTCGTCCATCAGGCTTCCAACGCAGCCGAGGGGCTCGTTTTCGTAGAGACCCACCAGGGTCCGCTTGACCTGCTTATCTCCGATGTCGTCATGCCCGGCCTGGGCGGTCGCATCTTCGCCGAAAGGGCCGTCGTGCTGCGGCCCGATTTGCGAGTCCTCTTTGTCTCCGGACACACCGAGGACATTCTTCTCAAAGAAGGCATCAAGACCGGCCTGCCTTTCCTTCAAAAACCCTACACGCCCGCCGTCCTCGCCAAAAAGGTTCGCGAAACCCTCCATTGCGAGCCCGCCCTCCTCGTCTAAAACGCCGCCACCCTCCACACCCGGCCAGAATCCCCCTGTCCATAAGAACCAGGAAACCTCCACCGTCGTCCCCGCTCTCCCGGCACCCTCGCGGATATCATAGGGACTCATGACGCCACGCGCCTCCGGTCCCCGCGAACCCGTCGCCCTCCTCCGCACCTTCGGCCGCGCCGACCTCATCGCCGTCACCATCAACGCCGTCGTCGGAGCCGGTATCTTCGGCCTCCCCTCCAAAGTCTTCGCCCTCATCGGCACCTTCAGCCTCGTCGCCTTCCTGGTCTGCGCCCTCTTCGCCGGCCTCATTGTCCTCTGTTTCGCCGAAGTCGGCAGCCGCTTCAGCGGCACCGGCGGACCCTACCTCTACGTCCGCGAAGCCTTCGGCCCCACCGCCGGTTTCGGTGCCGGCTGGCTCATGTGGCTCGCCCGCGTCAGCGCCTTCGCAGCCAACAGCAACCTCCTCGTGGGCTATGCCGCCTGGTTCTACCCGCCAATCGCCTCCCCCATGGGTCGCAATGTCTTTCTCTGCGCCGTCACTCTCTTTCTCGTCGCCGTCAACACCACCGGAGTCCGCCACGCCGCCCGCCTCAACAACCTCTTCACCGCCGGCAAACTCATCCCCCTCGCCGTCCTCATCGCCGTCGGACTCTGGTTCGTCAACTGGCCCCAAATCTCCTTCCCCGTCACCCCCTCCTGGGCCCCCTTCTCCTCCTCCGTCCTCCTCCTCGTCTACGCCTTCACCGGCTTTGAAATGGCCGTCATCCCCGGCGGCGAAATCCGCGATCCCCGCCGCACCATCCCCGTCGCCCTCATCACCGCCATCGCCGTCATCGCCGTTCTCTATATCCTTCTCCAGATCGTCTGCATCGGCGTCCTCCCCGGCCTCGCCGCCTCCCAGCGCCCCGTCGCCGACGCCGCCGCCCGCATCCTCGGCCCCACCGGAGCCGCCTTCATCTCCGCCGGCATCGTCATCTCCATCACCGGCAACCTCCACATCACCCTCCTCTCCGCCTCGCGCATCCCCTTCGCCATGGGCGAACGCGCCGAACTCCCCTCCTGGCTCGGCAAGGCCCACCCCCGCTTCCGTACCCCGCACCTCGCCCTTCTCCTCACCGGCTGCGTCGTCCTCGCCCTCTCCCTGTCGGGGACTTTTGTCTACGCCGTCACCATCAGCAGCCTCGCCCGCCTCGCCACCTACAGCGCCGTCGCCGCCTCCCTGGTCATCCTCCGCAGCCAGCCCGGAGCTCCCGCCGCCGCGCTCCGCCTCCCGGGCGGTCCCCTCATCCCTGGAGCCGCCATCCTCCTCGCCCTCTGGCTCCTCTCCAACAGCACCTGGCGCGAAGCTCGCGATACCGCCCTCGCCGCCGCCCTCGGCTTCGCCATCTACTTCTGCACGCGCCTCAAAAATGCAGTAGCATAGACTCCATGCGGTTACTTCCCGTCTTCTTCCCGGACCCCGCCCGGCGCCATCTCCCCCACCCCAAAAGATCGTTCCTTACATGTGAGCCAGTTGCCGGACCAATTGCGCTACTCTCTCACGGGCTCAAGCGAAACAAGAGACGGGTACCCCAACCAGGAGGCACCATGAACACCAACTCGAACTTTATTCACGCAGGCTTACTTCGGCAGTTCCTTGCCACGGTGGGCGCAGTAGCCATTTTCGCCGGAATCTCTGCGCCCGCAGCATCCGCCGGTTATCTCAACATCTTCGTCACATCAACCTCGGTTAGCGTCTCCACCGACCTTCCCGTACCTTCATTCAATGGAGATTTTGCCATTACCGACGGCTCCTTCTACTACCCGGGGGCCGGCTATGGCGGCACTCCAGGCACTCGGCAGGCAGTAACAATACAAGGCCCGGTGAATTATGGACGTTGGAGCCTCGGCACCCTCCCCCTCGGCGGACTGGACGGTTATGCCTTTCTCAATTGGTACGTCCCCGGCGTCGGATACGATACCGTCGGTATCACCGGCGACGCCTCGGGCCCGTTCATCTCATTCGATATCGGCAACGGCTTTAAGGATTTCGGAACGGACTCGGCCCAAAACCCGGGCTTCCCAAGCCGCTGCCTCATCGGCGGAGTCCATGACGATTGCCCCGTCCTCGCAAATGGCCAGGGGTTTGACACCACTTACTTCGTGAACGACTTGCATGGCGCGGTCACCGTTACGCTGACCGATGTTTCTCAAACCCCGGAACCCGCCTCCGGGTTGATAGGCGCATGCGGTCTCGCCGCGCTTGCCGCGTTCCGGGTGCGGATGCGGCGCTCCGCTCCACAGAAATAGCACACGCCACAACAAGGCAGTAGAATAGACTCCATGCGGATTCTCCCCGTCTTCTTCGCCGCGTTCGCCCTCGTCGCCCAGACTCCGCCCGCCGTCATCTCCCCCACCCAAAAGATCGTCCTTTTCGACGGAAAAAGTCTCGACAACTTCTACACCTGGCTCATCGATAACAAATTCCAGGACCCCAAACATGTCTTCACCGTCCGTGACGGTGTCATCCGCGTCTCCGGCGAAGAATGGGGCGGTCTCACCACCAAAAACACCTACCGCGACTACCACCTCGTCGTCGAATGGCGCTGGGCCGGTCCCAACCTCGGAGCCCGCGCCGGACGCGCGCGCGATAGCGGCATCCTCGTCCACGGCATCGGTGAGGACCAGGGTACCTGGCTCGAATCCATTGAGTCCCAGATCATCGAAGGCGGGCCCGGCGACTTCATCCTCATCGCCGGCAAAGGCCACCCCACCATGACCGCCAATGTTCACGAGTTGGCCGGCCAGCCCTACTGGGACGAAAAAGGCACGCCAAAAACCATGGACCGAGGACGTTTCAACTGGTTCGGCCGCGACCCGAAATGGACAGACACGCTCGGCTACCGCGGTCCCAACGACGTCGAAAAGCCCCTCGGCGAATGGAACCGCCAGGAAGTCATCTGCGACGGCGACACCATCACCAACATCGTCAACGGCGTCGTCGTCAACAAAGGCTACCGAGTCACCCCAACCGCCGGAAAAATCCAGCTCCAGTCCGAAGGTGCCGAAATCTGGTTCCGCCGCGTCGAACTCTTACCTCTGGACAAACGCCAGGCCCATTGAAACCCACCGTGCTTCTTTAATCCCAAATCACCCGAAGGCCTGCGTACTCTTCGAACCTTCGATCGGAAGTCATTACCGCAACTTTCTCCGCCATCGCCTGCGCAATAATCATCCGGTCAAACGGATCTCTGTGCTCCGCCTTCACCGGCAGCCGCGAGTACGTCTCCATGTGGCGGAATTGAACAGGCAGTACGGTAGCTCCCATCATTCCCATGCTGCTTTCCACATCCGCCGCCGTCAAATTCAGCGCAGGCTTCATCACGATCTCCCACCCGGAAACGATACTGATCAGCAGTTCCGTCCCCTCCCGATCCAGAACCCTCTGCGCGTTTCGCGGCAGCCGGTCTCCGTTCACGATCCGAAGGAATACATTCGTGTCGAGCAGAAGTGTCACTCCGCTCTCTCATCCTGCAGCGCCTCAAACAGGTGCTCCAGTTTCTTGTCCTCCGCCGGGGAATCCCACCCCGGGTACAGTGTGATCTTGCCGCTCAACGATCCATAAGCGAGCCGCCAGGCACCCTTAGTAGCCGCCGGGATAATCTCGGCCACCCGCTGTCCCCGGCTGGTGAGGTAAACCTTCTCTCCCTGTCCAACCGACGCGACCAGCTTCGAGAGATTACTCTTCGCTTCCCGGATTCCAACTTCCATCTTCCAAGTGTAGCTACATGTCGTGGCTACAGGAATGCCAACAAACCAACCCCGCACCCCGCGCTCCCGGGCAAGCCACTTGCGGGCCGGATGCAGCGGGTCTCTCCGCCACGGTCTGACCCCTGTGTCTGGCCCCATCGTCGGATACACCTTCTTCGGAATGGTCCCGGAACCCGATCCGTTCTACTCCCCAGCCGCACCCTTGAGGCCCTGAAAGATCTCAACCACCGGACCCAGCAATGCAAAGTCCGGCTCCAGTCCCGGCGCCTCCGCCGCCTCCAGGTAGTTCTTGCAAATCGCCGCCATCAAGCCCCCATGCGCCTGCGGCAACCCCAAAAAGAACGGCGTCAGGATTCCGATAGCCTCCGCGAACGAAGCCATCGCGTCGCCAGCCCGCTCCTCCCGGATCGCCACGCCCAGCACAGCCAGCGACCTTGCCAGATCGGACAGGAAAGCGTCGGGCCGCAGCCGCGCCAGTTCCCGGTATGCCATATTTGCCGGTCACCATCGGCGCAAATTTATCTTCCCAATCCCGCCAATCACTTACAACCCTTCCGTCGGCGAACCGGCTCCCCTGCCTGTTACTCCTCAAACCAGGAAGGGAATTTGAATGTCAACGAAATCGCCGATCTCTCACTCGCAACTTCTGGCCAATATCGCCAACAGCATGCAATCCTCCGGCCCGCGCACCGAAGAAGGCAAAGCCAAAGCCCGCTACAACGCGCGTCGCCATGGGCTAACGGGCCAGTTCTACGTCATGGACGATGACGACCGCCAGGCCTACCTCACCTTTGAAACGCGTCTCTTCTCTGACCTCAAACCCGTCGGCCCCTGCGAAGACCAACTCGCCGTCTCCATCGCCCAGGACCACTGGCGTATGAACCGTGCCAAAGGCATCGAATTCAACACCATGGGCCTCGCCCACCACGAAAACGTCGGCGCAATCGGTGCCGACTCCGCCGAAACCGAAACCGCCGTCAGCCACGCCCACGCCTGGAGATCCGACAACAAAGCCTTCGCCAATATGGCGCTCTACGAACTCCGCCTCCACCGCATCATCCGGCAAAACCGTCAGGACCTCAACGAACTCCAGGCCAAACGCCAGGCCGCCGAAGCCGCTGCCCGAGAAGAGGCCGAACTCTTCCTCGCCAACCAGCTATCAGTCCAATCTTCCGGCCCCCGCTCTACCGAGCCGCCATGCGTGAGCATGCGGCAGGACAGTGCTGAACCGACCATAGTCAACTCAGCCCCAGCGAACATTCAGGTCAACGGCTTCGTTTTTTCCATCCCCACCCTCTACCGCGAAATGGCATACAAGCAAACCATAGCCGAGGCCCGCTGGTACAAATCCCGCAACTGGGACCGCACCAAACAACCCCCTTTCGCCCTCCTCACCTTCCCGAAGGCGGCCTGAATAACAAAAACCATGTCCTCTTTGGCAGATAATCTACGCAAATTACGCTAGGACACGTATATGACTCTCGTACAGAATCGAAATTTGCCAGTGACACCGCCCTCCCGGCCTGTTACGCTCGTGAGGTTGAAACACTATAAGCTATGAAACCCCTCGATTCGGAACAGCAACGCGCAGTCCTTGACGGAGCCATGCGGCTCTTCGAAACACACGCCCTCAAAGACATCACTCTCGACACGCTGAGCCGCGCCTCCGGCGTCCCGGCCTTCAACATCGTCCGCCACTACCATTCGAGCGACAATATCCTCCAGTCCGTCCTCGAACGCGAACTCGAACTCATGGCCGGCGCCGCCCAGCCGCCCGACCTCCGCATGCCCGGCGAAACCCTCGAAGACGAACTCCGCGTCCTCGCCGGCGTCATCGTCGACCAGTACCGCCGCCGCATCCCCTTCCTCCGCAAGCTCCTCGCCGAAGGTCTCCGCGACGAAAAAGCCGGTGCCCTCTACTACCGGACCTTCATCATGCAGGGCCGCCTCCTCTTCACCGAATTCCTCCAGATCCGCCGCGACCGTGGCGAGCTTCAGGACGAAATCGATGTCGAAGCCTCCGCCGCTATCTTCCTTGCCGCTCTCACCGGCATTCTCCTCACTCACGAAGTCTTCGGCGGTCGCAACGTCGAAACCATGGATGACGAGCGTGTCCTGTCCCAAACCTGCCGCACCTTCCTCCACGGTGTGGCCAAACCCAGGAAAGGCGATTAAAACCCATGAAAGTCCAACTCGCAGGTTTCTCCGGTCCGCTCGCTCAGGCCACCTCCGCCGAACTCGTTCGCCGCGGCCATTCCGTGGTCGTTTCAGGAGCCGCTTCCGGCACCGAGGCAGCCATATTCTTCCCCGGTACGGAAGCCGAGCTCTCCGCGCTCCTTGCCACTCCCGGACTCCAGCGAGTTGTCCTTCGCAGTCACGCCTACGCGTATGGAGCCAACCCCAAAAACCCCGGCTTCATGGCCGAATCCCGGCCTTCCCTCCTCCCCCCTGCTGCCGAAGCCAATAAATGGCTGCGCCTCGAAGACCTCGTCGCCAACCACTCCAACGCCGCGTCCGTGCGCCTCTCCAGCGTCGCCAGCGTTGCGGAAGGCGACTTGTTCACCACCCAACTCGCCGCCGGATCCGCCGTCCGCATCGCCGGCCGCAACCCCAACATGCAGCTCATCGGCCTCGAAGATGCCGCCGCCGCCCTCGCCGCCGCCGTCGAGTCCAACGCCGTCGGTATTTTCAACGCGGCCGGTACCGGAGCTATCCCCCTCCAGACCGCCCTCCGCGCCGCCGGCACCACCCAGTTTGGCGTCCCCGACAAACTCTCTCTCGCCGAACTCCAGTACAACTGGACCGTCTCCAACGAACGCGCCGGACGTGAACTCGGCTGGAGCCCCAAACACTCCACCGTCCAAGCCCTCGCCGCATTCCTCAAGTCAAAAAAGAGTGCCAACCCCGGCCTCATCAAAGACTCCTACGATGACTGGGGTCTCAACGTCGACTACATCAAGGCCTGGGGCACGTGGTTCGAATTCCTCCGCCGCGTCTACTGGCGCATCGAGTGCGAAGGCATGGAGCACGTCCCGCAGGGCAGGGCACTCTTCGTCAGCAACCACCGCGGCTTCATGCCCCTCGACGCTGTCATGCACCTCTGGCTCCAGCTCCGCAACACCGGCCGCGTCCCGCGCTTCCTCATCATCCATTCCCTGCTGCGCACGCCGTTCATGATGAACTTCCTCACCAAGCTCGGCGGCGTCGTCGCCAGCCAGGAGAACGCCCGCCGTCTCTTCGATCAGGAGGCCCTCGTCGGCATGTTCCCCGAAGGCATTCGCGGCACCTTCACGCCCTACAAACAGACCCATCGTCTCCGCGACTTCACCAAGAGCGGTTTCGCCGAAATGGCCGTTCTCAATCAGGCCCCCATCTGGCCCTCCGCCGTCATCGGTCACGCTGAAATCTTCCCCATCCTCGGGCGCATCAATTCCTCCTGGGTCGTCAAGGAACTCGGCTGGCCCTACCTGCCCATCGCGCCCCTGTTCCCCCTCGCCCCCATCCCGTTGCCCTCTAAATGGCACGTCCGGATGCTGCCCGTGGTCCCGCTCCAGGGCCTCAAGCCCGCCGACGCGGAAAACGCCCGCCTCATGAAAGAGTTCGGGCGCTATATCCAAAATCTGATTCAGAAAAATATCGACGACATGGTGGCGAAACGCACCCACGTCCTCTGGGGAAAGGTCCTCGACGGCACTTCCGTCCAGCCCCCTCCCTTCCAGTCCCGCAGTCAGGCCGCTGCCGGCTAGCTTAGCTAACCTGAGTCCCGTTCCCCCATGGAATGCGACAGCAGTTCGCGGATCTGCTTCTGGTGGCGTTCTTCATGCGCCGTCATCATGCCCAGCAGATCCACCACGTTGTTGACGCCCAGCACCGGGTGGCTGAGTTTCATGTTCTGCCCGTCGTCCGGCAGCGGGTGCGCCAGAAGTTCTGCCGTCGCTTTCGCTGACGACACCAGTTCCTCCCGGATGCCGTTCAGCGTCAGGCCCGGCCTCGGGTCGGCGATCTTCGGGCTCCTGGCCGCCACCACCGGGAACCGGATAAATGTTTGCCGCAGCGCCGCAGGCACGAAGGTATTCATGCAATCGAGCGGACCCTCTAACAAAGGCCAAACCGCTCTCGGAATCCCCGGAAGTGAGACGTCAATATCCGCCAGCGTGTACTTGATCTCTGTCTTTCGGCCCTGTCGGCCCAGTTCGATCAGCTTCGCAATCGAGTCCCGGTAAAGCGCCTCAAACAGCACAACGTGGTCCACTACCTGGATCACGGACCAGGCGCCCAATCGGGGCGACCAGTGGGCCTCCTCGTCCGTCACATTCGCCAGTAAAGCCACTGTCTGCCGGCGCGCCGCGCCCAGCTTCGATACTTCGCCCGCGATTGTTCCTGGTCTGGCGGTGAATTGTTTCACCAGGCTCGAAACGAAGCCTTCAATAGTATGTGTCTGACTCATCGGTTCCTCAGAGTTGTTTGGTCGCGTCCCGGCCCAGTTCGTGTAATTCAGCAGGCGTCCTGTACCTGAAAAGATGCCCAACACGGCCTGCTCGCTCTATTTTGGGGTAGATTTCGTTCAAAGCCCAGACCGAGGGCTCACTTACCATGCTTCGCCACAAAGCTTTTGAGCAGCCCGAAGGCGGCTCATCCGAAAGAAAAGGTCGCAACAGAGTCGCATCCAAAGGAGCCATATGCCGCCACGCCATCAGCGCCGAAATCAGCCCGTTCCGGAACCCGTCCCCCAGCTTCTTGTCCTCGCACGCCTCGGCAAACGACCCAGCCACCTTCGGCCTCGGCAGATTCACCAGCACCGCCGCCCACACCAGACCGGCCACCATGTTCAGTCGCGAAAGCTCGTCCGGGGAGTCCTCCACTGCCGAACTCAGCATCCGCCCGTGAGCGCCCGGCAGCGGAATGAAGCCCGAAGGAGCAAAGTATGATGATCGCCCCGCCCCGTGCCAGTAAAGCGAGCGCATTTCTGTTTCCGGCATCGCCTCCGAGATCCGTTGCAGCCACTCCGGATACAGGCCCCGCGTCACCAGGCCCAGAGGCTCAAACGCCGCCGGCTCCCAGCCAGGCCGACTCCGTTCCTGCGTTTCGGTCGCAAAATCCCGGATCATGGCTTGCAGTCGCTCCGGGCCCGCCGTCTTATCCAGCCGTGTCAGCGCCCTTTCGGCCAGAGCGGTCCCCATGCCGGCATGCGTCGAAACGCCCGTGCGGTCCGGTAGAATGCCCGGCGGCACGGAGTCTTTTACCGCTCTTTCATAAGCGATGCCTTCCAGCACCCAAATACACCGGAAATCCGGCAGCCGCAGCGCCATTCTCACGGCGCCTTCCCGCAACGGATCGCCCACTTCCCGCTCCGGGTACTGGAACAGCCGGAATGCTTCCAGCTTGTTGTCCAGTTCCTGCCAGTCGGCAAACGCGCCGCTTCCCGGCAGATAACGCATCACTGCAGCCGAGGTCTGCGCCATTCGCAGCCCGCTTTCAAAAGCGTCTCGAAGTGTGGGGAACTGGAGTATCAGGCCGCGCTCTCTCCCAGCCACGTATTCCAGACGTCGCTCAGGCCATCCATCAAAGCCTGGTGGACCCGGCAATGGGTTACCAGCATACTGGTGTCCATCTTGTCGTGGAAGCCAGCCGAACTGACAAAGCCCAGCGTCAGCATCTCCACCAAATCGGCCGTCCCGTAGAACGGATCCGGGACGTATTTGCCGAAATCAAACACCTTCTCCGCCCGCGGCGCCGCCAGAAAGTCCATCTCCGTCGTTACTTCGCCGTCACGGTGCAGCCTGAATGTGAAGTACTTCAGCGCGATGCCGAATTTCCCCGGCCCAAAGCCGAAAATATTCGGCTCCGGCGCGAACTCCACGAACGGATACCCCACCTGGATCGACAGCACAACTGCCTCGTCCGGGGTCTCTTCAATCTTCATGAAACGCGGCGAGGGCGAGACGCACGCAGCTTCTTTCAGCCTCTTGGCAATCGGCCCAATCTCGAAGATGAAGTCATGGATCTGCAGCGTCAGCAGAACCCACTGGTACTTGCCATGGCCCTGTTCCAGGCTCAGTTCGCGCCAGTCCACACAGCCGTCCGTCTTGCCCTGTTCAAACTTTCCGTACTCACCCGAGGTCGTTTTGTATATGGACTGCTCCACCGTGAAGCCGCCCGGATTTCCGTCCGAATACGTCCAGTGGGCTCGCGTCAGAAACTCTTTATAGACGAAGTCTTTCAGTAGTTCCGGTGCATTCGGGCGGTCCAGTCTGCCGAAATGGACGGTTTGTTTCGCCCCCATTACAGAACGCGGTCTTCCCGCTATATTCGTCTCCCCGAAATAGCCCTCGGCACTGTTCTTGAGCCGGAACGGCTTTCCCAGGTCCAGAGGAAAGCTGCGAAGGCCCGCCTTTGGCCCCGCCCGCCACGTCTGCAACTCGACGCCGTGGACAAGCGCCTCTTCGGTCTTTTCAACCAGGAATCGCTCCAGGTCCGAGAAAGTAGAGGGAATTGCCCCTTGTTTAACGCTCATCCGCTATGCCTCCAGCTGCAGTGCGCGGCAAAAAGAGCCCGCGAGAGCCCAGAGTAACACTTCTGGGAGTTCAGTTTGAGCGGCACGCGCTGGCATCTCTGGACTCGGTGGTACTGGTACATCTATACTTATTGATAGCTCTATACTTATAAGGAATCCCAGAGTTGAGTCCCGGAATTGTTTTTTGATGATTTCCCCTCATATGAACGGCGCCGCCGAGCTCGTCCAGGTCCGGCCCGCCAGCTCGGGCGGCAATATGGCCCCTGTCCAGGCCCCCTCCGGGCTTGCCGTTCCGCATGGGGCTTGTCACCGGAAATCCACCTTCCTTCGCGCCCCGCAAGCGCGCTCTGCTAGTCAGGTGCTTTACGGCACCCTCCCATTACCTTCCACAAAACAAGGCGCTCCAAATATGACAGTACGCTCCACCGATCTTAAGGTCCACGCATGAAGTCGAGTCCGGCAGCCTTTCCCAAGTCAGGCTCTTCAAAGGTTTCGAAACTTGCTCTTGCAGCCTTAATTGTTGTCGCGCCGCACGCCTGCTACGGGTCCGCCTTCTCTCTCTACGAAATGGGCGTTCGTGCCGCCGGTATGGGTACAGCTTTTACCGCCGTCGCCGACGACGCTTCGGCCGTCTTCTACAACCCCGCGGGCATCGCGTTCCAAAGTGGCACCCACATGGAGATGCACTCCATTGTTTTTAGCGGTCAGTTTCGCTTTAAGCCCAGTGACGCTCTTCCCGGTACCGTTGTCCCTCAAAAAGGCTTCTCGGGGACCGTCAAACCCCACTTCCTGCCGCTGGCAACCGTGTACGCCACCAAGCAGATCTCCCCGAAGATGACCCTCGGCTTCGGCGCTTTCACTCCGTTCGGGCTGGCGGACAACTACACCAACTTCAATGATGGTGATCCGAATCTGACCAAGTTTACAGGCCGTTTCGCCGGAACCCGCGGTGGTCTCCAGGCTTACTGGTTGCAGCCCACCGTGGGCTACAAAATAACCGACAATCTGGCCATCGGCATCGGCCCCGCTTTCGTTCACACGCACCTCCTGCTGGAAAAGAGCTTCCTGAATCCGTACGATGACGCTCTGGCCTTCGGGCGCTCGGCTGCTTCCACCGTCTTTCCTGGTGTTGATAAAGAGCAGGCCGCGCAAGTTATCTCCCGCCTCCTCCCGGAAGGTCGCTCGCGGCTCGCCGGTACCGCCAACAATATGGCTTTTACCTCGGGAATCATGTACAAGAACCCGACAAAGAAGTTCAATATCGGCTTCATGTACCGCAGCGCCGTCACCTCGCACCTGAAAGGCCAGGCGTCCTTCGCCTTTGGCTCCAACTACCCGCTTCTCAAGTACGTTGGCGCGGACTTCCTCAGCAAGTCCTTCCCCAACACCACAATGTCCGGTACCTTCACCACGCCGGCCACTTACGCTCTGGGCTTTGCGATCACCAAAATCAACAAAACCATGATTTCGGTCGATGTCCGGATGCAGGATTACAAGCGCTTCAAAGATGTGCCCATCAACTTCGGTAAGACCACGGCGAACGATAAAGATTCGCAGTTACCTCCCGAGAGCCGCCTTGTCTTCGACTTCCATAATTCGTATCAGGTCGCCGCGGGTGCCGAGCGCGAAATTAACCCAATCACCCACGTTCGCATCGGCTGGTACTACGACAAAAATCCCGTACCGGACAAGAGCGTCGGCCCCGTCTTCCCCGACACGGACCGTAACAGCTTCACCATGGGTGCCTCCCGCAAGGTGGGTAACAAAGAATTCTCCCTGTACTACCAGGCTATGTTTATGCGTCTTCGCACGACGAACGTCGCAGCGAATCTGAATCAGGGCACCAACGGCAGCTATGACAACTTCGTCAACTTTGCCGGCATGTCCATGAGCTTCGACGTCGTCAACAAGCACAAGAACTCCAGTAAGAAATGAGCGAATTGAGTTAACATGCCAGATACCTACGACGTAATTATCTGCGGTGCGGGAGCGGGTGGCGGGTACCTTGCTGGCGAAATCGCCGCGAACGGTACCGTGTTGCTGCTCGACGCAGGTCCGCACATCGGTGCCGGCGAGGCGATGGCGCCTGGCATCGGCAGCCCCTCGCGCCGCAAGTTCTCCACCCAAATAAACCTGGGTAAGTACATTCCGGACAGCAAGACATCCGGCGGTCAGGGGAATGCATTTTTCGCCTATCCGATCTATATGGATCAGTCGAACCCGGTCTTCTCCGCTGTCCAGCGTGAGCCCCGCGTGGTCGGCGGCGGGACCTTCCTGAACGTCGGCGCCTGGGTTCGTCCGCGGACGGTCGATTTCGACGGATTTGCCGAAGAAACTGGTGTCAAGGGCTGGTCGAAGCAGGATTTCGAGCCGTTCTTCCAGCAATGCGAGAAGACCCAGTTCGTTCACCGTACCCCACGTGAAAACTGGAACCCGGGCAGCATCGCCTATGAAAAGGCCGCGAACCGCCTCGGGATTAAGATGTATGAGACTTCCACCAACAAGTTTCATTGCATTTTCTGCGGTCACCGTCTCGATGCGGGCATGCCCTGCAAGTACGACTCTCTAATGGGCACCGCCCAGACCCAGATCCCCAAAGCCATAGCGGCGGGTGCCACGGTTCTGGACAACGCCACGGTTGTGAAGGTGGAAATCACCAACAACAAGGCCACTGGTGTGACATACGTCCGGAATGGCGTCACCACCACCGCTACCGCGCGGAAACTCGTCGTCGTCGCCGCCGGTGCTATCGGTACTCCGGCCATTCTCTTTAGCTCCGGGGTTTGGGACAAGAACAAGAACGTGGGCCAGTACCTTCGGGCTCACCCTGGCATAGCGATGGACGCGCTGGTTCCCGAGCCCCCGGCTGGTGGACGCTGGAACACTGACCGCGGCTACCAGTGGAACTGCTACCACTATCCTCTCGACGAAAAGGGTCAGCCGGTTGACGTGATCATCCACGCCAGCGCCGGTTTCCCCGCCGCTACTCCGTGGGTTGCCGCTCAGGTTGGCTTCTTCGGTCAGGCTTACAAAGACCTGATGCGCCGCTACCCGCAGCGCGTCGGTGCCTTCCACTTCCAACTTAAGCCCTCCATTTATGGACGTGTCATGGGCGGCGTGGAAAAGCCGATCATCAATTATCCGGTTGCAACGGTCGATGGAGTTCTGGAACCAAAAATCCTCAGCGATTTCACGGCCTCGATCCGCACCTCGGCCCGAATCTTCAAAGAGATGGGGGCTATCGACATGTATCCGAACCCCAATCTCTCCACCGCGCTTTTCAATCAGACCATCACGCAGTTGGTTACCACCGCCGGCGCACTTCACCCGCAGGGTACCTGCCGGGCCGGGGCAAGCCGCACCAACTCCGTAGTGGATACCAACTGTATGTCGTTCGATGTCGACAACCTGATGTGCTGCGACGCCAGCGTGATCCCTAACCACATCAGCTCCAACCCGAATTCCATGATCATGGCGATCGGGGCCCGTGCCGGGGCTTTCGTTCGCAGCTCGATCCTGAATACTCCTTCGAAAAACATCTCCACGGACGAGGTTGCCCAATAATGATGCGCGATGCTTTAGCTGAACTCGACAAAGTTGTATCCCGTCGAGTCTTCTTTGATCGAATTTTCAAGGCCGGTGCTCTGGTAGCGGCTATGGATGTTATCGGTCCGAAGGCTTTCGGGGCCCTGACCGCAGCCGACAAGGCGACGGCCCTTGCCGTCTACAGCGCCTGCTGCAAGCTGGTCATCCCGGTTGATCAGGATCCCGGCTGGGCAACGTTCGAGCCCGGCATTTCCGATTACGGCCTCAACGTGTTCGTCGGCCAGGTTGCCCTGGGTGGCAGCCAGCAGGCTCTCGATGGCTTCATCGGAGCACTGGTCGCCTTTAATCAGGCACCCCGAACCCTGGGCTATAACGATCTCTTCCTGAACATGGCGCCCGACGCTCAGCTCCAGTACTTTACAACCTCGCTCACGGGTGGTTTTGAAGCTGACGGTTACGGTGATGTTCTGGTGGTGGCGGCTTTCTTCTGCATGTTTACCGCGAAGGCCACCTTCTTTTCCAACTATCCCCGCCACCTGGCGCAGGATACAGAGTTTCAGGTCCTCCAGCCGTCCAGTGTTAAGACCGGCTGGGACATTATGGGCTGGAAGGGTCCGGTCGGACCCGAGGAAGAAAAAGCTCTTCGCGCCAAGTATTACGACGCTCCGGTTATTCCAGGAATCGATTTCAGCAACCCATGGATATGAGACACTTTAACGCGTTATATCGTCGAGGTCTTGCAATTGTCGCAGCGAGTGTGGCTCTTACGCTGCCCTTATTCGCTCAGTATGGTGGCCGCCCGGGAGATGCTGTCGTTTACCTGGTGACCAGCAAAGGTGCCCAGGATTTCCGGCTGCCAGGCCGGGGCGCGACGAACCCCGCTGCGCTACTTACTCGTTTCAAGCGGATCGACCCCGCCACGGTGCCGCAGACGCCCCTCGGCGAAGGCTTCCCGATTGAGTTTACGCACCAGATCCTCCATGACGAAGCCGACGATCTGTTCCAGCTAATCACGCAGTATGAGGGACCAGCCGGGCCTCACCGCATCTTCTCTTATTCGCTGAAGACTTTCATTACCGAGGGAGTTGTTCGCGAGACAGCGATCAATCCCCCCATCGACTACACCGGAGCCTCTTTCACAACGCTCGGTAAGAACATCGACTTTGGCCCCGACGCAGCGCTGCAAACCTTGAAAGTCCTCTTCTGGGGCCCCAGCAACGTCTTCCCGAACGCCGTTCCGGTTCCGCAAAACATCAGTGGATCAGCCGTGCCTCCCGGCATGACTGGTGACGATGTTGTCCTCTCTGTGGGCGTGGTCCCGTTCTTTGTGCCGTGGCAGAATATGTCGCGGAAGTTCCCCGGCGCGGGGTGGATGCAGGGGGTTGATCTGAAACTGATCGATTCCGACAACACTGTTGGCGACACCATCAATCTGTTGCGGCTCCGGCCCGGCACTCACACGCCCATGTTTCAGAACAGCGGTGCCACTCATCTCTGGGTCATGCAGGGGACGGTTACTCTCAACGTTCCCGGCGGCGGAACTTACGTAATGCCGGCGGGTCAGTACGCCTACTTACCGCAGGCCATGGCGGTCACAGTCACTAACACTCGCGTTTACAAAGGCCCAGGCTCCTCGCTTGCGCCGTCAATTTCAGGCAACGACGACCTGCCTGTCTCTCCCCTGGCGGTCATCCCCCAATGATGAAATCTTTTAAGAGAAGCCTGCTGTGCGGGGCGCTTGCGCTCCCTCTGTTTAGCCAGCGCCCCGCCTTCGACCCCCGGTCCATGATCGTGGTCGGCGACGGTATCGCGGCGGGCATGAATGACTTCGCCCTGCGCGAGACCTACCAGAAGCTTGCCTTCCCCGCTCTGGTTGCCGCGCAGTTGAATACGGCTATGGAACTGCCTCTGATTGAAGCTCCGGGACTAGGCAGCGTGCCCGGTTTCCCGGTCCTTCCCGTCCGCGTCCCAGGACCCGGCCAGACAACGGTCCGCACCCAGTTTCCACCACCTCTGTTTGTGCAGAATCTGTCGGTTCCGGGTGCCAAGCTCACCGACGTGCTGACGCGGAAACCCGGCTGGCCGCTGGTACAGCCCAATGATCCGCAGCAGACGCTGACGAACATGATTTTGGGCTACCCCGCGCTGATTCTGGGGAATGACAAGCCTCTCTGGACTGCTGCCGATTATGCCGAACAGATGGCTCCCACGTTTGTTGTCGTCTCACTGGGCTACTCCGAATTTCTGGATGCCGCTGCGACAGGCGATATCCGGCTGCTCCCGGATTTGGCTGCCGCCAAGACCAACATGACGCTGATCCTGAAGCGCATGAAGGACACGCAGGCCAAGGTCATCGTGCTCAACGCGCCGGACCCCCTCGACACCGCTTTCTTCACCACGCTTTCCGGCGCCACCAATATTGTTGGCGCCACAGCGGCCCAATTACAGCGCGTCTTCGGGCTCAAGTCCGACGATGTACTGACGGTGCAGGGTGTCACTTCGGCGGCCCGTATGCTGCGCCAGGGTGCTATTACAACCCTTCCCGCAGGCTCAGTAATTAGCGGCTCCGCCGCTGCCGCCATTAGTGCGTCGGTGAAAGCTTACAATGCGATGATCGCCACGGCTGTGCAGGATCAAAACCTGAAGTCTTACGATCTGAACGCGCTGCTCCGAGGGCTTCGGGTGAACGGTCTGACCATCGGCAACAACGTATATACGGCGGATTACCTGGGTGGCCTCTACACGCTGAGTGGCTTCTACCCCGGGAATACGGTACACGCGCTGATTGCCAACGGCATCATCTCCACGCTGAATTCGACGTATGGCACTTCCTATCTGACTGTCAACGTCACCACTGCTGCAGGCAACGATCCGGCGACTCGCTTCATTAGTCCCCAGTCACGGCGGCCTGTCGGCCCCATTGAGGTTTCACGATGAAAAGCGTCCCGATGAAATCATCTCTCCTTCTCACCGCCCTGCTGCTGTCCGCCACCACATTCTCCTTCGCGGCTGATCTTTTACCCGTACCCCTGACGCTCCCGCCGGGTGGCGTTGAGGTTTTGCCCCTGGTTAAAGGTGCGAGTTACGTCGGCGATGCCATCAAGTTGGTGGATTGTCCGGAAGACAAGTATCTTCCGTTCGGAACCTGCCACAACTATCTGTTCGGCGGTCTCGCCATGTATGATAGCCACGTCGCTGGTCTCGTACAAGTGAAGTTTTACCCGCCGGCCGCGAATATTTCGCATTTCGAGGTATCCCATCCCGGCAATCTGGCGGGTGATGACGCGGTAATGAAAGCTCCCGTGCTTTATGAGCTTCCGGTTACCGATATGTACGTTTTCGACGATCTGGCGCTGATTTCCTCAGGCGATCTCAACCTGCTGACTGGCGAAGTGAAGAACTTCGTCTATCGCGTCAATATCGACAACTCTTACTACCACGCATTCGCGGACGCCAATCCCCGGCTGAAGGCTGGCGCCTTCGCTTTCCCCGGAGCCTACGGCAGCACCGCCGTGAAGTTCACGCAGCGCAGGGACGGAAAGCTGGACATCACGATGTCGGCCACAACCTTTGCTCCGCTTGGTAATCAGATCTTTGGGGAACCGGTCCGCTTCCCGATGCCTTTCTGCGGTCCGCAGGCTTCCTGCGCCAGCATTCAGGCACCGAACTCCGCTCTGCATCCTCATATTCAGTTCACAACGGACGCGACACCGCTTCCGGCCTGTGGCCAGAGTTGCCCGGCCTTTACGCCCAACTCGATCAGCGTGTACACCGTTAACACTGCTGCCAGCGAAACGGGCGATCACTTCGACCTGAATATCCCGCAGCTTGGTGGCAATCAGGCCCTTGCTCAGTCTCACCTGATGGGTCGCGTTCAGTTCCAGTTCGGAGAGCCCTCCGGTGGTACGCTTCCTTTCGCGCTGTCGCTGCTCCCGGCCAGCGGGCTGCTTGCCAAACCGCCAGACTCTCCCCTGATCGCCCTGGGCGTGGGCTTTGGGCTGCTGGGTGCTGATACGCACCTTCTCTTTCCCAAGCAGGACTACTACATTGAAAACGTTCTGTTTGCGGATGACACCTTCCAGCCGTGTGTGGGCGCAATCGACCTAAAGACCGGCCAGATAGTTGGCGATATCACCTACCGGGGCTTCCTGATTCAGAATTTGTTGCTCTCGTTGCTGAGTGTGAACAACGGTGCCATCCCGCCCGGCTCTTTCCTGTTCCGCGGGCCAGCCTCATTCACGAAGGATGCCACTGGCCAAACGGTGTTCCACATGAGCGCCAATCTGAAAATCGATTTCGCAGGCTTTCTTTTTCCGTCGCCGGAACTGACTGCCAACAAGGCTTTTCCCGCCGGTACCGGATCCACCCTGGATCCCATACTGCTGGTGCAGGCTACGTCAGCGATTGACGGGCCGCGCGCCCTGAAGACGGGAAGTGCAACCAGTGTGAAATCTCAACTGGGCGATACCTTCTCCTACACGTACAGCATTCCCTGCGATGGTGTGGGGACGGCAAGTTTTACCTACACGAACACTTCGACGGGTAAGACCGGCGGGACCTTCACGATGGAGAACCTGGCGACGGCCGGCTGCGGTAATTCTCGTGGTTCCACACAGGCTGCCGCTGGCGGAGATACGGTAACATTCGCCGGTTTTGGCAAGTGGAGCAAGAACTCCGATCCACACCTGGCAACTGTGCAGGTAACCAACTACAACGGGGTACCGTACATCCAGATTCAGATTGATGGCGGTACCGTGTCGAGCGCGGATAACCCACAGAGCGCAATCGTCGTCCCCTAGTTTCCCGAGACACGGTTACTTATTAAAATAGCTTTTCATCGGAACCCAGTAGAAATCGATCCACCCCTGTTTGTACGAATCGGCTTGCGAAGTCGGGACGCTGGAGTGGTCGAGAGTAACCTGGGTTCTTTCGTCTTTCGGCTCGAAGGTGATTCCCCGCGGTGACGTTGTTGCCAACCACAGTTTTGCCGTGCATCCTGCCGTCGAACAGGGCTTCCGCGAAAACGCGCCAGGAACGGCCAAAGCTCCAACTTTGCATCCGTTCAGCTCCGTGGCTTAGTCAACAAAGAGTATCGTGAACCACCACAATAACGGCGCTCTTCGCGCCCCGAAACAACCAAGACTACCCGTCTAATGGTTCTTTCATCGCTTTACGGAACAAAAACACTGTACACATAGCCGTGTGCCCCAATATCGGAGGGCCGGATCGGCAACCCTTTATAAGAGCCACTGACGTCTTCTGCGCTTACGTGGTCAACCACGACGTCGCCGACTTTCAGCGCCCGGTAGCGGATAAAGAACCCGCCCGACTTTTTGAAGTCCCAGTCGATCCGATAAACCGCATAATGCTGCCCCGGGGAAACCGCCGGGATGGCAGAGTTCTCCAGCTTCACGCTGCCCCTGTCGATTTCCTTCAGGGCGAACATATGGGCCTTCCGCCAGTCAGCGCTGGACTGCAGATCGGCCACGTGCGCGGCTTCCCTTTCCTCACCAGCGGATACCGGGGGCAGCGGCTTCGATTTACGGTAGACCTTGACGGGAATAGAACCGATGGTCCCGTCAACGCTGATAATGATGCTGCCGTCCGACGCCAGAATGGGCTTGCCCTTGGAATCGAGAACCGCCCGCGCCAAAACGTAACGCTCCAGCCTGGTAGTCTCAAAATGTCCGGATGAAAGTGTGCTTAGGGCAATGAAGGGGACGTTTGAGGAATCCAACAACACAGCTGCTCCCAGGCGAAAGCCCCCCGTTTCAATCCCCTGCGCTGTCTTCGGGGCGGACGTGAGGCCGTCTCCCGCCAGGCAAACGAAAGCCGGAACGATCCAGGCGGCACACCCCAAAAAACACCCTCTCATGGGCTTCAGATTACCACGCGACCGACACCTGTTCCCCGGGCCATGTTGACCGACTCGCAAGCCCTCCTGCTCCCGCCGTTCCCGTCGAGAACGGTACTTTTGTGGCCTCGGCTGCTGCGGGCTACTTTCCACGAGCCAGTTCCGCTACTCGTTGCCGCGTCTCGTCTGAAACCGCGTTTGATGGCGACGGCCCTTCATTGCGGTGCTTTACCCAGCGGTGCTTTACCTATCCGGGGCCCCTTTATCATGAGCAACCTGTCAACTAATTAAGTACTGGCAGTTTTATTGTTTATTGCATCTGTATTTAATCGCACTTAATCGCCGGCCCGAGAAACGACCTTGACAGCCCATTGACCCGATGCTAACATCGAGCTTGATTTTGGTGCCAAGGTCAGCACAGCTTCGTCCAAGCTGAGCAAAGGGAGCGTGAAATGGTCCAACAGCCGTTGCGGAATCTAAAATTGTTTCTGAATTGTTACGGCGTGATTTCGGTTGCGTTGTTTGGTTTTTTGTTTTTCTTTACCATGTTCGACGCTCCAATTCTTCAAGAAGGCGGCGCAATGCGGTTCATGCGGTGGGAACCCCTCGCCAAGCACATTGAACTGATGCTGGAGGGTGTCTACCTCGTTTGGGGCGTCTATTTTTTCGTGGCTGCCCGCAAGCCCCTGGCCTATCTATCCTTCATTGATTTCACGATTTGGGCCAACGTTGCACATGGTCTGATCATGATCGTCCAGACCGTCATCATGCCCATGTTTCTCTACAAAATCTTCACTGATGTCGCCTATTGCCTGGCTTTGTCTGTGGGACTTCTGGTGTTGCGGCCCCGGAACGGATCGCGCGACATTTTAGAGGGCCAGGGTTAGTATTTTCGGTTCGGGCGGATGCCCGCAGTGCTGGAAGCGGCCACGCCATTTTAAGTGGCCCGCAGCTTTGTTTAGTTAATTAGGTATGTAAAATCACGCTTTCAAGGAGTTTGGAAAATGAATAAACGCGCAGCAGGTATTTTATTCGGTGCAATCGCGGCCATCTCAGCCGCCAACGCCCAGGTTGTTCCCGTCGGTGGCATGGGGCAGCACATCGTCGCCCGGAACATTGTTGGGATCGACTGTAAGACCGGTCAGCCCACTGGTTTTGGTTCCGCCGTCCTTTATTTCCCTTATATCGCCGGGATACCCGAGCAGTACCTCTACAGGGCTGGTTCCACCGTAAAGGATCCCACAACAGCTGCAATTACCGGAGTCTTCTCCAAAATCGTTACCTCCCAGAGCATCAACTACGACATCGCCAATGTCTTCCTTGAGCCCCACACGATCAGCTACTACTACCACCCGAACAGTTCGCCCAAAGACTGGACCGATTTCGACGGCTTCCAGACTGGCCAGCTGATCGGAACCTACCAGTTCCAGAAAAACATGTTCACGGTCGCCAAGGGTCTCTCCTTCGTAGTCAATTCCGGCCCGTGGGCTTACACCGCTGACTTCGTTCTTCCCGACGGCACCACGGCTAACCTCCGCAACTTCATGCCTGGTGGCATCACCGTGGCTGTTATTGGCGAACTCGGCACTTTTGTGAGTGCAACGCCTGGTGGCGCTCCGCAAGTGACAGATCTTACCCGTGGCAACGGCCCCCTCGTGCTGGGTTCCTGCGCTGTTATGTCCCCGTTCTCCGGTTCCGGTACCAACCCTGGTAACCAGGATTCCACCCGGCACCTCCTCGGTCTGGGACAGCCCGGATCCGACTCCGTTAAGTAATCTCAATAATCCCCAGGGCCTTGTGGTTCGATCGGTTGCCGTAGAGATTTTCGCTACAAACCGGGAGGACCCCAAGGCCCATCTGAATTAGACCGCCGTCTCTACCTGGAAAGCTGAATGACAAAGCCACCACCTTGGAACTCCACTCGACTCAACTTCCCAATCGAGGTCCCGAACAGGCCGCGCAACGTAGGCTTTATCGCTGCCTCGCTGCTGGGTCTGGTCAGCGCGGGGCTTTGTTTCGGCTCTGCCTTTTCTGTGAGCCAATTGGGTGCCCGGGCCGCCGGTATGGGTACGGCTTTCATCGCCAAGGCGGATGACGGCTCCGCCCTATTTTACAATCCCGCCGGCATCGCGTTTCAGCCGGGGACACATCTGGAAATGGACAACACTGTTGTTGTCGGGCTGTTTCGGTATACGCCATCGTCGACGCCGGTTGGTCAGGTAGTTCCCTCGAAGGGCTACTCGATGTCGATAAAGCCACACTTCATCCCGCTCGCTTCGTTGTTTGCCACCAAGCAACTCTCGCCGAAAGTAACCATCGGTTTTGGCATCTTCACCCCATTCGGCCTATCCGCTAACTCCACCAATTTTCATGACAGCGATCCAAACCTGACAAAGTTCGTGGGACGCTTTGCCGGTACTCGTGTTCGTCTCGAATCCTTCTGGTTTCAACCCACCGTCGCCTACAAGGTGAGGGACAACCTTAGCATCGCCATCGCGCCTACCTTCGTTCACACCCACCTTGAACTGGAACAGAGCTTCTTAAATCCACTTGGCACCGACGACGCGCTGAAGTTCGGTCGCACTGCCGCCGCCTCTGTCCTTCCCGGTGTCCCCGTCAATCAAGCGGCCTTAATCATTTCTCGCCTTCTGCCCGAAGGCCGGTCCCGAGTCGCCGGCACCGCCAACAGTCCAGCTCTGGCAGCGGGCCTGCTTTGGAAGCACGCGGCGAGTAAGACGAATATTGGCCTGATGTACCGCACTTCGGTCGTGAATCATTTGAAGGGCCAGGCTTCCTTCGCCTTCGGTGACCAGCCCTATGCCCTGAAGCAGTATATTGGCCCCAACTTCCTGCCCAACGCCTTTCCCAATCAGGCGATCTCAGCCACAATGCCTACCCCCGCCACATACGGTATCGGCTTCTCGAACTCGAAATTCTTCGGTATCACCTTTGTCGCCGATGCGCGCATGCAGGACTACAAGAAATTCCAAAGAATCCCTCTTAACTTCTCGATTAACGAGAAGAGCACCGACAAAAAATATCAAGATACAACCGGGGCAAATAATATTGCACTGCCGGCTGAGAAAGACCTGAACTTCAATTTCCGAAATTCATGGAACTTCGCAGTGGGAGCTGAAAAAAGCCTGAACTCGACCACTACTGTCCGTGTCGGCTACCAGTTTGACCTTTCTCCCGTGCCCGACCAAAGCGTCGGGCCCCTGTTCCCCGACGCAAATCGTAACAGCTTCACTGTCGGTGCCACCAAAGTCTTCGGAAAACGAGAGATGTCCTTCTTCTATGAAGGGATGAATTTTGTTGACAGGACCACCAATGTCCCGGCCAATAACTACCAGTGGACCAACGGGCTCTACCATAACTTCGCCTACGTTTTCGGGACATCCCTCAGATTCGACATGTCAGACTTCTCCCTCAGAAAGCACTAGGAACAAAGATCCATGAAGCTGAAAAGTGTTTCCCTTCTTCCGGTACTCGCATTATGTTTTGTGGGCCACACCCGTGCCCAAACCCTGGACACCACCAGTTTCGTCGTGATGGGTGAAGGTCTGGCCGCCGGGATGGCAAATTTTGGCCTGAGCAGCGTTGTCCAGAACAAGGACTTTGCTGCGCTCCTGGCCGCCCAAATGGGCACCGGCATGGAACAACCTCTTATCCAACCCCCCGGAATCGGGGATGTTGTCGGTTATCCAGGCCAGGAAGTCCAGGTCCAGAAATATCCGCAGGGCGCGGTCCGGCAGATCTACCTTCCGACTGACAGCACCAAAGCGCCGATCGCCACGCCGCCCCTTCTCATTACCAATGTGTCGGTGCCCGGCCTCACGCTCCAGGACGCCCTCACCATGAAACCGGTTGCGCCAATTGTACAGCGCAGCAACATGAAGCAGACGGTTTTAAACATGATCCTTGGATATCCGCAATTGCTTCTGGCGAATGTCCCGCTTTTGACGCAGTTTGAGTATGCCAAGGCAATGTTCCCCACCGTAACTCTTGTCGAACTGGGGTTTTATGAGGCGCTTAATGCAGCAGTTGCCGGAAATCCCGCACTGATGCCCGATCCGACCGTTTTCGGTACGAGCTATGGCACCGTTATTGCCGGTCTCCGGGCGCTGCAGTCCCAAGTGATCGTCACTACGATCCCCAATCCCCTTGATACCGGCTACTTTAACTCCGTGCAGGCCGCGGCATCCATCGTCCAGGCTACCCCCTCCGTCCTGTCCCTCGCCTACAATATGGGCCCGCAGGACTATGTAACACGAAACGGCCTTCAGCTAATTTCCAATCAATTGATGACGCTGCAGATCCCGATACAAGAGATTATTCCCCAGCGAGGCGGCCTGGGTACTCTGCCTGCGGACGCAGTCCTTACCGCGACCACCGCAGCCGCTATTACCAGCAGTGTGAATGCGCTCAACGCCCAGATCGTCGCGGCTGCCAAAGCCAATGGCGCAGTGGTGTACGACCTCAACGCTTTTATGCACAAGATCAAGGTTGCTGGCACAACCGCGGGGACCTCTGCGGTTACCGGCGACTACCTCGGGGGCTTTTATTCGCTGGACGGGATCTACCCCGGTGCCACGGGGCACGCTCTCATTACGAACGATATTCTTGCTTTTCTGAATCAAACCTACCATCAGTCATTCCCGCTGCTGAATCTCACTTCCGTCGCCGCAACAGATCCAGCCCTTCAGTATTTGAAACCGGCCTTGGGTGGTCAACTGTTCACACCTCGCTCACTTGGGATTGGAAACTAGGGTTAGATGCCAATGAAACTAAACACTTCCGTTACTCCTGCTGCCCCTCGCCGCCGCGCCGGAATGGCTTTAGCCGTCTGCGTTATGGGCCTGCTGCCGATCGCCGCACAGGCTGACCCGCCAATCTTCCTGTTTGATCGTCTGCCGGTGCCGCTGAAACTCCCGGCAGGGAACTTCGAAACTCTTTCCCTGAATCACGACGGAAGCTACTACGGCGATCAGTTCCGCCTGGTGGACTGCTCCCCCGACGTTACCCCGGCATTCCCCGGGGAAACAGCTGCCCAGGAAGTTGTCTTCGGCACATGTGGAAATCAACTCTTCGGCGGGGCGGCCTTGTTCGACAGCCACCTCCGGGGAAACATAACCATCCAGTTCTTTCCTACGGGCCCCACCACGGCCCACTTCGTAGTTATTCAGCACACTTTGACCGGGGACAATGCCATCCTCAGTGCACCTCTGGGTTATAAGTTCCCGATTGTCCAAAATCAGGTCTCAGACGCGATGGTTTTATCGTCCGGAGATCTCGATCTGACAACTGGGTACGCCAATCCTAATACTTTGGTTTGGAACTCCTACTTCGTGAATTCAGGATTGTTGGCGATCGGCAAGGTTAACCCCAAGCTGCCTTTCCCGGTGATTTCTTTTCCCGGTGTGCGCGGTACGGCCTGGGCCAGTTTCGCGCAACGTCCAGATGGGTTACTTGACTTCTATTTCCGAGGCAGCACTTTCCTGGCACTCGGCAATGACATCGGCGGAGATCCCGTCCGCTTCCCACTGCCATACTGCGATCAGGCGGCACACTGCGTGAGCTTCGTTGCCCGAGGCGTCAGTTTCCATCCTCATCTCCAGTTGGATACCCGGGATACTCTCGGCTATACCCCTTGTGCCCCAAACTGCCCCGAGTTCCCGGAAAACTCGGTGCAGATCTATACCGTAAACTCCCGTTACAGTTCCTTCGGCGATGATTTTGAGCTCGGGATCCCCCAGCAGGGCGGAAATGCGCCCGGGCGAGCGGAGTTGCAGGGCAGAATTCAATTTCAATTTGGTACCCGCTCGGGCAATACATTGCCTTTCCAGATGTCCCTGATGCCGCCCGAGGGCTTATTCGCAGATCCACCCAATAGTCCCTTGCTCGGGGCCGGCTTCCGCGGGTTCCTTCTCGGGGCCAATCAGCGGCTCACATTTCCAAATGTCACTTACGAGCAACACAAGCTCCTGTTCGCAGACGAAGTTCATAATCGCGTCTCCGGGTCCATCGACTTAACCAGCGGGCAGATCATTGGTGAATTTCTCTATCCGATGTACATCGACCAGACAATTATTGAGCAGCTTCTTCCAGATAATAATGGGCGGGTCACCCAAGATCCCTTCCTCCTGGCCGCGATGCGCGCACCGCAGGCTCCCAATGATCCGAATTATGCGCTCTTTGAGAAAGGCGCAAACGGCCAGACTCTGTTTCGCGCTAATCTCTTCCATAAGCGCTCGTTTGAAACCTATTGTTTCCCCACCCCGGCGTACATCCTCGGCATCTGCTGGACCTCACCTCCCGGTGGCGGCGGCAATCTTAATATTTTTGCCAAACTCCAGGCTGCTCACCTTGCAGACCCGGGTAATCCAGGCAGTGCGGTGATGGCCGATAAGCAGACATTTACATCACCCGTCGGCGACACCTTCAGTTACGATTTTTCCGTCGCTTGTAGTCCCGTCGGACGTCCAGCTTCACTGTTGTATACGAATAACAACTCTGGTCCCTCGGGCGGAACCTTCACGCTTACCCGTCTGGCCTCGGTTAGCTGCACGAACTCCCGGACTTCGATCGCAGCACCTGGGAATTACGACCATGTCGCTGTCACTGGCTTCGGGACATGGAGCAAGGATGCCGTTGCAGGGCCGACCGTCGCTGCCCTGCCGAACAGCCCTCGATTTATTTCCGCGTCATTCTCTACAGATCCGAATGCCCGATACGCCAATGTCATCGTCTTCAATAACTATCCTGGCGAGAACCGGACGCTGCCAGGGGCTCTTATTTTGCCCGGTGACGATATAGACGTGGCCCTCTCCACTGCGGAGAATAAGCCACCGGTAAAACCAGTTCCCTAGTCTGGCGTTGTGGCGATAACCATGCAGGCGTGTGGGGCCGAGACCGCGATGGCGTATCCAGACGGAGTATTCAGGGGTACAGACCCGCCAATGACATTATGGGCGAGAGGTTGGATTCCTGCGCTGCGGTGATAGGGCAGCGAATGCTGCGCGGAGAGCGACAATTTCCGTGACGACTGTGCTTAAGTGAGGGAATCGTGCATCGACTGAAAAAGCTCCTACTCTGTTTTTGGGGATTCCGAGGCATGTCGATCAGCATTCCGAAGTGATGTCGATCACGATTCCGAGATGAAGCCGATCAGCATTCCGATCTGATGCCGATCACTTTACGAATGTAGTATCGGAATGGTGATCGGCATCAGATCGGAAC
>CAIYVZ010000161.1 GCA_903929755.1 uncultured Acidobacteriia bacterium
GGCCATCTCCACTATCTTGACCTTAACCGGGGCAGTGCGCAAGTAGGGAAACCCGCTATGAAACCCGGTTGTGCGTAACGGTCCGTATGGTAACTTGGAAGTTTCCCAAACTCTTATGGCATACGTAATTGCAGAACCATGCATTGGCACCAAGGACGCAGCATGCGTCGACGCCTGCCCCGTTGATTGTATTCACCCGAAGAAGGACGACGGACGCTTTGCGGACGCCGAAATGCTCTACATCGACCCGGTCGAGTGTATTGACTGCGGCGCCTGTGTTCCGGTCTGCCCCGTTTCCGCGATCTTCGCGTTGGATGATCTCCCCGAAAAATGGAGCGAATTCACGGCGATAAATGCAGCCTATTTTGTTCGCTGATTTCGCGTCACGCGAGGCACTTGCAAAACCCGGTGGGGTAGAAAGTGTGGAGAAACAGAGGGTTGAAGAAGTGATTTGGAAGTGGGGCTGAACTGCGCTAAGTTGGTGTCGCCAAACGACCGCATCAGAGAAGCCAACCCCACATGCAGCTTAACCCGCGACAGCTTGTAACGCAATTCGCCCATCTTTTGCAGGAGGACTTGTTTCCCGTTCTGCGGAGCGCTGCGGGTCCTCTGAGCCGACAGCTCGAACTGCTTGCTTCCGTGATGGCGGTGGTGCCTTTGGAGCGGATGTTATCGGCGCGTCGGTCGGCTACCGGACGGCCGGCAAAAGACCGTGCCGCTCTGGCGACGGCGTTCGTGGCGAAAGCCATTCTGAACCTGCCGACCACGAGGGATCTGATTTCGCGCCTGGAGGTGGATGAATGCCTGCGGCGTTTCTGTGGCTGGCCGAGCCTGCGCGCGTTGCCGCATGAATCGAAGTTCTCCCGTGCATTCGATGAGTTCGCGCGAACGGAGCTGCCGCAGCAGTTGCACGAAGCCGTGATCGCCTCGACGCAGCAAGGTCGTCTGATCGGGCACATCGCGCGCGATTCGACCGCCATTCCGGTACGCGAGCGTTATCCGGAAACGGCGGCACAAAAAGCCGCCAAAGCAGTCCAACGGAAAGAGAAGAAATCGACGGGCAGAACAGGGCGGAAGAAAGGTTCGAAAGGGGGCTTCGTCAGGGCCAAAGCGGCGGATCGCGGAACGCGCATCCAGCGGCAGCGCCATCAGAAGCTGGAGCGGATGCTGAAAGAGTTGCCGCGGCAGTGCGACACGGGCACAAAGAGGAACAGTCAGGGCAACGAGCATAGCTGGAGGGGCTACAAATTACACCTGGACGTCGCCGACGGGCAACTGCCGATCAGCGCGGTTCTGACCAGCGCCAGTGTGCACGATTCGCAGGTGGCCATTCCCCTGATGACGATCACCTCGGCGCGTGTAGTCCACCTGTATGAACTGATGGACTCGGCATACGACGCCGCCACGATTCACGAGCACAGCCGCCGGCTGAACCATGTGCCGATCATCGCGGTCCATCCGAGGCGCGGAACGAAGAAACCGTCGCAAATGCAGAAAGTGTTTCCGGATCAGCCCACGCCGCAACTGACATGGGCGCAACGGGAGCGTTATAAGACGCGCACCATGAGCGAACGAGTGAATGCCCGGCTGAAGGACGAATTCGGGGCCAGTCAGATTCGGGTACGGGGCGCAGCCAAAGTCATGGCGCATCTGATGTTCGGGGTGCTGGCTCTGACGGTCGATCAGTGGCTGCGTATGGCCGCACCCGTTTAGCCTGCTGGGGAGATTTTGGATTCCTCCAGTGCTTTCCTGCCATGCCTCCCCCACAGGCCCAGTCGCGGCGTGTCCTCAGCCATCCTCCAGACGCCATTCCGCACCTTCCGTGCTCCGAATGGGAGAAGAAAACAACGGAAACCGGCCTGCCTACACTAAGAGACCTTTGTCAAGACCGTTTCGGGTGAGTTCTGCAAGTGGGTCCCGTGAATGCCCAATTTCTTTCAGACTGACTTGGATGAGCGTGTGCGGCCACGATCCGGTTTCGCGCCTTAGGCGGTGGAGGCAATCTCCGCACCGGCCTCAATACCCCGGGTATTTCACAGATTTGGAGCGCTCCAATGCGAACAAACACCAACCAACATCAGCGGGTGCCGACAGCCAGAATCGTCTCGAAACCAATCGTTTCGGAAAAGGGGGATCCCTTTTCCCGGTCCACAATCCAGCTCTGCACCCCTTGAAACCCTGCCTGCGCCAGGAATCCGCGCAGTTCCACCTCCGAAAACCCGAGCCAGGTGTCCGCATACAGTTCGCGCGCCTGCTCAAACGAATGCCGTTTCAGGTCCAAAATCACAATCCTGCCACCCCGCTTCAGCAACCGGTAAGCCGCAGCCACAGCCTTCACCGGATGCGGCGCATGGTGCAGACTCTGGCTGAAAAAAGCCAGATCCAGGCTCTCCCGCTCAATCGGCGGATCTTCCAGATCGCCCAGCCGGTACTCCAGATTGGTCAGCCCGTTTTCCAAAGCCAGCTTCGCCCCAAAATCCACCATCTTCGCCGAATTGTCCACTGCAATCACCTTTGCTGCCCGTTGCGCCAGCAACTGCGAAAATGTTCCCTCGCCAGCACCCAAATCACCAATTACAAGCCGCGGCATCAACTGCAGCAGCGTTTCGGCGAGAC
>CAIYVZ010000162.1 GCA_903929755.1 uncultured Acidobacteriia bacterium
GCCACTCGTGGCGATCAACTCGTCAATTATCTCTTTTCTGATTGTCATGCCGTTCTCCTATGGTCTTACTCACCGGAGAACCGCGTTTACACAATCCTTTGTACACCCTCACGGCGTTTTCGCCCGCCCGTTTCTAGACTCCCCCTTTCAAACCGTGCACCAACTTCGTCGCCATCTGCACCACCCGATCCCGTACCGTCGGTATTCCCAATGGTCGTTGCTTCCCATCTGCTTTCGGTATGTATCGCCGCTTCACCGCTGAAGGACGATATTGACCTGCCCGCAGCGCCGCTTCGATCTCCGACAAAAACTCTCCCGGCCCTCGTCGTTCGATTGCCTGAATCGTCTCCCCGTCTATCCCTGCCGCGCCACCGTTACTGCGAACTCGTCTCCATGCTTCCCACGGGACGTCACCCCTGTAGATACGGTCATAAAGCGCATGAAACCGCCGTGTCTTACTCGTCTTTGCACACACCCATAGTTTGCGCTGGAGTTGTCGTACTTTTTCATTGGGGGTGTTGGTCATTGCTGACATGCCCTCGCGCTTACCTCCATCACAAACCCGACCAAAGCAGGGCCCCTTCCCTCCGGCGCGTTGTGTTGCACGCATTCTCAGGTACTACCAGCCCCTCGGACTCCCTCCCGGCTCCGTGTGACTTCAGCCTTCCGGCCTTATACCCACGGTCTTTGTCCGACTCGACTGCCAGGTAGGGTCTCTCCTGTTCCGCCATGCTCTTTCCCAACGTGCCACCGCTCCAAACCCCGCAGAGGTCCAACATCCCATCCCGTTGCAGAATGCTGTCTGTTGCCTTCACCGTGACATGAGCGGCTCGGCCCGCTGAAACACCTTTCGGCTGAAAATATGACGAGGCTACTGCGTTCACTTTCAAGGGCTTTCGACACTCCGCTTCGTACGGTCGGATCGCTCTTCCCGCCTGGAGTCTGCTACCGGGCGCTCCGGCGCTTACCCGAACAGGACTTTCACCTGTCAGAACATCGCGTCTGTCAGGACGCACCATGGATCTTATTTTACGGAACGGGATTTGACGTAGGGTCGCGGGCGTTTTGCTTCCTGTTTGAGGTGGATGGGCAGGAGTTTGGTTTCGAGCCAGGCGAAGGCGGCTTCGAGACCCTCGTCTTCGTAGATTCGGCCGATTTGGGCTTCCACTTCGGCGGGGTCGCCGAGGGCTACGAGGAACTGGTTGGAGGTCATGCGTTCGAAGCGGGGGGCGTCGAGCATGCCGACTTCGCGCAGGACGTAGCGGCGGGCCCAGAGGGAGAGGACGGCGTCGCCGACCCAGGCTTCTTCGAGAACGCGGCGTCTGCGTACGTCTTTGGTTGATGTCATTCGTAGCGAAGGGCTTCCACGGGATCGAGGCGGGAGGCTTTTACAGCGGGCCAGACGCCGAAGAAGAGGCCGACGGCGCAGGAGACGGTGAAGGCGGTGACAACGGCCCAGGTGGGGACGGAACTGGGGAGGGCGGGAACCAGCGCGCCGACGAGCATGGTGATGCCGACAGCGACGACGATGCCGAGCAGACCGCCGAGGCCGGTCAGCGCGGTGGCTTCGAAGAGGAACTGGCTGATGATATCGGGGCGGCGGGCTCCGAGGGCTTTGCGGATGCCAATTTCGCGGGTGCGTTCGGTGACGCTGACCAGCATGATGTTCATGACGCCGATCCCGCCGACGAGCAGGCCGAGAGCGGAAATGGCGATGGCGACGAGGCCGACGAGGCCGGTGATCTTGTCGAACTGCTGAATGATCTGGTCGGGAGTGGAAACGGAGAAATCGTCAGGTTCGTCGGTCTTCAGCTTGCGGATGCGGCGAAGGATGCCGTCAACTTCGTCGAAGCAGTCTTTGCGCATGCCTTCTTTAGCCTTCGCGGTGATCATGTAGCGGTCAATCTGCGGGTAGCGGGATTCGGCAGTTCGAATCGGCATAGAGACTTGGGTATCGGTGCCATTTTCGCCGAAAAAGCCGCCTTTTGCTTTGGCGAGGACGCCGATTACGGTAAATTCCGCGCCATCGAGCATGAAGCTGCGGTTGAGGGCATTGCCGTTCGGGAAGAGCGCCTGCGCCAGATTGAAGCCGATGACAACAACGTGGAGGGCTCGTTCGTTCTCTTCCTCAGTAAAGTAACGGCCCTGATCGAAATCTTTGGGGGAAGTCTGCGCGGTGTTCGGGGTGGTGCCCACCATGGAGAAGCTGTCGGTTTCGAAGCCGGGAACCTTGGCGGTGGCGATATGGCCGTTGGTGGAACCGGGGATGAAGAGCTGGATGGAGACCATATCCACGGTGGTGGCGGTTCGCTGGATCACCTCGGCGTATTCCTTCTTGAGGGGACGGCGCTTCTGTTCCTTGGGCGGGGCGAAATTGCCGCTGGGATCGCCGCTGGTCTTGTAGACGAAGACGTTATCGGGGCCGAGTTCCTGGAAGAAGACGACAATTCCCTGGCGAAGGCCACTGAGGAGGGAGGCCACGGTGACGACGGTGGTGATGCCGATGACGATGCCGAGAATGGTGAGACCGGACCGGAAGCGATTGGTCCAGACGGCGGAGACGGCCATGCCGATGTTTTCGCGAACGGATATCTGCATTGATTAAGCCATCACTATTCTGCGCGGAGGGCCACGATGGGGTCGAGCTTCGAAGCTTTGGACGCGGGGTACCAACCACTGGCGACACCGACTGCGCCGGAGACGAAGACGGAGAGCAACACGTAGAAGGGCGAAACACGGAGGGTGACGCCGAGGACGGCGGTCAGGATGGTGGTCATGGTGGCGCCGATGGCAACACCGAGGAAGCCGCCGGCGCTGGCCATGATGACGGACTCGATGAGGATCTGCATTAAAATGTCGGACCGGCGGGCACCGAGAGATTTACGGATACCGATTTCGCGGGTGCGTTCGGTGACGCTGACCAGCATGATGTTCATGATGACAATGCCGCCGACGACGAGGGAAATGAGGGTGACCGGGACGACGATGGCGGCGACGAGAGCGAGGAGGCTGTCGATAAAGCCGCGAATGGCGTCGGGGGTAAGGAAGTCAAAACGGTCGGGTTCACCGGGCTTCTGGTGAAACTTGTTGCGCAGAGAGACCCGAGCGAGATCGAGCGATTGCTGCATGGTGAGGCCACTGCCTGGCTTGGGACGGCCGAAAATCGACATACCGCGACCGGAGCCGAAGAGGCGGTTAAAGGTGGTGAGCGGGATGTAGGCGGAGTTGTCCTGACTGCGCCCGAAGGAGGAGCCGAGGCGTTCCTGGAGACCGATCACCAGGAAGTCGTTGCCCTGAATCTTAAAGGTACGCCCGACGGGGGAACCGCCGCCGGGGAAGAGGTTGTTGCGGAGATCATCACCGATTACGGCGACGGTGGCGGAAGCTTGCTCCTCTGTGGGAGTGAAGAAGCGACCGGCCTCGACGACGATATCGCGAATATCGACGAGGTCGGCTGAAGCGCCGAGGATACTGGTTTCTTCCGACTGCAGGTTCTCGCGTTTGGCTGTGACTTGAGTCTGGCGATACCCGGACCAGAGGGTGTGCTCGCTGTTGAAGGCCTCGAGGTAGCGCTCTTCCTCCATCTTCATGGGGCGGTTGTAGCGGAGCTTTTCCTGATACTGCTTGCGGGTGAGGCCTCCGACCTGGGCGACCTGGGAGATGAGATAGGACTCGCTGCCGAAGGCCTTGGCGGTGCTTTCCTGGGCGTAAATCCCCATGCCGTCAATGGCGGAACCCACCATAATGACGGACGCGACGCCGATGATGACGCCGAGGAGGGTGAGGAAGCTGCGCATCTTATGGGAACGGATGGAGTCCCAGGCAAGCGCGACCGCGCTGGTTAAGTCGTAGGTAAAACGGACCCGGGCAGAGACTACTGAGGAACGTGCCTCAGGTGTGCCGGACGTCGATATTTCCAGTGCCGCCATCGTTATCAGGATATCCTTACTCAGGATAACCCTGAGGACTCGGGATAACCCGGAGATCGGGGTATCCTCTTGTCTAATACGGATTCACCGGGTTGCCGGTTCGAGGTAAATATTGACGCACCGTGCTTTGTTGATTGCGCTTTTCCTGCTGGCTCTGCTGAGCCTGAATTCGCTGTGGGCCCTGGCGGGGGGCCAGTATCATTTGAACCTGATGTTCTGGCCGTGGAAGGTGGGGCTGAGTTTGACGGCGGCGGGAGCGGTGGCGGCTTTGGCGACGGGGACGGGGAAGCGTGTCTGGATTGCCGGAGCGCTGCTGGTGGCGACGATGGTGGTGGCGGGTTTGGTGACCTATCAGGCGCATTTAAATGAGCCGACGGATGAGGATGAAGAGAATCGGGAGCAACTGACTCGGGGGTAGTCTGACCCGGAATCGTGTCATACTTTCAGGTATGAAAGTAGGAGAGCGCGGACAAGTAACGATTCCCAAAGAGCTCCGGGAGCGCTTCGCCATCACCAGCGACAGTGAGGTGGAGTTCCGGGTTGAGGGTGGTGAAATCGTGCTGCGCAAGCTCACGGCACCTTTGGCTCTGGAGAAATGGAAGGGCTATTGTGCAGGTTCCCTCGCGGATCTGGGCATGACGAGCGTGGATGAGTATGTGGATGAGGTTCGGGGACATTGATCTCCGCCCTCGACACCAATATCCTGCTCGACATTCTGATCCCGAACCCGCAGTGGTTCGCGCCTTCGCTGGCCAGTATTCAGGCTGCGGCACAACGCGGGTCGCTTGTGGTGTGCGATATCGTCTACGCGGAGCTTTGCGGGCACTTCCGAACACAGCGGGAATGCGATGCGTTTCTCGGCGAGAGCGGCATTCGGATCGAACGGATCTCGCAGAAAGCAGCGTTCGCAGCATCCGAAGTGTGGCGGCAGTATCGTATCGCCGGGGGACGCCGGGAACGGATATTGCCCGATTTTCTGATCGGCGCGCACGCCGTGCATGAGGCGTCACAGCTGATTTCGCGCGATGCGGGGTTCTATCGGCAGTACTTCAGCGGGTTGGCGGTGGAAGATCCGGCGGGGCAACCGGCAACTTAGTCGATAAATCGGGGCGGGCGCAATTTGCGGCCGGGGCAACGGGAATTATGTCGTGGGGACGACGACGATGTCGGCGGTCGCACCTTTGACCGCCTGCCAGGCGACGCGGCGGTCAAAGGTAACCAGACAACCACCCTGGCGTAAAGCCAACGCGACCAGATAGACGTCTGTGATCTGGTTCGGCCCCGCGATTCGCGTACTCCGAATGAGGGCGTCATCTGTGATGGAGAAGTCGTCGGGCCAGAAGACGTGTTTCTGCGCCGTGTCGGCCTTCATGCGGCGGAGTGTCCCGATGGCCTGAGTGGGAGAAAATGGCCCGCCTCGATAATTCGGCTTTCCGTGAGCGGACAGGTTGCCCACTGAGTGCCGGGATGGAGTTGTAGCCAATGGTGAATCAAGTGATGGAAAATATGACTTTCGTCCGCAATGGCGAGCAGCGTATTGACATCGAACAAACAGATCACGCCGAGCCAGTTTCCTCAAGATCCGCCTGAGCCAGCAGTTCTGCCACAAGCTCCGGGGTCACGGTTCCGGCGTCCGGCCGGGGAGGCAGCAAGGCAAAACCATTGCGTACCCTGCGGGAGTTCCGCTCGGGCTCGAGACCTTTGCAGGCAAGCCGAGAGATCACGGCAGACAAGGTTTCCCGGTGGGCGGCTGCGAGATCCTTCGCGGTGCGAAGGAGTTCTTCGTCCAGATCGAGGGTAGTCCGCATGTCTGATTTTAGTATCTGATGCGGAGATGCAATGGGGCTGTTCCGGTTACCAGACCTTACAGGAATCGCCGCCGCGGACCATGGGCAGGCCCTGTTTGCAGCCGAAGGCGCTTTGGAATTCCGGCATATTGGAGACGACACCGTTGACGCGGAAGCGGGCGATGGAGTGGGGGTTGGTCTGGGCCTGGAGGCGCTGGACTTCATCGGTTTGGTTTTGGCACCAGACCTGGCCCCAGCCGAGGAAGAAGCGCTGTTCGGCGGTAAAGCCATCCTTGACGGGCAACGCTTTGGCTGCGACGGCATCCATCAGAGCCATGAGGGCGACGCGGAGGCCACCGTTGTCGGCGGTGTTTTCGCCCAGGGTCAGCTGGCCGTTCATGTGTACGCCGCCGGGGAGTTCGAAGGCCGCGTACTGCTTCACGATGCACTGGGCGCGCTCTTCGAAGGCCTTGGCGTCGGTTTCCGTCCACCAGTCTTGCAGATTGCCTTTCGGGTCGAACTGGCGCCCCTGGTCATCGAAACCGTGGGTGAGTTCGTGGCCGATGACGGCTCCGATGGCGCCGTAATTGGTGGCGTCGTCCGCGTTTTTGTCGAAGAAGGGCGGCTGCAGGATGCCGGCCGGGAAGTTGATGTTGTTCATCTGCGGGTCGTAGTAGGCGTTGACGGTGGGGGGCGTCATGAACCATTCGCCGCGATCAATGGGCTTGCCGATTTTGGCGATCTGGCGTGTGACTTCAAATTCATTGGCGCGGAGGGAGTTGCCGAGGGCGTCGCCACGAAGGATGCGGAGCTTCGAATAATCGCGCCATTTGTCGGGATAGCCGATTTTGTTGGTGATGGCGTGGAGCTTTTCCATGGCCTTCTGTTTGGTGGCGGGCGTCATCCAGCTAAGCTGCTGGATGTCTTTGCCAAGCGCGGTTTCGAGGTTCTTCACCATGGCGAGCATGCGATCCTTGCCCTCCTGGCCGAAGGTCTGCTGGACGTAGGCGATGCCGACGGCTTCGCCGAGATCGCCATCGGCAGCCTGGACACAACGTTTCCAGCGCGCCTGCTGTTCTTTGGTGCCACGGAGGTACTTCGAGAAGAAGTTAAAGTTTTCGTCGTCAAAGGCGGTGGGCAGGACGGAGGACTGGGCGGTGACGAGGTGGAGGGAAAGGTAGTCCTTCCAGACGGCGAGGGGGGTGTTTTTCAGCAGCGTTTCCTGGCCCTTGAAAAAGTCGGGCGCGGCGACGTTGAGGTTGTCCATTTTGGGCGCGGCGATGAGGGCGAAGTAGCGGGTCCAGTTGAAGGAGTCATTGAGGGACTGGAGTTCGGAGACCTTCATGAGGTGGTAGACCTTTGAGGGATCGCGGCGGGAGGTGACGTCGAGAGAGGCTTTGGCAAGAGCGGTTTCGAGCTCCATGATGGCGGCGGCCCGTTTTGCCGCGTCGGCTGTGGGAACGCCCAGCAGGACGAGCAGGCGGCCGAGGTGGGCGACGTACTCTTTGCGAGTGTCGGCGGCTTTGGCGTCGGTGCGGAAGTAGTAGTCGCGCTCGGGGAGGCCGAGACCACTCTGGTCGGCCTGGCCGATGACGGCGCTGGAATCCTTAAAATCCTGACCGGAGGAGAAATTAAAGAGAACGTTGACGGCGAGGAGGTGGAGGCGGGCGATGACGGCGGTCATATCCTGCGGCGTCTTCATGGCAGAGATTTTGTCGAGATCGGGTTTGAGGGAGGCGAGACCCTTGGCGTTGATGGTCTTTTCATCCATGCAGGATGCGTAGTAATCGCCGATTTTCTTCGAATTCGCATCGGCGGTTTTGGCGGCGGCGGCCTTTTCGAGGATGCCCTTCAGGACGGTGCGGTTGCGTTCGTCGAGTTCGGAGAAGCGGCCCCAACTGGACTGGTCGCCGGGGATGGGGTTGTTGGCAACCCAGGCACCGCAGGCGAACTGATAGAAATCGTCGCAGGGCTGGGCTTTGCGATCGATGGCGGTGAGATCGAAGCCGGGGGTAAGCTTGAGGGCCGTGGATTGGGCGGGCAGGCTTTGGACAAAAAGGGGAAGAGCAAGGAGGGCGCCGGTGAGCGCCTTGCGGCAAAGGGTCATAACGTTATGTATTGTGGCACGGGGGGAGGTTCGAGGTGTGTAGCACGGGGGGGGCAAATGGGGTTCAGTTATGTTTGTGCGGGGTGAAAACGCCAGGGGGGTGCGCGTATGCTGAAAGGAGTGACGGCGAGAGCGGTAAAGAAGATTGGCTCGTGCTTTGTGATCGCCATGGGGTGCGTTTTTTTGGGGCATGCCGAGCAGGCTGGCCCGGTGCCGCTTGCGGGTGCGCCGCAGAATACCTCCCGGGCGACGGTTGAGGCGTGCGCGGCAACAGGCCTGCGGATTCTGGTGAAGGATTCGCAGAACAGCCCTATTTTCGAAACTCAAGTCACTATTGAGACTCCGGCCGGCAAGGAACTGACGCGGCAAACGACTGCGGCACAGGGTGTGGTTGATTTCGAGATCCCATGCGGCGACTGGATTCTGCACGCGGCGAAGGAAGGATTCGACGAAGCGCGGACGCCGGTACAGGTGACGGAGGAGATGCCTTCGGCGACAGTCGTGATTATCCTGACCCCACAGGCGAAGCACTCCAGCATTGAGGTAACGGACACCCCGCCACCGCCGGTTTCGCAGAGCGCGACGCAGAATTATGAGCTTCGACCGGCGGAAGTGAAGTCGCTGCCGACGAATCCGGCGTCGGTGGCCGATATCCTGCCTCTGGTACCGGGTGTGGTGCGGACGCCGGACGGGGCGCTGAAACTGGATGGTTCGGGCGAGGAGCGAAGTTCGCTGGTAGTGAATCAGAGCGACGTGACAGACCCCGCGACCGGACGCTTTGGCCAGACTGTACCGCTGGACAGTATTGAGAGCATGAATGTGCTGAGTACTCCGTTTCTGGCGCAGTACGGGCGATTCACCCAAACGGTGGTGGCGGTGGAGACGAAACGCGGGGGCGACAAATGGCACGCGGATCTGAATGACCCGTTTCCGGACTTCCGGATTCGGAGTTATCACATGCGGGGGATTCGGAATGAGACGCCGCGAGCTTCGGTGGGCGGGCCGATCCTCGCGAACAGGCTGTTCGTAATGACATCCTTACTGTACTTTTTGGATAAAAGCCCGAACCGGACACTGCCGTTCCCGTACAACGAGGCAAAAAGTGAACGGCTGAACTCTTTTACGCAGATGGACTGGATCATTAACCAGCGCCAGATCGTGAATTTTTCGTTTCACTTCACGCCGGAACACACGAATTTCGTGAACCCGGACTTCTTCAATCCGCAGCCCTCCACGCCATCTTATCGGCAGAAGACGATGATTGGGACCGCAGCGCACCATCTGGGCATCCTGGGAGGCACGATTGACAGTTCACTTTCCTTCCAGCGTTTCCACACGGGAGTGGGGGCGCAGGGTGAGCAGGAAATGACGATGTCGCCCACGGGCAACACGGGGAATTACTTCGGCAGGCAGGCTCGCGACGCGGGGCGGACGGAGTGGCTGGAACTTTGGTCGCCGGCCCCGCTCGGTATGGCGGGCACGCATCTGCCGAAGTTCGGGATGTCGCTGACGACGGCTTCGAATGAGGGCCGCTTTGACTACCGGTCGGTGAATATCGTGAACGCCGCGAAGCAACTGACGGACCGGATCGACTTCACGGCACCGTCCGCGTTCAGCCGGCAGGATCTGGAGGTGACGGCCTACGCGCAGGACCACTGGTCGCCGCACCCGAGACTTTCCTTCGATTACGGGATGCGCATGGAACACCAGCGGTTGGCACAGAGTTTGCGATTTGCGCCGCGCATAGGCGCAGCGTGGACACCTTTCGGGGATGGGCGGACGGTATTGCGTGTGGGGTTCGGGCAGTTTTACGACCATATTCCACTGGATGTCTACACATTCGCGCGATACCCCAACCGGATCGTGACCCACTATGAGGGGGGGCAACAGCCGGACGTGCAGACGTATGTCAACGTAATTGGGGACGTGCGTGGGCCCCGGTCATTTTTTGTGCACTCTGAGCAGGTGGCGGGCGCATTTTCACCGCGGGGGGCGACGTGGAATGCGCAGGTGGAACGGCGCTTCCCGAAACTTCTGCGGCTGCGGGCGGTTTATACGGACAATCGGTCAGTTGGTCTGGTGGTGCTGCAGCCGGATTTGCTGGGGACCACGCATGAGATTGTGCTGAATGCGGATGGCAAATCCCGATACCGGCAGCTGGAGATTACGGGACGTGTTGCGTGGCCGAAGGAACAGGAGCTGGTATTTTCCTATACCCGGAGCCGGGCGGAAGGGCATTTGAACGGCTTTGATGGATTTTTGGGCAACTTCCCGGTAGCACCGATCCGGCAGAATGTTTATTCAAACCTGGCGGGAGATCTGCCGAACCGGATGCTGGTTTGGGGGCATGTGGACCCACATTTCCAGAAGTTCCAGATATACCCGATTGTGGAATACCGGTCGGGCTTTCCGTATGCGCGGGTGGATGCGGCACAGCAATACTTTGGGACGCCGTTCGGGGCGGACAGCCGGTTTCGACATTTCTTCTCAGCCGATGGCCGGATCAGCCGGGATTTCAAGATTTCGTCGAAGTACACCATTAAGTTATCGGGCACGGGGTACAACCTGACGAACCACTTCAATCCGCTGCTGGTGCATAATAACCAGGCGGATCCGTTGCGTGGCGTGTTCTTTGGGAATTATCACCGGCGATACCGGTTCGATTTTGATTTCCTGTTTTAGAGAACGCGCCAGACTTCGAGCAGGACTTCTGACGCCAGACGTTCGGCTTTGGCGATAAAGAGCGAGTCGGTCATCCATTGGAGTTTGCCGGCGGGGGCTTCGAAGCGGATGGCGGTTCGGAAGTAGTAGCTGGCCGGGTCGACACGTTCCCCTTTGGCGATGCGGTCGAGAACATCCTTCGGGCCACGGCGGATACCGCGACTGGTGACACCCACTTTGATACCGGCGAGATCGAGCGTATAGCGGGCGTCCACTTCGGTAGTGCCGTTGGGGGCGATGTACTGCCAGTCGGCTCCACCGGGGACGACGGTGCCGGTCAGGTTCGGCCCGGCGACCACTCCGCCGCTGATGGGAATAATGCGGTGACGACCGCGCGGGGTGTCGCCAACCTCAAGAGGGGCTCCGAGGGTTACGCGCAGGTGTGCGGTGAATTCATAACCGGGTTGGATCAGGTCTGGCATAAGCGTCGTATAGTAGTGTCCTATGAAGCGTGTAGTGTGCGTATTTTTGACGGTGGGAGCCCTGGCGTGGGGCCAGAGCAACCCGGCTTCGGTGGCGGCGCGGCAGTGGCGGCAGGC
This sequence comes from uncultured Acidobacteriia bacterium, assembly GCA_903929755.1. Taxonomy (GTDB): domain Bacteria; phylum Acidobacteriota; class Terriglobia; order Bryobacterales; family Bryobacteraceae; genus BOG-234. Next base: position 11,084 of record CAIYVZ010000162.1, read on the forward strand.
GCATGAGCGGGAGATCATGGCGGAGTTCGTGGAGTTGCTGTCGATCCCCAATATTGCGCGGGACAAGGCCAACATCCGGCGGAATGCGGAGGCGATTGCGGCTATGTTCCGGAAGCGGGGGGCGCAGGCGCAACTGGTGGTGGAGCCGGACGCGAACCCGGTGGTTTTCGCGGAGTTGAAGACGGCGGGGGCGACGCGGACTATCGTTCTTTATGCGCACTATGACGGCCAGCCTTTGGAGGCGTCGGAATGGCTGAATCCACCGTTCACTCCGACGTTGCGGGATAAAACAATTGAAAAAGATGGCCAGGTGGTTCCCCTGGCGACGGCGAAGTTCCCGCTGGACCCGGAAATGCGGCTTTATGCGCGATCGGCGTCGGATGACAAGGCTCCGATTCTGGCCATGGCGACGGCGCTCGATGCGATGAAAGCGGCGGGACTGAAGACTCGGTCCAACATTCGATTTGTGTTCGAGGGGGAGGAGGAGGCTGGTTCGGCGAATCTGGGGCGGATTCTGGCGGCACACAAGGACCTGTTTTCGGCGGACGTGTGGCTAATCTGCGACGGTCCGGTATCACAAACGCGGCAGCAACTGGTGGCGTTTGGGGCGCGGGGCGTGACGACTATCAATTTGACGACGTACGGAGCGCGGCGGGAATTGCACAGCGGACATTATGGCAACTGGGCTCCGAATCCGGCGATGATGCTGGCGCGGCTGCTGGCTTCGATGAAAGACGATTCCGGGCGGGTGCGGGTACCGGGGTTCTACGACGGTATTGCGCCGCTGAGCGAGACGGAGAAGCGGGCGATTGCCGACGCTCCGGTTCCGGACAAAGATCTGATGGCGGAATTGTGGCTGGGGGGGACGGAGGGGGCTCCGGGCAGACTGCTGGACCTGATTCAGCAGCCATCCTTCAATATCCGCGGGATGTCGAGTTCGCGGACGGGGGCAGGAGCGTCGAACGTGATCCCCGCGACAGCTACGGCATCGATCGATATGCGGCTGGTGAAGGGGATGGACCGCGTGAAGACGGTGGAGCGGGTTACTGAGTACATCCGGGGGCAGGGATATTTCGTGACAGACCATGAACCTTCGGCGGGGGAACGGATGGCGCACGCGAAGGTGGCTAGCGTGATGCTGCACGAAGCGGGGTACAACGCGGTGCGAACTCCGATGGAGTTGCCAATTTCGCAGGAGGTAATGCGGACGGTGGAGAGTGCGCGCGGGAAGGTGGTGCGGTGGCCGACGATGGGGGGAAGCGTGCCGCTGGAGAAGATTGAGGATACGCTGGGCACGCGGACGATCAGCATCCCCATGGCCAACCACGACAACAGTCAGCACAGCTTTAATGAGAACATCCGGATTCAGAATTTGTGGGATGGAATCGAACTGATGGCGGCGCTTATCTCTATGTAAGGGACGCACGTTGTGGCCGCGACGGGTGCGCTTGCGTGCACGTGACAGAAAGCGATAATAAAGGATATGGAATTCAAGAGCTCGAATCCCGCGTTTGGCCGGACCTTTGAAGGGGCGGCGGTGCATACCGGCTACGGCAAGACCATGACGATTTCGGGGACGGCGAACAAGGCCGGTATCCTGATGCTGATCGTGGCTTTTAGTGCGGGCTGGGTGTGGAATCAGTTTTTTGACACGCGGGATATGGCGTCTGTTTCCGGATACATGGCGCTGGGCGGGATCGGCGGTTTCATTGCCGCGATGGTGACGATCTTTAAGAAAGAATGGTCGGCGGCGACGGCTCCGGCGTATGCGGTACTGGAAGGCATGTTTCTGGGTGGTTTTTCAGCCATGATGGAGCTGCGGTTCCCGGGGATTGCGATTGAGGCGGTTGCGCTGACGTTCGGCACGTGTTTTTGCCTGCTGCTGGCTTACCGGAGTGGTTTGATTCAGGCCAGCCAGAAGTTCACGATGGGGATTGTGGCGGCGACGGGCGGGATTGCGGTGATTTACTTCGCCAGCATGGTGCTGGGATTTTTCGGGGTCCATATCCCGGGGATTTTTGGGAATGGCCCGATTGGGATTCTGTTTAGCCTGGTGGTGGTGGTGATTGCGGCGCTGAACCTGATACTGGACTTTGCGGTGATTGAGGACGGGGCAAGGATGGGGGCTCCGAAGTACATGGAGTGGTATTCGGCGTTTGGGCTGATGGTGACGCTGGTTTGGTTGTATTTGGAGATGGTGCGGTTGTTGTCGAAGCTACGGGACGAACGGCGGTAGGAAAACCCGTGGTCAGCGCTTGAACTGCACAGCCTGCGAGACGGAAAAGTGCAGCAGGGTGCGCTTGCCGAGGTGGACACTTCGGTGACCGGCGCCTTGAGATGCCTCCTCTTTTAACTGCAGAGTCGCGAGAGCGACGCCACCGTTATTCAAGAGCCAGGATTTGTCACCTATCGTTAGCTGGTAGAGAGCGATATCGAGTACTGAGCTACCCTCACTCCGGGTGGAAGTACGAATCATTACAACGCCACTAGTACTACTGGGAATAGCGACTTTCGCATCGCGGCCCTTTACATCGCCAATCACCACAACCGGGATGAAGCCGCCGCTGGGAGTGGTATCTGAATCGATGGTCTCGAGGGTTTCCACATTGATAGTGGTCCCGGCGAGAATCAGATCTGACGACGCTGGCCCGGGTTTGAGGAGCATCTCTTCGTCAGTCGGATTGGGAAAGACCGGAGCTCGCATCACATCGGTTGCGGAACCAGACTTCCCGCAACCGCCCAGGCACAACAACGCGCCTAGCAGACAAACCACGACACTTCGGCCTCCGGGAGCAGTCACTGTATCAGTTTAACCCATAATGGAGAAGCCGACGGGGCACTAAAAATGCCTACAGTCCTGGTACTATAACCACTAATTCAGCGAGGGCTGGGATTCTGCAAAAAAACACTTGCAACCGAATGATCGTGTAAGTAAGATTACCTATGAACGGATAAATCCGTGATATGCAGGTCCCTTTAGGGGCTTGGTTCAAAGGATGAAAGATATGAATAAAATTCGGAGAGTTCCCGGTACTTTTGCCCCGATTGTGTTGGGAGCAATGCTAATGGCAGGTTCGGCATTTGCTACCCCCATCACCGTAACGATTAGCGTCTTCGGCGACATTCCCAGCTTCACGATGGGCACTGGTTCGTCAACCACCGCCAGCCAGTTCAACGCCCCGGCGATTAACGCTGCAATTCAGGCAGCTTGCATCACTGATGGACACGTATGCAGCACCCTTACCCTAACCAACATCGACTTCACGCTCAGTACCACAAACACCATAAACGTGAGTGCGATAAATAGCTCGGGTAGTACCCAGTACATTGCACCGGCTCCCGGGTATGGCGGGACTTTCGCGGGTGGCGCGACGTCCGGCACAGCGGTCCTGGCGAAGGAAACGATCACCGCCTCCGACTCGATTTCCAGCCTCCTCGTTAATCCGACTCTCTTTGTGGCCACCAATACCAGAAGGGTCCGCGGCACCTGCGCCACCGGCACTGTTACAGCCGGTAACTTCCAGAATTGCCTGGCGGTCGCCAATGGAGGTGCTACTTTCTCCGGGACTGCTTCTGATTCGGGATCCGCTTCCTACTTCTCGAGCGATGCTAACTGGGCAACTGTGTTGTCTACCTATGTCGGCAGCGGCACAGTTGGCTTCACTCTCGATTCGAGCACCTCGACCACTACGGGCACTTTATACGGCGTCAGCAGTGTGACCAACGCGGCTACTGAACTATTTATCGCAAATGGTTTACAGGTAGATTACACATACAGTTACGACGCCACACCGGAGCCGGCTACCATGGCTCTGATGGGCGGAGCGCTGGTCTGCATCGGCCTCATCCGGCGCCGCCGGACTACCCGGTAAGCTTCCGCCAAAACACGGCTCTCGCTGAAATCCTGCCCGCATGGCCCACACAGGCCATGCGGGTTTTTCTTTTCAGACTCATCCTTCCCATTGAGATGGACCAACCCCCAACGACCCCGCACCGCCGGGTCCCCTTTGCTTCGCTCCTTACCTGTATCCTGCTCCTGGTACTTCTCGCTTAGGGGAACCATTTTCAGACCTCATTTCAGTTTGACGGTCACCAGCCCCATAATCACCAGCCCCTGAATCACCCACGCCTGGATCGTATCGACCCGCTGTCAGCACTTCCCTGGCGGTAGACTTCTGGCTGCGCCAGTCGAGGGTCCGGCTGGTTGGCGCCCCCCTCTGGTCTCACGCAGACACATTCGTTTGGTTCCTGGCGCAACTTTGCTCCAGGGCTTTACTTTTTCTGCGACTGCCGGCAGGTCCGGGCGTGTGCGCAACATAAGATGTTCTGGAGGTGGGGGGTTGGCGGAGGAGAGGCGGCCCGGGGCGGCTCCGCACTGATTGAAGCTGGTGTGGAGGCGGTCGGTTTGGGGGGGGACGAGGGCTTCGAGAATGTCGGAGGTGGAGACGGGCTTGCCTTTGGCAGGGCGACCGGGGGGCGTGATGCCCATTTCTTCAAAGAGGATGCGGCTGAGCTGCTGGGGCGAAGGCGCTGGGTGAGCTTATGGGTAAAGAGGGCGCGCTCGTCGGCGCGGGGGCCGGGTTTGAGTTCGAGGCGGCGTTCCACCATGGCGTGGAGGGGGAGGGAGGGATCTTCCAGGAAGGGCTTCCGTTCGTTGAGGCGGGAGAGGGGGAGGCTGCTTCCCCGCCCTGCTTCGCGGCAGAGACCGATTTCGTGGAGCTGGAGGGCGAGGCAGAATGAGACGGGGATACTGCAAAAAAACGCTTGCAACCGAATGATAGTGGGGGTAGAATTTCCTATATAAAGGAGCATCTGTGAGAAGCAGGTTCCCGCCCGGGGCTTGGTTTAAAAGGATGAAACATGACTAATATTCGGAGATTACCAAGTACTTTTGTACAATTTGTGATGGGAGCAATGCTAATGGCAGGTTCGGCATTCGCTACCCCCATCACCGTAACGATTAGCGTCTACGGCGACATTCCCAGCTTCATGCTGGAAGCTGGTCCCCAGACAACCAGCGCCAACCAGTTCAACGCCACCGCGATTAACGCTTCAATTACCGCAGCTTGCGCCGCTGGATACACATGCAGCGCGCTTACCCTAAACCAAATCGACTTCACGCTCCATGCCACAAACGACGTAACCGTGGGTGTGGAAAATACCGCGAAAAGTACCAAGTACATTGCATCGATTAGCGGGTCTGAAGGGACTTATTTGGGTGGCGCGACGTCCGGCACAGCGCTCTTGGCGCAGGAACAGGTCACCGCCTCTGACTCGATTACTACTGACCTCGTTATCGCCAATCCGACTCTCTCTGTGGCCACCGATACCAGAAGGGTCAGCCCCAAATGCGGCAGCGGCAGTGCTACAGCTCTTAACTTCCAGAATTGCCTGGCGGTTGCCCCTGGAGGGAGACACTTCACCGGGACTGCTTCTGATTCGGGCTCCGCTTCCTACCTCTCGAGCGATGCTAACTGGGCAACTGTGTTGTCTACGTATGTTGGCAGCGGCACAGTTGGCTTCACTCTCGATTCGAGCACCTCGACCGCTAACGGCACTTTATACGGTGCCAGCGGTGTGAGCAACTCGGCTACTGAATATTTTATCGCAAATGGTTTAAAGGTAGCTTACACATACACCTACGACGAGACCCCCATACCGGAGCCGACCGCAATGGCTCTGATGGGCGCAGCACTGGTCGGCCTCGGCCTCATCCGGCGGCGCCGGACTACCCGGTAAGTTTCCGCCAAAACACTGCTCTGGCTGAAAAGCTCCCCGGATGGCCTGCACAGGCCATGCGGGGAGCTTTTCTTTTCAGACTCACCCTTCCCGCTGAGATGGACCATCCCCCAACGATCCCGCACCGCCGGGTCCCGTTTGCCTCGTTCCTTACCTGGATCCTGCTCCTTGTACTTCTCGCTTAGGGGAACCATTTTCAGACCTCGTTTCAGTTTGACGGTCACCATACCCTGAACCACCCACCCCAGGATCAAGGACCTCGCCCACATTCCCCGGTTCTGTCAGGACGCAAACACCTTCAGCACCACCTCACCGAACCGGGCGTATCGACCCGCTGTCAGCACTTCCCTGGCGGTAGACTTCTGGCTGCGCCTGTCGAGGGACAGGCTGGTTCCCGCCGCTTTCTGCTGCAAACGCAGCAGGCAAGCCGATTGACAATCGGCCGCAGCTTACCAGGCTGTCCCACAAGCGCGCCGCTCTCTCCGGCGTGCCCCTACGGCCGCAGCGCTCCCCCCGCTGGACGGGTTGTGGAAGGCATCGTAAAAGAAATTGAATCTGGCCTACGGGGAACGGACTACTTTGCGTCGCGCCAGTTGGGTCCCGAACCGGTTTCTACGGTGAGGGGGACAAGGAGTTCGCGGACGGACTCCATTTGCGTCTTTAACAGGGCACGGAGGGGCTCGACTTCCTCGGGCGGGGCTTCGAGGACGAGTTCGTCGTGGACCTGCAGGAGCATGGTGCTTTGCCAGCCTTTGAGGGCGTCGGCGATGCGGATCATGGCTACCTTGATGAGGTCGGCGGCGGTGCCCTGGATGGGGGAGTTGACGGCGGTGCGTTCGGCAAAACCACGCGCGGCGGGATTGCGGCTGTTCATATCCGGGATGGGGCGTTCGCGTCCGAAGAGAGTACGGGCGACGCCGGTTTCGCGGGTTTCGGCGATGGTCGCGTCGATGAAGCGCTTCACGCCGGCGTAGCGCTCGAAGTAGTTCTTGATGTAAGTATCGGCCTCCTTGCGGGAGATGCCGAGGTTGGCGGCGAGGCCAAAGGAACTGATGCCGTAGACGATGCCGAAGTTGACGGCCTTGGCGGAGTTGCGGGCCTCTTTGGTGACGAGCATGGGGGGGACGCCGAGGACTTCGGCGGCGGTGCGGGTGTGGATGTCCTCGCCGCTGCGGAAGGCGTCGATGAGGACGGGGTCTTCGGACATGTGGGCGAGGATGCGGAGTTCGATCTGGGAGTAGTCGGCGACGACGAGCTGCCAGCCGTCACGGGGGATGAAGGCGGCGCGGATCTCACGGCCGAGGGCGGTCCTGACGGGGATGTTCTGGAGGTTGGGGTTGGCGGAGGAGAGGCGGCCCGTGGCGGCTCCGCACTGGTTGAAGCTGGTGTGGAGGCGGCCGGTTTGGGGGTCAAGGAGCTGGGGGAGCGCATCGACGTAAGTGCCCTTGAGCTTAGTGAGCTGGCGATATTCGAGGACTTTGCCGGCGATGGGGTGGTCGGGAACGAGGGCTTCGAGAATGTCGGCGGCGGTGGAGACGGGCTTGCCTTTGGCAGGGCGACCGGGGGGCGTGATGCCCATTTCCTCAAAGAGGATGCGGCTGAGCTGCTGGGGCGAGGCAATGTTGAATTCGTGGCCGGCAAGCGCGTGGATAGCGGTGGTGAGGCTGCGAATTTCCGTGTCCATTAAACTTGACAGCCGTTGAAGTTCGCGTTCATCCACGCGGATTCCGGCCTGTTCCATGTGGGCGAGGACGGAGGCGAGGGGGAGGTCCATTTCGCGGAAGAGCGGCATCAGATGGCGGCGCTCGAGTTCGGGGCGAAGGCGCTGGGTGAGCTCGTGGGTGAAGAGGGCGCGCTCGTCGGCGCGGGGGCCGGGTTTGAGTTCGAGGCGGCGTTCGACCATGGCGTCGAGGGTGCAGGCGCCGGGGTCGGCGTCGAGGAGGAAGGCGTAGAGGGCGGGGTCTTCGGTGAAGCCCTGGGGGGAGATGCCGCGGCGGAGGAGTTCGAGGAGGGTGGCTTTGACATCGACCGCAACTTTGGGGCGGGCGGGATCTTCGAGGAAGGACTTCAGTTCATGGAGGCGGGAGAGGGGGAGGCTTCTTCCCTGCCCTGCTTCGCGGCAGAGCCCGATTTCGTCGAGCTGCAGGGCGAGGCAGAGTGAGACGGGGTCTGGGGTATCCAGAAAGGTTTGGACGTCGGCGGGGGCCTGGAAGGGGCCCAGGTCGCGGGGACGGGTATCTTCGGTGGGGCCGAGGTCTTTGAGCTGGGAGAAGAATTCGAGTTCTTTGAGGAGGGGGCGGAGCTGGTCGAGGTCGGGGGGCTGGACGCGAAGCTGGTCGAGATCAAAGGGGACGGGGACTGAGCAATCGATGGTGGCGAGGTGTTTGGAGAGGATGACGCGGTCGCGGTTGTTTTCGAGGCTTTCGCGGTACATTTTGCGGGCGATTTCGGGGGTACGGAGGAGGGCGGCTTCGACGGAGCCAAACTGCGCCAGCAGATCGACAGCCCCTTTTTCGCCGATGCCTGGGGCGCCGGGAATGTTATCGACGGCATCGCCTTTGAGAGCGAGAAGGTCGGCGACCTGGTGGGGTTCCACGCCCATGAATTCTTTAACTTTGGCGGGGTCATACCAGGTATCGTCTTTGGCGGGGTTGAGCATGGAGACGTGGTCGGTGACGAGCTGGAGCATGTCCTTATCGCTGGAGACGATGACGATTTCGCAGCCGGCGGCGGCGCCTTTGGCGGCGAGGGTGCCGATGACGTCGTCGGCTTCAAAGCCGGGGTAGTTGATGACGGGGATGCGGGCGGCTTCGAGGATGCGGCGGATGTAAGGGATTTGCTGGAGGAGTTCGGGGGGTGTTTCGGCGCGGTTGGCTTTGTAGTCGGCAAAGGCTACTTCGCGGTGGGTTTTGCCCTCGGATTCGAAGATGGCGGCCATGTAGGTGGGGGTATGGGTACGCGAGAGCTTGCGCAGCATGTTGCTGAAGATAAAGAGGGCTTCGGTGGGGAGACCGGTGGCGGTGCGCATGGGGGGCGCGCCGGTACGGGCACGGGCGTGGTGGGCACGAAAGATGAAGCCAAAGGTGTCGATGAGGAAAACGCGGGGGGCTGCCATTCGGGCCTATGATAGCGGACTGACCAGGTCCGTTGTATACTCGAATTGATTCTACTGTGGGGTTGAAGTATTTAGCCCCGGCGATTGTAGCCACCCTGAGCGGGAGTAATTCAGCGGTAGAATGTCAGCTTCCCAAGCTGAACGTCGCGGGTTCGATCCCCGTCTCCCGCTCCATCTTTTCAATAACTTAGGAAGATTCCTCTCAACGGCCTGCTCCAAAATGCTCCATTAAGCGCTTCAGCTTGCTTTCAGCGCGGTTTCGAGTGTATCCACGGCAAAAGTACGCCGCTTCAGTGAACTTTGCGTGTAGACGTTCTGGTTAACGTCCAGCCCATGGCCAAGTTGATCTGACACAACCTTGCCCTCAATGCCAAGATCGCTCATCAATGAGGAACTTGTACGTCTGAGGACGTGGAAGTCAACCCAGTCGAGGCCGACCGCATCCAACTTGGGGCCGATGCTTCGACGCCAGACATTGTCAACGGCCAAGGGTGTAACTCCCCTCTCCGAAGGAAACATCCAGGCATCATCGGCGTGATTTGGCAGATCCGTGACCCAAGCCCGAACATCCGCCAGCAGACCGACTGGCAACGCGGCTTCCCGAATTGAGTGGACGGTCTTTGGAGAATCTATCTTGCCTCGATAGAGACGTTGCTTGACTCTTGCGCAAGCCTCCCCGAGTCGCCCACACGTCAGGCCGAAGATCTCGCCGGGCCTCATGCCCCCGAGAACGGCCAGCCGGACAATGATTGATTCTCTGCGATCAAGTGCTTCAATACACGTCTTCACCTCCTCAAAGCTCATGACCCTCCGAACAGGTTGCGGCGCATTCCGGGGAATGAACAAGGTCTCCGCCGGGTTCTTCAGCAGGTTGGCTTCCGATACCGCAAGGCGGAAGATCTGCTTTAGGTCCCAGCGGAGATGCGCCACCATGCTGTAGGACAGGCCAGTATCCGCTTTTTGATCGAGAAAGTCCTGAAGCTCCACTCGTAAGATAGTCCGAAGCTCCCTTGCTCCGAACGCCGTCTTGATGTGCAACGCCAGGCGATTCTCATTGGTCCCGACCGTGGACGCTTTCCACTTCCGGCGATACAGCGGCAGATAGATGTGCTCAATGAACTGCTCCACCGTTGTATCCGCGTTCGCGCTTTCCGCCCGCGCATTGATCGGCGCGACCAGCTTGGCGAGTTCGTCTTTGGCCTGGGCCTTCGTCATTTTTGTTGCCTTGCCGAGGGTCTTCTTTCGCCGATGCCCATCCTGCCACCACTGAGCTATCCACGATCCGTCCACCTTCAGCAAGCTTCCGTTCTGATACCGTCTCCGCATTCGATTGCTCCTAATGCGTCCACGGCGTCAACTGCAAGCGATGACGAGAGGATATCACTGGCGTCCGCTTTCGTTTTCCTGCTTCCATTGTTCGAGCGACGAACGCCGGACCAAGGCCCTCCGCCCCATGTGGATAGCTGGTAGGGCAGATACGCCTGAGACTTTGCCGTTAATGGCGTTATAGACGTGCGCTTTCGAGCATCGAAGCTCGGCTGCTATTTCGTCCACATTCAGCACCTCATCGGACCGTGCAAAGGCCGCCCGCGCAGTATTCCGTTCATCGCTCTTGTTGCCAATCTCGATCACCTGATTCATTTCATCCTCGCTTGCTCAACAGACACCACATACCTAATTCCCCTTAGAACACCTTCACTCGGTGAACCGCCAAAGCGTGACGGGTACCCGTTATCCGCGTGCCCGGAAGCCCGGCGGATTCGTTATCAATCTTGATTACGTTTCGCATGCATTCTCCTCACTAGCCGAAAACAAAACTACCGGACCGTGTGCTCATCGTGGATTCCTTGCCTTTTGTGCCTTCCAAAGCGACGGCCCATAACTCTCCGAATGTCCGCCTCAAAGGTGCAGTTCCCGAAGTTGAGGAACCCCTCGAGGAGGAACCCTCGGAACATCACCCTCACCATTTCGGGAACCTCACTTGCGAGTCGAGCTTGGTCAACATCGCCGCCCATTCCTCGTCCGTGAGGCTGTGGCCGAGTTGCAGTTCGAATGCGCGCGCGCAGCGACCTCCCCTTGGGTTCGACACTGCGGGTTGCGATCTTCGCCGGCGGGCACACTACTGCTGTCCGCGATTGAGCAGACGGGCGTACGGCCAAATGGCGGCGGCATTTGTTTAAGGCTTTTAGTTGGGTATTGCTTATTGGGCTCTTCGGAAGAATTCCGACAGCCCGCTTAGTGTTGCGACAGCGCTCTAGGCCGACGGCAAGAGAATGGCCAACAGATCGCTGAGTCGTTTCGCCTCGACTTGCTCTTGTTTCCCGATATCCGGATCAACGACTGAAAGGCGCCTTGCGCGTCGCTTTGCAATCTGGATCGCCTTCCGGGCTACAGCCATGGCAAGATCTTTGTCGTCAATCCGCGCCACCGGAAAACTACCTGAGCCCGACGATGGCTCATAGATCAGAACTAACGTAACGGTACCAGGCATGGTGATTTCCTCTTGAAGTTGGAGCAAAGAAACTTGGATTGGGCCGATTGGTCCTTTTAGGAGAATGGCATCCGCATGTCGGGAGATCGTGCTGAAAAGGCGAACGAAGGCATTGGTGCAGCCTTCGCTGAACTAAAGAACTATCTCTGCTACTTAGTATGTATGTACGATTTCGTCTTTTTCGGACATCCGACGCCTAAGCTGCTGATTACAAACAGGTAAGCCATCTCACTTGGCAGCCGGACTTTTCAAAGGTGGCCGGAGCGCAACCCGCCTGTAGTAAGGCGGTGTGCCAATGAACTTCATCTCCGGCTCCGGCTCCGGCTCCGGCTCCGGTTCCGGTTCAGCCTTCGCGGGTGACCTGAAAATCTTCTTGATGTCGTCCATGTGCCTGTCGATCATCTTCCACGCGGCCTGAAGCCGGCGCCGCCGCTGGTCTTCTCTCAGCTTGAGGCCGGTGTACCAGTTCGGATACTCGCAGATTTCGGCAAATTTGAGCTTGAGGTGAAAGCGCATTTCGAGCACGGTACCAACGATGCTCCTGGCGTCATCCTTGATTGGGAGCAACGATGCAACTTCGTGCCAGTCGACGACCAGCATGCCGTCTTCGCTGTACCCCGCAGGCAGGTTCCCCCTATAGTACTCAAGAATTGCCCTGCCTTTGCCATCGTCGGCAAACTTTTTCGCCATGGGTTCGATTCGCTTTATCAGGTGGTTCGGAACATACTTCAGATTCGGCGCTCCAGCGTACATAACCCCAGTCTCATCGTCGTATTCGATGACTTCCTGGTCATCATCGTCGTCAGAGACACACGCAGCGGCCGTCGCGTCCTCAATGAATTGATCGTGGGCCGCATGATAAGCCCTTTTCTTTGCGGACGCGGAGCCGTCTTCGCCCCGCCACGCCGATGCAGGCAAATTGATGTCCGCGATCGCGCCCGCGTCATAGCCTGCATATTCGCAAGTATGACCACGCTCTTTCGCTTTCGCCTTTGTCATGGCGCCGCACGGGCAGCGCCTGTCTTCTGTGTGCCTGTGATTGTCCTGGTGAAGCCCTAATCGGCTAGCTTCACGGTGTGCCGCCGTTCTGATGTATCCGACCGGATTCGGAGCAATTCGCCACCCACGCTGGCGCACCACCTCTTGTATCGCCGGAACCATCCATTGATCCAGTTTCAGAACTTTCGTTATGAACGGAAGCCACTCGTCCGACTTCGCCGCGAGTCGACTGGCGTACTCGATTTCTGCGTATCCAGGCGGGTGTTCGGTAGGCATCGGTTCCTCGCGCGTTCCTCGGAATAACGTGTGGCCGCCAGCGAGTGAGGAAAACTCGCTTGTCGCCCTGCAGGAGCTAGGCGGCTAAATCGAAACATAACATGTACCAATTGTTCCCGTCCAGTTTGACGGCAAAGCCGAACATCGCCTCCTTGCTGGAGTTGTTCGGGAATGCCAAGACCTTCGGCTCGCTCATCCAAGTTCCGCCGACGCTAGTAGCGAAGTTGCCGAAGATCGAGAGGCGACTCGATGAAGTATTGAAACATGGCGACTTGACGCACGCCCCGGCGCATGTCCTCAAGCCGTTACTTCAACAGGTTCGATTGCTTGCGTGCCGGTACGATGCTGTCGTTGCGAATCCGCCGTACATGGGGCGTAAGTACCTAACGCCGCTGCTGAAGCATTTTGTCGGAAAAATGTATTCTGACTACGACAGCGATCTCTACTCACCTTTTATCGTTCGACTCCGCACTCTCGCAGCCGAGCAAGGATTGCTCGGCTTCATGTCGCCTTTTACATGGATGTTCATTCCGACGCACGAGCGGTTGAGAACGGCGCTAATAAACAGTGGAACGATTTCCACGTTGGTCCAGCTTGAATACTCTGGTTTTGCCGGCGCAACCGTTCCTGTCTGTATCTCTACTCACTACCAACGCCATCTGTCAGGCAGCAAGTGTCTGGCGTCAACTACTTTTACCCATCAACGACAATTATTTCTCCCCATCAACGACAACTACAACCTTGACGAACTTCCGTTGGACTGACTACTCTGGCTCTGACCGGAGCAGAGGA
>CAIYVZ010000163.1 GCA_903929755.1 uncultured Acidobacteriia bacterium
TCCCCGCTTGTCGAGCTTGTTTGCTCTCAGCGGCACATGCAAAGGCACACCGCATTACCTCAAAACCCAAACGGAAAGGACTTCCCCGCTCCACGCCTCGTCAGCCCCCGCTCAGGCTCATCCTTCGATGAGAATATGCTCCTTCGAGGGATCACTGTTCCGTTTCCGGACCTGATTATCGGGGCGTGTGCGCTGGAGTTGCATTACGCCGTTGCAACCCACAACCCGAGACATTTCCGGCTCATTCCGAACCTGGATGTTCGGACTTTTTAGCGGATTGGAGAACGACGTTCAGAGATGTGCGGTCCACACTGACGGCGGGCCCAGCAGGTGTTGATTCGGCGGGGAAAGTTTGTTTGTGAATGCGCCGGAGGGGTGAGATTATATGGCGTGTGAGGTGACCCATCGATAATTCACTGGTGGAGGAGCGGGATTCGCAGCACGATCGCGAGGCTTTCTTTGCCTCTGGCGGCGAATAGCTTCACCCATTCACCGTCTTCGAAGCGGCGGTAGCTGGCGGGGCGGTGTTGGCGTTCCACCTCAGCGAGCCGGGACTCGAAATCCTCGCGTTCGACAGTTGTTCCCATGCCAGCGAATTCGGCCAGCGGGGAGGTGGAGGCGATGAGGATTAAATTTTCATCGCCTTTTTCGTTATCCATGTGGAGCCAGCCGAGGTCGGGGTCCGGGACCGTTACCTTTTCGCCGGCGGGGATGGGATTGCGCGCCGTGGTCCGCTCACCGGGGTAGAGGACGGTGTAATTCGCCTGGCTCGGCCCTCGGGCCACCATATAGACGTAAGCATCAAACTCGGGGCGGAAGACAAACCGGAAGAGATCCCCGCTGCGGAATTTACGATCCTCGCGAACCTGGACCGGGTTACCGGTAACCTGGAGTTCAATGGCGTAGGCCAGTTCGGACTCGGAAGATTTGTCCAGGGCAGGAGGCGCCTCGTTGGTGGAGGTGGCAGTGGAGGCAGCAGGGGCTGCGGATTTCTCCGGCGCACCTTCCCTGCCGCAGCCCGCAAGGCCCAGTACGCCCGCCAACCCCATGCCTCCGAGGGCTCCGAAGTATCGCCGACTTAATATTTCTCTCATGACAGCCCCCTTTCGTGGCTCTCCCGGGTGTAGTTCCGCAGGTTACTTCCCTGCCTCATGGCGCAAATCGACCGGTACCAGCATGGGTTTTGCGACTACAGCGGCCGAAGCGTAGCTTTCGACTTCAATTCCCCGGGATGAGGAAAGATGTGAATTGCCACTGTAATCCACGAGCCGCTGGCTCAACTGGACGGCCACGGTGGAGTTGGCACGGAGCTTGCCGGTGAGCGTATCGAAGAAGGGACTAAAATCGAGGGGCTTGTCAGAAACGACAACCAGGAGTTTCTCCATGCCGGGCTTCTTATCCATGCGGAACCAGGTGGCATCCCCGCCGGGGACGGTTTTGGTGGTGCGCGCAGCCACTTTGTTGCCGGTTCCGGACTGCTGCGTTGGGTAGAGTAACTGGTAACCGCCGGTAGTTGTGGTGGTTGCCGTTGTTGTTGTTGTGGTGGTGGTGGTGCTGCCGGCGGTGGCTCTTTGGTCTTCCTCACGAATCACGTCGATACCACGTTTGCCTGAGTATTTTTCGAGCATGGCGGGGTTGGCGTTGACGGACCGCAGCAGGATGTAAATGTAGCGGTCGTTATTCAGTTCAAACTGGAACTTCATCTTGTCTCCGCTCTGGAAAGCGTAGCTGGAGGGAACCACTTTCTTGACGCCATCGCGCTCCAGGAGGACGCTGAATTTGATGGCGGACGAGGCGGAATCACCGCTCTCGAGGAAGATACCTCTGGGGTTCGCATCTGACTGAGCGAAGGACGAGACTGCCATGGTGAGGGCGAGGGCGGTGTTTAACTTGAAGTTCATTTTCGTTTCTCCTTTTTCGTGGCCAGTGCCGGAGTTGTGTAAACACCGACCGGCTACATTTACCCATGCGATCCCGGGGGAAATCCTTTCAGCATGGCGTAGTTTTATCAAACTTTGTTTTTTTCGAAAGCGCTTCACCGCACCACATAATCCCGGTGGGTCGCTCTTGCCTGAGCTTTGATCCGGTCCCATTGTATATCGGGAGCGAGCGGGTCGATATTGGCGGGGAAGATAAGCAAGCGGAGCGTACGGCGGCCGGACTGACCTTCCACTTCCAGATCGCCTTGCCCCGCAGGTGGGATCATCACTATTTCGTTGCCCCGTACCGCTGTCGATGACTGAAAACGGTTGGGGAAAAGACGAACGGTGGCACCGTCGGGCCTTTCTTCGAGCAAGAGCGCGCGGGAGTCGTTTGCCACGCGGAAGCCAATGCGCATCCGGTCTCCGGGGTGATACTCCGGGGCCGCACCGGGGCGGTCCAGAGCAATGGAGGCATCGCCAGCAGGGGTCGGCGGTTCGGTTCTGGCCCTGGCCTCCAGATCGCGTTCGGTGGCTCCGGGTTCTTCCAGAATTCCGGCCGAATGCAGGGCGGGAAGGGACCCCGGGCCCAGCACAATTTTGGCCAGGGGCGAGGTTTCCGAAACGGTACCCTGACGGATGAGCACAATGACGATGAGGGCCGCGATGGCTGCGGTCGCTGTGAGCCATCCGAAGTGGAAACGCGGCATCAGGTGTTGCGCAAGAAGGCGCAGGCGCGACGGTCGGGGGGCGGTAACATGACGGGTCTGGAGTTCCGAAAGCAGCCGTTGCCGGAAGGGCTCGTGGGCAAGGACGAGTCTCAGATCTTCCTCTTCGGCCAGTTCGGCGAACAGACGGTCGTCGTGGAGGGCGGCCTCCATCAGGATGTCGCGCTCGGTTCGGGTGAGGGTTCCGGTGGCGTAACCGCCGAGCAGGTTGTAAGGGTCAGTGGGTGGGGTCAATGAGCGCCTCCCAGAAGCTTCTGCAATTCGGCACGGCAACGGCGATCCCAGGTATAAACGGTGTTGATGCTTGCCGCTGCCATGCGGGGCATGATTTCGATGAAGTTAAAGCCCTGGAGCTTGAGGAGGAAGAGCAACCGGCAGCGCGGGCCTAACTGGAGGATCGCGCTGAGAATTCGGGACTCGCGTTGGGCTGAGCCCGCCGCCGTCTCGGGATTGGGATGGTGGCCTGGCAGGGGGGAGTCGCCCAGAGGCTGGTGACCTCGGTCTTTATCTCGGCGTAATTCCAGGATCTTAAATTTCATCGTCTTCACCGCCAGGGGGACAAGATCGGCGGCCGCATCGAGGTGGGGATACTTGCGGTGCAGCAACAGCAAGGTATCGTTGGCCAGTTCCTCGGCATCCGATCTGTCTACTCCTACTCTTGATGCTGCGTAGGCGACAATCCTTTCACGAACCAGGGCGAGGGTGCTTTCTCGGGTTGGGGGTGGAGCGGGCATCCGTGTTGCAATTGTACGGCAGAGGGGAGAAAGGGTGTGACTAATTTATGCGCAGATCGTGCGACATCAGCGCTGTGAGGCTGGCTGACCGACTTCGCGTACACTGATATTGGATCAGGCTGATGGAAATGATAAAGCTTAAACCGGAACTTCAGGCCCAGTTGGCAGACTATGCGGCGCGGCACGGGCAGAACCAGGCGGCTGCACTCGACCAGGTACTGACGACCTACCTTGCGTGGGAGCGCCAGGACTATGAGGAGGCGGTTGAGGGAATCCGCCGAGGCATGGCGGATGTGGAGGCCGGTCGGACGAGGCCTGCAGCGGTATTCCTGACTGAAGTTCGCCGGAAATATGGTTTTCCGGGTTGAAAGCACGGCGGAAGCCGAACTTGACTCGATTGCCATACTCGAGTGGCTGATGGCGCAACAGGCGGGAGACGCGGGATTGCGCTGGTTCCTTGCTCTGGATGATGTGATCGCCTCCCTGGCCACCCTACCCCAACGGTGCGCTCTCGCGCCTGAGAATGCGCGATTTCCCTTTGAGGTTCGGCAACTGCTGTACGGTCGAAAGCCTCATGTGTACCGAATTCTGTTCACGATACGGGGTGATACTGTTTACATCCTGCATGTTCGGCATGGCAGGCGAAAACGTATCGGTGATTTGCAGTAGCGATCTGGGGATCGGCAGACCTGCATAATCGCAGGATGCCGGAAGCATCTACACCGAATAGCGTCTCCGAAAATGCCGTCGTCGTACAGCGCGCCTATGAGTTCAATCTGTGGCTTCTCCGCAAGGTGGAGAGGTTTCCCCGTTCCTTCCGGTTCTCGGTGGGGGATCGGCTGGTGGCCCGGGCCTTTGATGTAGTGGAGGGGCTGACGGCGGCAGCGTGGGCTCGCGACAAGCGGGCATCGCTGGAGCGGGCGCTGAGCGATATCAACGGTC
Organism: uncultured Acidobacteriia bacterium; assembly: GCA_903929755.1. GTDB lineage: Bacteria > Acidobacteriota > Terriglobia > Bryobacterales > Bryobacteraceae > BOG-234. The sequence goes on from CAIYVZ010000163.1 coordinate 4,324, forward strand.
TCCGCATCCTGCTGAGGACGGCGACGGACCTGGGGCTGCTGAAAGACAACGCGCCGGAGTTTGTGGCGACGAAGCTGGAAGAGATTGGCAGAATGGCCGGGGCGTGGAGAAAGTCCCTGCGGCCATGAAGAGGGTGGGAGGGCTTTGGCAGACGCTGACGGGGTGGCCGAACCTGGCGCTGGCTTTGCATCGGGCGGCGCTGGGGAAGCGGGGCCGGCCGGATGTGGCTCAGTTCCTGCTGGACTGGGAGCCACGCTTGGTGGTGCTGCGGCGCGAACTGGAGTCGGGGGAGTACCGGACGGGCGGGTACAGGACGTTTGTGGTTCGTGAGCCAAAGGCGCGGCGGATTTCGGCTGCTCCGTTTCGGGACCGGGTGGTGCATCATGTTCTGACTCAGGTTCTGGAGCCCGTGTTTGAACCTCGGTTCACGCGGGAATCGTGCGCGTGCCGGACGGGTCTTGGAACGCACCGGGCTTTGGATACCGCGGCGCGGGCGGCCTTTGCTTTTCCACATGTGATGCAGGGCGACATCCGCAAGTACTTCCCGTCTATCGATCACGGGATTCTGAAGGGGCAACTTGCGGGGGCCGTGAAATGCGCGCGGACGCTGCAACTTTTGGCAACCATTATTGAGGGCTCGAACGAGCAGGAGGCGGTGAGCGGCGTGTTTCCTGGTGACGACCTTTTTACCTCACTGGAACGCAGAAGGGGACTGCCGCTGGGGAACCAGACATCGCAGTTCTTCGCCAATCTTTACCTGAACTCGTTTGATCACTTTGTCTTGCGGGAGATCCGGCCGCGGCGATATGTGCGGTATGTGGACGACTTTCTGCTGTTCCACGAGGACAAGGGGTTTCTGAAAGAAGCAAGGGTTCGGATTGAGGCTCACCTGGACAGTTTGCGGTTGCGGCTGCATGACGGCAAGAGCCGGACGTATCGTACAGAAGATGGGTTTACCTTCCTGGGCTGGCGGATATTTCCGGAGCACCGGCGTTTGGTGCGGACGAACGTGGTCCGGTTCCATCGCCGTATGAAAGCGATGTGGGAGGACTACCGGGCCGGGGACCTGGAACTGGAGAAGGTGGTGGAGCGCCTGCGGGCGTGGGACGCTCATGCGGCGCACGGCGATACGTGGCGGTTGCGAGAGGGGATTTATCAGAGGTATCCGTTTGGACCACGGGGTCCCGCGTGAGCAGGGGGAGTGGCGGAAATGAATGCCTGCGCGCAGAATCGACGCGCGGCTGAACCTGATGCAGGCCGATATGAAGGATCTGAACAAAGCGATGACCGCGCTGGAAATTGACGTGGCACTACTGTAAGGATAAAGCCGGGCTGAGGTAGGGCTGGTGAACGGTGCGGGGCTATAAGTTCCGCTCCGTCAGGCTTCACGCCCCGCAGGGCATTACCACGGGACGGAGCGGCTTTTTGTGTTTGGCGCTGTGTTTTTGAGGCACCTCGCCGGGACCGAAGCCCGGAAGTGGACGGGCACTCCCGGATGGGTTTTTGAGGGCCATCCGGCTCTGGCTAACTTTATCCACTTACCCCACGCACCGGAAGCCGTTGTTGTTGTTCCGGTTGTCTGGTTGATTCCTGTTACGGTTGGAAGCACGGGTCCTCTGTGCTTCATTGTTCCAGGAACCGCCCCGCAGCGTTTCGGCTTCGTTCCACTGATTTCAGTATGCAGTATAAAAATGGCCGCGGCTTACGCCGCGTTCCTGAACCCCTGCCGCTACCGAAATTTTCTCGTGAAGGACCGAGGGAAGAGGAAAAAGAATAAAGGAAAAGCTATTCCCCCACGCACCGGAAGCCGCTGAAGCCGCCCCGGTCGTCCGGTCGACCCCCGACACGGAAGGAAGCACGGGACCAACGTGCCCCATAGTCCCAGGAACCGCCCCGCAGCGTTCGGTATTCCCCGGATGCCGGCCCAATCGGGTCCGTTTCATTACCGCCCTGATATTTATCCGCGTACCAGTCGCCGGTCCACTGATAAACGTTCCCCAGCATGTCGTACAGACCCCACGCGTTCGGTTCCTTCTGCCCCACTTCGTGCGTCTTGCTGCCGCTGTTCTGGCCGTACCAGGCGATGCTGTCCAAGTCCCCGTAGCGCGCTCCTGTGGTACCCGCCCGCGCCGCATACTCCCATTCCGCTTCCGTGGGCAGCCGCATTCCCACCGTTGAGCAATAATTTTGCGCCTCCGTCCAGTTCACCATCTCCACCGGAAGTTTTGCTCCCTTGAAATGGCTCGGATTGGTTCGCATCACCCGCTGGTATGCTTCCTGCGTTACCGCCGTCACTCCCATCCGGAACCCTTTCGTCAACGTCACCCGATGGGCCGGCTTCTCGTCAGCCCCGCATTCGCTGTCGCCAGAAGAGCAGCCCATCAGGAAGGTACCGGGCGCTAGACGAACGTAACTCAGGCCGTCTTTCGGGTTTAGCCATGGTGGCAGCACGCCCTGGAAGTGGTTGCGCGTTTCGGGATCGACCAGCGCTGCGGCTCCGTCCCAGGTGGTTTCGGCGGTTAGCAGAGACCGGCGTTCATAGAGCAGCCTTGCTGTGGCCGGGGAGATGGTGAAGCGGCTATCCGCTCCGTTAATGGCCACCACCAGCAGGCTCCTGTCCGCGTCGTAGGTCTTCCATTCCACGCGCGTGGAGGCCGGCATCGGGTATGTGGCGGCCATCAGGGTGTTGATGCGCGCCCGATACGGCGTGACTTCCCTGGACAGCTGGTCTTCATACTGCCCGGCGAGCTTCGCCAGTTCCGCTTGCTGCTGCCGCTGGCGGGTTTCAAACTGCGCGGTAGTTTCGAACGGGTCCCTGGCAACGCCCTGACGCCGCAGGGCAGCATCGCGAAGGCCAAAAATTTCGGTCCTGAGGCCTTCCACCTTCTTTTCGAGCGAGGCCACTTCAGCGCGAGCTTCCTCCAGGGTGGACGGTAAGCCCGTGGCAAGGATTGAAAGACGGGCCTGTTCGGCATCGCGGCGCTTGCGGAGAGCTTCGAGATCGACAGCGGGAGAGGTGGGAGAAGTGGTGGGGGCGGCGGAAGGCTGGAGCTTCAGACGCTCCCTGGCTGCCGCGGCCTGGCGGGTGAGCTCGGCCTGTTGCTGCTGGTCTTTTCTCCGCTGGGCGTCGGCAGCGCGGGTTTCCAGATCCTGCAGTTCGCGCTCCAGTTTGGCGCGTTCTGCGACGGGGTCGATGAACACAAACGGGTCGATCAGCCCGGAGTTGGAGAAGGGGACCTGTGTGCCCTTCGTGTCCACAACAACGCCACGGCGGACGCGGTTGAAGACTTCGTCGATGGGCAGGCCGGGAGCCCGGAGGTTGGCGAGGAGGTGTTTGGTGAAGATGCCGTTGCGGCCCCCGGGATTGTCGTCGGCCTGCTTGCCGGCGGCGGCTGCAAAGGCGATGTAGACGCTTTCACCCGACATGCCGGCGAGGCCTCCGCCCGCGGCGCGCGACCAGCTTTTGTAGGGGTTGTTGCGGCAGGCATCGAGAATGAGGATGACGGTCTGCGGCTTGCGGGCCTGGAGGAGTTCCTGGACGCGGCCGGCGGCGAGGGCCTGATACTTTACGTCGGCCTCGGCTTTGGCGGTGAAGTCGAGGGGCAGGAGGTAGTTCTGGCCGCCGTCCACTTCGAGCCCGTGGCCGGAGAAGAAGAAGAGGGCGGTGTCGCCGGGCTGGACGGTTTCGCTGAAGTCGATGACGGCTCGTTCGAGGGCTTTGTTGTCGAGGTCGGTGCGGAGGGTGACGTTGAAGCCTGCGTCGGGGAGGCTGGCGGCGAGATCGGTGGCGTCATTGCCGGGGTTGAGGAGGGGCTGACGGGGGTAGCTGGAGTTGCCGATGACGAGGGCGCGGCGCTGGGGTGTGGTGAGGGCGAGGCCTTTGCGGGGCTGGGACGGGCGGGGTTGGGCTCGCGCCGGGAGAATGGCGGCGCAAAGAGACAGGAAGAGGCAGAGGGTATGGCGGTTTGAGCGGTTGGGCACGGGCGGCGAAAACTCCTTTGAATAGTGTATGCGATTTGGGGGGGAAGCCTTTCGTGTCGCACACCCTTTCAGGGATCTTCATCGTTCCGGATCTGCTGTTTCGGCTACCATGGAGGAAGAGTATGAGCCTGAGTATTGAACTGCCAGAGGATGTCTCGGTTGCGCTGGAAGCGGAATGGGGAGATGTCCCGCGACGAACCCTGGAAGCCGTTGCGGCTGAAGGCTATCGGTCGGGCGTTCTCTCGGAAAGCCAACTGCGGCGTATGCTCGGTTACGAATCGCGGATGCAGGTTCACGCCTTTCTGAAAAATGCGGGCGTTTTTCTTCACTATACGGAAGCCGATCTCGACCACGACCTGGAAACTCACCAGAGGCTCGGGATTCTGCCGACTCGATGACCGTTGTTTCGGACACGAGTGCCATCAACTACCTGCTGCTGACTGGAGAGACGGATATTCTGCCGCAACTGTACGGCGGTGTGACGCTGGCGCCCGAGGTTGTTCGGGAATTGAGTGCGGTCCTGTCGCCGGCGCTGGTCCGCCGCTGGGCACAGGCTCCGCCGGCGTGGGTTCAGATCGGCGCGGTTCCGCTCCCGGCAACACTCTCTTCGATAGATCCGGCGCTGGACAGGGGAGAACGGGAGGCAATCGCGCTTGCGGTGGAGCTTGATGCGGATTTGATTTTGATGGATGACGCTCAGGGCCGCAAGGAGGCCAAGCGCCTGGGACTGGAGCACACCGGCACGCTGGGAATACTGCTTGCGGCCTCGAAGCTGCACTTGGTTGATTTGTCGGATGCGATCAGACGGCTGCGGCAGAGCGGCTTCTTCGTATCGGATGCTGTTGTGCGGCGAGTTCTCGATCTGGGGCGATAGGGCGGGTAAGAGTTTCGGGCTGCTGCCGCCGCCTTAAACCCCTCCTTACCCTCCCCTTTCTGGTGGAGGGAGGAGGCATAGAAGAAGTTATTCCCCCACGCACCGAAAGCCAATAAGGACGTCACGGTAGGTCGGCAGACTCTTGAAACGGTACGAAGCACGAGCCCTCGACGCACTGTCGATCCAGGAACCGCCCCGCAGCGTTCGGTACTGCCCGGATGTCGGCCCCTTCGGGTCCGTTTCATTGCCGCCCTGATATTTATCCGTATACCAATCACCGGTCCACTGCCAGACGTTCCCCAGCATGTCGTACAGGCCCCACGCATTCGGTTCTTTTTGCCCCACTTCGTGCGTCTTGCTCCCGCTGTTCCTGTCGTACCAGGCGATCGCATCGAGATTCCCGTAGCGCGCTCCCGGGCTGCCGGCACGCGCCGCGTATTCCCATTCCGCCTCCGTCGGCAAACGCATCCCCACTGCCGTACAGTAATTTTGCGCCTCCGTCCAGTTCACCATCTCCACTGGAAGTTTTGCCCCCTTGAAATTACTCGGATTGGTTCGCATCACCCGCTGATACGCCTCCTGCGTTACCGGCGTGGCTCCTATACGAAACCCTTTCGTCAGCGTTACCCTATGGGTCGGTTTTTCATTCTCCAGGCAGGCGCTGTCGCCGGGCGAGCACCCCATAATTAAACTTCCGGGTGCTATCCGAACATACTCCAGACCGTCTTTCGGGTTGATCCAGGGAGCCGGCGTCCCTTTGAAGCGACCGAGCGTTTCGGGATCGACCAGGGCCGCGGCTCCGTCCCAGGTTGTTTCCGCGGTTAACAGAGATCGGCGTTCGTAGAGAAGTCGGGCGGTGGCGGGAGGCATAGTGAAGCGGCTGTCCGCGCCGTCAATCGCGGCCACCAGCAGGCTCCGGTCCGCGTCGTAGGTCTTCCATTCGACCCTTGTGGATGCCGGCATCGGGTAGGTGGCGGCGATGAGACTACTGATCCGGGTCCGATACGGTGTCACTTCCCTCGTCAGCTGGTCTTCATACTGCCCGGCGAGCTTGGTTCGTTCTGCTTCCTGCTGCCGCTGGCGGGCTTCATACTGCGCAGTGGTTTCGAATGGGTCCTTTGCAACTCCCTGACGCCGCAGGGCGTCATCGCGAACTCCATAGATCTCGGCTCGCAGGCCTTCCATTTTCTTTTCGAGCGAGGCCACTTCGGCGCGGGCTTCCTCCAGTGTGGACGGTATGCCAGTGGCAAGGCTGGCGAGGCGGGCCTGCTCGGCGTCGCGGCGCTTGCGGAGGGCTTCGAGATCGACAGCGGGCGCGAAGGGAGAAGTGGCGGGAGCTGCGGGAGGCTGGAGCTTCAGACGCTCCCTGGCTACTGCTGCCTGACGGGTGAGGTCGGCTTGCTGCTGCTGGTCCTTTCTGCGCTGGGCCTCGGCGGCGCGGGTCTCGAAATCCTGAATTTCGCGTTCCAGTTTGGCGCGCTCCCCTACCGGGTCGCGGAAAACAAAGTCGTCGATGAGGCCCGAGTTGGAGAAGGGGACCTGTTTGCCCGCGGTTTCCTGAGCGACACCCTTGCGGACACGGTTGAAGACCTCGTCGATATTGAGGCCGGGTTCGCGGAGGGCGAGGAGGAGCTTTTCGGTGAAGCGTCCGTTGCGGCCTTTCGGGTTGTCGTCGGCCTGCTGGCCGGGAGCGGCGGCGAAGGCTACGTAGACGCTGGCTCCGGACATGTTGGCGAGGCCACCGCCTGCGGCGCGGGCCCAGCTTTTGTAGGGATTGTTGCGGCAGGCGTCGAGGATGAGGATGACGGCGTGGGCCTTACGGGCCTGGAGGAGGTCCTGCACGAGGCTGGCGGCGAGGGCCTGGTATTTGACTTCGGCTTCGGTGCGGGCGGCGAAGTCGATGGGCAGGAGGTAGTTTTGGCCACCCTCGACTTCCATGCCGTGGCCGGAGAAGAAGAAGAGAGCGGTGTCGCCTTCCTGGACGGAGTCGGCGTATTCGTGGATGGTCCGGTCGAGGGCGGGGCGGTCGAGGTTGAGGCCGAGTTTCACCTGGAAACCGAGGTCGCGGAGGGAAGCGGCGAGATCGGTGGCGTCGTTGGCGGGGTTGAGGAGGGGCTGGCGGGAGTAGTCTTTATTGCCGATGACGAGGGCACGTCGCTGGGGCGTGGTGAGCTCGAGGCCACGGCGGGGCTGCGCGGCCAGAGGGAAGATGGCGAGGGTCGCGATGAGGAGGGGCAGGAGGCGGAGCAGTTGGGGCTTTTGGGGTAATGACACGGGACGGCGGCGGCTCCTTTCTGTTAGTGTATGCGAAACGGCGGGGAATCCTTTCAGCGGAATTTTCTGTCAGCGGGGTCCGCTTCCGGCTGCATATTCTGATCGAAGCCGGGTCCTGGCGGCCGGGAAGTGCGGTAACCTCAACGGCGCATGACTGAGTTGCAGTTTGATCATCCCGTACCCGAGATGCTGGAAAACGCCGAGGCGGCGGCGCTCGCAGCCATCGACGAAGGCGTCGTTCAGCTGCATGCGGGTCAGGGTATCCCCCTCCGCCGCCTGGGGCCGCGCGGCTACTGAGTGGGTGGGGGGAGGCCGATACCTCGTTTGGAGGGGTGGACGGGGTAGCCGCCCTTCGCGAGGATGAGCTGCGTGATCAGGAGAACGGCCTTGTCGGTAGGCCCGACGTCGGCGATGTCGATCGCGGTGCTATCCGCTTTATTGAGTTCGTCGAGCCTGGCCCCGTGGTCGGCCAGGAACTGAATGACTTCGACTATGCGGGCTTGCGCTTCGGGACTGTTGCCGGTGCCCGTCACCGAGGCGTGTATCAAGGTCGACCCATCCTTCGTGACGATATCCACGGCGCTGTCGTATTGGTAGGCAAGGCGGACGGCTTCGACGTTGGCGCTGCCGACGGCGGCCATCAGGAAACTGGCGCCGTCCGGGGCGTGGTAATGCGCGTTGGAGCCAGCGTCCAGCAGGGCCTTCATGACGTCGAGATGACCGCCGCGGGCCGCGAGAAAGAGCGGCGTCTGACCTGCGGCACCGCCGAAGCGTCCGGCGCCCCTGGGAGCCACGTTGACGGTAAGGACGGACGCACCGTGGGCCAGCAGACTTTGAACAAGCGGCAGATTACCGCGCTGGCTGGCCATGTGAAGTGGCGTGTTGTCTTGTTGATCCTTCACGCCGGGGGCGGCGCCGGCGTCGAGCAGCGCAATGGCGGCAGCGGTGCTTCTGTGTGAGGTGGCGGCGAGCAGGAGTTCCGTTCCGTCGCCGAGCTTTAGATTGGGATCGCCTCCGGCCGCGAGCAGCCGCTTCACTGCGTTCCCGTCATTGGCAATGGTGGCGAAAGCGAGCGCGGTAAAGCCCGACTTTGTAGCGAGACGGCTGTCCGCTCCCCTGGACACCAGCAGATTGACGATCTCGGTGTGGCCCTCAGCAGCGGCCCACATGAGAGCAGTCTGGCCGTGGCTGGGTTCCGCAGCGTTGATGTCGGCCCCGTGCTTCAGCAGCGAGTCAACCGCCAGCAGGCTGCCCGAGCCTGCGGCGATCATGAGCGCAGTTTCGCCCGTCCGGCGACTGGCCCTGGCGTCGGCGCCGGCAGACAGCAACTCTTCAACCATCTCGCCGTCGCCGTTGAGGCAGGCGAGGGTGAGAGCGGTCTCGCCGTAGTCAGTGGCGGCATTCACGGTGACCGCAGCGCCTGCCTTCAGCAACATCCGGGCCACTCGTTTGTCGTCACCGTACATGGCCCAGGCAAGAGCCGTGGACCCGTCAGCCAGTTGACCGTTGACTGCGGCGCCTTGCTCAATGAGCCTCGAGACCAATGCCGGGTCACGGCGCTTCACCGCGTCAATCAGACGCGCATCTCCTGTTAAACGGGCGGCTCCGGCTGCAGGCGCGGCTTCGGCACCGACACACCAGGCGAAACACGCGGTGGCGAGCAGGGCTGCCGCGACCTGGACGATTGGTTTAGGCATCAGGACTCCGGTTAAACATCCGATTAAACCCCAGGCAGCAGGCCGGTACTGTCTCCGAACTTCTCGCAAGGCACGTTCACCTTGGCGAACATCGACAGGAAGAGGTTGTTGAGCGGCGTGTCCTTTTGATAGACCAAGTGGCGGTTCCCTTCAAAAAACCGGTTGCCCGCGACCAAGGCGACAGGCAAATTGTGGTGCTGGTGGATATTCGAATCGCCGAGGCTGCCGCCGTAACAGATGATTGTGTCGTCGAGCAGATTGCCGCCGTGGCCGTCGGAGGTCGTCTTCAGCTTGTCGACGTAGTAGGCAAAGAGGCTAACCAGATACTGGTCGATTTTGGCGACCTTTTCGATCATTTCGAGATTATTTTGATGGTGTGTGAGCGCGTGGTGTCCGTCGGAGATGCCGATGTTCGGGTAGGCCCGGTTGCTTTGAGCGCGTCCGAACATGAAGGTGATAACGCGGGTCATGTCGGCCTGCAAAGCGATGGTCTGCAGGTCGATCATGAGCTTTGCATGATCCTCAAAGGCAGAGGGCGTACCGGCGGGACGCACCATCTGGGGGAGGCGCATTTCGTAGTTCTGCGCCTCGGCCTTCTCAATGCGGCGCTCGATGTCGCGGATGGAATCGAGGTAGTTGCTGAGCTTTGTGCGGTCGCGGGGGCCGAGCTTACTCTGTAAACGGTCGATGCTGCCGCTGACATAGTCGAGAAGACTGCGTTGCTCCTCCAGACGAGCCTGCCGGTCAGCCGGGTTGGTGCTGTCGCTTGCGCCGAAGAGGCGCTCGAAGAGCATGCGCGGACTGGGCTCCATGGGCAGCGGCGTGGAGGGATTCTTCCACGAAACGGTGTTGGTGAGGGCGCAGCTGTAGTGGCCATCGCAGCCGCCACCGAGGCCCGGGGACTCAAGCGAAACTTCGAGCGAGGAGAACTGCGTCTGTTTGCCGAGGGTATTGGCGGCGATTTGGTCAGCGGAAATGCCGACGGCAAGCTCCGTTTCCGAGAGCAGAGGATGGACACCCGTGAGCCAGGTGGCGCCCTCGCGGGAGTGGTCCCCGCCGCCATCGCCGAAGGGGTTGCCTTGCACCTGGGCGAGACCGCTCAGGATAGTGGTGTTCTGGCGGAAAGGCTCAAGCGCCTTCAATGAGGGCGAGAACTCGAAATTCTTGCCGGCGGTCGCAGGCAGCCAGCGGGAGGGAATTGCTCCGTTGGGGTGGAACACGAAGACCAGACGCGCGGGAGCGGGGTTCGCGGCGGCCGACATGGCGGGGGTCATGGCATCGAGCACGGGCAGGGCCAACGCGGCTCCGACGCCTCGCAGAAACGTTCGACGACCTAATGCCTTCCTGGTGATAATCATCGCTCTCTATCCCTCATTCTCCAGCCCCTCATTCTCCAGCCCCTCATTCTCCAGCCTTCCTCATTTGAAACGGTACGCTTTCCACTACGGCCTCAATAAACGCCGACATTCGGTAGTCGTGCTCGGCTGCCTTGCGGGCAATTGCGCGTATGGCCGGCTTATCGTCCGGCGCCATCCCTCTTCCCAGGGCGTAAATCATTAGTTTCTCAGTTACGGTCTGGATGAATTCTCCCTTGTGCTTCTCAAGCAAGAGCTTCGTGAGACCAGAGGCACCAGTGAACTGTTCGCCGTTGGGGAGGCGGCCGGAAGCATCGATGGGAGCGACTGCGTCCTTGTCGCGCCATTCCCCGACGCCGTCGAAGTTTTCCAGCGCGAAGCCGATGGGGTCCATGCGGCTGTGGCAAGAAGAGCAAACAGGATTATTTCGATGTTCTTCCATAGCCTCGCGAAGGGTTCGCTTACGCCCGTCGGCGGCGTGAGGCTTCAGGGCAGGAACGTCCGGCGGCGGAGGGGTTCCGAGAAGGTTCTCAAGAACCCACTTGCCGCGCTGCACGACGGAGGTGCGATTGGGGTAGGACGTGACGGTAAGCACGCTGCCCTGGCCCAGCAGGCCCCCGCGCGGCGACCCCGGCGGCAGGCTGACTTTGCGGTACTGCGGGCCGTAGACGTTGGGAATGCCGTAGTGTTTGGCCAGCCGCTGGTTGAGAAAGGCGTAGTTCGCATCCAGCATTTCGAGCGCGGGACGGTCTTCGCGGAAGATATTGGTGAGGAAAAGCTGGGTCTCGCGGAGGAAGGCCTGCCGCAGATTTTCATCAAAGTGGGTGAAGACGTCGGTGTCGGGCCTTACGTTGGCGAGATTGCGCAGGAGGAGCCACTGTCCCGCGAAGTTGTCGATGAGGGCGTCGGATTTAGCGTCGGCCATCATACGCCGGACCTGCGCCTTCAGGACTCCGGGGGCGTGCAATTTGCCCTGGTCGGCGAGGGTCAGCAGGTCGTCGTCAGGGATGCTGCTCCATAAAAAAAACGACAGCCGGGAAGCGAGTTCGTGATCATTCAGGCGATAGACGCTGCCGGGAGCAGCGTCCTTCGGATCGTGCTCGACGCGGAAGAGGAAGTCGGGGGAAATCAGGATCGCCTGGAGTCCGCGGCGGATGCCCTCGTCGAAGTCGCCGCCCTCGGCCCGGCCCCTGGCATAGAGCCGAAGCAAAGGCTGAACGTCGGCATCGACGACGGGACGGCGGAAGGCGTGGTGGGCGAGGTTGGTGAAGATCCTCTTCGCGCAGGCGGGTTCCTGACGGGCGGACGCGGCACTGGCAGACGAAGGCTGGCAGACGAAGATCTGACGCCGGCTGGGCGTATCGCCGCGTCCCGTGGCGCGATAAGGACCGGCTACCGTGATTTTACCGACGTCGATGTTCGCGTCGCTGAGCGTGACTTCGGCGAGTTCCAGGCGGGCATCGTCCATGCGGATGTCCAGGTAAAGGGATTTGGGGGCCGTGACTGGGGCGGCACGGCGACCGACCGGGGCGAGGGCAATTTCCTCGCGGACTGAATTACCGGGGAAAGTGGTAACAAGGTGGTGAAACCCGGCCTTGACGGGAATGCGAACGGTCGCGATTTGGGTGGTGAGAACCTGGGCGGTGAGACCTCTGATCTGGATGCGCAGTTCGTACTCGGCGTCGAGCGGGAAGTAGTGGTCGGCGAACATGCCGCGGTTGGCGCCGAAGGGCACGCGCAGAGGGTCCGGGTCACGTTTGGCAGGGCGGTCGGCGCTGGAGTCGAAGCCGTAATAGTCTACGTCGTTCGGTTTCGTCTTGAGATCGCCGACTGCCGCGAGGCTGCCAGCGCGCGCCAGCGAAAGGTAGCGGTCGATCAGGGAGGGTGACATGGTGAGCACGTCGGCCTGATTGTCGAAGCCGTTGCCTGAATCATCGACGGGCAGGGCTTCGCCGAGTCTGGTGTCCAGCGCAAGCAGGTCGCGAACGGCGTTGCTGTACTCGACCCGGTTGAGGCGATGGGGCATGGTCCGACCGGGGTTCGGATTGGCGCGTGCTGCCTGGTCGAGGGCCACCTCCAGGTTGGAAGCAAAGGCGGAGCGAGCGGTGTCGTCGGGGGGCGGCATCCCTGCTGGGGGCATCCGCCCACTGCTGACTTGCCGCAGCACGCGTTCCCAGACTCCGGCGTCTTCGTGCACGCGGGCGGCGTCGATATTCTGCAGCACGACGCCCCCCGTCTTGAGGCCTTCGCTGTGGCAGCCGAGGCAGTATTGCCCGACGAACTTGCCTCGAGCCTGCGCTGCGGCGGGAGTCTGGGCGCTCGCGGATGCGAGGGCTAATGTCAGACCGAATATAAACTTGACGTTCCGCGGCGCGCCCACAACAGACATCCAAATCCCCCCCCACCAATATAGGACAACCTGCTGCTCATAAGAGGTTTTACAAATCACCTGATCAACGCCCTCAGAACGTAATGCGGGAGCATCTGACTGGACGGAGCCGGTGACGACTTCAGCGGCACCACGGGAACTGACGTTGGGCTAACAATCCCGGTTCTTCATATCGCTTATTGTGGAAGCTGATGGCGCTTGAGGCAGCGCTTCAGGAGTCGACGTTGCTGACACCGTGGCGTTAACTGTGATCGTCCAAAGCTGAGCGAGGTATTTTGAGCAGATCATGCGGACAACACTGAAGACGCTGAAGCGCGGGCTCTATACTGATCGGAGTTCACTCGCTCAGATAATGGATCTACAATTGGTGCAACTTCAGTCCGTGGATCTCAGATCCGGTGCAAGATCGGGTACCGGCGAAGTCGGTGCAGGGCGAGTCCCACAAGGCAAATGAACTCTAAATCTGCGATACTCTCCGCGCTGGCTGCGGCCAGCGTGTTCTATGTGGCGGTGTGGTTTGCCGACTTGCGGAAGAAGTTTCCGCGGCCTTCAGCCGAGTCCCTGCTGACGGGTTTCGTCACCAACTTCTTCGACACGCTGGGCATCGGATCTTTTGCGCCATCCACGGCCATCTTCCAGTTCCGGCGTATGGTGCCCGACGAACTGATCCCGGGGACGCTGAACGTGGGCCACACGCTGCCCGTGATGCTGCAGGCGTTCATTTATATCGCCGCCATTCAGGTTGACCCGATCACGCTGGCGCTGCTGATCGCCTCCGCCACGGCGGGCGGATGGTTTGGCGCGGGACTGGTGGCGGGCCTGCCGCGAAAACATGTTCAGTACGGCGTGGGCGGAGCGCTTCTGGTGGCGGTGATTGCAATGCTGATGCGGCAACTGGACCTGTTTCCACAAGGCGGCTCGGGAGTGGAACTGCAGGGCTGGCGGCTGGCGGCCGGAGTGGCCGGCAACTTTCTCTTCGGCGCTATCAGCACGCTGGGTATCGGTTTTTACGCCCCGTGTATGACGATGGTGAGTCTGCTGGGGATGAACCCCGCAGCCGCGTTTCCGATCATGATGGGGTCGGGAGCATTTCTGATGCCGGCGGCGAGCGGGCGGTTTGTCCGAAGCGGCGCTTACTTTGCGTCAGTTGCTTTGGGCCTGACGCTCGGGGGACTCGCCGGAGTCCCGCTGGCAGCCTTTGTGGTGAAGGAACTGCCACTGAGGGGGCTGCGATGGCTGGTGATTATTGTGGTGCTGTACGCAGCGTTGCTAATGCTGCGTACAGCAGGGGTGATGCCACGTTCCGCCGACAGGGACAAGGCGGGAGAAGAGGGCGCATGAAGCGACATTGGCCGCACGATCCCGCAGATGTCCGTTGGGCTGGTGCTACGGACTGCGGCCAGGACGCCAGGACTTAACCCGACCGCTCGGGATTCTCAGGGCAGCTCAAAGACCCACAAGACGGATGATTTGGGGCCACGTACCGCGCCGATTTCAGGTGCGTAATTGATGGCCCAGTTGCCCTGGAGCCCGGCATTGCCGGCCGCCATGGCGATGTACTGCTTGCCATCCACCATGTAGGTAATCGGAAAAGCATTCGGGACGTCGTTCAGCCGCGGACTGGTCCATAGTACCCTGCCGTCTTCGTCATCGAACGCGCGGAAATAACGGTCCGGCGTCGCCGAAAACACCAGGCCTCCGGCGGTGGTCAGCTGTGCGGAAGATTGCGGTACCCGGGTGCGAATGTCCCATACAAGCTTCTGGGTGTTGAGGTCCAGCGCCAGGAAGCGTGCAGGGGTGTCGCCCTCCTTACCCATGCAGTGGTCGTAGATTGGCAGGTAATACCGGTTGGATGACGGGCTGTATGAGCCGGCAGGGAAGCTTCTGACGCCCTCGCCGTTCGGGCAGTTTTTCACGCCGGCCGGCGCCGGTTCCGCCAGAGTCGTCCTGACCCCTGTAACCGGATCGACCGTAATGTCGTTCTGTGCGCCCGGATCAACTGCGAACAGGAACTTGCCTGTCGCGGCATCCATCGCCTCGAAGATTCCCGGCTTGCCCACCGTGATCACCGCTTTGTGGCGCTCGCCCCGCACGGTTACCGGGACGATGATCCGCTCGAAAGGGTAGTCCTGGTCGTAGGGATCGTGCGGAACGTGCTGGTAGTGCCAGACAAGCTTGCCGGTGTCAGGATTCAGCGCCAGAGTGGAATTCACATAGAGCGAATCCGCACCAAAGGTCCCGCGTTTGATGGTTGACCACGGCGAAGGCGAGCCGGTGCCCCAATAGGTCAGATTCAGCTCCGGGTCGTACTGTCCAGCCACCCAGATGGCGCCGCCGTCGCGCTTGTCGTCCGGCAGATTGTTCCAGGTGTTGCCACCCGGATCGTCATGGTGCGCGGTCGTGTTGAAGCGCCAAAGTTCCTTGCCGGTGGCGAGGTCGTGGCCGGTGATGAAACAGCCTCCCGGGGGGGAATAGAGCGCGACCTTGGGGTCCGAATTTGCGCTGCCCGGCCCGCAGTTGCCGGCGCCGATCAGCACCTTGTCCTTCACGACCAGCGGGCCGCTGTTGTAGGTGCGCTCAGATTTATAGTTATCGGTTACGACATCCCAGACCTTCTTGCCGGTTTTGATGTCCAGCGCGATGACGTGCATGTCGATTGTGCCCATGATGAGCTTGTCGCCGCCGATGGCCAGGCTGCGCTTGGTCCGATAGAAGCCTGGCAGCGAGGGATAATCATCCGGAAGATCCCAGGTAAAGCTCCAGAGCGCGGTGCCGGTCTTCGCATCGAGAGCGTTGACCGTCTCGCCGAAGCTCCACAGGAACATGACTCCGTCGTGAACGATCGGCGTCGTCTCATTGACGGCCCCGGGGCTCGAATCCATGCTGAATGTCCAGGCAACCTTCAGATTCTTCACGCTGGTGCGATTGATCTGGTTTAGCGGGCTGTAGCCCCAGCCATTCTGTGTGCGCCGCCAGTTGAGCCAGTCGCCTGGCGCAGGATTGCGCAACATCTCTTCGGTAACCGGCGTCAGTTTGTCGAGCGGCGCGAGCATGGTCGCGATCGCGGCCTTGGCATACGGCGTATCGATCGGCCGCGGGGGGCGCGGTCTGCTGGTCTGAACCGGCGTTCCGGTCTGCGGGTTCACTTTTACGGCCGGGGGCGTCTGGCCCGGAGCGACGCCGCTCATGAGCGTCAACGCGGCCAACACGGTCAAATGCGCACCGATGTGATGCGCGGGCTTCAGCTGGAAAGGTTTCGACAATTGCATCAGAGTGTTTCCTCTTATTTAACGCGAACGGCGCGCTGGGGCAGTTTAGTAAGTACGACGGGAAGCAGGGACGGGGGACGAGAAACGGGCCTAAAGAAGTAACGGGGCTGACGAGTCGTTTTTGAAGTTGACTCGTCAGCCCCGCCTTGATTTACCAGAGCAAGCGCAGACTAAAGCGGAAGAAGCGCTGGTCGATGATGCGACCCAGTGGTGCTGTGGTCGTGATCTGCCCGAAGCCGTTCAGTGCACGGAGCGAGCCGTCCGTGTTGAGTGACATGTTGGAGACGTTCGTGCCACTTGGGTTCGCGAAATGGGCGGTATTGGTGACGTTCAGAGATTCAGCACGAATCTGCGCCTTAAACCGCTCCTTGTATAAGGCGAAGGTCTTGGCGAGGCTGAGATCCGCGTTGTCGTTACCAGGTCCACGAAGTTGGTTGAAGCCCGATGTTCCATAGCGCGCGCCCGTTACGGGCCGATACGAAAGAACGTCGAAGTATGCGTCGGCAACGTTGTTGGACGTTGTGGTGGCCATGCCGCCGCCGCGCAGACGCCCGACACCCACTTCCGGATTGACCAGGTCAGCGGGTTGAGTGCCGATACCGGGGCAGTTGCAGGAAGTGTTAGCGGAACTAACCGTGAACGGGGCCCCGGAATAGTGGTTGTAGAGGCCGGAGAGAGTCCAGCCGCCGGCAACAAAATTCGCGACACTGTTCTGTGCCCACCGTTTGCCTTTGCCTAACGGAAGTTCGTAGTTGCCGCTGAACACGACGTGGTGAGTACGGTCAGCGCCATCCATATAGAAGTTTCTCCCGCGAGATTCGGGCGTATACAGTTGAGCGTTCATGGTGATCAACTTGGAGTAGGTGTACGCCATCTGGAGATTCAAACCGTTGCCCATTCGTTTGCTGAGCGTCGACTGCAGTGAGTTGTATTTCGACGCGCCGTCGAAGAAAAGCATGGACGCAGTGGAGGTGTGGCCGAAGGGAAACAGCGGCAGGCCGGCGTTGCCGGTTCCCGGCGGTGCGAAGTTGACGTTGAGTGAGCGTTGCAGCTTCACGGCATGTGTACCCACGTAACCTACCTGGGCGAGGAAGCCGCCCCGGAGCTCTCGTTGCACAGTGATGTTATACGACTGGAAGTAGCCGCGTGTGTAGTTCTTGTTGCCGTTCAGAGCCGAGAGATTTCCGGTATTTGGGGGAATCTTATAGAGGCCATTGGTCCCGGTTGGCACCGGTATAGTGGGGAATCCGGTGCTTAGGGTACCGCCCGATCCAAACGGCGAATTGAATGCATTCAGATCGAGCCGAACCTCACCCGGGAATGCCTGCATCTGGCCCGTTCCCATAGGCTCCTGGTTAAAGTTCAGCGCGTAACCAAGGCGAACCACCATCTTCTCCATCGGGCGGTAGGCGACGCCGATGCTGGGGGCGAACAGCTTGTTCGAGGTCTTGATGCCGCAGTTCCGAGGCGTATTCCCCTGGCCACAAACCTGAACAGAGAAGCTGTTGAAGTAATCGGCGAAATAGATCCCGGATTCATCGCGGTTGGGAACCGGATACGCCTCCCAACGGACACCGTAATTCAGCGTCAGCTTGCGGCCAGCCTGCCATTGATCCCGAACGTAGGCCGCGTACTGCCACTGCCGCATTTTCAGATAGGGCTGGTTGACCTGAATCCACTGATAGGCTGTGTTGAATCTGCCCAGCAGGAAGTCGGCGAGGGTGTTGTACTGGTTTGCGCCGGAGCCGCCATTCTGGATGGTGGAGGAACCGTCGAAGATATAACGGTTTTCGCGAATCTCAATGTGGTCGGGCTTCTGGTACAGGACATCGACGCCTGCGCGGATCGTGTGCGCGCCTATGATCTTAGTGACATTGGTCACGTACTCATAGAGCGGCTGTTTATATTCAAGCGCGGGGTACGACATTCCCATGGTGACGAAGTTGTTGATCTGGAAATTGGGAACACCGCCGGCCCACGGCAACGGACCCTGGTTCGCGCCAGGAATCTTCAGCGCATCCAGACCATATTTTTCACTGGATTTATTCGGGAACAGGAGCTGGTGAGAAGTGACGAAGCCGAAAGTTCCGTCAATCACCATGGTCGGGCTGGCTACATAGTTGAAAGAACCGGATACGGTGGCACCGTGGCCATGCTGCAGGTAGTTGCCGGCTCCGGATTGGGGGAAGCCGGAACTGCCGCCGAGAACCTCCCCATAGATGGGCTGCTGGAAATTGTAGTAAGGCTGTTTACCCCACCGACCAGAAAGACGCAGCTTCGGTGAAACGATGTAATCGAACTTCGTATCGATCTTGTGAAGGTTATAGAGGGTCCTCCGGTTCATGAAGTAGTTGTTGATGGAACCTTCGACGTTGGTGGCCGGGATGTCGGGGATGATCCGCAAAGCGACTGGGTCCATTCTGCTTTTGGGGATGACGTTGCCCTGAAACGGAACCCGGTCCCGAGCGCAATTGGCGGCCACGCCGCCAGCCTGGCAATTCGCCATGTTCCCGGAAAGGGGGTCGTAGATCGGGTTTGAAGACCTTGAGAAATCGCCGGAGAGTTCCTTCTGGGCGGGGATTGACAGCAGCCCCGAATCAGACGAGATGGAGTAGTCGCCTTCGTAGCTGCCGAAATAGAAGAGCTTGTTTTTGAGGATGTGCCCGCCCATGGAACCGCCGGTGTTGTTGTTATTCAGCGGGGGAGGCTTCAGGCCCAACCGGTTGGCAAAGAAGTTATTCGCTTCGAAGTAGGAGTTGCTGTTATAGACGAAGACGGAACCGTGGGTATCATTGGTGCCGCTCTTCAGCATGACGTTGACAGATGTGCCGCCGGACATTCCCTGCTCGGAGTCAGTGGCGTTGGTGGCGACGTTAACATTTTGGATCGCCTCAATGGAGGGGACATAAGATTGCGCGGCACGATTCCAGGGATTGATCGCGTTGATGCCTTCGATTCGGATGGTGGCGGCACTGCTGCCGGTTCCGTTAAACGCAAAGGTCATGCCCTTCGACGGATTGTTGGTACCGCCGCTAAGTTGGCCGGCAGGAGGGGTGGTACCGGGCATAAGCGCCATCATTCCGAGGTATGTTCGGTTCGGCTGCGGCAGTTCCAACAGGTGCTGAGCGTTGAGTTCGCCGTGGACATCCGCGCGGTCGGTCTGCAGCCCGGCTGTTGTCGCACTGACTTCGACACGTTCGGACGTGGCACCGAGTTGGAGAGTCGCGTCGACGCGGACCACGTTGTTCTGGTTGACGAGGATCTCCTTCGCGACGAAACTGCGGAAACCTTCTTTCGTGATTTCGACGGTATAATTGCCGGGCGTAACGCTTGCAATTGTGTACTTCCCGGTTTCATCGGTCGGCGCTGTGCGGACGTCGTTGGTGGACGTAAGCGTAATTCGGACGGAAGCCGCCGGGACAGACGCACCGGAGGGGTCGACCACGGTGCCTACCATGGAGCCGAAGACTACCTGCGCATCGGCGACCTGGCCCGATAAAACTAAAAGGGCAATTGCCGCGAAACTTTGGAACAGCGGGATGCGCCGTGATGAAACGCGGCGGCCGCTCGACTGAGAGCGTTTGTACATGAAAAAATCCTCCCTGACTCAGATCACCTGATCGGAGCAAGTATACATTTCCGTCAAGGTGGATGCAAGGGGGTAGTTAACGATTAAGTTAGGGCACGGGGAGCGCAGGTTATTGCCCGACGCGCCTGAGGGCTTGCGCGGCCTGAGCGGCGGCGGCTGGATCGTCTCCCGTGGTGGCGGCGCGCAGGTGTTCGATGGCGCCCTGGAGGTCACCCTGATCGCCCCGAACAACGGCCAGGCTGAAGTGGGCACGACCCGAATTGGGGCGCAGGGCTATGGCTTGCTGGTACTCGGCAGCAGCGGCGGCGAGTTGGCGGCGACCGGCGAGCAGGTCGCCCAGCAGGAGGTGCGCTTCCACGTGTTGGGGCTCCAGTTGGACGGCGGTTCCGGCTTTGGCGAGGGCCTCATCGACGCGATTCAGCTGGGCCAGAGCGAGGGCGTAGTTGTAGAGGTGGGGTTCAAAGTCGGGCCGCAGCCGGGTGGCCTGATCGAATTCCTCGAGGGCCGCGGCCGGGTCACCTTTTGCGGCCAGGGCGCGCCCGATGAAGTCGTGTGCGGCGGCATCGCTCACTTCGGTTCGGCCTTCGGGTTTGACTTCGAGCGCCTTGCGATACTGCTCCAGGGCGAGCTCCGGTTTGCCGGCGGCGGTGAGGCCGAGGCCGTAGTTGGTGCGAATTTCGGCAGAGTCGGGGTCCTGTTTCACAGCCTGTTCGTACCAGGGGAGGGCTTCGGCGGGGCGGTTGGCGCGGCTGAGCGTGACGCCAATGTTCACCAGCACCTGAGCGTTGCCGGGACTGGCCAGAAGGGCCTTCTTCCACTCCGTGAGCGCGTCTTCGAGGTGGCCCTTCGAGGCGTGTTCCCACGCGAGGTTGAAGCGCCGGTAGAGTTCGGTGGCGGGGACGTCGATCTTCATGATGCCGTCGGCGGGGATATTGACGAATTCCGGGATATTGGAGGCCCGGTTGGCGGCGGTAGTGTTGTCGATAAGGATGGCGGGGCTTGAGTTCCCCGCTTCGTCGAGGTGCGTGAGGAAAAGCTTCGTATAGGGTCCGCGGCTCTTGGAGGAAAATACCAGCCAGCGTCCGTTGGGGGAGAAGCTGTGCCAGGAGTTCATGAGAGGGGTGTTGGCCTGGAGACGGCGGGCCGGGCCACCCTGAAACGGGACGATGTAAAGCTGGCTGTCGGGACGCATCAGTTCGCCGTTGCGGGCCTGCACGTAAACGATCCAGCGGCCATCGGGGGAGACCTTCGGGAAGGAGTTGCTCATGCCGTTTTCTGAAGCTCCCTCGATGCGTTCGGGCGTACCGCCCTGGCCGCCGTTGAACGGGATGCGGTAGAGGTCGTACTGAATCTGGGTTTCGTTGGGGTCGTTGGCGCGCGCGGCAAGTTTGCTGCCCTCGGGGTAGGCGTCGCGGGCCTCGGCACGGGCGAAGACGACGTACTTGCCGTCGGGACTCCAGACTGCGTTGGTGTGGACGTAGCGCGGGTCGTCGGCACCGGGCAGGGGCTGCAACTTCCCTGTCTGTTTGCTGTACCAGGCGAGGATGCCGCGGGTGGGGTAGAAGACCTGGAGGAAACGGTAGTCAGTGAAATTGGCTGTGTAGAAGTTGTTGAGGGCGCCCTTGCCCTGCGGGCTGGGGCCGGCAATCATGTTGACGACGTACTGGCCGTCGGGCGAGACCTGGGACATGAAGCCGACGCGGATCTGGCCGGTCATTTTACCCTGGGAGGAGCGCCACTCGATGACGTCGGAGGCGCCGATGGACATCTGCTGTTTGATGGGCAGCATGGTGTACATGCCTTTGTCGTTGCCGGGACCGTCGAGGTCCATGCCCATGGTTTTGCCGTCGCGCGAGAAGGAGTGGCAGTTGGCGCAGGTGTACATGCCGGTGATCAGGACGCGGCTGCCGGGGCGGCTGACGCTCTTCAGACGCCAGTTGATGAGGGGCAGGAGGCTCTGGTCCAAAGGTTTGATGACGCCTTTTTCGGTGGCAGAGGGCATGAGCGGGACGTCGCGGTAGAAGATGGGGGCGACGACGGGATCTTTGGAGGTGATGATGGTGACGGCGCCGCTGGAGGCTGGTTCTTTGGCGAGTTCCGTAGAGAACCCGCTGACGGTGACGCGGGCGGGACGTTCCGGGGAACGCTTCTTGATGGCTGCCCAGGTCACGGGGTCGGGCGTCCAGGTGTGGGAATCGACTTCCTGCGCGGTGAGGGTGGGGAGCTGGTTGTTGTTCGAGATACAGCGGGGGTCGATTTCTCCGAGACGGGGCCGTTCGCCGCGGGAGAGAGCGCGGAGCGGGGGCTGGCCGTCAGAGAAGTCGATTTCGACGCGCCAGAGTTTCGAGGCAGGGGCGGGGTCGCGCCACTGGAAGGTGGGGGCGACGATGTCGGGAGGAAAGACGGAGAGGTTGAGAGGGTAGTCGATGGTTAAGGGCGCGGACGCACCCGTAGCGGACCCGGCGGCGAGCGCCAGGAAGAGGACTGACCGGGTGGCGACCGACAGAAAAATCGGACGTGAGAAGTGCATGCAGGTGTTGCCTTTCGATTACGCCATTAATTGTATGGCAGGATTCGGAATGGTGACACGTTGGTGGTGGATACGGCCCGAGAGGGAGGTCAGGGTATGTGCCGCTGTTTCGCCATGGGGGTGCAAGGCGGCTCACAGTCGTTTCGCAGTCCTGGAATGGGTGGTTTTCGGGAAAGGAGCCAGCGCGATGGACGCGGCCGCTGCAGGGATTGACGAGAAGATCAGGATATTGGGAGACTGGCGCGGGGCGATGCTCGGGAAGGTTCGCGAGATTATCCATGCGGCGGACGCCGAGATGGTGGAAGAGTTGAAGTGGCACGGGACTCCCGTCTGGTCCCATGGCGGGATTGTGTGTACGGGCGAGACATACAAGAACGTTGTGAAGATGACGTTTGCCAAGGGGGCAGCGTTGCCGGACCCTTCGGGGCTGTTCAACTCCAGCCTGGAGGGGAAGGTGCGGCGGGCGATCGATATTCACGAAGGCGATGTTGTGGATGAAGCAGCGTTGCAGGATCTGATCCGCGCCGCTGTGGCGCTCAATCTGGAGGGCAAGAGCACGGCGAAACCTGCCGCATGCTCACCCAATGCGGCTCGGTAGAGAGGCGCAGAGCGGCCGCACCGAAAACACGGCACTTGCTTATGTTCCGCAATAAGTGTTGCGGACGATCTGGTCTGGTTGGGGCGGAAGGGCGTAGCGTTCGAAGCCGGGCTGGTCTTTGTGAGGCGCGGAGAGGACCGTGAGCAGGGTTTCGAAGGGCTGGAAGTCCTGGTTGTTGACAGCGGCCACGATGACTTCTTCGACGAGGTGGTTGCGGGGAATGAAGTGGGGGTTGACCGACCTCATGGCGTCGCGGCGGGCGATGTGGTCAGGGCCTTCGAGGGCGAGGCGATGACGCCACCTTTCAAGCCAGGGGTCGAGGTCGGCAGGATTCTCGAACAGGCTGCGGAGGGACTGGTCCTGGTCCGGAGCAGCGGCGGCATCGCAGAGGCGGCGGAAGGTGAGAGTGTAGTCGGCGTGGTTGCGGGTCATGCAGTCGAGGAGGTCCTGAGCCAGCTTTCGGTCATCCGGCTGGGGTTGGAAGAGGCCAAGCTTGCGCAGGAGGCCGGCGGTGTAGGCGGATTCAAAGTGGGGGGCGAAGGCTTCGAGAGCGGCCTCGGCTTCTTTTAGCGCCGTAGTTTCGTCGCTTGCCAGAAGGTCGACTAACGTCTCGGCCAGGCGGGTGAGATTCCAGTGGGCGATGCGGGGCTGGTTGCCGAAGGCGTAGCGGCCACGGGAGTCGATGAAGCTGTAGACTGTGGCCGGGTCATGGGCGTCCATGAAGGCGCAGGGACCATAGTCGAGGGTTTCACCGGCGATGGACACATTGTCGGTATTCATGACGCCGTGAATGAAACCGACGAGCATCCATTGGGCGAGCAGTTCGGCCTGACGCCGGATGACGGCGTCGAGGAGGGCGCGATAAGGGTTCGGCGCGAGAGCGCATTGCGGATAGTGGCGGGCGATGACGTGGTCGGCGAGGAGGCGGACGGCGTCGAGATCGCGGCGGGCAGCGAAGTATTGGAACGTTCCGATGCGAATGTGGCTGGAGGCGACGCGGGTGAAGATGGCACCGGGCAGAGGTGTTTCGCGCCAGACGGACTCGCCGGTAGCGACGGCGGCGAGGGCTCGGGTGGTGGGGATGCCGAGAGCGGCCATGGCCTCGCTGAGAAGGTATTCGCGCAGGACGGGCCCGAGAGCGGCACGTCCATCACCGCCGCGGGACCAGGGCGTGCGGCCCGCGCCTTTGAGTTGCAGGTCGCGACGCTGTCCGTCGACAGTGATGAGTTCACCGAGAAGGATGGCTCTGCCGTCGCCTAGTTGGGGGACGAAATTGCCGAACTGATGGCCGGCGTACGCCATGGCGAGGGGCTCGCTGTTGGGGGGGACGCGGTTGCCGGAGAGGATTTCGAGGCCGGCTGGTGTTGCGAGCGCGGCGGGATCGAGGCCGAGTTGGGCGGCGAGGGTTTCATTGAGCCGGATGAGACGAGGCGCGGCGACCGGGACGGGCGTGACACGCGCGAAGAAACGGTGGGGGAGGCGGGCGTAGCTGTTGTCCCAGGGAAAGAGATCTGCTACCGGGGTTGGTGCCATAGGAGTGAATGCATTCAGCTACAGAATCTCATGAGGTGTAAAGGGTAATCGGGTGGTTTAGAGCCAGGGGTTGAGGAGGAGGGCTCCGGTTGGTTGAAAATCGGCTGTGTTTCTGGTTATTACGTGGAGCCCATGGCGGATGGCGGTGGCAGCGAGGAGACCATCCGTGGCGGGGACGACGTGCCCCTTCCGCTGCGCGTTGGCGGTAACTTCGCCCCAGATCCGGCAGGTTTCGAGGTCAAGTGGCAAGAGCCGGTCGGAGTAGGTCTGTTCCAGGGTTTGAAGCCATGCTGCGAGTTGGGACTTTCGCTTGCCGTCGCTCAGGAGCGCGATACCCTTGCCAATCTCACCAAGGGAGAGAACACTGACGTAGATGTCCGTTGGTTGCACGTTATTGATCGCGTTGCGGACACCTGGATGCGGGACGGGCCTGCTCAATTCAGAGAGGGCACAGGTATCGAGGAGAACTCTCACAAGTTCGCTTCCCGCATGGGGCTGCGGTCGCGGGACAGGTCAAGATCTTCGAGGGAGGGGGAGGTGAGGAGGAATTCCCGAAAATCAGGGCGAGGATTGAGCAGAGCCTGGTAGTCCTTTTCGGAGAGGACAATGACGGTATCTTTGCGCCTGCTCACGCGTTGCGGACCTTCCGACAGGGCCAGGTTCACCACCTCCGTGAAGCGATTCTTTGCATCTGCCAGTTGCCATTGCATAGGGAGTCCTTCAAGCTTGCCGAAATTTCGAGCTAGCTAATCCAGCTATACCATATCCAGCGCAACGTTTATTGTGCGTGGATGGGCTCGCGGACCAGCGCCAGGTAGGCGATGGCTCCGGCTGCGGCGATGGCGGCGCTGAGCAGCAGGGCCTGGGAGAAGCTGCCAGTGCTTTGTACGAGGTAGCCGGTGACGGTGGGGGCGAGGGCTCCGCCGAAGTAGCCTCCGAAGTTCTGGATGGAGCCGAGCGAGGCCGTGTACTGGCTGGGGGCGGCGATGGGGACGGTGGCCCAGGCGGAGCTGGCGGCGATATAGATGAGGAACATCGAGATGGAAATGAGGGTGAGGGCGAGCGTGTTGTCGGCGGCGAAGACGGTGCCGAGGGTACAGGCGGCGATGCCGAAGAGCGACGAGGAGACCAGGAACTTGCGGCCGGCGATGGGGGCCCAGCCCCGACGGGTCAGGTAGTCGCAAAGCCAACCGCCGGTGATGGCTCCGACGCAGCCGAAGAAGTAGGGGATGGCTCCGACCAGACCGACTTTGGAGACGCTCATGTGGCGCTCGTGTTCGAGGTAAAAGGGTAGCCAGCCGGTGTAGAGCCAGAGGGTGTAGATGGTGCCGAAGAAGCCGGCGATCATGCCCCAGGTGGTGCGGTGGGCGAACAGGCTGCTCCATTGTTTGAGAGACGGAGGGCCGGAGGAGTTCTCATCGCCCTCGGTGAGGTGGGCGATTTCGTCAGCGGTGAGAGAGACTTCGGAGGGATCACGGTAGAGCAGCCACCAGATCACGGACAGGCCGACGCCGAAGGTTCCGACGCTGATGAACATCCAGCGCCAGCTCATGCGGAGCATGAGGAAGGTAAGGAGGGGCAGCGCGATGAAGTTTCCGAGGGAGGAGGCGGACTGGCAGAGGCCGGTGGCGAAGCCTCGGGAGCGGATGTCAAACCAGTCGCGGACGACGCGGGCGCCTCCGGGGAAGAGAGGGGCTTCGCCGATGCCGAGGGCGAAGCGGGCGGCCATGAAGGGGAAGAAGCCGGTGACGATGCCGCCGGCGGCCTGGGCGAGGGACCAGAAGAAAAGTCCGAGGCCGAGGAGACGGCGGGGACCGTAGCGGTCAATCAGCGCGCCGATGGGGAGTTGGGAGAAGGCGTAGGCCCAGAGGAAGGCGGAGAGCAGGAGGCCCATTTGCGCGACGGGGATGTGCAGCTCTTCCTGAATCAGTTTGTTGGCTACCGAGAGGGTGGCGCGGTCGACGTAGTTCAGGGCGCCGCCAGCGATGAGGAGCGCGATGGCGCGGCGCTGGATGGATTTGATGCGGGGGGAGGGCTGGGGCATTGTGGTTGGGAAGCTGGACCGTTTGGGCTCGATGTCTATCGTATCGAGTCGAGGTGGGTAGCGACGCGGGCCATGGCCGGGAACTGGAGATGTCGGGGTTGTGCAGCAGGGTTTGGACTAAGGGGACGAGGATCGCGTCATTCATCAGATCGGGCGCGAACAGGTACAGGCGGGGATGCGGCACCAAGGGCTGCGCGTGGAGCCCAGGCTTTTCAACGCCCAAAGCCCTGGCTCGGGAGTTTCACCGGAAGCATTCGGTCGTCCGTAACAGGAAAGCCCCAGGGGGAGAAGCCGATCGCGATTCCGTTCGATGCAGTGTAGCCTGGTTATTTCGAGGTGCTGGTGAGGTAGGCGGGAAGATCCTGTAATTCAATGGTGTTCCCGGTGGCCATGATCAGGGCGTGGCCGATCACGTTCTCCAGCTCTCTGACGTTGCCGGGCCACGTGTGGGCCGCCAGGCGGGAGATGACAGCGGGCGACATACCGCGGATGTTCTTTTTGTATTGAGCGGCAAAGCGCTGGAGAAAGTGGGCTTCCAGCAGAGGAAGATCCCCTGTGCGTTCCACCAGGGGTGGACTTTTTACCGCAATCATGCTCAGCCGATAGAACAGATCTTCGCGAAACTTTCTGCAGGCAATCAGGCGGGGCAGCGGCTGATTGGTGGCGGCCACGACGCGGACGTCCACCTTGCGGGGGGAGAGAGCCCCGACGCGCTGCACCTCCTGGTTCTGCAGAACGCGGAGCAGTTTCGCTTGCGTGGTGAGGGGCATATCGCCTATCTCGTCGAGAAATAAGGTGCCACCGTCGGCATATTCGAACAGACCTGGTTTGTCATGATTCGCCCCGGTAAAGGAACCCTTGACGTGGCCAAACAGTTCACTTTCAAAGAGCGATTCCACAACAGCCGAGCAGTTGAGAACAACGTACCGGCCCTGAGCAACGGGAGAAAGCTGGTGAAAGGCACGGGCGATCAGATCTTTCCCGGTCCCCGTGGGCCCGGTAACCAGAACGCTCCGGTAGTGGGGCGCCATGCGTCCGATGAGGGAGAACAGTTCCTGCATGGCGGGACTGCGGCCAATGATGCCGGCAAAGGCGGGGGCGTCCGCGGCTTTCGGGAAGCTGGCGAGGTTGGTGCGGCCTCCGACTGAAGGACGGCCAGGGGCACGCCAGGTTTCGCGAAATTCCCGTGATTCGAAATATGGCGAATCGGAGGACAGGGGCATGCGCCCGGTATTGATGGAAATGCAGGCTGCTTTGGTATTCAACATATGGCGCTCTCGCCTCACTCTCTCGCTCACGGTACGCGGGTTGAAACAGGACCGCCCGCCAGAACCACGCCCCAAACGAAGGCGGCTTTTAGGCGCAAGCCGCAGCACCAGGCGCTGCCCTGGACATCACCTGGCATCAGGCCGAAAGGCACTGCGGCTGGCCTGTAACCGGCTCTCTGCATCGAGCGTAGAAGGCTCCGTTGTTGGGGCGGCAGGGCGAGCGGGGTTTAGGGTACTATCGCGATGTGATCGATGACGTGGGAGACACCGGGAGCCGCCCAGGCAGCTCGCTCGGCTTCTTCGCGTTCGAACCAGGAACGGACATTGCCGGTGAGTGTCACCGTGCTGTCTACCGTGGCCACGCTAATACGTCTGGCATCGACTTCGGCGCTGCGGCGAAGAGCCTCTTCAATCTTCCCTTTCACTTCTCCGGTGGAAATCTTCGGCTTCACTTCGATCCTGTTGAGGACACCGGTAACGCCCTTTACTTTGCGGGTGCAATCTTCCGCGGCGACTCTCTGGAATTGCCACTCCACGTGCCCTTCGAGGGTGATGAAGCCGTCGCGAACCGAGAGTTTGAGAGTATCGTCAGGCACGCTCAGATCCAGCTTCAAGGCGGAGGTAATGTCCCGCGCGATCTCCGGATCAGTGCGTGTAAGGGGCTTGACGACAATGTCGTTCGCCAGAGCCATGACGCCGTAGACGGCTTTGGCGGACCGTTCGGCCGCTACCTTTTCCATGTAAGAGTGAACAAAGCCAGTGAGCGTTGTTACGCCTTTCGCTACTTTTACACTAATATCCTGCGAGGTGATCTCAGGGTCCCATTCCAGTTGCTGCACCACAGCTGCCCGAAGATGCCTGTCATTATTGTGTGCTTCGGTTTGTTTCATAGCCTGCTCCTGTTGTAACTGTCCTTTACTTCTGCCCGCGCGGAGACTGACGCATCAGCGAACCGCGCTGTGGGCTAAGACCAGGATAAGCCTAATAAGCGGAGAATTACAGCTGGGAAAACTACCAGTATGGTAGTTTCGACTTCCGGAACGGCGGCGCGAATAACCGCAGCGCCATCTTTTCTGCCACCGTTTCTGCGGTTGAATCAGGACGAGGTTGCGAAGTTCGCGGCGAAGAGGACTGCCGAGTATTCCGTGAGACCGACGACGCCCGGGATCCTGACCTGATGGCATTCGGCGTGCTGGGAAAGCGGCGGGCGGCAGTTCCCTGCCCCACGTCCCCCTTATGAACAAGCTGGATCTGAATCTTCTTCGGTGTGCTTTGGCGGTTGCGAAACCGTTTTGGGTTTCCCCTGAGCGGCGGCGGGCCTGGGGCCTGGTGGTCCTGTTGGTGATCCTGCTGCTGGCGGATACGCAGCTCAATGTCTACTTCAATAAACAGTCCGGGGAATTCACCTCGGCACTGGCCGCGCAGGACGGGGCTCGGTTCTGGCGTTCTATCCGCGCCTTCCTGATGCTGGTGGTTGTCGCAGTGCCGCTATACGCGTGGTATTACTATGTTCGCGACAAGCTCTCGCTCGACTGGCGCAGTTGGCTGACTTCCCGCTTCCTTAGCGGTTACTTCGCCAACCACGCGTTCTACCATCTGCTGGCGAGGCCGGAAATCGATAACCCCGATCAGCGAATCGCCGACGATATAGCCGGGTTCACCACGCAGTCCGTGAGCTTCCTGCTCCTGCTGCTGGGCGGGGTGTTTCAACTGGTAGCCTTCAGCAGCGTACTTTGGTCCATCTCCAGTTACCTGGTGCTCTTTCTGCTGCTCTACGCTGTGGTGGGAACGCTCATCGCTTTTGGGGTATTTGGCGAGAAAATGGTGCAACTGTACTTCAACCAGCGGCGGCGGGAGGCGGATTTTCGCTTTGGCCTGGTTCGAATCCGGGAGAACGCCGAGGCAATTGCGCTCTATCACGGCGAACAGAAGGAACAGGCGCAGGTGCAGAAGTTGTTCGGTGAGGTCTACGCCAATTTCTACCGGCTGATCCAGTGGAGCCTGCGGCTGAACTTCTTCCAGTACTCGCATAGCCTGCTTACCATGGTGATCCCAAGCGTGATCATCGCGCCGCGCGTACTTTCCGGCGAACTGGAGGTGGGGCGGGTGGTCCAGGCTGAGGGTGCGTTCGCGGCAATCCTGGCGGCGCTGACGCTGCTGATGGGGTACCTCGAAAACCTGAGCCGCTTTGCCGCCGGAGTGGGGCGTCTGGACAGCCTGGCGGCGAGTCTGCAGGCCACCCGCACCGGCAAGTTTCCCGGCAGGGAGCGGATCGTCACGCAGCAGGGCTTAAGTGTGGGGCTGGAGGGTATCACCCTGCTCACACCCAACTACGAACGGATCCTGGTAAAAGATCTTACGGTCTCTGTGTCGCCGGGGCAGCACCTGATGATTGTGGGAGCGAGCGGTCTGGGCAAGAGTTCACTGCTGCGTATGATCGCCGGCCTGTGGGATGCAGGCGCCGGGACCGTACTGCGACCGTGTTCGGCGGATATTCTGTTTCTTCCGCAACATGCCTACATGATTCCAGGGAGTTTGCGCCAACAGTTGAGTTATCCGGCGCTGTCTCGGGAAGTTTCGGAAACTGAGTTCCAGGCCGTGCTGGAGAAGGTGAATTTGCCGGACCTGGTGGCGAGATGCGGCGGCTTTGACACGGAACTGGATTTCGGGAAGGTTCTGTCGGTGGGTGAGCGCCAGAGACTGGCATTTGCCCGAGTGCTGCTGACCAGGCCGCGCTACGTCCTGCTGGATGAAGCGACAAGCGCGCTGGACCAGGAGAATGAATCGGCGCTGTATCGCCTGCTCCGGGACATGGAGACGACGCTTGTGAGCGTGAGTCATCACCGGGCGCTGTTGCAGTATCATGCGCAGATTTTGGAACTGAAGCCTGATGGCCGCTGGGATCTGCACCCGGCGGCCGGCTTTCGGTTCGCGGAGGAACTGGCGTGAAGAAGAAACTGCGGTCTCTGGTGAATGCGCGGGTGTACCAGGTGTTGATGAAACTGGCGCGGCAGTACCGGCGTCAGTTCGTCATCATTGGCGTCTATTCGTCGCTCTATACGGCAGCCGACCTGATTCAGCCTCTGATTTACCGCCGGGCGATCAACGACGTAGCGGGATTATTTGTGCCGCCCGGCGCCTCCGTGGTGATTCCAGCGCGGACCCTGGAGCAGATGCTGACGACGCTGATTGGGGCGGTAACGGCGCTGTTTTTCATCAGCGTGCTGGGCTATTTTTTCCGGCTCCGGGCAAGACGGTACGGAACGCAGGTGGCAAGCGACATGGAATCGTCCCTGATTGTGGAGACCTTCGGGCACGTGCTGCGCCTGCCGCTGTCGTTCTTCAGTTTGCAGGCGTCGGCCGGTCTGGCGAAAAGGATTGACCAGTCGGATCAGGTCTCCCCCATCGTCTCGGCATTTTCGCAGGAGATTGCGCCGGAAGCCGTGCGCCTGGTGGGAATCTGCGCCATCATGCTGACACAGAACTGGGAGATGGCGCTGATCTCGACGTGCATGCTGCCCTTTTATCTGTGGGTGGCGCGCCGGTCCGCGTTGCGGCTGCAAACGAATCTGGAGAGCTACTACGAGCTCTGGGAGAATATTTCGGCGCGCATCTCGGATGCTATCGCGGCGGTGAAGACGGTAAAGCTGTCGGGAGCCGAGGCGCGGGAAGAGAAGCGGCTGCGGGACGACTCAACGTTCGCGTACGGGGTATATCTGAAGCGTGTGTCCATGGCACAGAGCTACTACATCACGCAAAGCGTGCTGAGTAATCTGAGCAAGTCCCTGGTGCTGGGGTATGGCGGCTGGCTGGTGCTGCGGCAAAAACTAACCCCGGGCGATGTCGTCATGTTCGTGGCCTATCTGGACAAGTTGTATGGTCCCGTGGACTCGCTGAATGAGATCGCTGTCGGGATGCAGAATCACACCACGAGCCTGCAGCGAGCAATCGCGCTGCTCGATACGGAAGGCGCGGAGACACCGGGGCCACCCTTGCCGCCGGGTCTGGGGACAGTGGAATTTCGGGACGTGCATTTCGGGTATGTGCCCGGGCGCGAGGTGCTGAGGGGCCTCAATCTGACGATGCAGCCGGGGAAGATTACGGTTCTGGCCGGGCCCTCGGGCGCAGGGAAAACCACGACGGCGGATCTGCTGATGAAGCTGTACGAAATGTGGTCGGGTGAAATCTATGTGGATGGGCATCCGTTGTCGGGCGCGGGCCCCTCGGCGGTGCGCGCCGCCATCGGGGTAGTTGCCGCCGACGGTGCCGTATTTCGCGGGACGCTGGCCGATAACATCCGGTACAAGAGGCCGGAGGCAACTAACGATGAGGTTCGGGCGGCGGCCCTTGCGGCGGGCCTGGAACGCTTGCTGACGCGGCTTCCGCAGGGTTTGGAGACCGAGATTGGAGAGCGCGGGCTGGGGCTGTCGGTCGGCGAACGGCAGAGGCTGCAAATTGCCCGCATCCTGGTGGATCGGCCCCGGTTACTAGTGTTGGATGAGGCGACCGCGAATCTGGATTATGCCACGGAACTGGAGTTAACACATGCGCTGATCCGGCTGTCGCCCAGACCGACGATGCTGGTGATTGCGCATCGCTACACCATGATGAAGGACGCCGATTACGTGTACGTGCTGCAGGAAGGCCGCGTGAGCGAACACGGCACGCCGGCGGAGTTGCTGGCGGCTGGTGGTTGGTTTGCGGAACTGGCCGTGCAGTCCGGCGAGAGCGAAGACTTGCCGGGCGAGTAGCGGCGCAGGACGCCTCGCCCCGGTTCGTAACGGGTCAGAGCTCAACCGCCCCGGACGCGGCCTATGCGGGGACAGGGGTCTTTCAGCTGCCGGAGATACAGGGCGATGTGGTCCTTTCGTCGCCCAATACCCGGCCCGCAACGAAGACTCTGCCGCAGACGTGGCACCTCCTGACGGGACGTGGGAAGGCCTGTATTATAATTGAGGTTTGTGGTTGTTCGTTGACTGCAATCCCCCCTTGTTCAGGGGCGCGTAGCTCAGCTGGTTAGAGCGCCTGCTTCACACGCAGGAGGTCCGGGGTTCGAGTCCCTGCGCGCCCACCAATTCTTTCAACAGCTTACAGTACTTGTCCGAATGCCTGAGCCAAGATGGGCTGCTGGATGCCGTACGGAAAAGGTTCAGTTTCTCCTCCTGCGTTAACACCCGGCCCACTACGTCACGATTCTCCGGCATGTTGGCGACATCATCGGCAATCGCGCTCCAACGCTTTGCACGTTTCCGGATCAGTCGCAGGATGTTGACTTCGAGATTCACGGTCCGCTCCTTGACGCCTTCAGCAGCGCGCGCGGTTTGGTAACTTCGGAGGGTTTCTGCGTTGAGCGGCGAACGCGGATGCCGCCCAAAATCCGAATCAGCACCTTGCTCCGTTCCTTGTCAATGCGGGGGGGCCGTTCGGCACGCGCCCCGTGCGCGCTGCAACGATTTGAGTCAAGGCATCGGGCAGGGCCAGTTCGGCAAAACTACCCCTACCTGAAGGTGCCGACGCCTTCCCTGCCATCGTCACCCGCATGTGGAAAGCTCCAGGCAGGAACAACTCCACACCCGCCAGAACAACATTTGCCCCCGTGATGACGCAGAGAGTCAGACAGTCGAGTTCCACGAAAGTAGCTTGACCTGCTTACAACCTGCGGCGGCGGAGAAGCGCGAGGAGAGCCAGAGCGGGCCCGGCCAGAAAGCCGGCGGATGGTTCTGGCGCCACCACGTCGAGTGACATCTGATAAGCGCCGTATCCACTGTTGGCGTAGACGGTGGCACCAGTACTGCCCTGTGTTACGTAGAATTCTCCCGCTACGGGTGCCCCTGTGCTGTCCGTAGTGTAACTCCACCGACCCGAAGTATTATTCCCTGTCAGGCCCAGCCAGTATCTGGTGTCAGGTGCCAGCAAGGGAGTTTCCCCTGCCGTGAGCACAACAAGCGCAAGGAGTTCAGAATCAGCAAAGCTGGAGTCCTCGATGCTGCCGATGTTGGCAAGATGAGCGCCCACTGAGTTGGAGCCGCTGTCTTCAAACAGGTCCACCGTTATGCTACCCATTGAGGTATTTACGCCTTGCAAGATTAGCCCCACGCTGGTCAGTTGGCCAGCGAAACCGACAGTCGAAAACGAACTGTACAGTGGCCCGGAATAGGCAATGGGATCTACCCCGGCGGAAGCCCAGGGAGTACTGTCATAGATGGCAGTCGCGTGGAGGCTCCCGCAGGTAAGAAGAATTGCGGCGCAAAGAGCCGCTATCAGAGATTTGTTCATTTTTGTTATCCTGTGAGCCGGGTAAACCCGGATTCTGTTCTGGCGGCCCGCAATCCGCACGCCCCCATGCGTTCCGGGACAAATAAAGCAATTGCGCAGCCATTACCTCTCCCCTCTGTGCCAGGAGCGCTGACTCCGAGTCCAGTACCCATTTCTGATGCCACAACCTGTCTTTCAATAGCCGCGAGGCCACTCCTGACCTTGAGAAAGCAACCAGCCAGATACGCTAACCCGTCTTGTTGCGGAACGCGTTTTGAAACAGTGTCCCGTTCCGTAACAGTGCGGGAAAGCCTTGCCGGACTTGTTCGCTTCCATTGCGGGGGCTCCCACTGTGCCGGCGAAGGGGCACCGTGTATCTTGAGCAAGCAGGCCTTCATCTCTATTGCACCGTGAACGCGCTGCTGGTTATCGAAGTGAGGCCCGACGAGGAGGCCGTCAAGGTACGCGACCCAGTGCTCGCACCGCTCGAGACTTTAAGGTTCGAGAATGTAGCCACACCGTTTACCGCCTGCACGTTTTTTGTCGAACCACCAGTGAGAGTCGAGGTGGTCGACATGGTGACGTTCGTATTGCTGGTAGTGACGGTATTGCCGTACAGATCCTGAATCAGGACCGTTGGAGCCGGAGTAATGACACTGCTTCGCGCGGTAGTGCTCGGCTGCTGACCAAAGGCCAGCTTCGAAGCGGCTGCCGCCGAGACAGTGAAACTATTGCTCGCGACGCTTGGCAGCCCTGAACTGGACGCTGTGAGAGTATACGCGCCGCTGGTGGTTGGCTTCAGGTTCGTGAATGAGGCAACGCCGCTCACTGCGTTGACGGTGAGGGTCGAGCCCGTTAACCACGTACCCCCGGAAGTGAAGCCTGTGGTAATCGATGCAGTACTCGTGGTGACTAAGTTGCCGTAGACATCGGTGACGCTCACTGTTACAGAGGGCGTAATTGCATTGCCCGCCGTGACGTTGGCCGGTTGAGCACCGAATACGAGTTTGTTGACGGTTGAGGGAGAAACCGTAAAGCTGCTGCTTGTGGCTCCGGTCAGGGCACCGTCGGTTGCCGCGAGAGTATAGGCACCGGCTGCTGTTGGAACAAGATTTGAGAATGTCGCAACGCCGGCAACGGCGTTGACGGTCAGCGTAGAGCTTCCTGCAAGAACGCCACCAGAACTAATTCCGATCGTCACAGCCGAGGTGTTGCCTGTCAAGGTATTGCCATAGGCGTCTGTGACCCGCACAGTCACGGCAGGCGTGATGGCGCTGCCGGCATTTACGGCGGAAGGCTGTATTCCGAACAGGAGTTTGGTCGCGGTGGTTCCGGCGGCTACCGTAAAGCTATTGCTGGTTGCGGATGTCGAGCCGCTCGATGCGGCTGTCAGAGTGTAGGATCCGCTGGTTGTTGGTATCAGATTGGAGAAAGTAGCGACTCCGCTGACCGCCGCGACGCTGAGCGTGGAACTTCCCGCGAATGTCCCGCTGCCACTGATCGTGATGGTCACCGTGCTGGTGATGCTGGTGATGGTGGTGCCCAGAGAATTGACAAACTTCACCTTGACGGACGGACTAATGGCGTTGCCGGCGGTTACGTTAGAGGGTTGAATCTGGAATTGAAGTGTGGGGGGCAATCCCGCCAAAATATTGAAGGAGGAACTGGTTGCACTGGTGAGGCCTGTGGAGGATGCCACCAGAGTGTAACCGGTTCCTGTTGCTGCGATACTGAGATCGTCAAAAGTTGCGATTCCGTTTACCGCCGCGCGCGTAACCGTGCCGGCAAGAGTGCCACTGCCAGGGTTGGTGCCGATGGCCATAGTAATAGACGCAGTACTGCTGGTGATGAGAGTCCCAAAGCTGTCCAGAACCCGGACCGTCAGGGAAGGCGCTATTACCGCACCCGAGGAATAGCTGGCACCAGTTCCCTGCACAAACGCCAAGGAAGCCGCAGTATGGGGCCAGACAACATTGGAGCTCAGGGCACTGTCTGACGTACGGGCACAGACGTAGTTATTTTGATTCGTACCAAATGGAATTGTGTTGAGGGGAATCGTGTAGGCGCCGGAAGAGGTCTGCGTCAGCGACCCGGTTACGGAACTGCAGGAGGAAGTAGTGTCACCCCACACCTGGGCCGTTACACCGATTTTCAGGCGAAGCTTCAGCACTGCGTTGGCTCCGCTCTGCGTCACCAGCATTTGTTCTGCTACCGAAACACCGATGACACCGGAGCCAGTATTTGACATCACCTGGGCATTGGCCATGCCAGCAAGAACCAGCATCATCAACAAAAGCCCGCGGAAGACGCACCCTGCGCTTACTCTTACTTCGGAATGTCTTCTGCCTGCGTTCGTTGGTTTCATGGCCTGTCTTCGCTTCTATTTGATCCGGATTGGTGCTGCCTGCAGTTTCAGGTCACGTACCGGCTTGGCTTCAACCACTTTCTTCCGAATTTCGAAGCTGGCCGGTGGAACGGGAGATGTTGCATTTGCGTCTGCCGCGAGATTGGCTGCCGATACCAGCTCGAAGCCTTCGGGGAGAGTCTTTTCGTCGAGAGTGATCTCATAGTGACCCTCCTTCAGGTTGGAGAAGGCGAAGGTTCCATCGGCATACGGCGTCGTATAAGAAGAACCGCCCTTTAGTCTGAGGACAACGTTCTCAAGATCCGCGCCCGTCGGCCCGAGAACGCGCCCTTTGATCCCGGCGAGGCGATAAACAGAAAAATCTGCCCGAACGAGGCTCCGGGGGGCCACCAGGGCCTTCGCCGCAACTTTCTCGCCGGGTTCGTAGTCGGTTGGCAGTTGTTCCATGTTCAACGCAATCTCATGGCTGCCCTCGGCAACCTCAGTGAACGCATAGTATCCGCCGGCATCGCTGACAGTGGTGCGATTCCGGTCAATGCTGATCGATACGCCAGCGGCAGGGCGCGGTCCCGCCAGGGACATTTCCATCACCATGCCACGGACTGTTCCCACCAGGGGTACCCGCGCCGCTGCATACTGGGCCAGGCCGCCGGACTCCGTGACTTTCTTACCCCAGTGCAGTTCCCGGGTCATCCGGAACAGAAGACTCCACTGGTTGATTGCCGCCAGTTGTGTGTTCGCTCCAATGCCGGTATTTCCAAACAGGAAGGCGTTTTCCGGATTCAGAAACGTATTCAGTTTGTTGCGGAAGGCTTCGGCTTCCAGTCGCCAACCCCGGGAAAGAGGCGCTGTGACACCGATAACCGTCGTATTGAATGTGCTGGTGCTGAAGACGCTCTGGTTGAGGACATCACTCCCCAGGTCAACATTTCCGTGGAAATTCACGCCGTGCCAGGAACCCGCGAGAGAACCGCGGTAGAACACGGTGGTCCGATTCTGCACCGACTCTGACTGCTGAAGCCGTGCGGAAAAACCGGCCGAGAGCCACTTCCACGCAAAAGTATCACCCGCTTCTGTAAGTCGCTGGTGCTGCAGTTCCCCGTTATTGTTGAGCTTCAGGTCAGTGAGAGAAACACGCAGATTGTGACGGCCAACGGGGCGATTCAGAGAGACGCTCACCTGCTGGTTATTCGACGGCAGTACTTCTGCATTCGACAGGGTTTGCTGTAGCTGAATAGTTGAGACGGACCCGGAGGCACTGAAATGCCATGGCAGGGTAAGAGAGAGTCCGCCACCGTAACCTTTGCTGTGAAAAGTAACCAGCTCCGGATTGGCTTCGAGGTTGTTCGAGTAGATATTTCCGGAGCCGTACAGGTCCAGCCAGCCGAACGGGCGAAAGTGGGCTTCTGCGTAAGGACCTTCGCGGTCACCTGCGAAGAGGCCCAGAAGAGGCATGTATGAGGCACTCTGCCGGACGTAGTTTGCCTTAATGGTGACTTTGTCCGATTCCCAGGATGGGCCTGCAAAGAATGACAGAGGCGCCGCGTTTGCCGGGGCGACGTCAGTGCCGGCAGTTGCGGCCGGGGAGGTAGCCCGTGAAAGGCTGAGTTCAGAATAGAACTTCAGGCCATGCGTGCCGGTGCCGGGAATAATCGTGTAGCTGGATTCTGCCTGCAGACTATCGGCGCTAAGGAAACTATGGCCGGGCAGACTCCACGCGCTTTTGCGCCCAAAGACAGCCTCGGAAGTAGTCAGGTGAAGGTACCGGACACCCACCTCCCACCGGTCGCTCAGCTTCTGATGCATCGTTGCACCCAGCACCGTTTGTGGCAGCAGGGTGCGGTAAGGTATGCGCGGCCCCCCCAGCACAGACTCTTTGCCGGCGAACAACTGGTAGGTTCGATTCGCGCGCTTCATTACGATTCGTGCTCCCCGCGCGGAGATCTCAGGGCGGTACACGTTATTGAAGGGACTCTCAGTCAGGCTGGAAGCGAACTTAAAGTCGCCTCCCGTGAGATCCCAGTGCCAGCCCCACCGGGCAAGCCCCTCCACGCCCAGGTAGATGTTGCCACTATGGAAACCGTTTGAACCATAGCCTTCCAGGCCGGCTTTCAGCAGGCCGAGGCCCGGGATGAACATAGCTGTAGTGCCGGCCATCCCGGAGGTCCCCAGCAACGCAGTTCCCGCAGCAGCTGCGTAGTAGCCCTGGAGTGCCACCTGGGCCTCACCGCTAAACTCCCTTGATGGGGTGATTGCGGCGTTCTGGTCCTTGCTGGTGTCAGCCACTTGCGCAAAAACAGGTGCCGAGCAGATCATGAGCGGCAAAAGGGCCAGTCTCAATAAGTTGGCGCCGCGGGATGGGCAGGATAAGTACATCAGGCTCTCTGATTATTTCGGGGGAAGACGTAAAGGGCTTTTGCTGCGTCACCTCCGGAATGAAGCAGGTTATCGGGGAGCTCCCGCCTGGCCGGATGCAGATTGTGTACCGACCTCGGCTTTGAGAACCTCTGCGGCCGCGGCTGGCGGGTCAATTACGATCTCCACATGACCCCGCTGCGACTCTTTCAGACCAATGTCGACCTGCGCGCGAAGCTGGTACCTGCCGGGTGCCAGGGCACTCTTCAGCGGGAACAGAATCCGCTGGTCCCGTTCACGCAGCACCGGTAGTGAAGGAAAATCAAACGAGGACACCACCTTACCTGCGTCGTCCTGCAATTCCAGTTTGCCGGACGGACGGAAGTACATGCGACCTCTGTTTTCCACTACTGCGACTGCCTGAAACGCCTGATCAGCTTCTTTCGAGCCGGGTATGCGTTCCAGCGTCAACTGCTTGAGGCCGCCACTGACAGGGGGGGCGCCGACCTGAACATAAACAGTCGAGACGATCCGAACCGCCATGCGCATCCCGACACCTTCGCTGACAGCCTCCGCCGAGGGCAGCGTTGTAAAGCCAGCAGCGCATGCGTAGCTGCCCTCCGCGACATCAGCCGGCAGACGCAGAGAATACCGAATATTGAGAAAGCCTTCTTTGTCCAGTTCAATCTCGGTCGGATTCAGGGTCAGCCAGTTCTTGCAGGAGACGCGAGCCTCGGCCGGCAAATCCCGCTCGAACTGAGGTGTGGCCTTGTCATCGACCTGAAAGTCGAGCACTTCGCCCCGGACACGCAGTTTTTCTCCAGCGCCGCTGCTTAGTTTCAGAGTGTTCGAATAGACCTGTCCGGCCACCATCTTGATCTCTACTCTCATTGGTGCGAGCCCGAGACCCACGCGGGGGTCGGCGGCGGGTGCGGGCAGCAACTGGGCCGAACCCAGGGAAGCCAGGCTCAGCAG
This sequence comes from uncultured Acidobacteriia bacterium, assembly GCA_903929755.1. Lineage (GTDB taxonomy): Bacteria > Acidobacteriota > Terriglobia > Bryobacterales > Bryobacteraceae > BOG-234. The sequence goes on from CAIYVZ010000163.1 coordinate 43,675, forward strand.
TGCCGAACAAGTAAGAAGAACTGTGACAAATGTTGTTTTCATTGAATAAACTCTCTTCGTATCTGTGAAACGTAAGCTCTGTCGGTTCCTGCAGTCTCAGCTCGCGCTGATCGTGAACGTGACTGTAGCGCTGTAGGCACCCGCCTTATAAGCAGGATCATTACTTAGAGTCCAGTTCACTGTGCCCGTATTACCGTTGGTTAGTGATCTGGCATCGGGTCCGAAGGTGGCAACGCCGGTTGCCGTTCCGGAAGAGGCCTGGGTACCGGCTGTGCAGGCGGTGACGCTGCCATTGGCCCCGGGAGTACTGACCGCGCAGGCATAAGTCAGGGTATCTCCCGGAGTGGGAGGGGCGGCAACAGAAGGTCCACCTTGAGGCGAAAAATCAGTCGTCACCTGCAACGTAATCATTCCGCTGATAATAGTGCGGATTCTGTATGTCAGGTTTGTCGTCCCGGAGTAACTGGCAAAACTGGTTCCAACGCTGCTCAGGACTGTGCCGTTGCCGACAGTCAGCGAGGCTTCGGGCCCCACCGTCACGGCCAGGGTCGTGCTGCCGGTGGTTGACTGAGCGTGGGCCAGGCCCGCACAAACAAGTGCCAGGGTGAGCGCGGTCCTGATGGTGGATGTCTGCATGGTCTTTCTGTTAGTCCGGTGAACAGTCGTTACGCCCGAGGCGTCGCGGTCATTGTGCAATCAGGTTGTAGGTGATGTTTAGCGGGCAGGAGTTTGGAATAAAGCGCCACGAGTCTTCCAGCTGGTAAGCCAGCGTCACACTGTAACTGGCGGCCTGGGTTAGTGGTTCTCCGCCGCCGGCCACAACCTGTCCTGATGAAGAAGGTAAAGAAACAAAGCTGCCGGTGCTGCAGCTGGCACTCGCAGGGCTTCCGCCACCGCTGGCACTTGCGGAGACACACCGGACGGATATCGCACTGGCAGGCACGGTGGAGCAGCCCTGAAAGCTGCCGGACCCCGCTCCCACGCTGAGAGACCAACTGCCTCCCGGGCAAGCTCCGGGGCAGGTCGCCGGGTTGATCGTGAAACTGACAGTTGCTGTACTGCTCCCGGGGATTGTGCTTCCCGGGGTTGTCGCATTAAAAGAAATCAGACCCGGCCATACGGAAAAAGCAGGGATTGTGGCTGGCCCCGGAGTTACTACGGAACTAACGATACGGGGACGAAGGCCCTGCCCAGGCTTCTGAGCCTGAGCAGGAGCTACTGTGGCAATAGTGATCAGCAATGCTGTGGTGCCTGCTGCCATAAGTATCGTTGCCTTCTTCATATGTCCTTCTAACCGCACAGCCAGGTCTATGTATTTCGAAACGCTCGCACAGGTTGACTAGGAAGCGGAGATCGTGTAGGTCACGGTCGCCGTGTAGGAGCCGGTCTGGTAGAGAGGATCGTTGCTGAGAACCCACGCGGTGGAGCCACTGTTACCGGCCTTGACGGAGTGCGCATCCGAACCAAACGAAGCCACTGAAGTCGTAGAGGCCGTGGAGATGGTCTGTTGAGCGGCTGCGGTGCCGGGAGCCGCAACGGTCGCAGTGTACTTCAGTGTGTCCGAGGCTGTGACAGGAGAGGCAACGGAAGGACCGCCGGCCGGACTGAAGTCCGAAGTGACCTTGGCGACGATGCTGCCGGTACCACTGGCAGCGCCCGTGCGGATGAAGTAGGTGAACGTGTTGTTGCCCGTATAGTCAGCGAAGTTCGTTCCCACCGACGTGAGCGTGACGTTGCTGTTGATAACGAGGGCGGCTTCGGCGGCCACAGTCACACTGACAGTGGCAGTCGGAGCTGTTGTGCCGACCTGGGCGAAGGCGATGGCGCCCGCGAAAAACAATCCAAGAGAAGCTTTCTTAATCGTCGAATACATGTTGTTGGTTTCCTTTTGTGTTTCTGTTGTAGAAGCCCTGGTGGGCGGGTTATTGAAGAGCAACAGCGAAATCAATGTTGTCGCATCAATTTGCGCTGATGGTAAACGTTACCGTCCCCGAGTATGAGCCAGCCTTAAAAGCAGGATCGTTCTTCAGAGACCATTGAACCGATGCGGTGTCCCCCGCAAGCGAGGAACGGGCATCCGGCCCAAAACTTGTGACCGTCGTCTGGGTCGTCGTCGAGGCAGTTGCCTGACCTGTACAGGGCGTCGCAGCCCCTCCGTTTGTGGGGGTGTTCGCAGTACAGGAGTAAGTCAGGTGCCCACTGGCAGCCAGCGGTCCACCCGCCGGCCGGAAATCGTTGGTAATCTTCATCTGGATGCTGCCACTTCCACCTACCTGAGAGGTCCGGATGTAGTAGGTCAAAGTGGTAACGCCGCTGAAGTCGCCAAACGCGGTACCACCTTTCGTCAGAGAAGGAGTAGATGAAACAATAAGACCCGCATTCGGCCCCAGATTGAGGTACCCCTGAGCCGAGGCCTGACCGTATACGGCGGACACGGCGGCCAAACACATTGTCAGAGCGGGCAGAAGTTGTCGCATGTCAAATCCCGCTTATCGTAAACTGCAAATTCGTCGTGTAGAACCCGGTCCGGTATTTGGGGTCATCGGGAAGAAAGAAGCTCATCGTCGCGCTGTTTGGATCTCCGTTGCTGCAGGGAGAGCCGCCACCGGTACAGGCCATGGCGGGGAGCGTAACCACGCGTGTTGCAGAAACGGTGCTTACCGTTTGGACACCGGTGCAACCAGTCCCCAGCGTTGGCCCTGCGCAAGTGTACGTCAGGACGGGACCGCTGGCGATAGCCGGCCCGCCTGCGGGGGCAAAATCCGAGGTGGCCTTCACGGTGATTCCCGCTGTTGTCGAGGCCGCTCCTGTTCTTGCCTGGTACAGGAGGGTCAGATTGGCGGTATATCCGGTGAAGCGTCCAGAACTGATAAAGAGGCTTCCACTTTTCGTAAGGGTGAAACTGTAACTTGACGTCGAAAACGAGGCCGCCGGAGAAATATTGACCTGAAGTGTCTGACTCGCCGAAGCGGTTGCAGCAGATAAGCTGGTTCCGGTCAGGAGGAGGCACAAAGCGGCTATGGTTCTCGGCGGGTGCATGTATTTGTTTTCGTTCGGAAGTCTTCTAATGGCAGGTCGCTGGCCAAAGAGTCGAGAGATCTTGCCTGTGGGTTGGTCAGTTGGGCGAGATATGGTGGTTATGCATTTACTTACAATGAGTTAGATATAGTTCCAGTACCTACAAATGCTGGGCCTCAGGCGGTTGAATTCCCCCCCTGCACCCAAGGCCAGCTACTCCACAGGGACGCCTTCCGCAGGCCAATAGCATCTCAAAGAGGAACAGTATTCCGTTTCGAGATGTTCTCTCAGGTTCGCAGGGAGAATAGCCTGTCAGTTTTAGTCTCCGGGGACGGAGAACAGGCCGGAACGAGCGGGTGGCCGGTGGTGGTAGTGGTGTTACGGCGCATTGTAAGCGCCAGGGGGACAGAGGGGCACCCGGCGCGGACGGAGTTGCGCGTGCCTGTCCGGGAGATCGGGCGCGCAGAGTCGAGGCGGTATGAGACAGGGAACGTGGCCGTGCGCAGGCAAATCTCGATCACCGCTTTGGTGCGGGAAAAACCAGTCCCCACAAGCTGCCGTCCGGTTCGTCCGCCACTCCGGCGCGTTGCCCGTTCCAGAAATACGGGCCATTACTTCCGTGCAAAAGGTGGAGTCTTGGGAGGTTACAAGGATACTGAAGCGGGCTTTTGTGCGATCAGTTGATGCTGTGGAAACCCGCCACGAGCGTGTGAGGGCATGCGTCGGCTTCATTCATACCTGCAACAAGTTCCTCCAGACGGTGCGCGGTCAAAGAGCCCGCCTTCACCAGTCCGCGAGCGGCGGCCACCCGTGTAGGCCACTCCCCGCTGCAGGCCGGCGGACAGGCAAATGTCTCGCAGTTCTGAATAGGCTGCAGACTCTGGTGCGGTGTAGACGGCTCTGACATCAGCCTCCTCGCACACCATGACGCCTCCCGGCCGAAGCGCCTGGCAAATCGCCCGCCCATACGGAATTGCGAGGTCGCCTGCGCTGCCGCCCACCTTGAAACGTAGCCGAGACCGCATCCGAATTCCACGAAATGATGTCTGGGCGCGAACCCGGCGCGGAGCAGCAATTCACGGGTCCGGTCGTCATGAATTCAACAACGATTCCACTCCGCTCGCTTGTGCCACAAGAACGGTCAGGGAGCACCTGCCTTCCACTTTCCCAGGTGACGTGACAGTGCAGTTCAGCCAGGCAAGACGCTGCCTCAAGGACATTTCCGGAAAGAGCAATCGCCCGGTGCGGGGATTCGTTGAGCGCATTTGGCGCGGCACTGGAGACGGAACACCGGTTGCATAACCCGTCGGCAGGCCACCGGCATCCGGTCAGCCAGCCGACGGTGTTTGTCCAACGATCCAAATGCCCGCTGCCAACCCGACCGCAATGCGGACATTTTCGCGCTCGGATCGTAGCAGGCTTAGTTGGTGATATCGTGCGTGGTGCTTTCCTCGCGCAGCGGCAGATAGATCTTGTACCACTCCTTCTGCGCGGGGCTGTCCACGTAATCCTTCAGCGCCTTCTCGTCTTTGAACTCCATCACCAGAGCATGCGTGTAGCCCGCGCCCTGCACCTTGATGGAACGCGTCCACACCCGACTGATCCCGGAATACGTGTTGGCGATCTTCTCCGCACCCTTCAGAGCACTCGAAATCTGCTCCGGTGTGGTGCCTGCCTTCCACTTGATGGTGACCACGTGGATCACACTCTTCGGCTGTTCAGCGGCCTGCATCAGACCGGCGGACAGAACGACCGCGACAACCATGGCCAATAATAGTTTCTTCATAACAGTATGCTTCCCTCCTTCGCAGTGTAGCGAGCTTACGGATTTGATGTGGTCTGGCCGCTCATGCTGCGATTCCGGCCTCGGCGTGACGGTCTCCGGGCCCAGCCACAGGCCGGTTGAGCCGGAACCTACGCCTCAGGTTCCGGTTCGGCGCCGCCCAACAGAGACATCGAACTGCCGCTGGAAGGCCCAATCAGCCCGGTCTTCATGTACAACATCAGCTTGTCGCGCGTGTCCGTAATATCCAGGTGACGCATCGTCAGCTGGCCAATCCGGTCCTGCGGAGAGAACGTCGATTCGCCCTTTTCCATGGTCAGGCGTTCGGGCTTGTAGGTCAGGTTCGGACTCACCGTATCAAGCAGCGTGTAGTCATTGCCGCGACGCAGTTCCACGGTTACTTCACCGGTAACGGCGCGTGCAATCCAGCGCTGCGCCGTTTCGCGAAGCATCATCGCCTGCGAATCGAACCAGCGCCCCTGATACAGCAACCGCCCCAGCCGCAGGCCATTCATCCGGTACTGCTCAATCGTGTCTTCGTTGTGGATACCGGTCACCAGGCGCTCATACGCGATGAACAACAGCGCCAGGCCAGGCGCCTCATAAATCCCGCGGCTCTTCGCTTCGATGATGCGATTTTCAATCTGGTCGGACATGCCAAGACCATGGCGTCCGCCAATGGCATTCGCTTCCAGAACCAGCGCGACCGGGTCATCATACGTGATGCCATTGAGCGCCACAGGCTGGCCCTCTTCAAAGCGTATCGAGACGGTCTCCGGCTTAATTTCAACATTGTCTCGCCAAAATGCCACGCCCATAATGGGCTCCACAATCCGGATACCCTTATTCAGGAATTCCAGATCCTTGGCTTCGTGCGTCGCGCCCCAGATATTCGAGTCCGTGGAATAAGCCTTCTCCACGCTCATCTTGTACGTCAGATCATGCGCGAGCATGTACTCCGACATTTCCTTGCGGCCACCCAGTTCATCGATAAACGTCTGGTCAAGCCACGGCTTGTAGATGCGCAGCGCGGGGTTCGCCAGCAGCCCGTAACGGTAGAACCGCTCAATGTCGTTGCCCTTGAAGGTGGAGCCATCGCCCCAGATATGGACGTCGTCTTCCTTCATCGCCACCACCAGCATGGTGCCGGTAACGGCGCGACCGATCGGCGTGGTGTTGAAGTAATGAACGCCGGCCGTGGAGATATGGAAGGCGCCGGACTGCAGAGCGGCGATACCTTCCGCCACAAGCTGCTTCCGGCAATCGATCAGCCGGGCTTTCTCCGCTCCATAAGCCAGCGCCCGACGTGGAATTTCATCGTAGTCCGGTTCATCCGGCTGGCCGAGGTTGGCCGTGTACGAGTAGGGGATGGCGCCCTTGGCGCGCATCCAGTGAATGGCGGCGCTGGTGTCGAGGCCACCGGAGAAAGCAAGGCCGACTTTTTCACCGGCAGGCAGGTTCTGAAGAATGTTTCCCATGGATTTTGTCGTCGGGTATGAAGTGTTGGCCGGGCAGAACAGGCCAACCTTCAGGATACCGTGACGCCAGGCGGAGCGCCGGAGACGCAGACGCGGCATATCCAGGTTCCCGGCCTGCATGGCACGCATCAGCAAGGTCTGGCCGTCCTGCATTCATCGCAGCACACCCTTTAGTTGGTGTACGGCTAGTTCGTATACGGGGAAATATACAGGCGAAAGAGGGCGGAGAACCCTAAGCTTTCTGCTTCAGCCAGACCGCGGCGCTCAGCGCGTTCAGTTTCTGTTTGTAGACAGTGGCGGCATCCCCCACCTGGTCTTTTTCGTTGAGCGCCTTATACGCGTGGCCGGCAACAACGGAGCCGATCGCGTGAACAGCCTCATGGCGGTCCAGACCCTCGTCCATCAGACGCTCCAGCGTCGCGCGGGCAATGAACTCATCCCCCAGCGCCACCTGGTTCTCCACAACAACATGAAACAGAGCGTGGAGCGTTGCGTTTTTCGGGGGAGGGATACCTGCGTCCGTGTGATATTTCTGCACTTCGAACACACGATCTGCTTCGCTCAGCGAGAGCCAAATGCCGGGGTTGGGATTCTTTTGGGGATCGTACTTCACTAATTATGACTGTACGACATGACGTCTCGAAATGGCGTTATCATAGGGGGCGAAAACTATGCGCACCCTCCGCGTTCTGCCATTTCTGTTGCCCGCCACCGCCTGGCTGGCCATCGCGCAACTGGCTGTGCTGCCGCCCTCAAAGCCAGGGCCGCCGCCGCCCGAACTGGCGCCTGCTCCGGACAAACATCCGGTGGTGATGTTGTGGCCCCACGGCGCGCCGGGCTCGGAAGCCATGCGGGAGGAACAGGAGAGATACCGCACGGTGGGCGATCTGCTGATTATCGCCAACGAGCACCAGCCGTCCCTCACCGTTTACCTGCCGCCGAAACACCTGGCCTCGGGAGCCGCGTTTGTCGTCGCGCCCGGAGGTGGTTTTCAGGAGCTCTGGATCACCGACGAAGGGTACCGTGTGGCCGAATGGTTGAGCCAGCGGGGAATAGCCGCTTTCGTGCTGAAGTACCGTCTGCCCAAAGCGCCGGGGTCAAAGTACACCGTTGAAGGAGAAGCCGTGGCGGACGTGCAGAGGGCCATCCGCACGTTGCGCAGTCGGGCTGCGGAGTGGGGCGTGGATCCGGCCAGGGTGGGTGTAATTGGCTTCTCGGCGGGTGGAACGCTGGCTGGCCTGGCCGGCACGCGCTACGACAACCCGCCACCCCGGCCCGCCGATGCTGTTGACCACCTGAGTGCGCGGCCAGACTTCATGGCGCTGATCTACGGAACGCCGTTCGCATCCCCCGACTATCCCCTCCGCATCAACAAGGACACGCCGCCAACCTTCCTCGCCGGTGGGGGCGAAGACCGCATTACCGCCTCCTACCCCGACGTCTATCGCAAATTGCGCGATGCCGGGGTGAGTGCGGAACTTCATATCTATGCCGGTGTGCCCCACGGCTTTGGCATCCAGGGAGGTAATTCTTCAGCCGTCTCCGGCTGGCCGGACCGCCTGCGGGACTGGATGTTCGACCAGGGCTTTCTGACGAAGAAATAGCCTTATCAGGCCAGAATACCCTTGATCACGTCACCCGAGATGCCAGTCAGCCGCGCATCCAGGCCCTGGAACTTCACTGACAAACGCTTGTGGTCCACGCCCAGAACGTGCAGCATCGTCGCATGGAAATCATGCACGGTTACCACATTTTCCTGCGCCGCGTAGCCGAAGTCATCGGTATTACCGTAGCTGATGCCCCGCTGAATTCCGCCACCCGCCATCAGGTAAGTAAAGCCCTTGATATGGTGGTCACGCCCGTCGCCTCCCTGCGACATCGGCGTCCGCCCGAATTCCCCGCCCCAGATCACCAGCGTGTCATCCAGCATGCCGCGCTGCTTCAGATCTTTAATCAGCGCAGCGGTGGCACGGTCGGTCTCCTGCGCCTTGAATTCCATGTTCGCTTTTACGCCGCCATGGTGATCCCAGTCGCGGTGATAAAGCTGAATGAACCGCACGCCGCGCTCCGCCAGCTTGCGCGCCAGCAGGCAGTTCGAAGCGAAGGAACCATCGCCGGGATGCGCCCCGTACATATCCAGCACGCTCTTCGGCTCTTTGCTGACGTCAACCAGATCCGGCACGCTCGTCTGCATCTTGAAAGCCAGTTCGTACTGCGCCACGCGGGTCAGAATTTCAGGGTCTTTCAGCGTCCCGTAGCCGATCTTGTTCATCGCATTCACGGCGTGAATCGATTGTTCCTGCAGCTTCGCATTCACGCCCGGCGGGTTGTTGATATAAAGGACCGGGTCTCCAATCGAGTTAAATTTCACGCCCTGAAACTTCGAAGGCAGTAGCCCGGCGGACCACTGGCGTGCCGCGATCGGCTGCATTTGCCCACCCTTGCCGTCTGACACAAGAACCACGAAGCCAGGCAGGTTTTCCGCCTCGGAACCCAGGCCATAAAGCAGCCACGACCCCATGCTGGGCCTGCCGGGAATGATGGACCCGGTGTTCATGATGGTGTGCGCCGGGTCATGGTTGATCTGCTCCGTCGTCATGGAGCGAACAATACAGAGCTCGTCAACTATGCTGCCAATCTGCGGGAAAAGCTCGCACAGCTGTTCTCCGTTTTTGCCGAAGCGCGCAAACTTATGCTGCGGCCCAAAGCAGACCAGTTCCTTGCCCTGCAATTGGGCGATCTGCTGGCCCTTCGTGAGCGACTCCGGCATCGGCTTGCCATCGAGTTTCGCCAGTTGCGGCTTGTAATCGAACGTCTCCAGATGCGAGGGTCCGCCAGCCTGATAAAGAAAGATCACCCGCTTCGCTTTGGCCGCATGGTGAAGAGGATTCACCATGCCTTTCGAACCCAGGCTCTGTGCCGAGAGAAGCGAGTTGAGCGCCAGCGAACCGGAAATACCGCCCAAACCGGCACGGAGGAAAGAACGTCGGCAAAGTTCGTTAGAGTTCATCATTATTCCTGGCACATCAGTTCCTCGTAATCGTTTCGTGCAGGTTCAGAATGGCGCGCGTAACAGCGGTCAGCGCAGCCAGTTCCGCAGGCGCCACCGCTTTCGGCCGGGGAGCTTCCCCCACCGACAACAGCGCTTCCGCGGCTTTCGTATCCGCGCGGAATTGCTTCAGGCTCTCGGTATACAAACCCATCAATATCCGGCGTTCCTGCGGTGTCGGTGCCCGGTCTTCCGCAAGCCGGAACGCCTCGTCAATCGGGTTGCGCGCATTCGCTGCCAAAGCTCGTTGCGCAAACACGCGCGAGGCTTCCACAAAGATGGGATCGTTCAGCAGATCCAAAGCCTGCAGCGGAGTATTCGAGTTCGTCCGGTTCACCGCACACTCCTCCCGGGTCGGTGCATCGAAATTCAGCAGCGCCGGATGCAGAAACGTCCTCTGCCATTCGGTGTACACGCCCCGCCGATAAAGATCGCCACCCCGGCTCTCCGAATAGTCCCGCTTCGGGAAGTTCATCGCAAACAGATACCCCACGGGCGCGGCGGGTTTCACCGGCGGGCCTCCGAACCGGTCCACCAGCAGCCCCGAGACCTGCAACGCCGTATCGCGCACCACTTCCGCATCCACCCGGAAGCGGCTCTGCCGTGCCACCAGACGGTTATCCGGGTCCTTCTCATCCAGCGCCGGGGTACTCGTCGAGGCCTGCCGATATGCCTTGCTCAGCACAATCGTCCGCACCAGATGTTTCATATCCCACGCATGAGCGCTCGCTGCATCGTACGCGGGCTGCACAAACTCCGAAGCCAGCCAGTCCAGCAGTTCTGGATGCACGGGCCCTTCCCCCTGCGACCCCAAATCATCCAGCGACTTCGTAATCCCGATGCCAAAGAACTCACGCCAAACGCGGTTCACGTAAGCGCGCGCCGTCAACGGATTCTGCGCCGAGACCAGCCAGTTCGCCAGATCCAGCCGCGTCGCCCGCCGCCCGCCCGTATCCACCTTGCCCAGGAAAGCCGGCACCGCGGGCTGCACGATTTCCGTCGTCTCATTCATCCAGTCCGCGCGCGGCAGAATGCGTGTAATCCCTGGCTCCACAGCCTCTGTCGTCACCACCCGGGGAATCGTCCAGAAGAAGCGAGTCCGCTCCCAGGCCATCTGTTCCGCCCGGATCAGCAGCGGTTGCACCGCGGGCGTGGTGAATTCGAAGAAATCCAGAATCGCCTTCTGCTGTTTCTCCGTGCGCTTGTCAGGCTCCACTTTGAAGCCCTCCGTCACATCGAACGGAACCCCGTGCTCCACATCAACATTCAACACGGCCTGCTCCGCGTCGGTACGAGCTTTCGATTGCTTCCCGGTGTCGCCCAGAAAAGGCCAGCTGAACTCGGCATTCGACAACGCCAGCCGAAAGCGACCGATAACGGCGCGACGGATCGGCGAATCCTGATGCAGCCGCACCGTAATCACAGAATCCGCCTGCGTGGTGACCTTCGCTCCGAATCGCAGCGCCAGCATGTGGCCTTCTGACCAGCCAGTAGCCGGGTCGCCATCGATAGCCGCCATCGCCGGAGCATCCACGTGGACATCGGTCTTATTGGCTGTCGCCAGCACCAGCGGGATCTTCTTTCCCCCAAGTTCCGCATCCACTTCCGTGAGCACAAAACGATCCGCCCCACGCGCTAAACCGTTCCCCGGCAGCGTTTCATCGCTGTGCAGATCCAGCCCCAGCGCCGTCCACGTGCCAGCCCGGGGACGAAGCTCAACCGTATAGGTATCGTTGTCCGGAATCGGCCCCGAAGCCACAATCAACCCATCGCCCCGCTTCCGCTCGAAACCGTTGACCGAACTGTCCACCGTTTCCGTGTTGTAGATCTTCAGAATGGAACCCGCGCCGGCACGCGCGGCAACAGGCTTCTGCCACTGCCAGGAACGGTCCGCAGTGCCCCCAAACGCTGGGTTCTTCGCCAGCAATTGCTTCGCCTGGTCGTCGAGTTCCTTCCGCGCCGCCTCAGCCTTCGCCGTCAGTTCATCCAGCCGCGCCTGTTGCTCCGGAGTAGCCAGCAACAGCTTGGCGCCCCATGCGTCCGCCCCCCGATCCGGCATCAACCCGGTTTCTTTAATGTCTGCAAAGAAGGCCTTCATGGAATAGAAGTCCTTCGACGTGAACGGATCAAACTTATGATCGTGGCATTCGGCGCAGCCCATCGTCGACCCCAACCATGCCGCCGACAAAGTCCGCACCCGGTCCGCCCCATACTTCGCCAGATACTCCTTCGGCTGCAGACCACCCTCAGCCGAATAACGGTTCATCCGGTTATACGCCGACGCGGTCCGTTGCTCCACCGTAGGATTCGGCATCAGATCACCCGCCAGCTGCTCACGAGTGAACTGATCGAACGGTTTGTTATCCCGGTACGCGCGAAGAACATAATCGCGATACGGCCACGCGGGCCACAGATTATCGCCATGAAACCCCGCCGAATCGGCATAACGAACCGCATCCAGCCAGTGCATCGCCTGCTTCTCCGCGTAGTGCGGCGAAGCCATTAAACGGTCCACCACCTTCACCCACGCGTCCGGCGATTTGTCGTTCTGAAAAGCCACCACCTCTGCAGGCGCGGGCGGCAGTCCCGTCAGATCAAACGACGCCCGGCGCAGCAAAGTCCGGCGATCCGCTTCGGGAGAAAACTGCAGACCCTCGCGCGCCAGGCGGGCTTCAATAAACGCATCAATTGGATTCCCCGCAATTGGGCTCCCCGCTGCGGCAGCAGGCTCCGGCCGCCGCACCGGCTGATACGCCCAGTGCCCCTCATAAACCGCACCTTCAGCAACCCACTGCTTCACGGTCGCCTTCTGCGCCTCCGTCAGCGTCTTGTGCGCAAACTCCGGCGGCATCGCCCTCGCGCCCGTGGCAAAGATGCGAGCAATAATCTCGCTGTGCTCCGGATCCCCCGGCACGATGGGTGTTTTCCCGTCGCGCAAAGGCTTCGTCGCCTCGTCACGCAGATCCAGCCGAAAATTCGCCATCCGCGAACTCTTATCTGGCCCGTGGCACCGAAAACACGTATCCGACATAATCGGCCGGATGTCGCGGTTAAAAGAAACCGGAGCGGCGGGCAGGGCGGCAGCGCAAACGGCCAACACCAGAAAAATACGGGCTACAAACATGGGGGGCACCTTACGAGCCATTATCACTCGTAAGGTGCCCCCATGCGATTCCCTGAAAATGCGTGCCCTTAGAATGCGATGCGGAGCGAACCCTGCAGCGTGCCGTTATAGCCGTAGAAATTACTGAACGAGTAGCCCGTCGTCGCCGGGAACTTGCCGAATAGCTGGGGACTGGAGAAGTTCACCTGGTTGTTCGCCGTATTCAGGAAGCGCCGCTCCGGGAACATATTGTTCGCGTCCATTCTGGCCGTCAGCTTGTACTTCTCACGGAAGCTCCAGGTCTTGGTGATGGAATACTGTGGCCACCACAGCCACCCCGTCCGCGCAATGCCGTTACCCGCGTTACCCGCCGTGAATGCGGCCGGAACGTAGAAGGCATTGATGTTATAGAACGGATTCTGCGACTGCTGCGGCCAGACATTGGAGCCCAGCGAGTAGTTCGAAACGTTGATCGGCACGCCGGGGTTGATGCTCGGCACATTACCCTGCCCCGGCAGATACCGGTTCGGGCTTCCCGCCAGCGAGAAGTTCACAGGCAGCCCGCTGCGCACGCTCTGGATCGTCAGCACCGTCCAGCCACCAACCACCTGATCGAGGACACTGCCCGCCATGCCGCTGCGGTTCAGGAACTTCTTCCCCTTGCCGAACGGAAGGTCGTAGTTGAACTGATTCACGAACTGGAACTTCTGGTCGTAGCTGGCGACGGCCTTGGTCAAATGCCACGCGTAATACTCCCAGCCGCTCGCCGCACCGCCAGTAATCGCCTTGCTGTAAGTGAACATGAAGTTCGCCGAGAAGCCGGAGCTGAAGCGATGCTGAACCCTGGCGATCCCTGAGTTAAAGCTGCTGTGGCCGAAATTGCTGAATTCGTTAATCGCGCCGAACTGCGGGTACTTCAGGTACGACTGTGTACCTGCAAATACGGTGTTCAGCTGATTCGTATCCGTGGAGTTATAAATCGATTGCGGCAGCACGTTGATATTGATACCGCCCGTATTGATCAGCCCCACACCAGACGCGCCCTGATAAACCAGTTCGGCCAGATAGTTGGGCTTAAACTCGTACTGCGCGCCCAGCGACCAGGTCAGCGTGTAGGGATTTCTCAGCGCCGGATCAATATAAGTGATGTTGCGCTGGCTGTAATTTGTTCCCACAAACTGCGCCGTCTTACCCGAAATATTGTAAGCAACATTGCCCGGACCCTGTGAAAGATAGAAGGCCGGGGAAGGATTCCCGGTCGGCTGCTGAATCACCGACTGAGCGGTATATTCATCCTGGCCAAGCTGCTGCACCACGTCCTGCGTGAACATGCCAAAGGAACCGCGCAGCACCACCTTCGGCTTCAGATTCCACGCGAAACCCACGCGGGGCGTGAAGTGATTGCCCGCTTTGTACAGCCCCCCCGTGGGGTGAATGATCGCGCCCATCTGGCCCGTCAGCGCATCCACCGTGGTGGGGCTGAATTGCGACTTCTGGCCGTACTGCGTGCTCGCAGATGTCTCCAGGCTGTAGCGCAGGCCAATGGAGACCGTCAGGTTGCGTCGGATGCGCCAGTCGTCCTGCACGTAGAACTGGTGCATCCACCAGCGCGGCAGGTAGTTCTGCAGCAGGGTGGTGAAGCTGGCCGAAGAGACCGCGCCCAGTTCCAGGGATGCGAACGAGTTTCCCGTATTCGGCGTGAGAGGCAAGCCGCTGCCGGCCGTGGTGAAGTTGAATACGCCGGAAGGCTGCGACGCAGCAATGTCGTTCTCGCGCTGCAGAATCCCCTGGTAACCCCACTTGAACGTGTGCAGACCGTGCACCATGGTCATGTTGTCCGCCATGGAGATGCCTTCGTTGAGCGTCCGCGAACCGCCGCCGGGATTGGCCGTCCAGTTGAAGCTGGAACCCCCGCCACTCACCAGCCCCGGGAACGTCTGCGGTCCAACACCTGGAATCCCCAGCACGCCGGCCCAGCCCTGATTGGCCGTAACGGGCGTAATAATATCGTTGCGCCGCTGGTAACCCAGGCGAACTTCGTTGATCAGCGTGGGGCTGATGGTGAAGATATGGCTGAGCGCAATGTTGCGTTCATCAATCGGCTCTGGCAGCCCGAAGCCGAGCGCCGTGTTGTCGATGGCGGTCCAGTTGAACAGTACGTTGTTCCGGCTGCCGATCACGCGGAATTTGTTCCACACGTAGCGCACGAAAATCTTCTGGTTCGCGCCCAGCTGCTGGTCAATCTTGCCCAGATAGCCCTGCCGGTCTGAAATGAACTTATTGCCCGAATAGAAGTTGTTCACCGGCCCCGTGTTCTGGAAGGTGGAGGGCAGGTTCGGCAGGTTGTAAGGCTTCAGTGAAAAGAACTTCTTCGTCACCGGATCAATCCGGCTGGGCGGAATGATCTTCCCCGTGAATGCCGTCGCCGTGTATCCCGTGCCGTTCGCGCATCCGGCCGCCGCGCCGCACACGATGGACTTCGGATCGTAGATCGGCAACCCGGCGCCACCAAAGCTGAAGTCGCCGTTCAGTTCGTCCTGCGTGGGGACGGAGACGGTGGCAAAATTCGTTTCATGGTCATAATCCAGCCGGTAGCCCAGGAAGAAGAACGTCTTGTTCCGTCCGTCGTAAATCCTGGGGATCACAATGGGCCCGCTCAGCGTGGAGTTGAAGTTGTGGTACTCAAACGGCGTGTTCGTCGAGAACTGGTTGAACACCTGCCGGTGCAGCCACGCTTTGTTGATGTAGCGCTCTTCCGCCGAGAAATGCAGGTCATTGGTGCCGCTCTTGGTGGTCAGGTTATACGCGCCGCCCGCCGAGTGCCCGATTTCGGCCGGAATACCTGTCGTAAACACCTGCGCTTCCTGGAGCGAATCCACCGGCGGCGTGATCAGCGTGTTGGTATCGCCCAGCGCTTTGCCGAGCGCCTGTTTGGCGGTAACGCCATCAATGGTGTACGCCATCTGCTGTTCCGGTTGCCCCAGGATGTGGTAACTCCCGTCGTTATTGGCCTGCGCGCCCATCTGGTAGTACAGGAAGTGTTGGGGCTTCGACTGCGGAATCGGCGTATCGTGGATCTCTTTCGCGTTCGTGATGCCGCCCACAATGGCGTTGTCCGTGTTGAGCAGAGACGCCTCGGCCATCACGGTCACCTGTTCGGACAGCGCGCCCAGAGCCAGTTCCACGTTCATGCGGTGCGTCTCACCCGCATTCAGGCTGAACCCGGTCTGCTGGAAACGCTTAAAGCCCGGCGCTTCCACTTCCAGCCGGTAATTCCCCGGAATCTGAAACGGGACGTAATACGAGCCCTCGTTGTTTGATTTACCTTTGGTCGCCACATTGGTGCCAACATTCGTGACGGTGACGTTGGCGTTCGCGACAGAGGCGCCGGTCGAATCGGTTACGATGCCGACGACGGTGGCGGTACGGAAATCCTGCGCTGTTGCAACGGCAACCGCCATCAAACCGAAGGCGGTGAATCGAATAATAGTCTTCATGGACCTGCTCCCAACTGAAGGATCCTGCTCAAGACGGAAGAATCCCCAGTACTTGGGGGTAGTATAGCTTACGCCGCCCGTACTGATGGCTCGGATCTGACTGCGGTGCGCCGGTAGCCGGTGGGTTGCGCTCCTGACCCTGAAAATAGCTGTGAGCCTGATGTTGGTCCCATGCAGCGCATACAGGAGTAGACTCGGGGTAGAGATGGCAAATCGAAGGTCGCTGATTATTCTCGGAGCGCTGTTGGTTGCCCTGCTACCCGGTCTTTTCCTCATTTCCCGGCCCTTCCTCACACCCGGCCTGGTTGCCGCTGTCCTCGCCATCGTCTTCTACCCGGCCAACCAAAGGCTTGTGAAGCTCATGAAGCGCCCACAACTGGCCACTGCCTGCACCACCACCATTGTCGTGCTCGGTCTGGGCCTGCTGCTGATCCTCGCCGGAATCACCCTTACCAACGAACTAAGAACCAGCTACGAGGCGCTGAATCAGCGTTCGCTCGATCAGGGTGGCTGGCCCGCGCTGGTCACCCAAACCGCCGACCAGCTCATCGGGAAGCTCGCCGCCCTGCTGCCGCTGGACAAAGACGCCATTCGCGAAAGCTTTCAAGACGGTCTCCGCTCCGCCGCCGGCAAACTGCTCAACTACGCCGGCGCCGTCCTCGGAGGCGTTACCAGTCTGCTGGTGGGAGCCTTCTTTACCGCCGTTTTTCTCTACTTCCTGCTGCTGCGTGGCCAAGCCTGGCTTGCCACCTTGGCCGACCTCGTACCCCTGGAACGCGCCATCATCGCCACCCTCTTCCAAACCGTTGACGACGCGGTTACCGCCACCGTTTACGGCGTGCTCGCGGTGGCCGCCGGGCAAGGTCTGTTCCTCACGTTCGGTTTCTGGGTCGCCGACGTCCGCTCCCCCCTGCTGTGGGGTGCCCTGGGAGGGTTCGCCTCCATCATCCCCGTGCTGGGAGCCCCCCTGGTCTGGGTTCCCGTCGTCTTTGGTTTAGCCCTGGCTGGCGCATGGTGGAAGGCCCTGTTCTTAGGCTTCTGGGGTGCCTTCATCGCAGGCTCTGTCGATAACGTGCTTCGCCCTCTGGTAGTAGGTATCCGCGCCAAACAACACCCGCTGCTGATGGCGCTCGGAGCCCTCGGCGGCACATTTGCCTTTGGAATCCCAGGCATTCTCGCCGGCCCCGTGATCGTCTCCCTCGCGGGAGCGCTCATCAGGGAAATTCACGCCTTGCCGGCTGCGGACAACCCACCCCGCTGAGCCATCCGCGCGAGCAGCTTCGCACCCTCCACAATCCACAGAACACTGCTCGCCACCCCCAGACACTCACCCCACTCCGCCAAACTCAGCCCCACCGTCCCAAAAGCCACCCGCAGGCCCGGAACCTGCAGCACCAGAGCGTGCAACAGCATCGAGATTGCAACGGCCCCGCACAACCGCTTATTAGCGAAAAACCCGCGAAAAACGCTGTCCGTTTCCGCGCGGGAGTTGAAGGCGTGAAACAACTGGAAGAACACCAGCGTGCTGAAAGCCATGGTCCGCGCATAGGGGATCCCCCCGGGCAGTGAAGCCCGAAACACCAGCAGCGTCCCCACCGTCATCACCAGGCCTACCAGCAGGATCCCGGCCAGCATCGGACGATTGATCACCCCTTCCTTCCGGGAGCGCGGCAAACGCGCCATCAGGTTCGGCAGCGCGGGGTCAAAACCCAGTGCCAATGACGGCGCACCATCCGTGATCAGATTGATCCAGAGGATCTGCGTTGCCAGCAACGGCAGCACAAACCCGTCCCCGCCAGCCAGCCCCAGCGGCCGCGCCAATATCACCGCAAAGAACACCGTCATCACTTCACCCGCGTTGGTGGAGAGCAGATACCGGATGGTCTTGCGAATGTTGTCAAACACCGCGCGGCCCTCCTCCACCGCCACCACAATCGTGGCGAAGTTATCATCCGTCAGCACCAGATCCGACGCCTCTTTTGCCACGTCAGTCCCCGTGATGCCCATCGCAATGCCGATGTCGGCGGCCTTCAGCGCCGGGGCATCATTCACGCCGTCCCCGGTCATGGCCACAATCTCGCCGCCCCGCTGCAATGCCGTCACGATGCGAAGCTTATGTCGCGGCACCACCCGGGCAAACACCGAGACCTGCCGAACCGCCACTTCCAAATCGGCATCCGACATCGCCTCCAGTTCCGGCCCGCAAATCACACGGCCATCAACCGAAACCCCCGTCTCCCGAGCTATCGCCAGAGCCGTCGCCGGATGGTCGCCCGTAATCAGCATCGGCCGAATACCCGCCGCACGGGCCCGCGCCACCGCCTCGCGCGCTTCCGGACGCGGAGGGTCCACCATCCCGATCAGGCCCAGAAACACCAGGTCCCGTTCCAGGTCCCTGGGGTTCACCCCGATACCCTCCAGGTGCGGGCCTGGAACGCGACGGAAGGCCACGCCCAGTGTCCGCAACGCTTCCGACGCCATCGCCTCGTTCTCCGTCAGAATCGCCGTGCGCCGTGCGTCTGTGAGTTCACGAGCCTCATGCCCCGCCAGTTCGTGCGTGCAAAGGTCCAGTAACGTTCCGGCCGCCCCCTTGGTAAAGACGTATTGTTCGCCAGGGTCGGAATCGGCATGGTGCAGGGTACTCATGCGCTTGCGGTCCGATGAAAACGGCGCTTCCGCAAGCCTTGGGTACCGCACGCAAAGCGTGGTATGGTCAATCCCTGCTTTGGCTGCGGCCACCAGGAGCGCACCCTCCGTCGGATCCCCCTGAATCATCCACGCGCCCGTCGCCCGGCTCAGTTGCGCATTGTTGGCCAGCGTCGCGGCATGCAATAACCGGTCCGTCTCGTGCTTCCACCGGCCATCCGTTCTCACCGCTTCTTCTATTCGCAAATCGCCGTCCGGAGAATAGCCCGCGCCGGTCAGTTCCACCGAACCATTCGCCGTCACAATCACCCGGACTGTCATCTCGTTCTTCGTCAGGGTCCCGGTCTTATCTGACGCAATCACCGTCACCGAACCGAGCGATTCCACAGCCGACAGCTTACGAACAATCGCCCCGCACCGCGCCATCTTCTGCACGCCCAGCGCCAGCACCATCGTCACTACGGCCGAGAGACTTTCCGGCGCCGCTGCTACCGCCAGTGCGACGCCGAACATCAGCACCCGCACCAGCCCCGCCAGATCATGAACGCCGTGCAGCATCAGCAGCGTGGCAACTACAATCCCCGCAATCACAATCACGGCAAGCCCCAATTGCTCACCAATGCGTGTCAAATCCCGCTGCAGGGGCGTGATTTGGTCTTTCGCAGACCGCAGCAGCCCGGCAATACTGCCCACTTCCGTCTTCATGCCCGTTGACGTCACAATGGCGCGGGCATGGCCGTAAGTCGCGGTAGTCCCGGCAAAAACAGTATTCACGCGCTCCGCAACAGCGCACTCCCCGCTAACCGGCTCCACCGACTTCAGCACCGGCAGGCTCTCCCCCGTAAGGGAGGCCTCCATCGTCTGCAGTTCCACCACGTGAACAAGGCGGGCGTCAGCGGCGATGGTGTCCCCCTCGCGCAGGATCATCAGGTCCCCGGGAACCAAATCCCGCGCCGGAATTCGCTGCTCGTGCCCGTCACGAACCACGGTCGCTTCCGGGGCGGCAGCCGCACGCAACGCCGCCAGTGCGGCCTCGGCACGGCCTTCCTGGATGAACCCCATCAGGGCATTCAGAATAACGATGGCGACGATCACAATCGTCTCGTACGGCAGCGCCGCCTCGCCTTCCGTCACCCACACAACAGCGGAGATGCCGGCAGCCGCCAGCAGCAGAATAACAAGTGCATCGCGAAACTGGGCGGCGAATCTGCGCCAGGCGGAAATACCCGGATCAGCAGTAAGTTCATTGCTGCCGAATTGTGCCAGCCGGGAGGCAACCCCGGACGTGGAAAGTCCCGCCTCCGGGTCCGCACCATAGAAGGCTGCCACCTCTGCCACCGACGCTTCATGAGGCCTGAATTCCTGCACTACCCCGCCCCTTCTATAGTGACAGGTCCGGCCTTGACAGGCCCGGCGCAGGCCAAGGCGGCCAGTTAGTTATAAGCCGGATTTTTCTTCAGGCTGATCATGTTACCCAGCAGACGATACGCCCCCGGCACGCCCGAAGGTAACTGGCGATAAATCGCAAACGCATCGTAGATGTAAAAACCTTTGCCATAGCGGGCGATCAGCAGCCCGCCCTTTTGCGCATCCTGCTCGGGATCATGAGTCTCCACCAGCGCCGTATACTGCTTGTCCCAGGTCTTCATGAAGCCGTGGCCGCGCTCTTCTTCCCAGCCCTGGAAATCCTCGATACCGATCTTGTTCGGCCACGTGAACAGAGGATGATTCGGCTCCAGAAAGGTAACTGCGTTCCCTTCATCCACCACCTTCTGCGGGTTGCCGCCAAGCTCGAACGGATACGGCCCGTAGTTATGGTCAAAGTCCTGCAAATTGTACTGAACCACCAGTACGCCACCGTTCTTCACATACTCCAGCAAGCGGCCATTGGCGGACTTCAGATCCGCGCGGACCGCATAGGCACGAACCCCCAGCACGATCGCGTCATACCCCGACAGATCACCCTGCGTCAGGTCACTCGTCGCCAGCACGCGAACTTCATGCCCCAGATTCTCAATCGCCTTCGGCACTTCGTCACCCGTCCCCGGCAAATAGCCCAGGCGCAGGCCGGAAACAGTCTTCACATCCACCCCGGTCGCACGATAGGTGGCCGCCGTGTAGAACGGATAGCTGCGAACGCCCAGGTAACCTGTCATCCGATAGCCTTCCGCATACTTCTGGCCGTTGTATTCGGCCACTGCGGAGATGCTGTACGGCTGCGCCTTCACGCCTGAAGGAATCACGTTAAAAGAAATCACGCGGTCTTCACCATCGCGCGCCATCGTAAACGGAGCCTCCGCAGGTTCCGAACGCCATCCGGCAGGCAGCGCCAGACGAAGCGTACCCTGCGCTGCGCCCTTCACATTGCTGTGTACCGTCGCAGTAAGCGACAGTGATTTCGAGGTCAGCGGCAGCGCCCCACCCGGCAAGCCCAAACTCACTGATATTGCCGGAGCCACCATCAATGGCTGCTGCATCTGGCCAATACCCGCCACCCGTTCACTCGTCTGCACCACCTGCTCCAGTTCGAACGGCACACCGTGATACGAAAGCTTCGCACGGGCGGTCAACGGATACGGCATCGTGGAATGATTGCGGTAACGGGCATCGATGATGTCGTAGTACGGCTGTTCCAGTGAATCGCGCTTGTAGTAGGGACGAGTAATCGCCGCATCCGCCGGAACCTTCACCGTCAGCCGCCACATCTCCTGCTTCGCCGGCGTCAGATCATGCGACGGAGTCCCCTGCAACGCAACATTCCAGTTCTTGCCGTCCGAAGGCACCACAGTCACATCTTCCAAAGTGACACCTTCCGTGCCCATATTGAAGGAAGTCGTTTCCACCGCAAAAGCCTGGCCCGGAATCGCCATCGTAAATGCAGCGCCCCGCATCATCCCCATGCCACCACGGCCACGGCCCCCGGCATTCGCCGCAGGCATCTGCAACTGCGCCGAAACCGCCGTATTCAACGAAAGCTCCAGCGCCGCAACCAGCCCCTGCTGAAACTGCTTTTCCTTCACGCCCAGTTCAAACAGGACATCGCCCTTACCCGGTTCAGCCAGCTTGCTCGCGCGAACCTGCGCCATCAAATCCCTTGTCCCCTTCAACCCGTCGGCCAGCAGCGGAGCCACAGCGGCAGGCTTTTCGGGTGAATACTGAGCAAACGCCTGATCAGCCTTCGCGGCAATCCCCGCCAGCCCCGTCTTCAAGAATTGTGTCTCGCCCGTGCTCAGCGCCGCTATCCCGTTCAGCGTCACATCAATCCCGTCAAAGAACGTCTGTTCCTGGTCACCGGATTTCACCCGCGAACCGTACCGGTGGTAACTGGCCGAAGCGGGCGCCGGCTGCGGCAGCGTTCCGCCACCGTTCTGCGATTTCTGCAACCCCCAGCCTTCGCGCGCAATCTGCGTCGCCGTCAAGCCAGTCCCGGCAATCAGCTTCCCTTCGTCAATCGTCAGATCCAGCGACGGCTTCTCCGTGGTCCACTTCTGTGCCACGTAATCAAAGAAGCGCACCGGAACGTACTTATCGATCGCGTAGTCATACATGCCGTCTTTCGTGATATCCGCAAACGGCGTCCGGCCATAAACCTTCAGCGGCGTCCAGGGCCGCAGACCTTCCTGCAACTGTTCCGGGAACTTCGTCGGATCCCCGGCCGCCACATAAGCTTCCTGCGCCAGTTGCCCCGCCACCTGATGGTTTCCGTGGCCATCCGTGGCGTTCCCAATGAACACCGACGTAATCACCAGCGGCCGGGTCATCCGGATCACCCGCACCACGTCGGCTAACACCCGGTCATGGCCCCACTTGTCCAGAGCCTCTTCGCGAGTCTTGGAAAACCCATAGTCAATCGCCCGCGTAAAGAACTGTTGCACGCCGTAGTAGCGGCCAGCCTGCAGCAACTCCTGCGTCCGCACCAACCCCATCGCGTCGTAGGTGTCGGCCGACATTTCGTTCTGCCCGCCCTCGCCACGGTTCAGCGTCACCTGAATGGCGCGGGCGCCAACCCCGCGCGACTCCCACACCAGCATGCCGCCGTCCTCGTCATCCGGATGCGCCACCACCAGCGCCAGGCTCGCCCGCGTCCGGATCTCGCGCAAAATACGCGCCATACCGCCCGCGCCGCGATCCACGTGCAGCGCCATCGCATCGCCCTCGGCAAGGGCCCGGCGAACCGCCACGCCTGAAACCATTATTGTCAGGCCAAACAGAACGGGGAGATATCGAAGGCTGGAGGATTTTTTCATAGCAAGTGTCCGGTAAAGAGATTGAAACACGCAGGAAACGTGTCGCTACAATAGTTTGCCATAGGGGTCGTACCCGCATCTGGCCAGCGGCGTAGCTGGCATGCACTTGGTTTCAGTCAGGCTGACCTTCAGCCAGGAGTCACAAAACATATGAAAAAACATCTCATCGCGCTAGCCGCGATACTGGCGCTTGGCACGCCGTTCTTACCCGCCCAGACACAGGCTGTAAACGGCGCCATCCGGGGCCGCGTCACTGACCCCGCCGGAGCCCCCGTCCCGGGCGCCAAAGTAGACGCCCTCAGCACCGACCTTGGCTTGAACCGCAGCTTCGAAACGGCTGAAGACGGTTACTTCGTCTTCCCCAACCTCCCCCTCGGCGCCTGGAACGTCACCATACAAAAACAGGGCTTCGAAACCAAACGCGCCACCGGTATCGCGCTCAGCGCCGGCACCCAGGCCCAAATTGATGTGCAACTGGCCGTCGGTCAGCTAAGCACCTCCGTGGAAGTTACCGGCGGCGCTCCCGTGCTGGAACCCACACGCCTCGAAACCGGTCGCACCATTTCTCACGCCGAAGTCGATAACCTGCCGCTCACCTCGCGCAACCCCTACAACTTCATCATTTTCCAGCCCGGCGTCAGCGGCCACCCCAACTCCGAACTCGGCATCCCCCGCACCATTAACACCAACGGTCTTCTCGACCGCATCAACTACCAGATGGACGGCATGGTCAACACGCAGAGTGACCGCTATGGCCTCCGCCTCTTCCCCATCTCCGACATCTACGTCCGCGAAGTCCAGACCGTCTCCAACAGCTACGCTCCCGAATTCGGCGGCACCTCCGGCAACATTTTCAACGTCATCACCAACTCCGGCGCCAATCAATATCACAGCGAGTTCTACTACATTGGCCGTCCCATTGACGCCAACGCCCGCCCCACCCTGCTCGCTCTCAGCCAGCCCAAGCCGAACCTGACCCTCGCCGATTCCGCCGTGAACGGCTCCGGCCGCATCATCAAGGACAAGGTCTTCTTCTTCGCCGGTTACGAGCACCTGACCCGCGGCCTGCCCAGCCCCAATACGATTGACCCCAACCAGGCCGCACAGATAGGCCTCTCGCCGGCCCTGCTCACCACCGCGCCGTCAATCCAGTACGCCCAGTTCCTCAACGTTCGCCTCGACTGGATCATCAACCAAAAGCACCAGGCCTTCATTCGCTACAACTACTTCCGCAACCAGTACCCCTTCAACACCGCCGTTGGCGCCAAGAACGCCCTCGACGTCGCCGCCGACTACCGTGACCGCGCGCACGTTGCCGGCCTCCAGTTGCTCTCCACCTTCACGCCGAATGTCCTCAACGAATTCCGCGCCTCCATGCCGTACCGCAGTTCCGCCCACCTGGCCGACCCCCTCACCGCGACCGGCGTCCAGATCGTTATCAACGGCATTGCCACCTTCAACGGTTCCTCCGCCATCGGCGACCGCTTCGCCGAGAAGGACATCAGCGCCAACGACACCCTCACCTGGGTCCGCGGCAGCCACACCTTCAAAGCAGGCTACGGCTTACAGGCCATCAACGACAATCAGGTCGGCAACGTTTTCAGCCGCTACACCTTCCCGGACATCGCCTCTTATCTCGCAGCGAAGAGCGGCGCGAAGCCCTTCGGCTACACCAGCTACGCCACCGTTCTGGGCACACCGGGCCGCCACTACAAGTCAAATTTCCAGAACATCTTCTTTCAGGATTCCTGGAAAATCCGCCCGAACCTGACCCTGAACTATGGCGTCCGCTATGACCGTTTTGCAGGGCCGCCCGCCGATGCGAACGCCCCCTTCCAATTCAGCCGCAAGTTCCGTACCCCGAACGCCAACTTCGCGCCCCGCGTCGGTATCGCATGGTCGCTCGACGCGAAGACCGTGGTCCGTTTCAACGCCGGCTACTTCTACGAAGCGCCCGCCACCAACCTCTGGTACAACGCCCTGAACAACGATGGCTCTACCCGGTCCTTCACCGCCACCCTGCAGCCCTCGTCCGCCGGAGCCCCGGCCTTCCCTGTGGTGCTCGCCGTCATCGCCGGCGCCGCGCCCGTCACCCCGTCCATTACTGCCGTGACGCCGAACTTCAAGAACGCCTACACCTTCAACGCCAACTTCCAGGTGGAACGCCAGCTCACGAAGAGCGAGAGCCTGATGGTCGGCTTTATCCACACCGGCGCCCGCAACCAGGGCTACCTCCGCAATGCCAACCTCACCAACCCCACCGGGATTCTCGCCGATGGCCGCCCAATCTTTTCCACTTCGGTCTCCTCGCGCATCTACCCCCAGTTCGGCAACATCACCATGCAGGACATTGGCGCCGTCGCCGACTACGAAGCGCTCATCGCCCACTTCAAGCACCAGTTCTCGCAGGGCTATACGACCAGCGTTTCTTACACCTGGTCACACTCCATCAGCGATGCGCCCGACGCCAACAGCTTCGAACAGAACCTCGCCATCGAAGACCCCACCAATCGCCGCCGCGACCGCGCCAACAGCATCGTGAACCGCCCGCAAGCCCTTACCGCCACCGCTTTCATTGAGCCCACCTTCAAGCTCTCGAACGCAGCCATGCGCCGCCTCGCGAACGACAACCAGTTGACCATCTCCGCCAATATCTCCTCCGGCGATCAGTTCAACTACACCTCCAGCCGCAATCTCAACAACGACACGCTGGGCGTTAACCGCCCGCTCTACTTCGCCCGTAACCTCGGCCGCGGAGCCAATGTCTACCAGATCGACTCCCGCTACACCCGCACCCTGTTCACCTGGCACGAACACCTGAAGCCGAAATTCTTCGCCGAAGTGAACAACGTGTTCAACCACAAGAACATCACCTCCTACAACGGCACCCTCGCTGTGGACGCTCTCGGTGCCGCCTCCATTCCGTCCGTCATCACCCCGGTTTCAACGGTGCTCGAAAGCCGGATCGTGCAGCTCGGCATCCGGCTGGACTGGTAACTCTTGAGTTCCTTTCCTGCTCCCGTTTACGCAGAAACTGTTCTTTCGCACAATTTCCGCGACGCGCAGCGATTCTTTCTGGACTCGCTGCTCGAACTTCACTACGCACACACGCTGATGCTCGCTCGGCAGGGAATCATCCCGGCCGAGTCGGCAAAGGCGTGTATCTTAGCCCTCAACGCGCTGGACCTGCACGACCTCCGCTCCGCGCAGTACGACGGCAAATTCGAAGACCTCTTCTTCTACATCGAGTCGAAGCTGGAAGCCTTAGCCGGCCCCGACCACGCCGGGCGCATGCACACCGCGCGCAGCCGCAACGACATCTGCATCGCGCTCTACCGCATGAAAGCGCGCACCGAAGCCCTCGAAATCCTCAAGGCCGTCTCTGGCCTGCGGCAGGTTCTGCTGAAGCTCGGGCGTCAGCATGAACAGGCGCTGATGCCCGCTTACACCCACACCCAGCCCGCCCAGCCCACCACGCTCGGCCACTACCTGATGGCCTATGCCGAAGCCGTCGGACGCGACGAAACCCGTCTCCAGGCCGCCTTCGCCACCATCAACCGCAGCCCCCTCGGCGCTTGCGCCATCACCACCACCGCGTTCCCCATTTGCCGCGACTACATCGCGGAACTGCTCGGCTTCGAAGGCCTGCAACTGAATTCCTTCGGCGCCATCGCGGCTACCGATTATCTGACGGAACTCGCCGGGGCCGTCGCCACCACCATGGCCAATCTCGGCAAATTCACCCAGGATCTGCTGCTCTGGTGCAACCCCACCCTCGGCTTCCTCCGCCTCACCGACGCCTGGGTGCAAATCTCCAGCATCATGCCGCAAAAACGCAATCCTGTCCCACTGGAACACACGCGCATCCTGGCCAGCCGGGCACTGGCCGAAGCGCAAGGCGTCTTCACCTGCGTCCACAACACTCCGTTCGGAGATATCAACGATTCCGAAGACGATATCCAGCCGATTGTCTTTACGATGACGGCCAACGCGCAGCGAGCCCTTAAGCTCCTCGCCGGAGTCCTCAGCGACTGCGAGTTCCAGACGGAGCGCATGGCCGAAATGGCGAACGCCGACTTCCTCACGGTAACCGAGCTGGCCGACACGCTGGTTCGCCAGGAAGACCTCAGCTTCCGCGATGCCCACCACCTCGTTTCAAAGGCCGTGAAAGCTCTCGACGGCAAGTACTCCGTAGCTGCCATGGCCGAAGCAACCGCGCGCCTGGCCCCCCCATCCATCGGCCGTGCCCTGCGCCTCACGCAGGATCAACTGCAGGCCGCCCTCGATCCCCGCAACTTCGTGGAAATCCGCACCATCCCCGGAGGCCCCGGAGCCCTGCAACCCGTCTTCACAGACACCGAGCAACAGGAAGCCGGCGTCACCGCCTGGCTAACTGCCAAGGAAACGCTGCTCAGCAACTACCGCGATAACTTGCGGAAACTCAGCAAGGCCGCCGCGCAATAAACCACGCACGAAAGTCATCCCCACCGGCGGCGAGTTCGGTCCAACCCGGAAACGCCGCCCGGTAGTTCCCCAGGGAAGTAGCAAACAGTCCCGTGGTTTTCCCCGAAAGCGCCACCACCCCGCCCGGCTTTACCCCCGCCGCAATCCCCGGCAACAAATCCGCCTGCCAAAACAGCCAGCAGACAATCAGATCCCATGCGCCAGGCTCAACCCGAAACCCATCCCGCTCAAGGTCCGAAATCCTAAACTCAACGCCAGGCAGCGAAACCGGAACCTGATCCGTAGCCCAAACCTGCCACCCGCGCTCCGCCAGCCACGCCGAATGCCGTCCCCCGCCACAAGCGATATCCAAGGCCCGCCCCGCCGGTTCCCCGGCCAGCGCAGCCACAATCTCAGCCGCAGGGCTACCCAAGGACTACCGCCTTCGGAGGCACATCAAACCGAATCCCTTCCTTCTGCAGCCGGGTAAACAACTGCGTCCGAAGGTCACTCAGAATCTGAAACTGATCCCCAAATTTTTCAATATTACAATTCACCTGAAACGCCAGCCCGGCATCCCCTGGTCCGTTAAACCGTACCGACGGAGCAGGTTCCGGCAGCGCCCCCGGCACCATCGTCATCGCCAGCAGCACTTCATCCTGCAGAATCGCCATCACGCGCCTGACATCCGAATTCATCGACACATGGAACACCACCGAAATCCCCATGCGAGGTTCCGGCAAATGGAAGTTCGTATAAATCGCCTGCGCCAGCTTATTATTCGGAATCACCACCAGGTTATTCCCGTTGGTCCGCATCGTGGTGCACCGCCACGTAATGTCGCTGATGTAACCTTCTTCGCCGGTATTCAGCCGGATGTAATCACCCAGATTCACCAACCCCGAAATTGAAACATAGAACCCGGCAAACAGGTTCGACAGCGTATCCTGCAGCGCCAGCGCCACCGCCAAACCACCAACGCCTAAAGTGGTCAGAATCGGCGTCAGGCTGATGTCGAAAACCACCTTCAGCAGCCACACCAAACCCACCGCCACCACCGCCAGCTGCACCAGCTTTTGCGTCAAACTCGTAACCGACTTCACGCCCGTCACCGGAGTCCCGTAGTACCGGACCGCGCGCCCCGCAAACCGGCTCACTGCCGCCGTAATCGACCACACCCAAAGAACATCAATCCCCGGGTGGATGTACCGCATGTACCGCTTCGGGATCTCGTCATCCTGCGTCGCCACATGGAACGCCAGAATAATTCCCCAAAGCAGAATCGAGCCCGAAAAGGTCTCGGTTACCAGTGCCGCCAGATGGCTCTCGGCACTCGCCGCCCACTTCCGCAGCACCGCAAACAAGACCCGCCGGAACACCAGCACCGCCGCCACCGTCCCCAGGAACAGGGCCACCGGTTGCGCGAGCGTAAGCGGATCAAAGTTCATTTACAGCGTCAGTTTACCCAGCAGTTTCGCCACATGCTTCGCCAGCACGTCGCATTCCAGATTCACCCGCGACCCGGCCTCTCGCGACGCCAGATTCGTAGCCTCCCACGTGTGCGGAATAATCGCCACCTTCACCACCGAATCTTCCCGCTCTGTGGATTCCAAAGCCGCAATCGTCAGGCTAATCCCGTCAATCGTAATAGAACCCTTGTACACCAGATACTGATCCAGCGCCGCCGGCACCCGAACCCGCAATTCCCTGTTCCCGCCACCCAGATCCGTAATCGATTCCACCGTTCCGGTAGCGTCCACATGACCCTGCACAATATGCCCGCTCAACCGCGTGGTCGGCATAACCGGACGCTCCAGATTCACCACATCCCCCACCCGCAGATCCCCCAGATTCGACCGTTCCAGAGTCTCCGGAGCCAGATCCGCGCCAAACCCGTCCCCATACAAATCCACCGCCGTCAGGCAAACACCATTCACCGCGATACTCGCGCCCGGCGTCACATCTGACATCACTTCTTTACACGCAATGCGCAGCTTCGCCCCGCCCGCCACTCCCGGCAAGAACGCCTGCACTCTGCCCAGTTCTTCAATAATCCCGGTAAACACTTACGCGTCCTTCCGCGATTCCTGCTTCACCCAGGCCTCCACCGCAAACTCATCCGGCGGAATCTCATGCAGCTTCGTCCGCTCCAGAATCAGCGCATCCGTGCGCTTCTGCCGCCCCGCGCCACCCGCCATCGGCAGCGACAGCAGCCCGCCCAGAATCTTCGGCGCGTAATACAAAAACACCTTATCCACCACGCCTGAATCGAGCGCGGCCCAATTCACCATGCTGCCGGCCTCAATCATCACCGACAGATACTTCCGCAGGCCCAACTCCGACACCACATCGCGAATATCCACGCGGCCACGGGGTCCATCGAACACGCGAACTTCCACCCCGCGCGCCTCCAAAGCCGCACGCCGTTCCGCAGACGCCGCCGAAGTCGTAGCCACCAGCAAATCCCCATGAGCCGACGCCACCAGCTTCGAATCCAGCGGAATCCGCAGCGTGGAATCCAGCACCACACGCAGCAACGG
Source organism: uncultured Acidobacteriia bacterium (assembly GCA_903929755.1). Lineage (GTDB taxonomy): Bacteria > Acidobacteriota > Terriglobia > Bryobacterales > Bryobacteraceae > BOG-234. The sequence continues at coordinate 73,479 of CAIYVZ010000163.1, forward strand.
ACGCGACCGCGGCAGCCCGCTCCGGTCGGTCAATAAAGGATCATCCGCCAGCACCGTCCCGCTGCCCGTCAGCATCACATCCGCGCCATGCCGCAACGTCTGCACATGGGTCCGCGCACGTTCGCTGGTAATCCAGCCTGTGTTGTCCGCCGGAGCCGAAATCTTGCCATCCAGCGTCAACGCGCACTTCAGCGTCACCAAGGGCTTCCCGGTCAAAGCATAATGAAAAAACGCCTCGTTCAGCCGCTCAGCTTCCGCCTGGAACTCATCCATATGGATCACTTCAAGGCCCGAAGCCCGCAGCCGCCGAAAGCCTTCACCATCCACCAGCGGATTCGGGTCCCCCGAAGCCGTAAATACCCGAGCCACGCCCGCCGCAATCAGCGCATCCGCGCACGGCCCGGTCCGGCCAACGTGCGAACACGGCTCCAGCGTGACATAAACATCCGCCCCCCGCGCCTGTGCCCCGGCCTCTTCCAGCGCCAAAATCTCAGCGTGCTTCAGCCCGGCCCACGTGTGAACTCCCCGCCCCACCACCTGGTCATCGCGCACAATCACGCAGCCAACCATCGGATTTGGCGACGCCAGCGCCACGCCTTCTCGCGCCAGCCGCAGCGCTTCGGCCATGAATTTAGAATTGCCTGTTGAATTCATTCGATACTCACGCTGCGAACAGCGAATCCACAAAACGCTCCGGCTCAAATGGCAGCAAATCGTCTACCTTTTCGCCCACGCCGATATAACGAATCGGCAACCCCAGTTCGCGCGCAATTGCCACCGCCACGCCGCCCTTCGCCGTGCCATCCAGTTTGGTCAGCACGATCCCCGTCACGCCCGAAGCTTCCGTAAACTTCCGCGCCTGCTCCAAACCATTCTGGCCCGTTGTGGCATCCAGCACCAACAGCACTTCGTGCGGAGCGTCCGGAATCACGCGCATCGCCGTGCGCCGCATCTTCTCCAGCTCCGCCATCAGATTCACCTTCGTCTGCAAACGCCCGGCCGTGTCCACAATCACGTAATCGATCCCCTTCGCCTTTGCCGACTGCAACGCGTCAAACAGTACCGCCGAAGGATCCGACCCCGTATTCTGCCGAATAACCTGCGTCCCCGTCCGCTCGCCCCACACCTCCAGCTGCTCAATCGCCGCCGCCCGGAACGTATCCGCCGCACACATCAGCACCGACTTCCCTTCGCGCTTCAGCGCAAAGCAAAGCTTGCCGATCGTCGTCGTCTTCCCCGCCCCGTTCACGCCCACCAGCATCACCACCGCCGGCGGATGATCCACGTATGCCAGCGGCCTGTCATTCGCCTGCAGCACTTCATACAGATACTCGCGAATCAGACCCTTCAGTTCACTCGAGTCGTTCACCAGGCGACGGTCCACCCGCTCGCGTATGCGGTTCAGGATCTCTTCCGTGGTTTTAACGCCAATATCGGCGCTAATCAGCGTATATTCCAGCTCTTCCAGAAGATCCGCATCAATCTTCTTTTTTCCGGATACAACTTCTTCAATACGCGAGACGAGGCCCTCGCGCGTTTTCTGCACGCCGCTTTTTAATTTTTCAAGAAGCGTCGGCTCCTGTTCTACCGGGCCGAAAAGGGTTTGAATCATGGTCTATGTTGATGTTAGCAGCGTGGGACAATGGCCCTTCCTGTCCATGCGAACCTGGCCCTCCATCCTCTCCACCCTCCTCCCGGCCCTGGTACTAATAGGCTGCCAGCGCGAAACCGCCTTTCCTCCCCCGCCCCAGGCAACCCCCAAACCGTACTTTGCCCGCGTCATGCTCGATATGACGCCCGGCATCCCCCCACCCTTCGGCGCGGCCATCCTGGCCGGAGTCGAGCCCCCGGCTCCCGGCCTCAACTGGCGCTGGCTCAGTAGTCCGGCTTCCTTCAGCTTCGAACTGGAAGACCGCGTGGACTGGCAACTCGATATCCATCTCGTCGTCGTGGATAAGGTCCAGCAACAATTGGGCCACCAGCGCCTCATCGTGAACCTGAACGGCAAAACCCTCATCACCCAAACCCTGGATAAGTCTGGCCCGGTCGTCCTCACCCTCCCCGCCCAGCCCGGCCCCAAACCCACCCTCGAACTACAAATCGAACCCTGCCTCCCCGAACCTCACAGCCCGCCCTACTGCGTCCTGATACAAAAAGTCGGCTGGTTGCGTGAACTAAAAGGGGAGTACAAGTGACCGTACTTCGAATTCTTCTGGGCGTCTCTTTTGTAACCATTTTTTGCACCGCCGCCGGAGAATTCCTCCTCCGCGCCCTGCAGCTCCAACTCGAACCCACCGGCCGCCGCTTCGCCCACTTCACCCTGGGCGCCGTCCTCGTCAGCACCTTCGTCTTCCTGCTCTGCGCAACCCACCAGTTCCGCGCCGCCTTAATCCTCCCCGCCGGAGCCCTCACCATCGCCGCCTGGGTCCGCACCTGCAAGCCCACCTTCCGGCCAAACTTCAACCTCCACCTGCCCCCCCTCTGGCAAGCCCTCTTCTGGCTCCCGTGGACCATCTTCGGCCTCGCTTACCTCATCGCCGCCATGGCCCCCGAAACCTCCCCCGATGGCACCGGCTACCACCTCGGCCTCGTCTACCGCTACTACGAGCACCACGGTTTTTACACGCTCACCACCAACATGTTCGCGGGCCTCTATCAAGGCCTCGAAATGCTTTTCCTCGCCGCCTTCGCCATCGGCAAACACTCCGCCGCAGCCCTGGTCCACCTGGTTTTCCTGCTGCTCGCCCCCTTCGGCATCCTCGCCATAGCCAAACGCATGGACGAACCCAAAGCCGGAGTCCTCGCCGCCATGCTCTTCTATCTCTCGCCCGTAGTCGCCAAAGACGGGACCTCGGCGTATATCGATACCGGCACCGCCGTCATCCTCCTGGCCGCCTTCTTCTTCCTGCAGACCTGGGCCACCAACCCCTCGCTCAAGACCCTCATCCCCGCCGCCCTCCTCACCGGTTTCGCAGTCGCCTGCAAACTCACCGCCGCAAGCTTCGTCCTCTACGCGGTCTTCGCCGTTCTCACCGCCACTCTCCCGTGGCGCGCCCGACTCCGCCAGACCCTCCAGCTCCTCGCCTTCTCCTCCCTCCCCCTCCTCCCCTGGCTCGTCAAAGACTACCTCCAGTTTCAAAACCCCTTCTTCCCCGTCCTGAACCGCTTCTTCCCCAACCCGTTCATGTACCAGCTTGTGGAAGATGAAATGCGCCGTATCATGGCCCATGTCAGCGACGTCCCGTGGTCCCGCCTCCCCTGGGAAGCCACCACCGGAGGCCAGCTGGCCGGTATTCTTGGCCCCATTTTCCTGGCCCTCCCCCTGGGTTTACTCGCCCTCCACCGCCGCAGTACCCGCCAGGCGCTCTGCGCCTCCGCTTTCATCCTCCTCACCTACCCCTCCAGCATTGGCACGCGCTTCCTCATCCCGGCGCTCCCCTTCCTCGCCCTCGCTCTGTCCATTGCAATCACCCGAATCCCCGCAATCGGCACAACCCTCGCCACTCTCGCCCTCACCGCCCACGCCCTTCTCTCCTGGCCACCCTGGCTCGAGAAGTGGTCCGGCCACTACCAGTGGCGCATCGACACGCTTGAATGGCGTTCCGCCCTCCGCCTCACGCCCGAAACCGAATTCATGCGCATCCACTGGCCCGACTACCAACGCGGTCTCCTCCTCGACCAGTTCGTCGCCCCCGGCGAGCGCGTCTTCTCCCCCAACATGGGACAAATGGCTTACCAGCGCCGCGAACTCATCGGCACTTCCGATTCCGCCCTCGGTCGCCACGTTTTCCTCACTTACCTGATGCCCTTCTCCCCCCAGCTCGGCAACACCTGGACCCGCGATTTCCACTTTTCCGCCACCACCACCCGCGCCGTCCGTCTCACCGCCACCACCGCCCCTCTCGATTCCGACATGCGGATCTCCGAAGTCCGCTTCTATGATGGCGACCACGAAATCCCCCGCCAACCTGGCTGGCGCCTCACCGCCTCCGCCAATCCCTGGGATGCGCCCCTCGCCTTCGACAATCTCGCCTCCTCCTGGTGGACCTCGGGCGACCACACCAAACCCGGCATGTGGCTTGGCGTGGATTTCGGTGAACCCACCCGGCTCGACCGCATCGTCCTCCATCAACAAACCGACCAGCGCTGGATGTCCATCCAGCCCGCTTTTCCCAGCGGCGACCAATGGAAACTCCACCCCGCCCGCTACACCCCTCTCGAAACGCCCCGCCGCGCCAGCCTCCGCATGGAAACGCACCACGAACTCTGGCGTCTCGGCATCCGCTGGATTCTGATGCCCGACAGCCAATACGGTGCCCCCGACGTCCGCGACCACGCCGCCGAATGGGGTGTCGCCCAGGTCGGCATGGCCAACGATTTCCGCCTCTGGAAGCTTCTGCCCCCGGAATAACTACCCAACAGAATTACGCCACGTCTTACCGCCACACTGCTAACCTGTAAAAATCGGGTGCCGCTTATTCGCCGAGCCGCCATCATTTCTGCGCTATTGGTCCTGGCTTCCGCACCCCCGCGTGCGCTTGCCCAGCAGTATACGTTTCAATACTTTGGCGTGGAACAGGGCCTCAGCAATCTAACCGTTAAAACCCTCTTTCAGGACCGCACCGGCTTTATCTGGGTCGTCACCGAAAACGGCTTGTTTCGCTATGAAGGCATCCGTTTCCGCGAATTTTCTCCGGAACAAGGCCTCCCCTCCAGCATCACAGCCTCCATTGGAGAGGCCCCCGACGGTACCGTTCTCGTCGGCAATCAATCCGGCCTCTACGGCCTGCGCGGCGAGCATTTTGAGAAACTTACCCTGCCCGCGGGCAGTAAAATCAACGGCTACAACGGCGTCCTTCTGGCTGGCCGCAGGACCTGGATAGCTACCGACGCCGGGCTGCTGGAGGCCACCTCCGCACCCAACGGAAACCTCACCTTCACCCCCGGCCCCAAGCCCCCCGGAGAGGGCCGAACCGAGGCCCAGAGCGTTTTTGTCGATGGCCAAACCCTCGCCTGGGGGTGCGGTACCGAACTCTGCCGCCTGGGCCCCGACGGCATGAAGGTCTTTGGCCCCGCCGAAGGCCTCCTGCAGGAACGGGTTGGAGGCATCGTCCGCGACCGTCAGGGGGGCCTGTGGCTGCAACAAAATCGCCGCCTCTTCCGCATGGCCGCCGGCGCCGACCGCTTTTCCGAACCGGACCCCGCTCTCCCGCCAACCGGCCCCGGCAGCAGTCCGAAACTGGACATGGATGGTCGCCTGCTCGTCGCCACCACCGAAGGCCTCGCTATTTGGCAGGACGGCAAGTTCCACCTCGTCGGCCGCAATTCCGGTATCCTCCCGCCCGTCTACTCCGTCCTGCAGGACCGTGAAGGCTCCGTCTGGCTGGGTCTCGCCGGGCGCGGCCTCGCCCGCTGGCTCGGCTATGGTGAGTGGGAAAGTTTCTCCGCCCAAAGTGGTCTCACCGCCGAGACCATCTATGAAATCCTCCCTGCCAGTGACGGCGTCGTCTGGGTCGGCACCGAGGGCGGTTTCTTCCGCGGCACCCAAAAGGGCCACACCTGGCAATGGACCATGGTGAAAAGCGTTGGCAACATCCCGGTTCACGCCGTCCGCCGCGCGGCCAACGGCCAGCTCTGGCTCGGTACAGACGGTAAAGGCGCGGGCCGCTTTGACCCGAAAACCGGCGTCGTTCAGTGGTTTGACTCCGCCTCCGGGCTCGTCGGCAGATCGCCTTACGCCATCCTCATCGACCGCAATCAGCGTGTCTGGGCCGGTACCGAAAAAGGTGTCTTCAGCATGCCTGCGGGAGCTTCCCGCTTTGAGCGCGCCAATATGGCAACCCAAAGCCGCTGCTGGACCCTCCTCGAAGCCCCCAATGGCGATATTTGGGCCGGCGGCGACGGTCTCTGGCAATACAACGGCACCGCCTGGAAGCGATTTGTCATGAGCGATGGCCTGAAAGGCAACTCCGTCACCGCCCTGGCCGCAGGTATGTCCGGAGAAATCTGGCTTGGCTACCGCCTCACCGGCGCCATCTCAAAACTGACTTTCGAAAACGGTAAGGCCAACTTTGTCAGTTACGACCCGCCCCAGGGTCGCCAGGCCAACATTACCTATTTCCTGAACTTCGACCCGAAGGGCAACCTCTGGGCCGGTACCAATCTCGGCGTCATCGTCCGCAGCCCCACCTCCACCCGCTGGGAGCACTATGACCACCGCGACGGCCTTGTCTGGGATGATTGCGACCTCCACGCCTTCGCCGCCGAGCCCGATGGCCACGTCTGGATCGGGACCGCTGGCGGCCTGTCTCACTTCATCCCCCGCACGGAGATCGCCCGCCCCGAACCGCCCCGTACCGTGTTCACCAGTGCCGTCTACGGCAAGCTCCCTCTCGATCTCAACCACCCAACCGACCTGAAATACAGCGCGGAGCCCCTCGAGATTCGCTTCTCCGCCCTCCGCTTTGGTCATGACCGGGATGTGTCCTTCCGCTACCGGTTGTCCCCTCTCGACCCGCAATGGCGCGATACTTCCGAGCGTCAGCTGCAGCTCGCCGCCATCCAGCCCGGTAACTACACGCTTCAAATCGCGGCTCGCGAAGCCGACGGAGAGAAGCTGGGGGAAATCGCCACCCTCCGCTTCCGGATTATGCCCCCCTGGTGGCGGACGCTTTGGTTTATCCTCGGCAGCGTCTCTGCCATCTGCCTCCTCACTTTTCTGGTGATCCGGCGGCGGACCCGGCGGCAGCAGGAAATCCGCCTCGCCCTCGAAACCGCTGTCGCCGAGCGGACCCGCGAGCTCGCTCATCAATACCGGCACGACGTTCTCACCGGCCTGCCCAACCGCCTTCTCTTCGGCGAACACCTCAATCGTGAACTGCGCATCGCCGGCAGCCAGAACGCGCACGTCGCGGTTCTCTTTATCGATCTCGACCGCTTCAAGCGTATTAACGACACCTGGGGCCATCAGGTGGGCGATAACTTCCTCCGCCAAATCTCCGAACGCCTCTCTTCCGGGCTCAGAACCGGCGAGATGATTGGCCGCATCGGCGGTGACGAATTCATCGTCCTCATCCCCGGCCTGCGTACCCGCGAGGCTGCCGCCGCTCGCGGACAGGCTCTTCTCAGCACCCTGCAGGCGCCCATCCGCATTGAAGACAAGAACGTCTTCGCCACCATGAGCATCGGCATCGCCACTTACCCCGACGATGCGCTCCAGCCCGATGCCCTCATAGCCGCTGCCGACGCCGCCATGTACAACGCCAAGGCCGCCGGCAAAAATCAGCTCCAGCTCTTCCGCTCCGGCATGATGGAAGCCGCCTCCCGGCCCCAGAATATTGAGGATAAGCTCCGCGAAGCCCTCCGCAACAACGGCTTCCGCCTTCTTTACCAGCCCCAATACACCATCGAGGGGCAGATTACCGGCTTCGAAGCCCTCCTGCGAATTGAGGGCTCGGAACACGAACTCGCTCCCGGCGAATTCATCCCCATCGCGGAAGAAAATGGCCTCATTTTGGATATGGGCGCCTGGGTCCTTCGTGAAGCCTGCCGCCAGATGCGGGAGTGGCACCTCGCCGGCTTCCCCCAGGCCTGTATTTCCGTCAATGTCTCCGTCATCCAACTGGCTGACGCAGGTTTTGAAAACTTTGTCCTGGAAGTCCTCGCCGAGACTGGCCTCAACCCGAAACGTCTGGAAATGGAGCTCACCGAGACCGCGCTCGTGAAGGATACCGGCAACTCGGCCAACGTTCTCAACCGCCTCCGGAATCAGGGAATTCTCATCGCGCTCGACGACTTTGGCACCGGCTATTCGCCCATGCAGTATCTCCACCAGCTACCCGTCGATATCGTCAAGATCGATCAGCTTTTTGTGCGCGATCTCGACGACGTGCCCAGCAGCCTCCCTCTGGTGGAAGGTATGGTCAAACTGGCCCGGACCCTGAATCTTCAGGTCATTGCCGAAGGCGTGGAAACCGAGACCCAGTTTCGGATCCTTCGGCAAGTCGGGTTCGACAAAGCGCAGGGCAATCTTTTCTCGCTGCCGGTCACCCCCGACGAGGCTTTGCTTCTCCTGCGGGCAGGTACCGCCCAAGGTGCCCTGCAGCACATCTAGTCTTTTTACAACTGTTTTACAACTCCCAGACCCAAATCAGACCCCAACCGGCGGAGAATGGGTCTATTCCGGTCGCTAGTCACACTTTGTCAAGTCCGCTGCCAACGCGGTGGTTTGCAAAGTAGCTCGGGGGTTGAGCGCCGCTCGAAAGAGGGAGATACACCGCACAGGGGCGGTAAATCTCCCTCTTTTCTTTTTCCCGTCGCACCCCGCCCACAGCATATTCTCATCGAAGGATGAGCCTGAGCGGGGGCTGACGAGGCGTGGAGCGGGGAAGTCCTTTCCGTTTGGGTTTTGAGGTAATGCGGTGTGCCTTTGCATGTGCCGCTGAGAGCAAACAAGCTCGACAAGCGGGGA
>CAIYVZ010000164.1 GCA_903929755.1 uncultured Acidobacteriia bacterium
ACAGAATGGCACTGCGCTGCTGTTCGAGCGCAACAAGAGACTCTGGCAAATGGCACCTCCATTCCTAACGTATCAGTACGTTAGGAATATAGCCACAAAAAAGAGCACCGCTGATCCATCTACTTTCATGTCGCACACCCGGTCCCGCAGTATCGGCAGATAAACATGGTGCGAAAAGGGGATAATTCAGGATAGTTATCCGGAACGGACAAGGGGCTGGTTGTGACGGTGCCGGGTCAGGCCGGTACCGATGTTCCGATCGGTACGCTGAAGTCCATACTGCGGAGCGCGGAACTGGATGAAGGTCGACCGAGGGAAAACAAGGAGACTGGATGACATATACGGTGATTTACGAACGGGGGCCATCTTCCTGGGGTGCCTATGTGCCGGACTTGCCGGGGGTGATCTCAGTGGGCGAGTCGCAGGCCGAGGTTGCAAAGCTGATCCAGGAAGCTATTGAATTTCATCTGGATGGGCTGAGAGAAGAGGGTTTACCGATTCCGCTCCCTGCCAGTTTCGCTGGTGCCATTCAGATCGACACCGCAGCGTAATGGACAACACGGTAATTGTCGCTCTGATCAGCGCGGGAGGATCGGTCCTCGTCGCGATTACGGCGCTCGTGGTGAACCATAGGGGCTTCGCGCTGCTTGATGCGCGGCTCAGCGTGATGCAGTCCGATCTGAAGGCCCAACTCCGGGACAAAGTGCTTCAGTAATCGGAGCGGTCGCTCCATGGAATCCGGGCCCGCACCTCTTGGATGACGAAGCGGGCACCCTGATTATCGGACGGGTTCAGCCAGAGTATGCGTTTGAGGGCCTTCGCTGCCTCGGTGTATCGCTCCAGACGCCAGAGGCACAATGCCCATGAATAAAGACAACGCAGGAAGGGGCGGTTGTCGAGACATCCCCAGGGCAGCAGCCCTTCGAAATCGGGCTTCACCGTAAGTTCCCCGATTTGAACACCAACCTCGTAGTGGCGGATGGCCAGCTCCGGGCGGCGGTCAAACAGTATGTTGCCGAGATGGGCGTGGGCGTCGAGGCAACGTAAGTCCGCCGCGCAAAGTCTCATCAGAATTTCGCGGGCTCCGGTCGGGTCTCCATTGCCTCGGAGGTCGCTCGATTCAATGATCGGGTCGTAATCCGATACAGCAAAGTCCGTGCCGGGGAGAACCTGTTCCATCTCGAATTCCGGTCTGGGGCCGCGTTTGACGATGGGGCGCGCCCATGATTCAAGCGGGACGCCGGGTTCTCCCCAGTAGTGTCGCTTCGGATCCCAGATTCCCCTGGGCTCCAGGCGCAGAGGCTCCAGACTTAAAGCTGCTGTATCCAGATACGTTCGTAAGACCTGCCCCTGGATGTGAACTCCATCCGGCTTGTTAGTCCGCTTCATCGGTGTGACGACCGCGATTTCTCCGGGTACGACGTCATGAAGCCGTTCAAACCGGAGCGTGATCTCCGAATTGTCGGCGAGGTCGCGGCACAGTGCGAGTTTCCCCGTGACTGACTGAACTGCCAATCGAATCGACAAGGGGCCGGTTGCCGCAGGGGCCTTTCTTCGGGGGGCCTTCGGGACAGGGGTGAGGCCCATCCACTTTCGATAGGCCGCGATATAGCGCGCTCCTTTTGAGCCGGGCGGCATGAGGACATCGCAGGCGGCTACGTCGAACTTCGTTCGGTCGGGGAGTTGGCAGGTTGCGGTGAGACCGCGCCGCTCATTGCCATCAAAGTCAAATTTCGTGACGGTGACCCTCTGGCCGGCAACGCTGGCTTCGGTCGGCACAGGGACTTCGTCCTCAAAGGCCTGGCGGAATGCCCAGAGTTGCTCCTGATCTCCGTTAGCATCGGTCGTGATTTCGTCGATCAGTTCATTCAGTGTCACGGTTGGTTACCTGACGGGCAAGTTCTTTTCAGAGTCCGCAATTTGGTTTCCTGGAGACTTGGGGCAGCGTTAGGGACGTTTTCAGCCTTTCGGCGCTTCGTAGTAGGCGATCCAGCGGCCCAGGGACAGGATGGAGAACCAGAGGACCAGGGAGATGGCGGCGGCGAGGCGGGCTTTCGATGACGCGGGCGGGGCCGGGTTTCGGTAAACGGTTTTTCGGAAGGCCTGGGCATGGACGGCGGTTAGCGCCAGGAGGGTCATCTTGATAAGGAAGTAGGGATTTTTATAGTATTCGTCGGCTTTGGCAGAAGCGAGGAGGATTCCGCAAGTGACCATGATGACGAAACCGGCTTGCTTCCAGGGGCGGAGACGCGCGATGACCTCGGCTACGGGTGCTTCTTTGAAGGCTACGTTGCAGAGGCGGAGGTTGGTGGCGAAGATCATGCCACCGAAGATGGCTATGCAGGTGAGGTGGATGACCAGGATGATGGGGTAGACGAGGGCGGATTCGCGGAGGTCGGTGGCCCAGCCTGTTTGTTGTAACCAGTGCGCTGCTTCGGGTATTGACATGGCGGTTTAGACAAATGCGGAGAAGATGCCGGCGGCTATGGGGGAGATCCAGACCAGGATGGAGATTACCGCTGCGACTGGCGCGAACGCGTTGGGGTGGAAGGCCACGCTGCGGTGGACGGTGTAGTTGTAGAGGATGCCGACGAGGAGGATGGCCATCTTGAACTGGAAGGGGCCGTTTTCCAGGAAGTGCTCGGGGTCAGTGGAGAAGATCATCAAGCCAGTCGCGATGGCGAGGAAGAGGCCGAGGACTACCCAGACATCGGTGTCGCGGATGAGTTGTTTGGGGGTGGTGGATTTGAGGCCAACGCCGAGGAGGGTAAGGTCAACAAGGGTGATGCAGCCGATGGAGAGTGCCATAGCCGCGACGTGGAAACACTCGGTTAGAGGGTAGGCCCACTCGTTGCTATTGAGCGGGTTGGTGGAGGGGTCGTAGGCCAGCATGATTTGATTCGCTTCGGGAGGGCCGGTTGGGCGAGCACTTCAGATATTACCGCAGATGGAGGTGGGACTGGGTCGGGGGTTTATTTCGGGGCAGCGGTGGGGGACGCGGCTTACGGAACGAAGCGGACGTAGCCCCAGGTTTCGGGGCGGTGCATGTCGATGACGCCCTGGGGAGACCAGACCCAGTTGTCTTCTTTGCCAGGGAGCTTCTCGTATTTACCGCGGGTGGTGTTCACTCTCCATTCGACCCGGGAGAAATTGACACGCCACTCTTCACCCGGCGCCGGGCGGCCTTTGGTGCTTCGTTCGGTAAACGCTGTCCAGGGCATGGCGATTTCGAGTTGCCAGCCCTGGTCGGTATCAGCAGGGTTGTTGAGGGTTCCGTCCAGGTGGACGGCGGTTTTGAGACCGGGGATCTCCCAGCCGTTGTCGGGTTTGCCCTGCTGACGGTAGGGCTTAGGGAGGAAGAGGTCCCAACCAGTGTTGAGGGCGTTCATTTCGAACTCAAAGTAGTTGAGGGAGTCGCCGGTGGGGTTGAGGAAGACTTCGAAGTCGTTGTCACGGAAGATGACGGAGTCGTGTTGGGTGAGAGTGGCCCAGAGGTGGGGCTCTTCGAGGTCGGCGGCGAGGTAGAGGTATTGGTCGTCCCAAAGGATTTTGGCCCGGGTTTTGAAGCGGGGTTTGGGATGGGCAGCGCCTTCGATATCGAGGAAGAGGTCGGTCCAGGGCGCGGTTTGCCAGGAAGGGTCGTCCAGCTTGCCGTCGATGTTGATGGGGGTGAGGGCACGGTGGGCCTGGTAGTGTTTCGGCGGCTCGGGGGCGGTGGTCTGGAGAAGGAAGAGGCAGGTGGCTAGAAGTGGCACGCGGCCTCCTGCGCTAAGGCGAAGGCGCCGAAGATTCCGGAGTTTGGTCCGAGACCGGGCGGGACCACGTATTCGTGAATTGAGTTGAGGAGTTGGGGGGCCTGAACGTACTGATTGAGAATGGCGGCGAGCTCGGTGTGGATGAGGGGGAACAGGTGGGTCTGGTGCATGACACCGCCGCCGAGGATGATGCGTTCGGGGGAGAGGGTGAAGACGAAGTTGGCGACGGCAAGGGCGAGGTAGCGGGCTTCGAGTTTCCAGGCCGGGTGGTCGGGCGGAAATTGAGGCGCGTTGTCGCCCCAGCGGGCGCGCAGGGCGGTACCGGAAGCGAGGCCTTCGAGGCAATCGCCGTGGAAGGGGCAGACGCCGGGGAAGGGATCGGCGGCGAAGTCGTGCGGGATACGGATGTGACCCATTTCGGGGTGAACGAGGCCGTGGAGGAGTTTGCCGTTGACGAGGGCTCCGCCTCCGATACCGGTGCCTACGGTGAGGTAGACGCAGTTTGCGAGACTGCGGGCGGCGCCCCAGCGGGATTCGGCGAGGGCGGCCGCATTGACATCGGTATCGAAGCCGACGGGGATGTTGAGGGCGCGGGAGAAAGCTCCGGCGAGATCGGTGAACTGCCAGCCCGCTTTGGGGGTGGTGGTGATATGGCCCCAGGTTGGCGAGCTTTCGTCGAGATCGACAGGGCCGAAGCTGCCGATTCCGATGGCTTCGAGAGGACCGGTGGCCTGGAAGAATTCGAGGCAACGGGCGATGGTTTCGGCAGGAGTGGTGGTGGGGATGACGGTGGTGGTGAGGTTGTGGGGGCCGGAGCCTGTTCCGCAGACGAACTTGGTACCGCCGGCTTCAATTGCCGCAAATGTTTTCATGGAGTTGGCTTTGGCAAGGTAGCCTTTTTAGAGAACCGGCTAATCCACCCCACAGTTTGCCACATCTTTGAGGTATTCGGAGATAAACTGTAATGGATCAATCACATGCAACTCGACACTGGTAACTTTCGCTGGCAGTATCTGACCGGGCTGACCTTACTTGCGGCGCTGGCGCTGACCGGCTGCAATCGCGGGTCGGCTGAAAAGCGCATCGCGTTTATTCCGAAGGGCCAGGCGCACGTGTTCTGGCAGTCTGTGCACGCGGGCGCCATTAAAGCGGCGCGGGAGAACCCGGGGTATGCCGTAGTTTGGAACGGGCCGGCTTCGGAGACGGATTACACGGGACAGATCAAGATTGTAGATGCCGCGTTCAACCAGAACGTGGACGCGATTTGCCTGGCTCCGATTGACAAGAAGATTCTGGTGTCGCTGGTGGAGCATGCGGCGGCGGTGGGCAAGCCGATGATCATTTTCGATTCTCCGGTGGACACGGATACGTTTACGTCACAGGTGGCGACGGACAACACGGAAGGCGGGCGCATGGCGGCGCGGCGCCTGGCCGAGGTTCTGGGCAAGAAGGGCAAGATTGTGGAAGTGGCGGTTCAGCCTGGGTCGGCATCGACGATGCTGCGCGAGGACGGCTTCGAGAGCGAGCTGAAAGTGGCGGCGCCGGACATCAAGATGGTGGACAAGCAGTTCGGGATGGCCGACTTTGCGAAGTCGCTGAAGGTTTCCGAGAACATGCTGACGGCGTTTCCGGATCTGGACGGGATGTTTGCGAGCAACGAGTCCAGTTCAGTGGGTGCGGTGCGAGCGCTGCAGAGCAAGAACCGGAAGGGCGTGAAGCTGGTGGGGTTTGATTCGAGCCCGCAGCTGCTGGAAGCGCTGAAGAAGGGCGAGATTGATGCCCTGGTAGTGCAGGATCCGTTCGACATGGGGTACCGCTCCATGCTGGCGGCGATCAATAAGCTGAAGGGCGGGAATCCGGAGCATATCCAGAACATTCAGCCAACGCTGGTGACCCGTGAGAACATGGACACGCCGGAGATTCAGGCGAAGATTAATCCGGATCTGAAGAAATACCTGGAAGCTGAGAAGAAGTAACAGGGAGCCAAATGATGACCTATACGCGACGAGATTTTGGGATTTTGGCGGCAAGCGCTGCTGGTGCTCTGGCGGTGCCGGGCGTTCTGGCGGCGGCCCCTCTTGATGTAAAGCGGCCGGACTCGGTATTTGGGGGCGTGCAGGTGGGGATTAATGCCCCGTACAGCTTCCACGGGATGCCGGCGGGTGCGGACGATGTTCTGGGTTATCTGCTGCAGACGGGAATTTCAGCGGCAGAGCTGCGGTCGCAGCCGATTGAGGCGGCACTGGGGGCTCCGGCGCTGGCTTCGAAGGGTGTCGGAGAGGCGATTGCAGGGACAACTCCGCCCGAAGCTGAGCAGAAGGCGGCCATTGAGGCGCTGAAGAAGTGGCGTCTGTCGCGGTCGATGAGTGAGTTCAAAGCGTTCCGGAAGAAGTATGAGGACGCCGGGGTGAAGATCCAGATTGTGAAGTTCGACAAGATCGACGCGGCGAGCGACGAGGTTCTGGACTATTGTTTCCAGATGGCGAAGGCGCTGGGGGCGAATGCGATCAGCTGCGAGATTCCGGTGAGCAAGACGAAGCGAGTGGGCGGGTTTGCGGCAAAGCACGAGCTGATGGTGGGGTATCACGGGCACGGGAATCTGACGAATCCGGAAGCCTTTGGGCGACTGGGGGCGTGGGAGCAGGCGTTCTGGTATTCGAAGTTCAATGGCGCGAATGTGGATATTGGGCACTTCTTTGCGTCGAATGGATTTTCTCCGGCGGAGTGGATCAAAGAGAACCATACGCGGATCACGCATGTTCATTTGAAGGACCGGAAGAAGAACATGGGCGACGGGATGCCGTGGGGCCTGGGCGATACGCCGCTGAAGGAGGTTCTGCTGCTGATGAAGAAGGAAAAGTACAAGTTCCAGGCGACGATCGAGCTGGAGTATCCGGTTCCGGCGGGATCGAGTGTTTTGGCGGAAATTAGTAAGTGCGTGGCGTTTTGTAAGTCAGTTCTGGAAGGGTAGCTGGGGCGCGGGTTGAGGCGGATTACACGAAAACGCCTGGCACTGAGTCCGGACGAGCGGCGCGGCGGGCGCTTCTCGGCGGCGACGAGCCGCGCCACTCATCCGCGCTGCCGGGTTGGAGCTTCAGGTTGTGAAATCGCCGCACCCGAGTCCGTTGTTTGTGAATAACCGGCCCGGCAATCGGCAGAGAATCGCGGATGTGTTGCGATTGATCGCGGAGATCCAGTGAAAAGTTATATAATCCACGTCGAGTTCAGGAGTGCGTTATGACAAAGCGGGAATTTTTGGCGGGTGCGGTTGGTGCGGGATTAGTGATGGGCGCTGCGCGGTCAGCTTCGGCGCAGGGTGTCAAGGTTCGAAAGGCCAAGACCACGAAGCTGTTCAAGAGCCCACAAGGTTTTCCGAATGGCCTGGCTCTGGCTCCGGAGGGGTTGTGGATTGGAGAGCAGAAGCTTTCGGGGGCCCTTGCGGCGCAGTATCATATGCCGGAACAGAAGTCTTTGAATGAAGAAGCGTGGCTGGTGGACTGGAATGGCAAGGTGTTGAAGACGGTTTCAACGCCTTCGCGGAATACCAGCGGGATGGCCTACGGGAATAACCGTATCTGGATGGTGGCGAACGCTCCTCCTCAGGGTGTGTTTGAGGTGGATATGAATTCGAAGCTGATCAGCCACCGGCAGATTCCTTTGGGGCCGCCGAACGATGGCGGCGGGTGCCACGGGGCGATGTGGCAGGATGGCAAGCTTTGGATTGCAGCGCTGCGGCTGCGGGCTTTGCTGCGGATGGATCCGGTGAGTTGGACTCCGGAGTTTATAATTCCGTTCTATTCGGCGCCGGATCGGAACCGGTATCACGGGATGGCGTGGGATAGCTCTGTGCCTGGCCAGCCCGCGATCTGGCAGATTCTGGGGAATGACAGCAAGAGTTTCGCCGAGGGCAAGCCGGGTTTAGTGAAGTATGAGGCGGCTACGGGGAAAGTGCTGGAGCTGGTGGATTTCGTGCCAGGGTCGGCGGATCCGCATGGTTTGGTGATGCATAACGGGTCGCTGGTTAGCTGCGATGCGGGGATTCACCCGGGTTGGCCGAATAATGACAGCCCGACAAGCGGGTGGATTTTCCGGATCGACTTCGTTTAGGCAGACTTACCAGCCCATTTGGGCCATGCGGGCGGCGATAATTTCTCCGTATTCGGGATAGCGACCGGGTTTGCGGCGGAGCGGCGCGGGGACTACGGTGGCGAGATCGATCGATTGTTCCCGGGTGAGGCGGCGGGCGGGGATCTTGAAGTAACGGCGGGCAGCGGCTTCCGCTCCGAAGATGCCGGGGCCCCATTCGATGACGTTGAGGTAGAGTTCCAGAATTCGCTGCTTGGTGAGGACCAATTCCACGATGGGGACGAGGGTGGCTTCGATACCTTTGCGAACCCAGGTGGAACTGGTGGTGAGGAAGAGATTCTTCACCAGCTGCTGGGTGATGGTGGAGGCTCCGCGGCGGCGTCCGGTCTCTTTGCGCTCGTTGACGGCGTTTTCAACTTCCACCCAATCGAAGCCGTGGTGCTGGTAGAAGCGGGCGTCTTCGGCGGCGACGAGGGCGTGCTGCAGGGCCGGGGCGATCTGGGCCATCGGGACGAAGATGTATTCCTTGTGATACGTGGCTGGCTTAGAAAAAGCCTGGACGCGGCGCTCGATCTGGACGGCGGTGGTGATGGGTGAGACCCAGCGGAGCAGTACGATGCTGAGGGTCAACAGGGAGTAGAAGCCCAGGACGAGCAGGAGCAGGAGTTTCCCGAGGCGCGTGAGGAAGTTTTTGGGGCGGGCCAAGACCCAGCATAGCGGGGGTTAATCCGCGCCCTGCATGGCTTGCCTGAACGTAAGCTCGATGAATTCGGCCGGGTGAATCATTTGGAGCGTCACCTGGACGATCATATAGCCGTTCAGGACATCGGTGGGCGTCATTGTTTGGCCCAGGCCACAGCTAAGTGTGAAGGCGTCGGAGGCTTTATTGCCCATCAGGCCGCCCTGCAACCAGAGTTGTGTGAGGAATCCGCTGATCGACTGAACCACCGTGCTCCAGGTAAGGCCGTTGTTGGGGGAAAACGTGTACTGGTAGAGCGCGTTTTTGATGGATTGCTCGATGTAGATGAGGGTGCGGCGGACCTGAATGTAGCGGTAATCGTTGCTGTTCCCGTCGAGGGTGCGCGCTCCCCAGATGACAGTGCCGCGAGTTGCGAAGTTGCGGATCACGTTGATCGCCTTGCCGTTGAGTGGTACGTTGAGGCCCCCCTGTTGCTGGTCGTCCAGATTGACGGTGAGGGAGGGGGGCGGGGTAAAGGACAGGTTGGCGGGGGCGTTCCAGACGGCGCGGGTTTGGTCGTTTTGCGCGTAGATTCCCGCGATGGCGCCGCTCGGGGGCAGTACGTTTTCCTGCGCGGCCAACTGCTCCACGAGTTGCGGGTACTGCGGGAGGGCGCTGATGAGGAGATTGTTGTTGCTGCGGACGGTGGGGTCGTCGTGCGGGGCGGTTAGATCCAGGGAATCGATGGTGGTCTGGATGTGGGGCTGGGCGGGCGTGTTGAACGTCGTCAGGACGTACTGCAGCATGGTGGGCGCCGAAGAGCCGGACGGCGGAGACTGGTGCGGGTTGAAGTTCGTATAGTTGACGTCGGAAGTGGAGACGAGGGTGGCGTTCAGAAACGGGAAATATGCGGCGCCGAAGCTGGGTGACTGGCTGGTGACGGCGTCCTGAAATTGTGTGACGCAGGCCTGGAGCGTGGCGTCGAGATTCGTTTGATCGACTGCCAGGGTTCCATAGACGTCGAAGATGGCGAACCGATCCTGGAGCGAGGTGCATTGGTCGAGCATCGCCTGGGTAAGTGTAGCGAAATCGGACGCGGCGGACAGGAGGACGGCATCGGGGATGGCGAGCAGGGTGGGCCCGACCTGGGACTCCGCAGCCTGGAGACCTTTGAGGAGAGGCTGGAGAGCAACAGGGGAGGAGTAGTCGCCGGTAGAGACCACGTAACACGGACCGCCTCCGTTGGAGTAGAACAGCTGAAGGCTGCGATAGAGGTTGAAGTGTAGCGAGTCCGACTGCGTGAGACTGAACTGCGCACCGGGCAGTTCGGCTATATCGTACCGGGTGTTGAATTCTGTGCCAAAGACTTGTTCGAATTCGGAGAGGGAGGAGATGGCAACGGGCTGGAAGGCCACGGAATTGCCGTGGAGGGTGGCCTGTTGCGTGTAGCCGATGAAGGCTGGCACAGCGGTGGCGACGCCCACGATGGAGGTGGGGAAGGCGTCGAGCTCCGTAATGTAGACGCCTGGAAAATTCGGACTGTCGTTCGCTGCCATGGGGCGGACCTCGGTTGAATCATTATCGCCCAAATGTTTAGTTCCAGTAGTTGCGGTCGAGACTGCGGCCGCAGCTTGAGCGTCCGATATCAACAGGCTTCGCTGTTATCGGAAACCAACTCCGGATCACAGAGGTACCGGCGCAATTGCCCCGGGCACCGGACAGGACTCGAGCACACTGGACGAACAGGCGCGCGAGCTGGCAAACCGAATTTTAGATGAACGGCCGAGCCCCCGGAATTCCAGCGACTAAGCTCTGCGGCGGCGCGACAGGATCAAGGCGGCCATTCCCGTGGTGACAAGCAATATGCTTGCCGGCTCCGGCGTGGCCGCATCACCCTGGACCAGTATCCCGGCGTCCAAGGTAGTGTTATACGCGTTACTGCGATAAGGGTCGGTGGAGTTCAGGTCCCCGGGGGTGCCGAAGTTAGCAGCAAAGGACTCCTGACCGAGAACGCCTGTTAATGTTGGGTCCAAAAGCGCGGGCCAACTTCCAAAACCGTCAATGCCGTATGCCGTCAGAAAGTAAGTGCCCGCGTCGAGGCTCAGGCCGCTAAACACCTCGAGGAAGGCGGTTGTTGATTGACGCTAATGGTGGTGTTGCCGACGACATCCGCCGCAGTCGCTGAGGGACCGATAGCCTTGGTCAATTGGAACCCGAAACTGCCAGGCACGGCCTGCCCGGTCGGGTCCTGCCCCGTCCCGTTGATAAAAATTGCAATCGACTCATTGGCAGCAGCGTCCTGAGTCCACGAACTGGTGAGAAACTGCCCCGAACTAAGCGACCATTCATGGGCAAAATCCTCGGTGCCGGGCAAACGCGCGGCGATGACCCCCGCTTGCATCGGGACGATGGCGCCGATGAACAGAGTCGCAATCAGTACAACTAACGGTGAGTGAAATCGCATAGCTTCCTCCTGGGAATTTCCTATACCTGGAATTTATCACGAACATCTACCCTGCTCCACACAAAAACGTCGCATCTGCGCAGTTTGATAAAGAATTCTGGCACGCAGGCAGATTGTGCGAGCTCGCGCGGCATCGGATTGCGTCGGCGATGCACTGCCCTGAATATCCCCAACCTTACCCACGCCCCCCCGGGATGATCAGACCGACCGCGCTCAACAGGCTTTGTACGCGAAAGATATTTCTGACTCCCACTGATCTGACTGCTGCCAGCTCTCCGTAAAGAGAGTGTCGGCATGAAAGTCCTTCTGTACATACCGCAACTTCCGTTCGACCCATCCAGCGGGGCCGCCCGGTCGATGCGTGGTATCGCCGAACTCCTTGCGGCAAGCGGCTTTTCCGTGCGTTGCCTCGCCCCCACTGCCGTGGAGGCGGGAATACGGGCTACGGCCGACGAGTGGCTCACTCAGCAGGCGCTCACCTTCACCCGGACAAGGGACCAGTTGAACCTAACCTGGCGAAGCGTCTCCTATCGCCTCCTCGATACCGGACTCGCCGGCCCATTCGAGTGGGAGCACGTTAATGGAGACCGCCTCACGAGCATCCTGAAAGATGAGATCCGCGAGTTCCGACCCGACATCCTTTTCACCTACGGTGGATCCCCTGCCGATCAGGCTCGTTACCGTTGCGCGCGCCAATTCGGGGTTAAGGTCGTCTTCGGTCTCCGCAACGCCGCCTATTCCTCAGCCGAGTTCTTCGAAACATTTGACGGCATACTTACTCCCTCGAAGTATCTTTCTGGTTTCTACGCCGAAAAGCTTGGCCTGGCCTCAAGTCCGATCCCTCCGCCAATTGACCAGGCAGACACGATCGCGGCCAACCGTGACCCCATCTTCTTTGCCACTGTTAACCCAACCCGGCAAAAGGGTGCACTTCTCACGGCCCGTCTCGCCGAGGAACTTGGCCGGCGCCGTCCCGATATCCCATTCCTGATCGTCGAATCCCGGGGTTGCGCCGGTGCACTTACTCGCCTCGGCCTGGATGCGGGCTTTGATCTCCGCCGCCATGGCAACATCATGAGCAGCCCCGCCGTACCCTTCCCTCGCGATATCTATGGTCCGGTCAAAGCCCTGCTTGTCCCGTCTCTGAACGAGGCCTTTGGCCGCGTGGCGGCAGAAGCGCTGATGAATGGCATCCCGCCCATTACCAGTGGCCGAGGGGGACTCCCCGAAGCGGCCAACGGTGCCGGCTTCACGCTCCCTTTACCCGCCGACATCGACGGTGCCCGTACCCCTGTCACTGCCGCCGATGTGAAGCCATGGCTTGACCTTATTGAGCGCCTGGAAGACGATTCCGACTTCTACCAGGCTGCCTGCCAACGCGCCAGCACGGCTGCCGAAGCGCTCTCTCCGGCTAGCCTGGGGCCGCGCTACAGCGCCTGGTTCCGTTCCTTCGCGAATAAGGGTGTCACCGAGCTCAGCACCACCAGACCAAAACTCCAAACTAAGGACCTGCAATTCAAATGACTTCTCTGGAAAAAGCACAGCGCTTCGCGAAATCCGCCTTGCGCATCGCACCTCTTGCGGCCCTCGCGGTCGCTGCCAATGCCGGCCTCATCTTTGACGGCCCGGGCGTTAGCGGTTTCGCCCACGGGAATATCCATTTCCAGGGTGCAACGGCACAAAACACAGTCATGACACTGGAAACCCTGCCAAGCCAGGCCGACATCATCGGCGTCAAGGCGTACGGCTCCGCCACCTATCTCGAAGGCCATCAGCAGTGCTTTGACACGATCTGCGGTGTCACTGCGCAGGCTCTGCTCTCCGGCGCGGTCTATGGTTACAACCTAAGCGATCCGGTGACCATTCCTCTTCATTACGACTTCACCTACTCGACTTCCTCGCAAGCTCTCACGAGCTGGAATGTTCGCTTTTCGCTGCTCGATTCCGATAACGCCCGTCTTGATTTGTTCAGTTTGAGCGACAGTACTTCCGGGCACATCACGGGCACAGGTACGGCAACGCTACCAACAGGTTTTCAGGCAACCGGCTATGAGTTCGCCGTCTCCACCAACTGGTACGGCACCAACGAAGGCGACACGTTCAGCTTGTTGGTACCGCAGAACTCTCTGGACATCAACGCCATTCAGACGGCATCCACACCCGAGCCCGGCACTGTCGGCTTGTTCCTGTCAGCTGCAGGCATCGCGTTCTTCCGCCGGCGTAGCTATTGCCGCCGATGACTCGAGGCTTAGTTCCAGTAGTTGCGGTCGAGACTGCGGTACTGGATGGCTTCGGCGATGTGTTTGGAGGCTATGGCGGGGGAGTTGTCGAGGTCGGCGATGGTGCGGGCGACTTTGAGGATGCGGTCGTGGGCCCGGGCGGAGAGGGACATGCGGCGCATGGCCATTTCGAGGGTTCGCTCTCCGGAGTCGTCGAGAGCGCACTGCTTTTGGACCAGGCGGGAGGGCATTCTTGCGTTGGTGAAGCCGCGCGTCGCCTGGGTGGCGCGCGCTCGCTCGACGCGTTCGAGCATGGTGGCAGAGGACTCGGCGGTGTCTCCGGCGCGGAGTTCTTTGTAGGGGACGGCGGGGACTTCGATCTGGATATCGATGCGATCGAGAAGGGGGCCACTGATTTTTCCCAGGTAGCGCTGGATGATGGCGGGGGTGCAGCGGCATTCGCGGGTGGGGTCGCCGTAGTAGCCGCACGGGCAGGGGTTCATGGCGGCGACGAGCATGAAGCTGGCGGGGAAGTGCAGCGTCATGGCGGAGCGGGCGATGGTGACGGCTCCGTCTTCGAGGGGCTGGCGGAGGATTTCGAGGACATTGCGGGGGAACTCGGGGAATTCGTCCAGGAAGAGCAGGCCGTTGTGGGCGAGCGAGACTTCGCCGGGGCGCGGCTGACCGGCGCCTCCTCCGATAAGCCCGGCGTCAGAGATGGTGTGGTGGGGAGCCCGAAACGGGCGGGCGCGGAGGAGGCCGGAACCAGGCGGCAGGAGGCCCGAGATGCTGTGAATGCGGGTGGTTTCAATGGCCTCTTCGAAGCTGAGTTGCGGGAGGATTCCGGCGAGGCGCTTGGCCAGCATGGTTTTGCCGGAGCCGGGGGGGCCGATCATGAGGACGTTGTGGTTTCCGGCGGCGGCAACCTGGAGTGCCCGTCGGGCGCTGGCCTGGCCCCGGACGTCGCGGAAGTCTGGGAGTTCACCAGAGGGATCCGGGGTGGCCGGCACGGGGGTATGGCGGAAGGGCGGGTAGTTTTCGGGTTTCGCGAGCATCGCGACGACTTCGGCGAGGTGGCGGACGCCAAACACGTTGACGCCCTCCACGACGGAGGCTTCTGAGGCGTTTTCGGCGGGAAGGATGAGGTTGCGGACCTTCTGGTCTCGGGCGCAGATGGCGACGGAGAGGGCTCCCCGGACGGGGCGGATGGCGCCGTCAAGCGAGAGTTCCCCGACGACGAGGTGGTCGTCCAGGCCTTTGAAAGTACCCATGGCGCCGAGGATGGCGAGGGCCATGGGAAGGTCGAAACCGGCGCCTTCCTTGCGGAGTTGGGCAGGGGCGAGGTTGACGGTGACGGCCTGGTTGGGGTAGCCGAAGCCGGAGTTCATGAGGGCGGACTTGATTCGTTCGCGGCTTTCACGAACAGCGTTGTCGGGGGTGCCGACGAGCATGAAATCGCGGGCCATGCCACTGCGGAAGAGGTCTACTTCAACATCGACGAGGTGGGCGTCGATACCGTACACCGCAGCACTTTTAGTTTTGAAGAGAGGCATGAACCCTGGATTCCCTGGAGGGATCGGATGGAATGAAGATCGCTCCAGTTAATAGAGTGGGGTCAGGAGGGGGAAATTCTCAAAAGAAGTTTTTTTGGGGGAGGGGTACCCCGCCAGGACTCTGTGTAAAGAGAAAAACCCTCCTTTCGGAGGGTCTCTGGTACAGTGCTGAGCACTTTAAATCTTGGTGGCGGAAGAGGGGGTCGAACCCTCACGAAGAGTGAACTTCGCCAGATTTTGAGTCTGGTGCGTCTGCCAGTTCCGCCATTCCGCCGCGGGGACAGTCGATTCCTAGTTTACCTGATCGGGAAGCTTAGAGGGTCAGGGTGACCTTGCTGAGAGTCCGCGGCTGGTCCGGATTGAGGTTCTTTTCCGTGGCGAGGTGGGCGGCGAACATCTGAGCCGGAATGATGTAGGGGATGGGCGAGAGGGTCTCATCCACGGCGAAGGGCAGGCGGATGACACGGGTGGCGAGGCCTTCGGGGATGCGGTTTTTCTTATCGGTGATCACGACCGTCTCGGCCTGCAGACCTTTCAGGCGCACCAGCATTTCGTGCATGGAGGTCCAGGTGGGGCCGGAGGGGGCGAAGAGGAAGAGGGGGAAGTTGGCCTCCACAATAGCGATGGGGCCATGCATGAAATCGGCGGAAGAGAAGCGTTCGGCCACCACGTAGCAGGTTTCCATCATCTTGAGCGCGAACTCGAAGGCGTTGGCGTAGTTGAGGCCACGACCGACCACCACGGCATGGTTCATGAAGCGATATCGACCAGCGAGGGCGGCGATCTCAGCTTCCAGGGTAAGCGCCTGGGCAGCGAAATCGGGGATCAGTTCCAGGTCGGTGTGTTTGATTTTGGCACCGAGGGCGCAGGCGACAAGATAGAGGACCAGCAGCTGTCCGGTGTAAGTCTTGGTGGCTGCCACGCTCTTTTCGCGACCGGCGCGAACGAGGAAGACGTGCTCGGCGAGGCCGGCGAGGGAGCTTTTGGGTTCGTTGGTGATGCCGACCGTGAGAGCACCATCGGCGCGGGCATGTTCCAGAACCAGATTGGTATCGGTGGATTCACCGGATTGCGAGATGGCAACGACGAGGGCGTCGGTGTAGTTGACCCTCGCTCCGTAGACCGTGTGGATAGAGGGCGCACAGAGGGAGACAGGAATCCCGGTGGTGACTTCAATGAGGTAGCGGCCAAACTGAGCCGCATTATCAGAAGTACCTCGGGCGACCAGAACGACGAGTTTGGGGCGCCGTTTTTCTATTGCGGCGCGCAGTTTGGCGGCGGTCTTGATTTCCGCTTTCAGGGTCCGGGCAAGCGCCAGAGGCTGCTGCCGGATTTCATCGAGCATTCGGGACATTACTTGAAGGTTAGCAGCTGGAGCCTGAAAAGGTCTCGACTTAAAATGACAGCCGCAGCATGATCTGGAAGGCGCGGGCGGCATCGCTCAGCGGAGAAATGGCGGGGAAGCCGGAGGCTGCTCCCTGGCGTCCGTAAGTGGATATGCCGAATGTAGGGTCGCCCAGCAGGTTGCCGGGGTTGCCTCGGTTCGCGTGGTTGAGGACGTTGAACGTGTCCGCACGAACCGTCAGCGTGGCGTTCTCCCGAAGCTTCCAGAACTGCGGAACGGGAAAGGATCTGGCTAAAGACGTGTCGATGTTGTACAGCCCGGGCCCGCGGAAAGCGTTACGGCCCGAAGTTCCCGCGCCCTCGACGGGTGTCCCGAAAGCATCAGGATTCAGAATGGCGAGGCCACCGGGCACAGCTTTCGGAGTGGAATAGAAGACTTTTGAGGGATCGACAAGGTCAGCGCGCTGGTTGAACTGAATGCCGCCCCCGGAGAAGGGGAAATTTGAGGGCGCCAGAACGGTGAAGGGCGTCCCGCTTCGGAATGAGCCCATCCAGGCAACTTTCCAGTTTTTCGCAACGCGCCAGCGGGATTCCGGGGTCCAGATGCCGGTAAGGAAGAGATTTTGCCGCTGGTCAAAGGCGGAATTGCCGCGGTCACCGCGCGAATTGTACTGGCTCTGGAATGCGGCAATCAGCGCGTCCGTACCTGAAGTGAAACCGTTGATGTCGAAGAAATCGCCGACAAGAGGGTCGCTCTGGTTGTCGATGGAATGACTGAAAGTGTAGGAACCCTGCAGAACCAGGGTTCTGAGCTTGTAGCGGACCAGGGCGGAAGCCGCGATGTAATCGGCCTGACCCTGATTTCCACGCCAGGAGACCATGGGCAGGTTGGGATTCGGCCTTTGGTAGTCCAGTGTTGTGTAATCGCGGTTGACGCGGTCGCTGGCGATGAGGCGGCGGGACTGGGAGGCGGTGAAATTGAGGTCGATAGTCAGCGATTCGCGGACCATCTGCTGAATGCCGAGGAACGAGGTGCGCGCATAGCCGTTGCGCAGCTTCGGGTCAATACCGACGATGGCGGGGAAGTCACCGGAGGCCGGCGTGTAGCGCTGCAGGGCCTGCGCGGGAGTCTGCAGATAGTTGGTGGTGGCGTCGTTGATGCTGATGAAGGGGAGGGCGTAGCGGTTGGAGCGGATGCCCTGCCAGAGATTATCGAACGGGCGATCGTAGAACATCCCGAAGCCGCCGCGGATCAGGGTAGTGGATTTGCCAAAGGGATCCCAGGTAAAGCCGGCGCGGGGTGCCCAGTCCTTGCTGTCCGTGCCAAACAACTGCTGCGAACCGCTTTTCGGGGTCACCAGAGTGGAGGTCGCAATGGTCTGCTCAAAGGTTTTGCCGGAGCCGAGGGTCAGAATCGAGTCTTTGACCGAACCTGTGTTGGAGGGTGCCGCGAAACGTTCATAACGGAGCCCGAAGTTCAGGGTGAGTCGCTTCGAGACCCGGAAGCTGTCCTGGACAAAGGCAAAGGCGTTGTTGTAACGATAAGCTCGGGCGTAGTCAGGTACGGTGGGTTGAGCCACGGCCCGATCTAAAGGCATGAGGGCCAGATTGGGACTGTCTTTGAGGAATGAAACGATGCCATCGAAGATGTATTGGCCATCGCGGCCGGCTGTGAGATAGCCGTCGTTGAGACGGAGAACAAAGCCTCCGCCAGTGGTCAGGACATGGCGGTTACGCGTGACAACAGCCGAGAAGATGGTCTCAAAGGAGCGATTGTGGTTCCGGTAGGAGTAAAACACAGGACTGCCGGGGAGGGTGGGCGAGGTACCAATAGAGGGATCGTTGCCGACGCGGAGCGTGGGGATTTCGGGGTGTGCCCGGTCCCAGCCCAGGGTGTCGTCACTGTAGCTGACTTTGAGTTCCGTGGTGGTGCGGGGCGTCCAGGAGCGCTGCCAGTTGCCCGCCAGGCCTTTGGTGCTTTGCCCGAAGGGCGTAATGAAATCCGGATAGGGACTCCAGAAGAAATCGGGCTCGTCAGTTTTTGCGTAAGCGAGGCGACCGCTGAAGTGATCCTGGCCATTCTTGCTGATATAGTCGCCGCGCTGTAGTGCCAGCAGGCGGTTGATGACGACGGGTTGCGCCACGGTGTATTTGTCTACAACCTTTTGCGACTGCAGCACGGGGAAGGAGAATTTCTTTAGTAACTGGCTGGCGAGAGCGGAGTTGGGGACATTGAGCGCCGCCAGCGTGTTGGTGGTGGGCAGGATGTACGTCCGGGCACTTTGCTTGCTGCGGTCCCGAAGGTCTTCCAGCGCACTGGAGAAGAACAGTCGCGAGCGTAATGCGCCGCGGGGAACAATGGGGCCACCCACCTGGTATCCGAACTGGTGTTCCTTAGCGGGGTGGCGTGGCAGGCCCTTCAGGTTGTCGGCGAAATCGATGGCGTTCAGGGCTTCGTTCTTGACGTATTCGTAGACCAGGCCGTGATAATCGCCGCCCCCCGCTTTGGTGACCGCGTTGGCGACAAAGCCAGCAGTGCGGCCATATTCAGCAGAGTAGTTATTGGTGGAAATCCGATATTCCTGAACAGCTTCCGGGGCCACACGGCTCAGGGGCCCGGTAATCAGGTGATCGTCATTCTCCACGCCATCCAGCAGGTAATTCGAGGCGGAACCGCGCTGGCCAGCCACGCTGACACCCAGCCCGCGACCAGTGGCTGAGTCGGCTGCCACACCGGGCAGACTCACGAGCATGGCGTAAACGTCGCGACCCTGGAGGGGGAGATCCACGATCTGATTTGGATCAATAACGTAGGAAGCGGAGGTATCGAGAGTTCCTCGGGAGCCTTTTTGAGCTTCAAAGGTGCCGGAGCGGCTGGAATCGACGTCGGGACCGTAGAAGGTGACAATCGTCTTGGTGCCGGGGAGGAAGACACTGCGGTACTGGCCGGATTCCCAGACGTCATTTAAGGGGCGCAGCCGGAAATCGATATTGAGGCGACCAGCGACGGGAAGTTCCAGTTGCTGGAGTTCCTGGGGCTGGTAGGAATCCGCAGTGGTGCGGAGGGTGTAGGTTCCGGCAGAGAGCAGCGGCAGGAAATAGTAGCCGAGGGCGTCGCTTTTCACGGTTCCGTTCGCTGCCAGGGTAGTGGCGGAATAGGTGACCGACCCTGCCGCCACGGGACGTCCTGTGACGGAATTTAAAATTCGGCCGGAGATAAGGCCCTGGGTGGTTTGACCCAACAGGACTCCTGTCGCAGCAATAATCAAACACGCGTAACGAGCTGCAATCCGCACTATGGAACCTTAATCCCCGGTTTCGAAAGATCCGACAGCTTCAGACCACTGTCCATGGTGCCGAAGTCGCGAGGGTGTTGCTTATTAGAAGTGAGCTTCGACACGTCTTTTGTTACAAAGTCGATTATTTCGCCTGACGTGACGATACCGTCCTTGTCGGCGTCGGCCGCGCCATCCAGACCCTTGATCAGGGAGTAAGTGAACGCACCGTGGCCTCCGCCAAACTCCGGACTTTCGTTGGAAAGCTCTTTCGGGCGAGCGGCCATCAGCCCCAGCAGTTCGCCAGGCGCCTCGCCAATATCGGCCACGGCACCGCCCAGAGCCGTGGTCTTTTGGCCCGCGATGGTGGCGGCACGGCAGACATCGGCAAGAAGTATCACGTGACCCGCAGTGTGCAATTGTTGTTCCACAAGGCTTTTCAGCTCGCCCATGGGCAGCGCGGTGGAGCCCAGACTGGACGGATCGGCATCGTAGGTGAGGATGTAGGCTCCGTTGGCGTCCACGGTACCGTGACCAGCCATCAGGATGTAGACGGTGTCGTTTTTGCCCGGTTTGTCCTTCAGGAACCCTTTGAAAGCATCACGGATGGAGGCGGTAGTGGCCTTCTCATTGATAAGGGTCAGGATCTGGTCGGCCGGTACAGAGCCACCACGAGGACTGGCGAGGAAGGCGCTGAACATTTTCGCGTCAGCGTCCGGGTACTGGAGCCAAAGGTCGTGTGGCAGACCTTTGTACTCAGAGATGCCCACTATCAGGGCGAAAACCTTGCCCGGCGCAGCGTCGGCGGCGGGAAGAATTGAAGCGCAGCACAATAAGGCTGTGGAAAACCGGATCAGGGGACCCCGAGTCATAAACCTAAAGATAGCGCGTCGGTGGGCGGCGTGAGTGGGGGAAAGTCCCGATAGTCCTGTTCCTACGCGCGGAACCAAGCCGGTCGGCAGGGCGAAAAGTACGGCTTTCCTGGGCCCGGGCAGAACCGTTCCGGACGGAAATTATGCCATACTCCGGGAGTATGCATCACCGCGTGATTAACAGGAGGGTGTTCCTCCTTGCGGGATTGTGTGTAGCCGTACTGGCGCCAGTGGCGCAGGCGACTACCCTCCAGCGCCTAACCTTTGAGGAACTGACTGACAGTTCCGACATGATTGTCACCGGAAAGGTGACGAAAACGTGGACGGCCTGGGATGCCAGCCGCCACTACATCTGGACACACTACGAAGTGGAAGTGGCGGCAACCCAAAAAGGTGCGCGGACGACAACAGTCCAGTTGTCGGAGCCGGGTGGTACCGCTGAGGGGCTGACTATGGCGATTGCCGGAACGTCAAAATACGGCGTGGGCGAAGAAGTGATGCTGTTCCTGAATAAGATGCCCAACGGCTTGATCCGGACCACGGGTTGGGGCCAGGGGAAGTACACGATTGACGCCCAAGGCCGGCTGCACGCGGACATGGCACCGCGTGGTGTGGAGTACGTGGATGTGAAGACCGGCGCGACAGGCCTTCAGCCGCTGGCGACACTGGACGGTTTAACCCGGCAGGAAGCAGGGCTGCGCGTTGCCGCACGCCTTCGCGCTACGCAGCGCTCCGGGAAGGTGCAGTAATGATGAAGAGCACGTTTAAGACCCTCCTGGCTGGTACGTTGCTGCTGGCGCCCGCATTCGGCTATACGCGCCTGGTCGATGGCGGCGGGACACCGCTGCGCCGGATCGACAACAAAGGTATTCAGTACTACATCAACAGCGGCATTGTCCCTGGGGCAACTTCAGATGCGATCAGCGTTCCGGTGAAGGTTGTTTCCGACAGCAGCGACCCGGTGACCGCCATCCGCGACGCGTTCGCCTCGTGGAATAATCTGCCTGGAGTTGACGTGAAGTTCCTGCCGTTGAAGCCGACCGCTGCCTTCCATGACGTCAACGATGGCAAGCACGTTGTGACCTTCGCCAAAACGGTGGACGATCTGACCGCGATGGGTTTCGTGCCGGGTAAGGCCATCGGTGCGATCGGTCTGACAATTACGGCCGCCTACTCCGCCAGCGGCCAGGCGGCGGATGGCACGGAGGTGCAAAAGGGCGATATTTCCGACTCCGACATCCTGCTGAATGCCTCCGGCGTGGCCAACGGGGTACTGTTTTCCACCGACGGCTCCACCGGCATCGACCTGCAGGCTGTGATGACTCATGAAATTGGCCATGCGCTGGGTCTGAACCATTCAATGGCTTTGGGCGCGACCATGTTCCAGTATTCAGCGATATTCACTTCCTCCTACATTCCGAACCTGGGCCAGAGGCTGGTTTCTGCCGACGAGCGGCAGTTCGCGGTTGCAGCCTATCCGGTGGATGGGAACTCGCAGGGGACGCTGACGGGCAAGGTAACGCTGGGCGGCGCTCCGGCCAAGAACGTGCCGGTTACGCTGATCGATCCCGCTACCGGGATTTTGGTCAACACGCTGACGGGGACGGACGGTGTGTACACCCAAAAGGTGGCAGCCGGCAACTATATTGTTTATACGGAACCGTTCAACAGCATTGTGGCGCCGGGAAATATCTCCCTGAGCCCATCGGATGTCACGAGCGGCTTCCAGCCGACTTTCCTGGGGGGGGCAACGACGCCGACATCCACCAAAGTTACGGCAGGGGCATCCTCCACCGCCGATGTGCCGGTCACGACGAGCACCGGTTCGCTGACTCCGCCGTTCCTCGGTTTCGGGGCGGCGGCAGGAAAGAGCGACATCGTGTCGGTGAACGGCATCTCCGGGCCCGTGACGCTGGCTTCTGGCCGGGCTCTGGATATCGCCCTGTTATCTGGCGGGGTGGATGCGACCACGACCGTGCAAATTTATGGCGCGGGGGTGACGATTCGGCCGGGGACCACTCGGGTGGACAGTACGGTGAATTTCGCAGCCGGGCCGCTGCTGCGTGTGACGGTTGACATTGCGGCTCGCGAAACTCCCGCGCTGGCAACCCTGGTAATCACGAAAGGAACTTCGGTTCTGGCGTTCTCCGGCCTGTTCCTGGTTGTGCCTCCGAAGCCTGTATTTACCTCGAAGAGCGTGGTAAACGCAGCCAGCTATACCGGTCTGAACAACGACGGGGTGGTTTCTCCCGGTGGCCTCTACTCCATCTACGCCGGGACCGGCAGTGCCCTGGGACCGGCCGCTTTCGTATCAAATGGCCCCTATGACGGCTACGGCAAGCTGGCGAATAACCTGGGCAACGTGGCAGTTACATTTGACGGCGTGACCGCTCCCCTGTTCCTTTCGTACAGCGGCCAGCTGAACGTGCAGGTGCCGTTTGAGGTTGCAGGGAAGAAGACCACACAGGTTCAGGTGAGTTTCAACGGCAGCCTGAGCGACAAGGTCACGGTTCCGGTGACTGCCAGCCAGCCGGCATTCTTTACCCTGACTCCGGCGGGCGCTGATTCACTCGCTTATGGCGCGCCCGATTACGCCCTGAACACGGCTGCGAATGCAACAGCCCGTGGCGGCGTGGTGGTTCTCTACGGGACGGGTTTGGGCAAGGTGTACGACGTCGCCACGGGTGCAGGCGCGGGAGCCCCCCCGGCCGGCTACACCGGAGGAAACTCCTGCACGCTTGGCGGCACGAAGACGACTCCCGCAGCCTACACGGGCTGGGTGTTCGGTTACGTGGGGCTGGCTCAGTGGAACGTCGCTATCCCCGCGGACAGCCCCACCGGCAAGGTTACCGTGAAGTGCACGGACGGCAACGGCAATTCCACGCAGACGGGGACGCTTTACATTAAGTAAGTGATCCGGCCGTTCTGTTTCTCCGTCATCCTGAGCCTGTGCAGTTTCGCTGCACGGGCGCAGGAGATTGAGATTCATTCGGAGTTTCAGCGGTACAACCCGCTGGGACAGGTGGTCCGTCAGGACTTTGAACGCAATCCCCGCGAAGTTCTCTCCCCCGCAGTTCCTCGTAATGGCCACCTGACGGTTCAGGTGGTAGTCACCGCTCCGCCCTCTACCAACTACTTCCTGTACGCCGGCACGAATCCTCCTGACACTCTGAAGGTGACCGTCTATCGTCAGCATTTTGTGCCCTGTGGGACGGACCATTGTCCGGACTGGCTGACCGAGGTTCGCATGCCTTCGTTTGGAGCGATTCCCGAATCGATTCACTGGATGCCGAACCAGACGACGCGGTCCTACATTTTCGATATCTGGGTGCCGCCGAATGTGCCGCCTCGCCGGGTTCGGATTGAGGCGTTGATCAAGGTTGGTTACTGGGTGGTGGCACCGATGGAGGTCCGTGTGATTGAGCCTGTGGTACCTTCCACGGCTGGTTTGCCCCGCGAGCGAAACATCGCCGACGTGAATGAGCCTGCCTCCGCCACGTCGCAGAGACAGTTGCTGCGGTATCTCTACGGCGCGGCTCCGCAGATGCCGCCGGAGATTGTGCATCTCAGCGATTTACTGCAGCGCAATGCGGCCGAAGACATGATGCTGGCGGACTCGATAGGGTTTCGGAATCCCCTGCTCAGTTTCTTCGGGTGGACTCCGTTCGTTTTCCCGCAGACCGGGCCGGAGTGGTACCTGCGGGCGCGGGATCTGATCTACCGCTACAAAAAGTAGCGACCTGCCGGCGCTACCAGTTCGTGATAGACCCGTCGGGCCGAACGTAGGTCTGGACGCGATTCGTGTCGAACTGCGTCACTTCCAGAATTTTTGTGCACTTGCTTGAGTCGAATTCGACGCCGAGGCCCGGACGCTCGTTGGGGAACAGCTTGCCGTCTTTGAAGTCGAGGCAGACGGGCAGGTGCGGCAGGGATTTGCCCGCGAAACCGTACTCCATGAGCAGCGGACCGGAATAGGTACCGAGAGAATTCACCAGCGCGGCGGTGGCGATGGGGCCGGTGAAGTGGGGCACCATGCCGATGAAGTGGGTCTCACAGATGGCCGCAATCTTCATCATTTCCGTGATGCCGCCGACGTTGGGGAGGGTGGCGCGGACGTAGTCGATATCGTGCTGCTCCATGAGCTTGTTGAAATCCCAGCGGTCACCCCATTCTTCGCCTGCCGCGATGGGAACTTTCACCATCTTGCGGAGTTTGGGGAGATCGTCATTGAAAGCCTCGGCGCGGACCGGGTCTTCGACAAAGAGCGGGGCGAATTCCTCAATGAGGTCGCAGCCGCGGATGGCATCGGCAAGGTCAAAACGCTGGTGGAAATCGACGCACCAGTCGCCATTCTTGCCCACGCCTTCGCGGGCGGCTTTGGCCTGCTCGCGCAGTTCCAGAACCTTGGCACGGGTGTTGAAGGTGGTGTTAGCGGGGGTATCAGCGGCGCCCATGCGGAAGGCTCGATAGCCTGCGGCCACAGTGGCTGCGGCGCGGTCCTTGAGTGACATGCCGGGGGTGACGCCGGGCACCAGGCCGCCGGTGTTGTAGCACTCGCAATGATTGCGCGACATGCCGCCGAGGATCTGGTGCACGGGGAGTTTCAGGGCCTTGCCGCGGATGTCCCAGAGGGCCAGATCCAGAGCGCCGTGGGCGTGCTCTTTTTCGCGTCCTGGGGGATAGAAATAGGAGCGGTGAATGTCCTGCCAGAGCCGTTCGATGTGTTGGGGGTCCTGCCCGATGAGGCGGCCCGCCGGCTGGCGCAGGGTGTCCGCAAAGCCACCTTCCCCAATGCCGGTGATGCCGGCGTCGGTCTCGATGGTGACTACGGTATCCGCCTGGTTAAAGAGCGGGTTCGGGGTGGGCGGCTGCCAGGCGCGGATCCGGGTGATCTTCATCTTTGGCAGCGCGGCCTGGAGGAGCGGATAGCGTGAGAGGGCCAGGGTGCCTGCGGCGGCCATGGATTTCAGAAAGAGACGTCTTTTCATTGCTTTTTCCCTGTTACTTTACCATTGCGGACAAGGCCGGAGGTTTCGTTGATGGTGGCCTGAATCTGGCCGTCTTCGAAATGAATGGCGACGGTGTAGCGATTGATGTTGGAGATGAAGTTGAGGTCCAGCAGGAAGTCGGTGTCGGAGGTCCACTTGCCGGTGGCTCCCGCGAGCAGCTTGAGGGGACCGTAGGGGCCGAGGCGGTAGACACCGTCGAGACCGACGGGCATGGCCAGATCGGTGCCCAGGTACTTCAGCTTGAGCTGGGCTTCCTGCTTGCCGTTGAAGGTGAGGGAAAGGCCGTCGAGGCGGGAGTTGTTGCGGGGGAACTCGTAGAAGTTGCCGGAGATGCTCTTGGCGGTGGCCGGCAGGTCTGGAGTGGCGGTGGGGGCGGGAGCTTTGGCGGCTGCCGCCACCTTGTCACGGAGGTCCCGCACAGCATCAGCGTTGGCGGGGAGTGGCTTATCGGCGATGATCGACTTCGCAATGGCGGGGCCGACTTCGCTGGCCGGGTAGCCGCCACCGGTGACGATGACGATCATGTCTTTTTCAGGCCAAACGGCGACTTTTTGGCCACCGCGGCCGTTGCCGCCGAATTCTTCCATACCCGCCGTGTTGGCGAGCCACCAGCCGTAACCGTAGCCGCCACCGGCGCCGCGGCCGGGGTCGGCCTGTTTGGTGATGGACTTGCGAACCCACTCCTTCGAGACAATCTGCTTGCCTTCCCATTCGCCATCGTGGAGGTAGAGGTAGCCGATCTTGCCGAAGTCGCGGGGGTAGAAGTGGCTGTCGCCCCATCCGTGCGTACGGCCTTCTTCATCGGGCGGCCAAACCACGTCCCGGATGCCGAGCGGTTCAAACAGGTTCTTGCGGGCGAATTCGACTTCTGGCGCATGAGTGGCTGCCGTGATGATGGACGAAAGCACGTGATAGCCCGGGCTGCAGTAGCCGAACTTGCCGCCGGGTTCGTATTTCATGGGAAGTGCGAGCGTGTATTTCACCCAGGTGTTGGTGCGGCGCATCTGCTCCAGTTCCTGCTCGCCCGGGGCGAAGCCGCAGTCGAGACCGGACTGCATATTCAGCAGGTTGGCAACGGTGACTTTTTGCTTCAGGGGATCGGGATCAGCAGGCGCTTCTTTCGGAAAGAACGACAGCATGGTCTGGTCCACTTTGATGAGGCCTTTATCGACCGCGATGCCGGTGATGGCAGCGGTGATGCTCTTCGAGACGGAGGCGACGTCGTGGGTGGCAGTCGGCCTGTACGGGTAGAAATAGGTGTCGAGGACCACGTTGCCGTGCCGGATGACGGTGACGCTGTGGACGTTGAGGTGCTTCTGCATAATCCCATCGACCATGCCGGCTAAAACCTTCGAATCGAGGCCCTGTTCTTCGGGCGTGGACTCGCGCCAGGCCTTGGTGGGGTAGTAATCCGCGCTGGCGGCGAATGCCTGGGCGGAGGCCAGCAGCGCCACCGGCAGAAACAAAAAAGAAAATTTCATTGCGGGACCAAGAATATCATTGAAACTGCGGTATGGCCCTGCTTCCAGAACACTTCACCCCCGCGTATATTGGCCCCGGCGCAGGGTTCGCGTTTCTGGGTTCGTTTTTGACGCTGGTGATTTCGGTGCTGGCCGGGATTGCGTCGCTGTTCCTTTGGCCGATCCGGTATCTGCGGGGCCTGGCACGGCGACGGACGGGATCGGTTCGACGGGCCATTTTCCTTGGGTTTGACGGGCTGGACCCCCGGATTACGGAACGCTTGATGGCGGAGGGCCGCCTGCCGAATTTCGCGAAGCTGCGCGGTATGGGTTCGTATTCCCGCTTGCGAACCACGTTTCCGGCTTTGTCCCCGGTGGCGTGGTCGACGTTCGCAACCGGGGTGAATCCGGGTCGGCACAATATTTTCGATTTTCTGAGCCGGGATCTGCGAACGTATGTGCCGGAGCTTTCTTCGGCTCGTGTGACGAAGAAGTCTGTGGAGTTCCGTCGGCGGAGTGAGGCCTTCTGGAAGATTCTGGGCCGGTATGGGGTGACGAGCACGATTCTGCGGGTGCCGATCACGTTCCCGCCGGAGGAGTTTAATGGCCGGCTGCTTTCGGCCATGTGTACGCCGGATTTGCGGGGGTCGCAGGGGACTTTTTCACGCTTTACGGAGCCGGCCGGAGAGCTGGAGGGTCCTGCGGGGGAGATGATTCCGTTCGCCGTTCGTGACGGTTGTTTGGAGATCCAGGGCGCACGATTCTGCCTGAAAGAGGGCGTGTATACGCCCTGGGTCCACCTGCGGTTCCCTTCAGCGCGAGGGATTGCGCGGTTCTTATTCACCACGAAAGACGGATTCTCGTTGTACTGCACTCCCGTCCAGATTGATCCGGAGGCTCCGGCCATGCCGATCAGCCATCCCCGGTGGTACGCCATCTATCTGGCGAAACTGTTGGGGGCCTTCGCCACGCTGGGTATGGCGGAGGACACGTGGGCGCTGAACGAAGGGGCTATCGACCAGGCGGCGTTTCTGGAGCAGGCGTGGTTGATCCAAAAGGAACGCGAGACCATGTTTTTTTCAGCGCTGGACCGTGCTCCGCGCGGAGTGGTAGCGTGTGTTTTCGACACGACGGACCGCGTGCAGCATATGTGCTTTCATCAGCCGGATGTGATTGAACCGATGTATGTGGACATGGACCGGATACTGGGCCAGACGCTGCGGTACGTGGACCCGGGGACGGCGCTTTTTGTACTGAGCGACCACGGGTTTACGTCGTTTCGGCGGGGCGTGAATCTGAATACCTGGCTGCTGCAGAATGGCTATCTGGCGCTGAAGCCGGGCACGGATGGCAGCAGTGAATATCTGGCGGATATCGACTGGAGCCGCACTCGAGCGTATACGTTCGGGCTGGCCGGGATCTATTTGAATTTGCAGGGCAGGGAATCACAGGGGATTGTACCGGCGTCGGTTCGTGCGGCGCTCACGGAGGAGTTGGCTGCGCGGCTTCGGGGTCTGCCGGATGGCGGCGAGCGGGCAATTGCCAATGCTTATCCGGCTGAGGGACTTTACAACGGCCCGTATCTGGCGGCTGCGCCGGATTTGATTGTTGGATATGCGGACGGCTACCGCGCCGGTTGGGATGCGGCGGTGGGGAAAGTGTCCAGCGAGGTCTTCACCGACAATGCAAAACGCTGGTGCGGGGACCATTGCGTGGACCCTGATCTGGTGCCGGGAGTCTTGTTCTCGAATCTTCCGTTGCAGGGGGTGGACCCAGGGATTGAGGACCTGGCGCCCACGGCTTTAAAGTTATTTGGGGTGGAGCGGCCAGCGTGGATGGAAGGTAAGGCTCTGCTTTGAGGCGGGTCCTGATTTTCGCCGCGATTTTCCTGGCCGCTTGTGCGCCGCGCTCGGACAGGAAGGTGATTGTGTTCGGGGTTGATGGCATGGATCCCGGATTCTTAGAGCGTCACTGGGGAGCGTTACCGGCTTTGGATGAATTGCGCCGCGAAGGTACATTCGCGCGGCTGGCGACGACCGATCCGCCGCAGAGTCCGGTGGCGTGGTCGTCGTTCCTCACCGGGCTGGACCCGGCCGAGCATGGCATTTTTGACTTCGTGCACCGCGATCCGGTGACACAGGAGGCTTATCTTTCCATCAGCAGAACGACAGAGCCCCGGTTTCGGTTGCCGGTTGGACCGTGGGAGATTCCTTTGCGACCCGGCGGCGTGGAGCTTTTGCGAAGGGGCCGCCCGTTTTGGGAAGGGCTGGCAAGGCAGGGCGTGCCTGTTGCCATCCTGCACATGCCTGCGAACTTTCCGCCGTCTGGAGCAGGTGACGAGTTATCCGGAATGGGCACGCCGGATCTTCGAGGGACGCAGGGTGCTTATACGCTGATTGACCATGCGGGGGACGTGGAGTTGACCGGTCCCGCGAACACTCTGCGTCGCGACCATGCTGTTAGCACGGCCAAACTGCGGATCGACATGGATGCGGAACACGCGGTGGCCCGGTTTCAGGTGGGCGGGGCGACTGTCCTGCTGAACGAGGGTGAGTGGTCGGACTGGCTCCCGGTTGAGTTTCCGCTCATCCCGTATCTGGCCAGCGCCCGGGGGATGATTCGCATTTTCGCGAAGCAACTGCATCCTGGGCTCCAGATTTACGTGACGCCAGTGAATCTGGATCCTTTGGACCCGGCGTTGCCGATTTCTCACCCCGCCGGTCTTTCGAAGGCTTACGCGAAAGCCGTTGGGCGTTATCCCACGGTGGGTATCCCGCAGGACACGACGGCTCTGCGGAACGGCGTGCTGACGCTGCCGGAGTTCCTGGCGCACACCGCGGATATTTTGAACACCGAACGGCGTTTACTAAGCGCCGCGCTGGACCGGTATCGGGGAGGGCTACTGTTCTTTTACTTCTCTTCGGTGGACCAGAACTCGCACATTCTTTGGGGCAGGGATGAGGCAAAACTGCTGGAATATTACCAGGGGGTGGACCAGGCGATTGCTGACGCCCGGCGGCGGGAGCCCGGGGCTCGCGTCATCGTGATGTCAGACCATGGATTTACCACGTTTCGCCAAGCCGTGAATCTGAATACGTGGCTGCGTCAGGAGGGTTTGCTGGCAACGAAGCGCGAGGGGCAGGTCGACTGGAGCCGAACCCGGGCCTGGGCTTTGGGGTTGAACGCTTTGTATGTTTCAGCGCCGGGTGAGGTTGGCGAGATCCGGCGGCGTCTGCTGGCCTGGCGGGATCCGGAGACGGGCCAGGCGGTTGTTACGGCGGTTGGTGTTGTCGAGGCATCTGCCGCGAACAGAGCGGTGGCTCCTGCTCTGACGATTGGCTACGCGGCAGGTTATCGTGCCTCCTGGTCAACGGGGTTAGGGGAGGTTTCCGACCATGTTTTCGAGACGAATACGGAGGTCTGGATTGGCGATCATTGCGTGGACCCTGCGGTGGTTCCCGGGGTTCTGATTGTTTCAAAGGGTCCGCCAGTCACGGCGGCTGGGATTAAAGATCTGGGTGCCGCCATTGCTCAGCTTTTTCACTGAAGTTTTCCGCAGGTTCCGCCGATAGACAAACGGAGTCGGTTATCAGTGCTGTCAATGCGGACATTTTCGGAAAGCCAGAATCGCCACGCGGCTGAGACGCTGCAGCGCGGGGTTTGCATTCTGCTGGAAGGTATCTCCCTGAATGCCTTCCGGGGCGTCGGAGCTCCGGTGAAGGCTTTCCAAAACACGCTCAGCACCTTGCGGACACAATTCGCCGGGCTGGCGTTCAACGACGAGGACCGGGAGATCTCCCTCTGCAACAAGGCCGTGGCCTGCCTGGAACGCTACGGCGACGAAACCGAACGGCTTGGCATGCTCCGCACGCACGAGCTACAGGCGACGCTCAGCATGTTTACCGAAGCCCTGGTCCGCATCGGAAAAAACGCCGGAGCCGAAGCAGAGGCGGCCGCCACTGCCCTGGCGCGCGTGGGGAAAGATCTGCTTGCCGCTCTCGAGGTGGATGATCTGACAGTGGTGAACAGTCGTGTGCGGCAATCGCTGGATGCTATTTGCGCCGCCACCGAAAGACACGAACACCTTCGCGATGAAATCGAGCGCGGCCTCACGCTTGGCCGACAGCACCACGAAGCCCTGACGGGCGACCCGGCCACCGGGTTACCGCAAAAACAAGACGCGATTCAGGCGCTGAGCCTGTTAACGGAAGGCACGCGCCCTGGCCACGTTCTTGCCTTTGTAATTGACCATTTTGACGCCATCAACACCCGCTTTGGGGCCTCGGTCTCCATCGGGGTGCTGCAGACTTTTGCCCAGCACCTGGCCCAGCACATGCACGCCAGCGAAAAGCTCTTCCGCTGGCACGGTTCCGGCTTTGTGGCAATCACCGATGAAGGCATTCCAGATTCCATGCTGGCTGCGGAGGCGGCAAGAATCGCTGTCGCGAGGGTCCAGTATTCCAATAGCGTGGGAGCGCGTGATTTCGTCCTGCCCATTACCTGTTCGTGGACCATGCTGCCTGTCTCGCCCGGAGCCCCTCTGGCGGGGGTGGTCAGTATGCTGGATGAGTTCGCCGCCGGCAAGTTAGCGGGCAGTCGCCACCGCGGTCAGGGCGCCAGCCGGCGCTACTGAACCGGCTTGCGGGCTTCATTGAACCGGTTTGCGAGCTTCATTGAATTGGTTTGCGGGCTTCAAGCATCCGCCATTCCAGCTCCCCGTATTCGGCTTCCACCACCATGCCCGCTTTCGTGAGCGCGGCCTGGACACCGGCCACATCAGGACCCTCGAAGCCGCTGAGAATCGCCAGTCCGCCGGGTTTCAAAATACGAAACCAGTCGGAAGCAAGCTCAGCGACCCAGGCGGGGCTGATGTTGGCCACGATCAGGTCAGCGACTCCGTCGGCCACCGCATCAGCCGAGCCTGTGAAAATCGGTACGCGGACACCGGCCCTTTCAAAGTTCTCGAGGGCGGCGGCGGCTGCCTGGGGATCGGTGTCGGACGCAAAGGCTCGCCTCGCACCGAGTTTCAGGGCGGCTTCGGACAGGATTCCGGAGCCGGTGCCGATATCGACGATGGTCATGCCGGGCCGAACCTGGCGCTCTACGGCTTCGAGGCAGAGTCGGGTAGTCTGGTGGGCACCGGTCCCAAAAGCCAGCCCGGCGTTGGTGACGATGCGGATGCGGCCGTGGGGCGTCGGGTCGTCCCGCCATTCCGGAACCACGTAAATACGCTCGCCAATCTCCATGGGATGAAGGTGTTCGCGAGCAAATGCGACCCAGTCGCGGGTATCGGCTGGAGCGGCTACGCCGCCGAAACGCGCCACAAGAGCGGCTTCGTTGGCGCCGGTATCAAAAAAGACCCGAAGGCGGACGATGTCATCCCATTCTTCCAGCTCGTTAATGCCTGTGCAGCCGGCCTCGAAGAGGTCGGCGATCATGATGTCTTTGTCCGCTTGCGGGCAATCAAGGTCAATTGAGAACATATAGTTTGATGAAATTTCAGGGAATCTACGTGGCGGCTGCCACACCGTTCGATCACACTGGCGCAATCTACCGTACCAAGGTCCAGCATAACTTCGAGAAGTGGAGCAGGACGGCGGTAGCCGGTTTTGTCGTCGGGGCGCATGCGGGTGAAGGCCCGCTGCTCTCGGCTGGCGAGAAGGTGGAGTTGCTCGCGCTGGCCGCGAAGTCCGTCCCGGAAGGCAAAGTCCTCATCCTGGACGTTTCCTGCGAGGGGGTACGGCTGGCGGCCGACCTGGCACAGCGCGGGGCGGCGGCGGGCGCGCATGCCGTGGTCAGCCTGGTCCCCCACGAGTATCGCGGCATGATGTACGGCCCGGAGGCGCAAATGCTGTACTTCCGCGCGCTGGCCGATCAGTCGCCGGCGCCTGTCCTGATCCACAACGCACCGCTGACCACGGGCGTAGATTTGTCGCCGGAGACGGTGGCGAAGCTGGCGGCGCACCCGAACATTAGGGGCATCATCGAAACCGGGACGCCGACGGGGCGGATTGCCCACCTGCGGCAAGTTTGCGGGAAGGACTTCGCGATTCTGGCCGGATCGGAGGGTCAACTTTGGGAATCGCTCCGGAGCGGAGCCAACGGGGCCGCCCTGGCGTTTGCCAGTGCCGCACCGTACGCCGCCATCGCCGTGTGGGAAGCGAACCGTACCCGCGAGGAGGAGGCCGGTATCGACTGGCAGGACCGCATCGCGCACCCGTCCATTCTGGTGACGGATCTGTATGGTGTGGCGGGCCTGAAACATGCCATGGACCTGAATGGCTACTACGGTGGTCCAGCGCGGTTGCCGTTCCCGCCGGTCAGCCTTGAGGCCCGCGACGAAATTGAAAACGCCTTTCGTGATTTGAAGGGATAGGCCATGCCCGAGACGCTGCAAGAGAAGCTCGACCTTGTGCAGCAGAGAATTCACGCTGCATGCGGCCGGGCGCACCGGGATCCGGCGGGGGTTCGGTTGCTGGCGGTTACCAAGATTTTCCCGGCTGACGTGATTTGCGAGGCGTATGCGGTCGGCCTGCGCGAGTTTGGCGAAAACTACGTGCAGGAGATGGAAGATAAGGCCGGGGCGGTGGCTGGTCTGCAGGGTGCCCGATTTCATTTGATCGGCCATCTGCAATCGAACAAGACGAAGAAAGCGGCGCAGCTGTTTTCGGCGATCGACAGCGTGGACAGCGTGAAACTGGCGCGGCGCCTGGACGCGGAAGGGGTTCCTCTCGACATCACCATTGAGGTGAAACTCTCCCACGAGGAATCGAAGACAGGGGCGGACGCGGAAGGTCTGGCGGATATTGTGGCGGCAGTGCGCGCCAGCGGAAATCTGCAACTGAAGGGTCTGATGACGGTGCCACCCTGGTCAGAGGACGTGGAACGTTCCCGCCCTTACTTCGCCAAACTGCGGGAACTTGGCCGGCGGCACGGGATTGGGGAGCTTTCCATGGGCATGTCCCACGATCTGGAAGTTGCCATTGAAGAGGGTGCCACGTGGGTTCGGGTGGGAACCGCGCTGTTTGGTAAGCGCAGGAAGCCATGAACGCCTGGCATTACGCGCCGCCGCCGGGGTCGCGGTCAGGTGTGGCAGATTACGCCGCAGCTCTGGACAAACATCTGCACGGGGGTGCGGCGCCGCTGTACCATTTGGGAAATAACGGCCTGCACCGGGAGATTTACGCCCTGGCGGTGACGAAACCGGGCGTCGTGATGCTGCACGACGCAGTGCTGCACCATTTCCTGTTGGGATACCTGACGCGCCAGCAGTACATCGCCGAATTCGTGCACAACTACGGCGAATGGAAGCGGGATCTGGCCGAAGAACTGTGGGAACACCGGGGGGCAAGCGGTACCGACCCCCGCTACTTCGATTTCCCCATGGTGAGACGCGTTGCCGAGACGGCTAAGGCGGTCATCGTCCACAACGGCGGGGCAGAGCGCCTGGCGCTTGAGCACGGGGCAAGAACGGTTCACGTGATTCCACATTTCCATGAGCCCGCGGGCGTGGATTCGGTGGACGGGCTCCGGTTCCGGCAGAAGTTGGGAATTGAGCCTGGTACCGCGCTGTTTGGGATCTTCGGCTATCTGCGGGAGACAAAGCGCGTGCTGCCTTCCATCCGGGTGTTCAGCCGTCTGCACGCTTTGCGGCCGAAGACTGCCCTGCTGGTGGCTGGCGAGCCGGTTTCCGACGACCTGCGCCGCCTGCTTGACGCCGAGACCGAGCGCCCGGGCGTTATCCGGCTGGGGCACCTTTCGGAACGGGAACTGCAGGCTGCGGGGAGCGCCATCGACTGCTGCATCAACCTCCGCTGGCCGGGTGCGGGGGAAACGTCGGGCATTGCCATTCGCATGATGGG
This sequence comes from uncultured Acidobacteriia bacterium, assembly GCA_903929755.1. GTDB lineage: Bacteria > Acidobacteriota > Terriglobia > Bryobacterales > Bryobacteraceae > BOG-234. The sequence goes on from CAIYVZ010000164.1 coordinate 34,579, forward strand.
GCTGGGCAAGCCGGTGATTCTGACGGAGTCCCCGGAGATTGAAGACTTCCCCGAAGGAACCCGGCTGACGGTGAGCCGGGGGGCCGATGAAGGCGAAGAATTGTTCCACCAAATGGCCCTCGTCGCCGACTTCCCCGCCCTGGCTCGCGATATCGGCGCGGCGGCACGCCGCCACATTGAACTCCACCACTCGATCACACACGTGGCGGAACGCATCTCCTCCATCCTCCAGCGGCTTCCTTAAACGCACCAGTTCGGACACCCCGTCCGTATCGGTCGTTTTTCCTGGAAGAGGGGCTTAACACCGGCGCACAGCTGTGTTAGCATCCAGGCGGAAATGGAAGGTGTTTCGTGAAACCATATGAAACAAAGGACATTAGAAACGTCGGCATTGTAGGTCACGGCCATTGCGGGAAGACATCCGTAGTGGCCGGGTTGCTTTATGCGGCAGGTGCGACCAACCGCCTGACGCGTGTCGATGAAGGGAATACAGTAACTGACTTCGACGAAGAAGAGATCAACCGGAAGCTGACGATCTCCTCCTCCGTCGCGGCGATCGAGTGGAAGAAGACCAAGATCAACCTCATCGATACGCCGGGCTTCAACATGTTTTTGAACGACGCGAAATCGGCGCTGATCGCCGCCGACGCGGCCATTATTGTGGTGGACGCCGTGGCGGGCGTGGAAGCACAGACCGAGCGCATGTGGAAAACGGCGGAAGAATACAACATGCCGCGGGCCATTGTCATCAACAAACTGGATCGCGATCGAGCCAGCTTTGAGCGCACCATGGCCAGCATCCACGAGCGCTTTGGGCGCAACGCGGTGCCAATTCAGTTGCCTTTGGGCGAGGACAAAGACTTCCGTGGCGTGATTGACCTGATGCGTATGAAGGCCTTCTCCTACACCATGGATGGCGACGGAAAAGGCCAGGAAGTCCCGATTCCGGACAACATGATGGAAGCGGCCAAACTGGCGCACGAAGAACTGATCGAGATAGTGGCCGAGGGCAAAGATGCCCTGATGGAAGAGTTCTTCGAGAAGGGCACGCTGCCTGAAGAGCACGTAATTGAAGGCGTGGACGAGGAAATGCGGGAGATGCGCATCTTCCCGGTGCTTTGCATGTCTGGTTTGCATGACATCGGATCGGATCGCCTGCTGGAGCTAATTGTAGAGGCGTTCCCGACGCCGGATGGCCGCCCCCCGGCCAAAGTGATGCTGAACGGCGCGGAAATCGAACGCCCCTGTTCGGTGACCCAGCCAGCGGCAGCATTTGTTTTCAAGACGACTGCCGACCCGTTTGCCGGGCGTCTCTCGTTCTTCCGCGTGCTGTCGGGCGTGGTGAAAGACGACGCCCATCTGCTCAACAGCGCCAAACGAACCGAGGAACGCCTGGCGCATATCGGCACACCTCTGGGTAGAACGATTGTCCCGGTGACGGAACTGCGCGCCGGTGATATCGGTGTTGTTGCCAAGCTGAAAGATACGCTGACCGGCGACACGCTGGCTGATAAATCATCCCTGGTGGAGTTCCCGCCGATTCGGCATCCGGAACCTTCAATTGCCTTTGCTGTGGAAGCGAAGAGCCGGAACGACGAAGACCGCATGGGGAATGCGCTGCACAAGTTGCTGGAAGAAGACCTCTCGCTGCGTTTTTACCGCGACTCGCAGACGAAGGATTTTCTGGTGGCTGGTACGGGCCAGGTCCACGTGGAAATCGCGGTCAGCCGCCTCAAGAAGCGCTATGGCGTAGACGTAACGCTCAAAGCGCCGAAGATTCCGTATCTGGAAACCATTCGCGGCAAGGCGGACGTGCAGGGTCGCCATAAAAAGCAGACCGGAGGCCACGGCCAGTTTGGCGATTGCTGGATTCGCATGGAGCCTCTGGAACGCGGGGCCAAATTCCAGTTTGCCAATGAAACGTTCGGCGGCTCCATTCCGAGGAACTTCATCCCGGCCATCGAAAAGGGCATCATTGAGACGGCCGCGCGCGGTTTCCTGGCTGGCTTCCCCATGGTGGACTTCAAGGTCATCGTTTACGACGGTTCCTATCACGACGTGGACAGCTCGGAAATGGCGTTCAAGATGGCGGCCCGGAAGGCTTTCCGGAATGCCATGGCAACGGCCAAACCCGCGTTGCTGGAGCCGATTATGAACGTGGAAATTCAGGCTCCGGTAGAGTATGCCGGGGATCTGATGGGAGATTTGAACGCACGCCGCGGCCGAATTTCCGGAATGGACGTGCAGGGGCCGGTACAGATCATCCGGGCGCATGTGCCGATGTCGGAAATGCTCAGTTACCAGAGCGATTTGACGTCGATGACGCAAGGCCGGGCTTCGTTCCAGATGGAATTCGACCATTAC
>CAIYVZ010000165.1 GCA_903929755.1 uncultured Acidobacteriia bacterium
GGAACGCTTCGTTCGCAAACCACCACAACCGCTGCCAGCCCCTCAGGAGGTCTGGATCAATAAACCACTACAAGTACCCTCAGAGATTAAAACTCAGTAATCTATGCTTCCTGGTGTCTCAAAAGTGTTGACATGCACCGGAGGGCGGCGCGCGGCATATACTTTCTTAAGTGCTGCTGAACATTGCCATGGCACGGAAGAGACCGGATGAAACTTCAGGGATTCAGGATTCTGGCAGTAGCGGCCGTGGCGACCGCACTCTTGCAGGCGCAACCACCGGCTCAGCCACCCGGCGGCGGGCCTGCCGCAGAAGGGCGCGGACGGGGCCCCGGTGGCCGAGGCGGGCAACTGGGGGGGCAAGCGGCGGGGTTTGTCCTGACTCCGGCGATTGATACCAAAGCCCCCGAATTACCCGCGGACCTGAAGCCCGGCGGGGTCCTGATCTTCTCAAAGACCTCGGGCTTCCGCGAAGAAGCGGCAATTCAGGCCTCCAATGTGGCCCTGGCCGTTCTGGCGCAAAAACACGGCTGGCCCTGTTTCATTACCGAAAACGGCGCTGTGATGAACGCGGAGCAACTGGGAAAGTTCAAGCTGGTTATCTGGAACAACACGAGCGGCGACTCATTTAGCGACGAACAAAAAGCAGCGTTTCAGGCCTGGATGGTGAACGGCGGCTCGTTCCTCGGGACCCACGGAGCCGGCGGCGACCCAGCCACGTTCCCGGCACCCCGCACCGTCTCCACCTGGAAGTGGTTTATCGAAACCCTGCTCGGAGCCCAGTTCACCTCGCACTCCCCCATCCAGCCCGGAGATATCCACGTGGAAGATACCAGGAGCCCGATCACCAAAGGCCTGCCCGCGGTGTGGCACCGGTCGGACGAATGGTACGCCTTCACCGAGAACCCGCGCAGCAAACCAGGGTTCCACGTTTTGGCCACCGTTGATGAAAAGTCCTATACGCCGGGACGCGCCACCATGGGGACCGACCATCCGCTGGTCTGGTGGCATTGCGTGGGCAAGGGCCATGCGCTCTACTCGGCGCTGGGCCACGGGGGCATGATGTACGCCGAACCGCTGCTGATTCAATTGCTGGACAACGCGATGGCGTGGGGCCTGGCCGAGCACGGCAAGGCTTGCCCGGTTTCGAAGTAAGCCGGTTTCGAAGTAAGCCGGTTTCGAAGTAAGCCGGTTTCGAAGTAAGCCGGTTTCGAAGTAAAAATGAAAGGTCTCTGATGCGCTCAATTACCAAAGCAGGCTGTTTGTTTGTTGTCACCTCACTTCTTTCGTTTTCACAAGCTCCTCCGCAAGCTCCTCCGGGAGCTCCTCCGGCTCCGCAGGGTCGTGGCCCAGGCGGGCGTGGCCGGGGCGGGCGTGGCGGTCCCGTTGACAAATTCGCCGGACAGAAGCGCATCAAGGCCCTGGTTGTAAGTGGCGGCTGCTGCCACGACTACCGGGGTCAGGACAAAGCCCTGATGGACATGCTGGCGGACGAACTGCCGGTAGACTGGACCGTCCTGTATGAGGGCGGCACCGCCGGCGACGTGAAGGTTGGCCTCTACAGTAAGCCGAACTATTGGGAAGGCTTTGACCTGATCATTCACAACGAGTGCTACGCGAATGTTTCGGACGAGACGCTGCTGCAGCAGATCGCCGCAGCGCATAAAGCGGGAGTCCCGTCCATGGTTTTCCACTGCTCCCTGCATGCTTATCGCCCCGCCACGGTGGACACCTGGCGCGAAGTGATGGGCGTCATGTCCCACCGGCATACGGCGGCGCACAATATCGCAGTCAAGGTAAACGATACGGCGTCTTCCATCACCAAAGGCATGCCTGCCGAGTGGAGCACTCCCACTGACGAACTGTACGTGATTGAGAAGACCTGGCCGACGATGACGCCGCTGGCCACAGCGGTGAGTCCTGAAGAAGGCCACGCCGTTTACCCGGTGATCTGGACCAACGATTACAACGGCACCAGAGTGTTTGGAACGTCTCTCGGGCACGCCGAGACATGGAACGATCCTGTCTTCCGCGCCATGACAGTTCGGGCATTCAAATGGACGATAAAAAAGGAATAACCAGAGCCGCATACCACCAGGCTGTTGAAGAGGTGCCAGAGAATGCGGCCCCTCGCCCAGCCCCTAAGCCGCGTCCGAAATAACCACCCGGCGGCCCTCAACACTCACCCGCTCCTCAGCAATCATCTGAATCGCGCGCCAGTAAGTCATGTGCTCCTGCAGCAATATCCGCGCCGATAAACTCTCCAGCGTATCCTTATCCAGCACCGGCACCGCCGTCTGCAAAATAATCGGCCCCGAGTCCAAAAACTCGTCCACGAAGTGCACCGTACACCCCGCAATCTTCACCCCGTACTCCACCGCCTGCTTCTGCGCATCCAGCCCCGGAAACGCCGGCAGCAGCGACGGATGAATATTAATCACCCGGTTCGGAAACGCCTGCACAAAACTCGCGCTCAGCAGCCGCATAAACCCCGCAAGACACACCAACTCCACCTCGTGCGTCCGCAGTTCTTCTATCACCAGGCCGTCGTACTTCTCCCGGTCAATCCCCTGGGACGGAATCACCCGCATCGGGATCCCCCGGTCACGCGCAATCTCCAGCCCCGCCGCACTGGCCCGATTGCTGATCACCACCGCAATCTCAGCATCCAGCTTGCCCACGTTGATCGCATTCGAGATCGCCTCAAAATTCGACCCCCGCCCCGAAATCAGCACTCCCAGCCTGATCATCTAGCGATACTCAACCCGGCCCTTGCCGCGCCGCTGTTTCGTCACTTCGCCAATCACCCAGGGCTTCTCACCCAGCCGCTTCAGTGCCCGGTGCGCCGCCGCCAACTTCTCCTGCGGCACCACAAAAATCATCCCCACGCCCAAATTGAACGTTCGCCGCCAGTCGTCTTCCGGAACCTGCCCAATCCCCCGTAACAATTCAAACAGGGCCGGAGGCTGCCACGTCCCCGTATCAATCATCGCCGCCAAACCCTTCGGCAACACCCGGGGCAGATTATCCGTAATCCCGCCACCCGTAATATGCGCCGCCGCCGCCAAAGACCCCGCCTTCGCCAGCGTCTGAATCGGCTTCAAATAGCTCCGGTGGACCCGCAACAGCTCATCCCCCAGCACCGCCCCCAGCTCCGGAATATGCGCGTCATGCGAATACTTCGCCACTTCAAACAGCAGCTTCCGCGCCAGCGAATAGCCATTCGTATGCAGCCCCGTCGATGCCAGCGCCAGCAGAGGATCGCCCTCTTTCACCTTCGCGCCCGTCAGAATCTTCGCCTTCTCCACCACCCCGACAATCGTGCCAGCCAGGTCGTACTCGCCGTCCTGATACATCCCCGGCATCTCAGCCGTCTCGCCGCCAATCAGCGCACAGCCATTGGCCACACAACCCCGGGCCATGCCTTTAACCACTTCCGCCGCCACCCGCGCATCCAGCTTCCCCGTCGCCAGGTAATCCAGAAAGAACAGCGGTACCGCGCCCTGAACGGCAATATCGTTCACGCAGTGATTCACCAGATCTTCGCCAATCGTGTCATGCCGGCCGGTAGCAAAAGCGATTTTCAGCTTCGTGCCAACCCCATCAACAGAACTCACCAGCACCGGCCGCTTCATCTTGGGGAGCTGAAAACACCCCCCAAACGAGCCAATGTCGGTAAGGACGCCCTTCGTGAACGTCGCCCGGGCCATCTTCCGGATGGACCCGACCGCGCGGTCTGCCTCGTCAATATTGACGCCGGCGTCTTTGTAAGAAACAGTGGTTGCCATGTGCAAGAGAAACCTCAAGTATATCGGGCTGCCACCACTATCCCCCGACTTCCATCAGCCTCAGTACAATTTCGGAGGATTCCCTTTTGCTTCCACCACACCCCGGACAAAACCCTCCCAGCGCGCAATGATGTCCCGCCACTCGTTCGATCGGAAGTATTCGTCGATCGGCTTGCTGAGGTCAAATTCAGGCATATACATGCCGATCACGCCTTTTTCAAGAAGCCCTTCGGCAATCACACCCTTCTCCCTGAAAATCAAAACCGGCAGCCCCAGCTGATATGCCATAGCGGGTTCGATCTGGCAGTATGGGCTTGTCCACCATACTGACGAGATTGGAGTCGGCTCGCTGTCTTCCAGATCCGCGTTTGCGCGTATGATGCCTTTTTCAATAAAGGTCCGACGGAAAGCGATGGTGATGAGTCCGTTCGACTCCAGCATCAGACGCCGAATAGCATATTCTCATCGAAGGATGAGCCTGAGCGGGGGCTGACGAGGCGTGGAGCGGGGAAGTCCTTTCCGTTTGGGTTTTGAGGTAATGCGGTGTGCCTTTGCATGTGCCGCTGAGAGCAAACAAGCTCGACAAGCGGGGA
>CAIYVZ010000166.1 GCA_903929755.1 uncultured Acidobacteriia bacterium
GCAAAAAACGGTCGCGGAACGGCAAATTCCCTTGACTCATGCCGATCACTGTTTCAGACTGAGAGAGTCCTGCGTCGCCGGGTTCGCAACTGATCGACATCAGATCGGACTGAGTGATCGACATCGTCGGAATACACAGATAAAGTCGAGGGGCGGATCGAGCGCGGCCAGAAAGTTACGGTCCACGCGAAGATCAACCCCGGACGCGCCTTCCCGGTAAAGGTGACCGAGTTCGTTCCCAACAGCAGAATGGTCTGGACCGGTGGCATGCCACTGGGACTCTTCACCGGCGAGCGGACCTTCACGCTGACCCCGACCTCCGACGGCAGCGTTACCTTCGCCATGCGCGAAATCTACACCGGCCTTCTCGCTTCGCTGATCGGACGTTCCATACCCGATCTGCAACCCGCGTTTGACGAGTTCGCTTTGGCTCTGAAGCGCAAAGCCGAAGGCCGCTCTTAAAACTTCGCCGCCTGCCCCCAAGTACGTCGGCGGCCCCAGGCCCTTTTACTTGCCCGACATCTCAATGTCGAAATAATACAGTTCCGCACCGGTAACAGCATTGATCAAACCGGAAATGTATAGGGAAGCCGCGTCACTGGTTGTCGGAGGCTGAAAATATACGAACCCACTCGCTGAGCCCCCCGGCGGGATCGCCTTCGCGGTAAATGCCCGTCCTTCAATCTCCCACTCGGCCAGAGGATTCTGCTTCCCTTTCATAATCTTGATGGGAGGTGCCTGGCCCGGCAGGCGGCGCGGCTGATTCGGACCCTGCAGGAATCGCACTTCCGAGGCAGGTATCGCCTCCACCTTTCTTCGGTCCGGCAAAACATACACGAACGTGGCCCGCTCCACCCGAAGCGCCTGCGCAGTATCGTTCTGAATCACCACCAGCACCGGCAGCACGCCAAAGCGCCACGGGTTCACTTTCCCGAATGCCTCCTTCGTCTGCTCATCCGTAATGAAGGCTTCCGCAGCAATCGTCACCTTCTCGCTGGTCATCTTGTGAGGATATGCAGACGCGGGCTTCGCGGCGAACGTAGTCTTATCATCCGCAGCGTGACCCATGGAGGCAAACGCTATACTCACTATGGCGGCCAGCAAAACGCCCTGCCTCCGGCCACATCGTTCTTCGTTCAAATCGTGCCCGCTCAAACCCTTGAAACGCAAAGCGATTTTCCTCCTCTACCGCATCCTGACCACTCTGGCCCTGCCGGCGGTAGCGCTCTATCTGGCCTTGCGCTGCCTGCGCAATCGCCACTACCTCGCCACCATCCCCGAACGTCTCGGCGAACTACCAGCATTATGGCCAAAGACTTCCCCGGGCGTGATTTGGTTCCATGCCGTTTCCGTCGGCGAAGTTCTGGCCGCCCTGCCTCTCATCCAGGAACTGCGCCAACGCGCCCCCACAACCGAACTCTATCTCAGCACCTCCACCCTCGCGGGCCGCGAAATCGCCGAAAAACGCCTGCAGGGCCTCGCCGCCGGAATCTTCTTTGCCCCCCTCGATTTCGCGTGGGTCATCCGCAAGGTGCTGCGCCGCCTTCGGCCCTCCGTCCTCGTCGTTCTTGAAACCGAGATCTGGCCCAACCTCTTCCGCGAAACACGCCGCATCGGCGCGGGCCTCATCATCGTCAACGGGCGCATCTCCGACAAAGCCCTCCCCAGTTACCAGAAACACTCCTGGCTTTTCAGCCAGATCCTGCCCCTCTGTGACCGGATCCTCACCCAGTCGGACCTCATGTCCGCCCGGTTCGAACTCGCCGGAGCCCCTGCCGAAATCCTCACTCCCGCCGGCAATCTCAAATACGACTTCCAGCCCGGCAATCTGGCACCGGATTCGCCGATCCACCACTTTCTGGACGCCAACCCGAACGCCCCCGTCTGGATCGCCGCCAGCACCTCGGCTGACGACCAGGGCTATGAAGAAGAAGACGCCATCATCGCCGCGCAGCAGAAACTCCCCGGTTGGCGCCTGATCCTCGCCCCCCGAAAACCAGAGCGCTTCCAGCGTGTCGCCGATAAGCTCGTATCCGCCGGAATGAACTTCACGCGCCGTTCGAACTTCACCGCCCCGCTGGCCGACGTCCTGCTCCTCGATTCCATCGGCGAACTGAGCGCAGCCTTCGCCCACGCAACCGTAGTTTTCATGGGCGGCACTCTGGCCCAGCGCGGCGGCCATAATATTCTGGAACCGGCCATCTTCGGCAAGCCGGTCATCTGTGGCCCGCACCTCGAAAACTTCCGCGATATCGAAGCTCACTTCGAGGCCCATCAAGCCCTGCGTCGTATTGCGGACGGCGCGGAACTAAGCGCCGCCGTCATCAGCGCGGCAGCCGATCCCGACCTCGGCCCAAGAGCGCTCACCGCCGCAATCGCCCAGCAGGGTGCCGCCGACCGAATCGCCACCGCTGTTCTGGAACTCCACACGGCCCGCTATCCCGCAGACCGCCCCCAGCAGCCCTTGTGGTTCTTCCTCTGGTGCTTCTCTCGTCTCTGGGCCTTCTTCAGCGCCCGCGATCGCCGCAAAAAACTGGCCCGCACCCGCCGACTCCCGCTTCCGGTCGTCAGCGTCGGCAACATCACCGCCGGAGGCACCGGCAAGACTCCTGTTGCCATCAACCTGCTGCGTGCCTTTGAATCCCCCGCCCTGCTCACCCGGGGTTACGGCCGCAGCACCAGCGACACCATCGTGATCCCGCCCGGAGACCGTACCCTGCCCACCGCGCTCACCGGCGATGAAACCCAGCTCTACATGCGGCGCTGCAATATCCCCGTCGGCATTGGAGGGGACCGTTACCTGGCCGGCCAAAAACTCCTCCATGTCGTCCGCAATGCCGTCCGCCCCCGCAGCTTCTTCCTCGACGATGGCTTTCAGCACCTCCAGCTCCATCGCGATTTCGATTTGGTCCTCATCGATTCGCTCCACCCTTTCGGCGGCGGTCACCTGATCCCGCTCGGACGCCTCCGCGAACCGCTGGAAGGCCTCGCCCGCGCCCACGCTTTTCTCATTACCCGCGCGAACGAGGGGCATAACTTCGATGCCATCGTTTACCAACTGCGCCGCCAGAACCCAACCGCGCCCATTTTCACCGCCCGTACCGTCCCGCTCCGCTGGACCAACCACCAGGGAGACACCATGTCTCCCGCAGAGGCCGGTGCCTTGGCCACCATAGCGATTTGCGGTCTGGGCAACCCACATTCCTTCTGGAAAACCCTGGCGCAGCACGCCGTCACACCTCTGGAGCACTACTCCTACGGTGACCACCACCGCTACACGCCAATCGAACTGCGCAGGCTGGCCCGCCGCGCTGTGGACATCGGCGCATCGGCCCTGCTAACCACCGAAAAAGACGCCGTCAATCTCTGCCCGGACGTCCGCGACATCATCAGCCCCCTCAATCTCTGGTGGCTTGAAATCGGCACAGAAATTGATGGCCGCGAAGAGCTGATCGCCCTCATCCGCCAAACCTGCAAAAATATCTGACCGGCAGGCCCGCCCACAGAGTCTTTGCTGGTGATCCTGGAAATGGCAGTTGAAACGAGCGTGAAGTCGCCAACTCGTTGAGCGTTAAGCGGCACACGCAAGTAAGCGGTAGCGTGCTGCTCCGGTTTGCCACCAGACGCCAGGCTTCACAGCGGCTACTTCACCGACACCGTTGCCGTTGCCTGGGTCGGCGTCCCATTCACAGTCAGCACAATCGGCACCGCAGTTCCGGCAGTTACTCCAGCCGGAATCTGCAGATTGAACTGTTGCAGACCGTCCGTCGCGCCTGGCGTATTCCCCGCATAAAGAACGGTTGCATCCATGCCCCCCAGCGTCGCGGTTACCGTGCCACCAACCGTCTTCAAGCCAGTCGTCCCCACAGCATTGAACACGCCGAAACCGGTCCCGTAAACCGACAACCAGCTTCCCCGGCCTGCCGGATTCGTGCTGCCGTTGATAGTTCCGTCACTGTTGACGACAGCCGCCTGACCTTTGCCCGTGCCCGTCAGCGTAAAAACACCCGGCACCACAGCTGCGGTGGCAAGACCATTAAAGCTCCACGCCGTTGTCCCGTTACAAGCCACCGTTAAGGCCGCTGGCGAGGTGATATTGGCAGGCACCAAATAGTTGATCTGCCCGGACGCATACGAACTCCAACTCACCGCGGTTCCGTTGATGCTCACCACCGGAGCCGTGGCACAACTGAAATCCGTCAGGTACAGCGTCACGATTTCATTCGGGGCCACCGTATGGTCCGGCCCTGCCTGCGTTGCGGCATTCACCTGCTGGGGCAAGGTGGAGACAAAACCGGAGACGGCCATCTTCACCGCAATGCTCACACTGGTTACTCCCGGACTGCTGACCACGATGGAATCGGTATAGATCCCCGGTGTCGCTTTACTCGGATCCAGCGTCACCGTGATCGCCGTCGGAGCAATCCCGGAAGTCGGGCTCACCGTCAGCCAGCCAGCCGAACTGGCCGAAGTAGAGACCGTAAATGCCAAACCCGCCGCGCCGGTTTGAATCGTGTACCCGGTTGCCGAGCCAGCCGGATAGCTGGAGGCCATGGAAATGGCCGCAGGATTTGCTGTCAGCACCGCAGGACTGTTCACCGTCAAAGTCACCGGAATGCTGATGGTCTGTGTCCCGCCCACCGCGGTTCCAGCCACCGAAATACTGCCCGTATAACTGCCTGCGGCCAGCCCCGCTGCATTAGCCGTTCCGGCCACAACACCCGGAAACCCACCACGGCTCTGCGTCAACGAAAGCCACGGAATTGAGGTAGTTGCCGTCCACGTCCCGCTCTGATTCGCCACCACTGTAGCCGTGCCGGTTCCCAGCAGAGACTGATTCGGCACTACGGAAATACTCATCGAACCCAGTGAATTGATTGCAAGGGGGGGCGTCACGAGCGTCGGGGTCGTCGTAATCCGGCCGATCCTTCCCGCGCCTGTCGTAAACCAGAGATTCCCATCCGGGCCAACTGTTATGCCAGTAGGGTTCGCCGCGGGGGTCATCCCGGTAGAAAACTCGGTGATCACCCCAGCCGGCGTTATTCGGCCAATCTTATCTGTTTGAGATTCCGTAAACCAGAGATTCCCATCCGGACCAGCTGTTATGCCCTCAAGCTGTGCCGAGCCGGTGATCCCGGCGGAAAAATAGGTGACCACCAGCGGGCGTAATTCGGCCGATCTTGTCTGTGCCCGGTGCCGTAAACCAGAGATTCCCATCCGGACCGGCTATTAGGCGCCGGTTCGCGCCCAAGGCGGGAAACTCGGTGATCAACCCAGTCGGCGTTATCTGGCCGATAGTGCCTGTGTAAAGTTCCGTAAACCAGATATTCCCATCCGGGCCAGCTGTTATGCCTTCAGGCTGGGACCCAGTGGTGATCCCGGCAGAAAACTCGGTGATCGTCTGGCCACTCGCCACACCCGCCACCAACAGCAACAATCCAACCAACTGCTTCATCTTCAATCCACTTTTCCGGCGCCCCGAGCCTGCGTAGGCAAAGAATCGGCGCCGACTGGCTGAGAATGAATGCGCTATTCTATGGTACCAGAAAAAGTACCGGTACTAACAGAACTAGCTGCGCCAGAAATACCAACATTTTGTGCGGGGCACCTTCCTTCCATCAACGAAGGACGATTCCGATGCGTGTCGCTCCGGCGCTGGTACGGGATGAACAGGACAGAGCGAAGTAAAAGCGCCCAATCCAGCTGGAAATTACCGCTACGCCCGTGCAGTAACCAATTTCTCCAGCCTTTGCAGATTCTCAATCGCGCCCATCGCAATCAGATAGTCTCCGGCGGAAATTGTACTCTCGGCGGGGGGATTAAACAACATCTCCCCGCCAGCCTTGCGAATGGCCATCACGATCACCCCGTAGTCTCGGCTCAGGTGCAACTCCCGCAGGCTCTTCGAAATCACTTCCGAGAGCCCCGACACCTCAACCTGTTCAATCGCCACATCCAGCCCCATTGCGGTGGTCGCAAAGTCCAGAAATGTGGAAACGTGTGGCCTCACCAAAGCCTGCGCCAGCCGGTGTCCAGCCATACTGAAAGGCGCAAACACGGTATCGGCGCCGGCAAGCCGCAACTTCTGCTCGGCCTCTTCTTCGCTCGCCCGCGTTACTACCGTCAGCTTCGGATTCATCGTCTTCGCAGAAAGAATCACAAATACGTTGTCGGCATCCGTGGCGAGCGCCGACACCAGCCCCTTCGCCTTCGCAATCCCCACCTGGCGCAGGGACTCATCACGCGTCGAATCCGCCAGCACCGCGTTCATTCCCGCCTGCCGAGCCATCTCCACGCGAGCGTCGCTCCGGTCGATCACCACAAACGGCGCCCCCGTCCGCTGCAGTTCAAAAGCCGCATGTCGCCCCACCCGCCCAAACCCGCAGATGATGTAGTGGTCTTTCAGCCCGTCGATCACGCGCTTCCTCCTTCGCTTTCCGAACTTATCCTGCAGTTCCAGCTCAATGATGGTTTGCGTAACCGCGCCCACCCCGAAAAACACCACGCACACGCCAAACAGAATCACGAATGAATTAAAAACCCGCCCCGCGTGACTAAGTGGATGGATCTCCTGATACCCAACCGTCGAGACCGTAATCAGCGTCATGTAAAACGCGTCGAAGACCGGGTAGCCCTCCACAATGACGAAGCCGAGCGTCCCAAACCCAACCGTTGTGGCCAGCAACCCGCCGACCATAGCGGCCCGCCGGGCAAGAGATCTCTCCATTTATTTCCGCAATTGCCAGTTTTCGTCGAACAGCCCGGCAACATTCACCGCAGGAACATCCGCCGTTTCTCCAACTTTGACAATAGCGTAATCGCCCCACAGCGGCATCCCATAGTCGCCGTTATACTCGCGTTCAATTATTGTCAGCCCCGTATTCAGCACAACATACTTCGAAGGGTGCAGAGGATTCGGATAAATCAGCGCGGGATAGTTATCTTTTGCTGAAAACGACTGAGCCCCCAGCGTGATAGTTTCCTTTGTCCACTTAACCGGCAGCTTCGGCGCCATCTTCGCAATCCACTTGTTACTCCCCGGATCACCAAATAACACCACGTGATACTTTGCAAAGTCCGCTTCTGTAACATCTTTGTCGTCTTTCACAAACGGATGCCCTCGGAAGTACTTCCCCCACAGCCGATCAAACCGCGCCAGCGTCTTCAGTGACTGTTGATTCACCGCGTCATTCCATGGCGTGCCCGTCGGACGCACCAGCAGGAACGGGTCCAGAAACGCATCCTCAATCGGACCCTGCAGCGCATGGCTCTTATGCAGCCCCGGCCGGGTTCCGGGCCTATCGGTCTTCCACCCGCCCGCACTCTTCTGCAAAGTAATTTCCGCCGCGCCCTTTACCTTCAGTTCCTGCCCGTCGATGGAGATCGACTTAGCCTGAGCCATCTCGCGTAACGCCAACCGCGTCACGTTATTGGTCTTGATCTTGTAGGCACTGCCGCCGCCGCTGCGTTCCGCCTCAACATCGGCGCGTTCGTACAACTTGCCCATGCCTTCCACCGACACCCAGTAATCTTTGTTGTAACGTGTCGTGTAAGTCAGAAAGCGGATATGATCCGGTGACACCTGCCCCTTATCGCCCCATTCCTTCAGAAACGCATCCAGCCTCTGGCGGACCAGCGGACTCGTCCCGTGCCCCGTATTCTGCGAGATCAGGAACACGGCCGGCGTGCCCATCACCTTCAGAAAGTCCGGTTCCCCTTCAGACTTGAACCCTTCCTTCTCCAGTTGAGCCCGCGCACGCAGCGAACTCTCCAGTTGCCCCCGGTGCGGCGTCGGCGCAGGCGTGGGCAGCGACGGTGTCTGCGTGTCGTTATCCCCGTCATGGCCCGCCAGCGGAAGGTTATAGGCATTCAGCGCCCATTCCTCCATGTTTTCCCAGATCCGCAGCGCCACTTGCTGGTAAGGTTCAAAACCCGTCATGGCGGGACGCCGTGACCAGGTCCCCGCCCCAATCTCCGCCGCCGCGAACCGATCCGGATAATGCAGCGCGATGTGCCACCCGCCTTCCCCGCCCATTGAGAAACCACGCAGCATCACCCGCTTGTCGTCGATCTTGAAGCGCTTCTTCACCGCGGCGATGGTTTCAAACACATCCGCCTCGCCACCCCAGTGCCAGCCCGCAGAGTTGATCCGCCCAAACAGATCCACCTGAATCTGGCCCTGATCCGCCACCGGAGCATTCCCCGGCGGGCGCGGCTTCATGAAGCTGAAAATGAATTCCGATTCTGTGGTGTTGTTCTGGCGCCCGTGCATCCAAACATACAGCCGGGTGGGCTTCGCGGGATCATAGTTGGCCGGAAGCGTGACGTGATACGGCTGCACGGAGCCGTCCATTTCGGAGTAGTAAGCGTAGGTCCGGCTGCTGCCCGCAACCCACGGAGACTGTCCCGCCTGCAACTGCTTCGCGCGTTCGAGCCCGGAATCCAGAACCGTCATCGAGTGGTCAATAGCCGCCTGCGTACCGAACAACTCGGGATACTCCACCAGAAAACGGCCTGCTTTGGCGAAAACCTCCACATCGCCGACCAGTGCGGCATCGGCCTTCTTCGCCTTCAGGTCTTTGACGGCCGCCTCAATTTGCCCCGCTTTGTCGCGAATGCTCGCCAGTTCCGCAGGCTTCGCCACCACCGCCGGACCACGCCCGCCTCCCGCCCGGCCAGGCGCGGCAACAGGGGGCTGTTGCGCCACCAAAACCACGGCGCTCACCGCCGCGACAACTATCAAAACATTCCGCATCATCGCGGCCAGCATATCAAACCGGCGGGAATTCAACCTTCTCGTACAAGTCCGCCAGCAGCACCGAGGCCCCCACCGACTCCAACTTCACCGCCTCATCGGGCTCGTCGTACGAGGTCAGCCGCCACCAGCAGATTTAAACTCAGCCTGGCGCTCAATCGCCAGATACTCGACGGGCGTCATACCTTCAGCCACTTATCAAACCACGCAAACGCATCCCGCTGCATATCCCGATCAAACTTGTGCGGCCCTGGATAGAAATTCATCCTGTACCGGTCCGCCGCGCCCGCCTTCCGGTAGACCTCGCCCAAAATCCGGTCCGCCCGCTCCATCTCCCCCACCGTAAACAACTGGTCCTCCCGGTTATTCAGCACCATCACCGGATTCGGCAAATTCAGCCCGTAAATCTCCGGATAATCCAGCTCCAACGGCATCCCCGGCACATAAACCATCCACGTATGTGTAGAGCACTTGTTCAGCAGATAATCCCGCCACGTCGTCATCATCCCCACCGCGCAGGAACACTTCAGCCGCGCATCCGCCCCCGTCAGATAAACCGTCCGCAGTCCCCCACCCGACAACCCGCAACACCCCACCCGCGCCCCATCCACATCCGGCCGCGAGCACAAATAATCCAGCGCCCTCTGGTCCTCCGCCACAAACGTCCCCGGCCACGTCGTCCCCGCCGAAAACAGACTCTTCGACAGGATGTGCTCGTGCCCCGCCGCCCACGTGTTGTATTTCTGAATCTCATCGGTGGCCTCAGGATTCTGCTCCGTCAGGCCCTGCCGGATGGCGTCCGGAACATCTCCCACCCGAACCCGCCGGCTGCCGAACGCAAACGCATCCGCCACCAACACACCGTACCCCCGCCGCGCCAGTTCATTCACCCACGCCGCCCCGCCGTAATACCGGTTCTGGTGTTCAAGCATCAGCGGATGCGGATCCGCCGACATCCGCAGAATCTTCCGCGTCCCGAAGTACTTGTTCCCGCCATGGTCATGCAGCGCCAGCACCCCCGGCAGTTTTCCGGAAGCCCCGGCGGGCTTCACAAACACCGCCTCCGTGGGCGGACCATACGGCAAACTCCACGTCATGTGCTCGAACGCCAAGCCGTCATACTCCACCGCATGTTGCACGGTAGCCTTCGGCACGCCACCCGTATCCGGCTGCAGCAACGCCGCTACATACTTCGCCCTGGCCTGCCGCTGCCACTCCCCAACGCTCGCCCACCCGGCCCGCCGAAACGACAGCCGAGGAGGATCCTGCGCCAGCCCCGACGCCCACTCACCATAAGCCCCCATCATGTTTGGCATTTTTCGATTCTCGCACTTCTCCAGTGAGATACTCAGGGCACGCAACCCATGCTTCTCGCCATCATCGCGGACAACCTTACCGGAGCCGGTGACGCCGCCATCCACTTCGCCACCCGAGGTCTTGAAACGCGTGTCAGTCTGGCCGGAAACAGCGTGGCTTCGCCCGTCGGGGCATACTCAACGGACAGCCGCGATACCGACGCGGTCACCACCCAGGCACGCATCCGGAAGCTCTCGCCAGCGCCTCCCGATCCGAACACCGACCCAAGACCTAAGCGGCCCGGTCCACCGGCATGTAACGAAGCGGCATCACCTGATCAGCCCGCAACGCCGCCATCGCGTAGGTCTTCCCGTCCGGATCGCAAAACTCAACCTCATAGACGCCCTGCGCCCAAATGTCAACGACGGTCCCGACCTGACCCCGCAGGAGGCAACTGGCGGGAATATCGTCGAGCACCGCAACAACCGAGAGTATTTCAAGTTCAGGGATGAGATTGCCTCCTTCGCCTCTATGGTACATAAGTACATAAACAAGGCGTAAGCCGGGGCGCAACTTCTCCATGTCCCAATATCCAGGCGCTCCTCACCACAGCCAGATTTCTGTTCGGTAGCTTCATTTCGCCTGCAGTTAGCTTAAACCCGCCGCCATCAGGGCGGGACTCAAATTCGGTACCGCACAGCCCATGCCCATCGCCATCATCGCCGACGACCTGACCGGAGCCTGTGACGCCGCCGTCCATTTCGCCGCACGCGGTCTCGAAACCCGCGTCAGCCTGAACCGCCACCCGCCCCACTCCGCCGTCGCCGCCTTCTCCACCGACAGCCGTGACGCCGACGAACCCACCCTCCGACAACGAATCACCGAACTCTCGCAAGCCCTCCACCCCACCGTCCTCTTCAAGAAAATCGACTCCGTCCTCCGGGGCCATCCAGGCCTCGAAATCGCCTTGACCATGGAAGCCTTCGGTTACCACCAGGCCATCATCACCCCCGCCTACCCCGAAATGGGCCGCACCGTGAAGAACGGCCTCCTCCAACTCCCCGAACCCATCAACATCGCCGCCAAACTCCACGCCGACGGCCTCCCCCTCGCCCGCTGCCAAATCCTCGACGCCACCACCAACGAAGACCTCGCCGAGATCGTCCGCCGCTTCTCCGGCGAACGAGTCCTCTGGTGCGGTTCCGGAGGTCTCGCCCTGGCCCTCGCAGAGAGCTTCCCCCGAAAACCTCACGCACAGCAACCTCCAGCCCCCGGCCCCGTCTACTTCTGCATCGGCTCCACCCACCCCGCCACGCAGGCGCAGGTCGCCGCCCTACCCACTACCCAAACCCTCATCCAAATCGACCGCAACCGCACCACACCAAACGAAATCCGCACCCTGCTCAACCGCCCCAAACCAGCCGCCCTCTTCATCACCGGAGGCGACACCGCCACCATGGTCCTCTCGGCCCTGGGTGCCACCGCCATCACCCTCCGTGGAGAAATCGTCCGCGGCGTCCCGTGGGGCGTCATCGAAGGGGGGATAATGAATCAAGTCCCCGTCGTCACCAAGTCCGGCGGCTTTGGGACGCCCGACACCCTTGTTCGCGTAGCTCAATTCTTCTCCAAATGACCACACTCCCGCGCATTGCCCTCACTATGGGCGACCCCTCCGGCATCGGCCCCGAAATCATCGCCAAAGCCATGGCCGATCCCGAAACCCAGGGTCTCGCCAACTGGCTCGTCGTCGGCGACCCCGAAGTTCTCGCCCGCGCTGGCCAGGTCACCGGCTGCCCCATCCCTGCCGACAAGATCCACGCCGCCACCCAGGGCTTCGAAAACTTCGAATTCGGCAAAATGGAAGCCCGCTACGGCTCGGCTGCCGTGGAGTACGTCCGCGTCGCCACCGAGATGTGCCGCGCCGGCGAAGCCCAGGCACTCGTCACCGCCCCCCTCAACAAGGAAGCCGTCACCCTCTCCGGGCGCACTTTCTCTGGCCACACCGAATACATCGCCGAACTCTGCCACGCCACCGAATCCCGCATGTTGCTGGCCAGCGAAAAGCTCTGCACGGTCCACGTCACCACCCACGTCCCCTTGCGCAAGGCCTGCGAGTCCACACCGGAACGCATCGTCCGCACCATCCAGCTGGGAGACGAGGCCATGAAACTCCTCGGCTTCACCAACCCCCGCATCGCCGTCTGCGGCCTGAATCCGCACGCCGGGGAACACGGCCTCTTCGGCACCGAAGACGGAGCCAACATCCTCCCCGCCATCGAACGCGCCAAAGCCCTCGGCATTAACTGCAGCGGCCCCCACGCCGGCGACACCGTCTTCCTCCAGGGCTACCGCGGAGCCTATGACCTGATCGTCGCCATGTACCACGATCAGGGCCACATCCCCATGAAACTCATCGATTTCGAAGGCACCGTCAACATCTCCATCGGCATCCCCGTCATCCGCACCTCGGTCGACCACGGCACCGCCTTCGACATCGCCGGTAAGAACCTCGCCGACTGCACCAGCATGAAACAGGCCATGAAAATGGCCGTCCGCATGGCGCGGACAAAAATGTCGCAATCCTTGCCATAACGCGGGTTGTAAGAACCCGATATACTCTCATCTATGTTTTTCCCCGTCGCCATTCTCCTTTTTTTGGCGCAGTCTCCCGTCGGCCCGGTGGCCCCCGGGGACCCCGCCCAGCGCATCAAAGCCCTGTCTCCCGACAGCCAACGCTTCGTTGACCTCGCCCTGCAAGCCTCCACCGATTCCACCAGGAAGACTCGGGAAGCTACCAGAAACCTGGCCATCGAACTGATCCGAGTGGATGAAGAAGGTCACCTGGTCGGCCCTGTGGCACCGAGACCGCAGCCGCGACCAAGACCCAAAAACGCCCCGCCACCCGTTCCGCCCGTCTCCGAAATTGTGGATCGCCTCAGACAGGCAGACCCGCAGACGCAAAGGGCGATCAGCGCGTTCACCACCAAACTCAGCTCCTCGCCGGAGCACACCACAGAAGCAATCCGCGCTCTTTACAATGAAGCGAATCCCAAACTAAAATCCACGCTCGCCCCCCTCATCTCCGGCAAGCCAGGCAATTGAAACCGGACAATTCAGGAAACCAGACAATTCAGGAAACCAGACAATTCAGGAAACCAGACAATTCAGGAAACCAGACAATTCAGGAAACCAGACAATGGAGCGCGCCAAACTATTTGAAAGCCTGCTCGGGTCCACGGTCGTCGCGGGCGTCCTGTCCCTGCTCGGTACCGGAGTCACCTCAATAATTCAGGACAATAGCAAGCGGAACGAAATCGCCCTCTCCGAATTCCGCCAGAATCAGGTCGCCCAGTCCAAAATCGTCACCGACGCATTTAACCTCATCGGTCCCTACATGGCCTCGATTGACGACCTCATCACGCTCAGCGACAAGTACTTCGATGCGTCCGCCTACAGCCCCGCCGACCGGCCGGCTCTCGAAAAATTCTTCTCCGAAACCCAGAACCGGCATGACAACTCCGACATCGACTGGCGTGCCAAAAAGTATGCGACCGGCTATCTTGTCGTCTACCACCACGGCGGCCGTCGTGACGTGGCCGACAAATGGGCCACCCTGGTCAAAACCATCGATGGCTTCGACGACTGCGCTACCGACTGGTTCAAAACGCACCCTCGCGGCACGGAAGACATCCGCAAAGCCCGCCCCTGTTCCACCGAAAAGCTCGCCATAGAAACTGCCATGGCCACCATGACCGGCACCCTGAGGGCGAAGTAGGCGCTACCCTGTTTGTAGCGATGAAGCTCTCTCAACTTGCCGAAGCCCTCAACTGCCGCCTCGAAGGCGACCCGAACGCAGATATCAACAACGTAGAGATCACCGGCGTCAGGGGAATGGAGAAGGCCGAAGTCGGCCACCTCACCTTCCTCGCCAACATGAAGTACGCGCCGAAACTGAAGGACACCAGGGCCAGCGCCGTCGTCGCCGCCAACCCCATCCCGGGTCTTCCAACCCTCGTCTCCACCAATCCCTACCTTGATTTCGCCCGGGCTCTCGAACACTTCTACCAACCGCCCCGCCCCCCTGTCGGCATCCACCCCTCCGCCGCCATCGCCGCCACCGCCACCATAGGCTCCAACGTCTCCATTGGAGCCTTCGTGTCCATCGGCGAACATGTCACCATCGGCAACGGTGCCACGCTGCATCCCCACGCCGTCGTCTACGCGGGCGCCTCCATCGGACACGACTCCATCCTCCACTCCCACTCCGTCGTCCGTGAATTCTGCCAGGTCGGTGCCCGCGTCATCCTCCAGAACAGCGCAGTGGTTGGCGGCGATGGGTTCGGTTTTGCAAAACGCGCCGATGGCAGCCACCACAAAATCGTCCAGTCCGGCATCACCGTTATCGAAGACGATGTCGAAATCCAGAGCCTGACCTCCGTCGACCGCGCCACCATGGGTGAAACCCGTATAAAACGGGGCGCGAAAATCGACAGCCTCGTCCAGATCGGCCACGCCTGCGTCGTCGGCGAGGACAACATCATCTGCTCTCAAACCGGTTTGGCTGGCAGTTCCATCCTCGAAAAGAACGTGCTCCTCGCCGGTCAGGTCGGCATCTCCGGCCATTTGACCATCCATGAAGGTGCCACCGTCTACGCGCAAAGCGGCATCGGTGGCGACGTCGCGCCCAACTCACGAGTCTCCGGTTCGCCGGCCTTCGAAGCCGGCGCCTGGCTTCGCGCCATCACCACGTTCCAGAAACTTCCCGAGATGCTCCGCAATATCCGCGATTTGCTGAAGCGCGTCCAGCGACTGGAAGAAACAAAGCCGGAAGAAACAAAGTGAGCGACACGCCCCCCCAGGCCCGGCCTCCTCTCGCCTACGCCAACGATGACTTCCTGCGAAAGTCGGACGCCCGTCCCCTGCGCATCCTCTCCGAATATCTGGAGCCGCTCTCCCATTTCCGGAGCCAGGGCATCTCCGACACCATCGTCTTCTTTGGTTCCGCCCGAATTCAAGAAGAAGGTCCCATGGCGCGTTACTACCAGGACGCGCGCCAACTCGCGAGCCTCGTCACCGACTGGTCGCAAACCCTTTCACTCCACTCCAAACGCTTCGTTATCTGCTCCGGCGGGGGCCCCGGCATTATGGAAGCGGCCAATCGGGGCGCTACCGAAGCTGGCGGCAAAACTATCGGCCTCAACATCGGCCTCCCCTTTGAGCAGTTCCCGAACCCCTGGATTACCCCCAGTCTGAACTTCGAATTCCACTACTTCTTCATGCGGAAGTTCTGGTTCGCCTACCTCGCCAAGGCCCTCGTCGTGTTTCCGGGCGGTTTCGGCACCATGGACGAACTGTTCGAGATTATGACGCTGGTCCAGACCCGCAAGCTGAAAAAGAAAATCGCCATCGTCCTTTATGGAAGCGAGTACTGGAAGGAAGTCATCAACTTCGACGCCTTCGTCAAACACGGCATGATTTCGGAAGCCGATCTCGCGCTCTTTCAGTTCGCCGATACGCCGGAAGCCGCCCTCCTCATCCTGCAGGAAAAACTCCACGAAGCGGGGCACACTCGCGTACCGGAAGCGCCCGAAATTGCCGGCACCGCCAGCCCTCTGGACGCGTGGGACGGGACGGGCCTCGCATGAAAAACGCTTGCCTCCGTCGCCACGCTCCGCAACGCCGGCAAACTGGCCGCCGCCGGAAGGCAGGCATCCTGAAACTGGAACACCATTTTTTGATTCTTCGGCCCACGTCTTCCCCTGGCAGGGGGCGCGATAGCGCCTCGAACGAATCAACGCAGGAGGCTTTCCATGAACGTTGTTTTTATAGGCGCACACCCTGACGATTGCGAAACAAAGTGCGGAGGTACCGCAGCGCTCCTCGTCGCAAAGGGCCACCAGGTTCATTTCGTCTCCCTCACTGACGGCAGTGCGGGCCACCAAATCAGCCACGGAGGCATCGTCGAGGCCCGCCGCTTGCAGGAATGCGCGGAATCGGCACTGCGCCTGGGCCTCACGTCCTACCGCGTGCTGCCCAACCGGGATGGCCATCTCTTGCCCACCCTCTCAGTCCGGGCAGCGGTAATCCAGCTGTTGCGCCGAACCCACGCAGATATCGTGGTAACCCATCGTCCCTCCGACTATCACCCGGACCACCGCTATACCTCGCAACTCGTGCAGGATTCGGCCTATCTCGTCATGGTCCCCGGCGTTTGCGCGGAAGTCGAACCTCTCCGAGCCAATCCGGTCTATCTGTACATGGAAGATCATTTCCGGAAACCCTGTCCGTTCAGCCCTGATATTTCTGTCGATATCACGCACTTCTGGGACAAAAAGGTAGACGCCCTCGACGCGCACGTCTCCCAGTACTACGAGTGGCTCCCCTGGATTTCCGGCACAGACTTCCTCGGTGATCCCACAGATGTCCCGGCTGCGCCCGATGCCCGTCGAACCTGGCTTGATGAACGTTTTCGGGCATTATTGGGAACCAACTACACGCGCGAGGCCTACGAGATTTGTGAATACGGACGCCAACCGGACCTGGCTGAGCTCCGCCACATTTTCGCCCTTTAGTGAACGCCTGGGACCGTATCGGACGCACTGCGGCAGGAAGACCCTGAGGGTGGACGCTTTTCAGGGCCGCAGCGGTTTCGATACGGTGCGTTGAAGGAAGCTTGTCCGGTTTGGCACGACAGCGCTATGGGTTTTGAATATGCGGGACCTGCCGCCAGAGCCCTGGGCGATTGCGTTGGCGAGAGGCGATCGAGAGTAAAGGGGATGCGTCCGGGCCAAACAGGGGTTGCAGTATAGGGATTTCGCTGGTCAACCTGTCCTGACAGGCAGGAAAATGGTGGCGAAGCCCGCGTATGGAGCAGCGTGCGCTATCAGGCAGCCCTCTTCGGCGGTGAGCGGAGTGCGAGTTGTCTGGCCGTCAGCCGCTCCACGAGGACCATGGGGCCGCTGCAGGTCGGGCAGGCCCACATTGCTGCAGGCTCTGGCGAGGTAGTGGAGATCCCGGCACGCTCGGAAGCAGGAGGGGTATCGGCCAGTAGTTGTTTGCACAATGGGACGAGTGCGCGGCGTCGGCGGCTGGCAAGGAAACCGAAGCGGCGAATACGAACGAAGCCGCGAGGCAGGACATGAAGCAGGAAACGGCGGAGAAACTCATCTGCACAAAGCGTCATGAGGCGTTTCTTGTTGCCGTGGGTGGAGTCTTTGAAGCGGAACGAGATCTTTTCGCCGTCGAAGGAGACCAGCCGGTGATTGGAGATGGCAACACGGTGGGTATAAGCACCGAGGTAACGGAGCACCTGATCGGAGCCGCCAAAAGGTGGTTTGCAGTAGACAACCCAACGGTGACGGAACAGCTGGCGGAGAAAGCTCCGGAATAACCGTGGCTCGGCGAAAGGCTTGAGCTGCCCGTGGAACCGGAGTTCACCCGCGGCAAAAGGATCGCTCCAGGGCGTCGGTGCACTTGCCGCGAAAGACCTCGCTGAGGGTGTGCGACATGAAAGTAGATGGATCAGCGGTGCTCTTTTTTGTGGCTATATTCCTAACGTACTGATACGTTAGGAATGGAGGTGCCATTTGCCAGAGTCTCTTGTTGCGC
>CAIYVZ010000167.1 GCA_903929755.1 uncultured Acidobacteriia bacterium
CCACGTACTCAGTTGCTATCTGATGTGCTTCCGCCCGACTTCGACGCCGCTGCTTCTGTCGTCCTGATTCAGAGTAGTTCACCCTCCTACTTCAGCAGTTAAACAGTCCCTTTCATAGATGGGGTTGCTCTAACGCTTACAGATATTCGGACGTTGACAGTGCCACGCCATCACGCACTTTCCGAACGAGGATGCATCCATTACAAACTCGGGAGCCTTGACCTTGTCCTCAGGTGCCATTTCGCCACGTTTGGTAAGAAATGCTCCCGATGGATATCGCGTCTCGAAAGCTTTCTTCAGGCCCACCATTACGCGATCATTGCTGCGTAGATCACGCTGTTTCACAGCGCTCTGCGAGTTGGTATTGATGCTGATGTGATCGCCAAACGCCCGATCCTTGATCTCGTAGAACCGAAAGAGGATGTGCGCATCCTTCGCCTCCGGAGCGCGAACTCGCTCGGAACATGTGTAGATCGTGCTCAGTGACTGGCAGCCGTTGACCACGCTCACGCCCTTGAGCGTGAGTTTGGTTCTGTCTGCGCTCAGAGTCATGGAGTTGCAGATCGCAGTGATTCCGTTGTGGTAGAACATGAAGTCTCGGACGCGCTCGCCATGGATAGTCCGTTTCAATGCACGATTGACCTTATTGTTGCTGCCGAGTGATTGCCGGACGTTCTTTGCGAACAGTCGCCCGTCGGTAATGCCGGGAAACTTGAGGCATTCGGTAAGCGGGAGCATAGCGATGATGGTATTTGCGCTCGGAAAGAGTGTGTTAACCACCTTGGCGGGATCGAGCGTGACTGTGTGTTCCAGCGATGGGAGCACCGTATTTTCTGCCTCGGCAAGACGCGCGGTCAACATCTCAGTGTCAATCAGGTGCAAACTCGCCGAAAGATCTTCGAACTCCGATACTTGCTCGGCGAAGGCCTTGAGGTCGGCTTGCGCGGCCTGCGTGAGCGTTCCTGTGGTCAGCAACTCAAACTCCACGCGGTAGTCCTCATCCAGCGCCGTGCGGATCGCCTCGATCTTCTTCTTGAGTCGCTCGTTGCAATCCTTCTGTAGCGAGTCCAACTTCTGGAGCCTTAGCCATGCAGTCAGCACTTCCTGAATAGGGCCACCATCGACTTGGCCTGCTGTGATGAACTTTCCCTGAATCACAACGATGCGCTGGTCCTCCTCATCCACGATCACAGCGTCGATTTCTTTGTCGTTCGGTCCGTCCGTGATGTCATCGCGGGTCTGCGCGTCGTCACGCAGGAGCACGCGTCGGAGGTACCAAGCGATGAAGCGCTGCCCATCGTTGTCGAAGTTGTTCCGGTAGTACGGATCTTGGGCAATCTCTCGTTGTATCTGAGCGAGCATCGTTGAATGGTCTTTCTTTGAAAACGTGCGACGCTCTGGATCGGCCGATTCGATTGTCGTACTTTAACTTTGCGAATGAGCCGCGCGCCTCGGCTACAGGATCGCACGACGGCGACCGTGGTGCCATAGTAATCGGAGGTGGCAGACTTCAGATGGTGAGAAGGATTGGGCACCGCGTATGGTGAAGCCCACATTCTCCGAGTAGCCGGCCAACCGCCCGGAACCGGCAAGGCACTTCAAATTCAACGAGTAGGGCTTTGGTGTCAGGTTGACGTTCGCACAGCCCAGGTTCCGGGTTGAAGAATGATTCAGGAACTCCTTGAGTCGCGCGCCTTGCGGGCAAACGCTTAAATAATCAAGTCTTTTATTTTCATATAGTTAAAGTATTAGATCCTGTCGGATGTGGGACGGCCTTTAACAGAAATTAAGCCCAGAACGGCAGGTATCGAGCGTACTTTCGGGAAGCGCCCACCTTCTCGTCAGGCTTTATAAAATAAAATAAAATAAAGCCCATCTCGATCGCGGCCGACATGATATGGGACACCACCGCACTCTTGCTTTCAGGCAGGTGGAAACGTTCCCGAAGCGATTGATTGAGAACCTCGTCTCCAACTCCGTCAGGTTTTTCGAATAGTCTTCCATCACCCCGCACACGACAGGTTGTGGTCACCTGGAGTCAAGCGGATACCCAACTTCGCTAATTGTTTGTGTGAACGAAGCGCGCATACCATCCTCGATTTCTTCTCCCTCTTCTCCAGGGAGAGCCGATTGTTCGGGCAGCTATCTGTGCCAAACTTAACAAAGGAGCGGGCTGCCACAATGATGACGATAGAAATTCACAGACCGGAACTCGAAGCTCTGATTATGGACCGAATGAAAGCTGGCGCCTTTCAAACCGTCGAAGAGGTAATCATGCAGGCGTTGAAAACTGCGCCACCCGCCCCGCCCTCTGTGGTAGAACCGCGTGGAAACCGCACGGGCGCCGACCTGATTGCCGCCCTACAGTCTTCCCCTTACCGGGAAGTCGGGATTGAGCCTGCACGTTACAGACTGCCGGTGCGTGACGTTACATTCTGATGCCTTGGCTTCTCGATACCAACATCCTCTCGGAAATACGCCGATTAAAACCAGAACCGCGAGTTCTGACGTTCATTTCCGACCGTCCGCTTGAGCAGCTCTACATCAGCGCGGTAACGCTGGCCGAGCTTCGCTTCGGTATCGAACTCCTGAGCGAAGGGAGCGGTCGCCGCGATGAGCTGAACGACTGGCTCACGAATACGATACGGCCTATGTTCGACCGACGGGTCTTACCCGTCACTGAGGAGATCATGTTCAGGTGGAGGGTTCTGGTCGAGCAAGGCCGGAAGGCGGGGCACACGTTTTCGCAGCCGGACCTGATCATCGCCGCGACGGCGTTGCACCACGGCTTTACGATGGTGACCCGTGATCGTGGCGATTTCGAGAGAGCGGGTGTGGCTATCGTCAATCCCTGGGAAGAAACGCAGGATTCGTAAAGCCTGCGGATGCGTGATCGTAGGTTTTGACGGGGCGTGGCCTTCCGCTATTGGGCACACGACAAGCAGTCGGGCATCCCGGCGACGACGATCAATTTGGCGACTGCGCCACCGTATCAGAAGCGGTCATGCTTAGGCGGTTCCACGGCGGCAGCCTTCCACATGACGAGTATGCATTTCTGGTAGCTCCCACGAGACGCGTTCTCTTTGAGGTGATCGAATTCGAGAAGGCGCGCCTCAACCGTCGATGCGAACAGATCGCCAACCGAGAGGTTTTCAGCTGTTGCCACTTCAGTGGCCCGGGATACAACTTTCCTGGTGCCTTTCAGGAAAACCCCGGATCTGTTCTGGAGAGGCCCCGAACGGGACTTGGGCTTTCTCGTCCCCAGGGAATACGTGCGCGAAGTTCTGAAACCGAGTACTAACTAAGCCGTCGGCGGCAGCGGTTTCAGCGCCAAACAATGCGGGACAGCCGATCGCAGCTGTTCCTTGTACTCCGTCGCCCGGTCCGGCATGTTGAGCCGGTGGAAATGCAGAGCCAGCGCCCAGGCCGCAATTCCCGGCACCAGACCCGCCGCCTTCTTCGCCGATTTCTCCAGCTTCGGTACGATCTGGTCGAGTTCATCCGCGTCCAGGCCGCCCGTAACCAGGCGAATCGAGCCATCCAGCAATTCGAACCCACCCGCCGCATCGCGAGCTTCCAGTTCCCGTGCCTGCGCCGTCAGCAGGTTGGCCTTCGCGTAGTCGTTTTCTTCCAGAATCGCCAGCAGCGCCAGCACGTACAGGCGGTGTCCGCGATACATCGGGCGCGTCGTATCCCAGTCGACCGGTTCCAGTTCCTTGCGTGCACGAGCGAAATCGCCGAAGAACGCTGCGGTTAGCGCACACAGATAAGCAATGGCAGCGTCCGCGTTCGGGATCCTTCGAACCGTCTTGTGATAGTGCGTAATCAGCCGGTCCGGCGTCTTTTCCTGCAGCATTTGGCGCACCCGGAAGTGGCTAAGCCCCATGAAAAGGACCGCGATCCCGATAGCCGTTATCAGGATCGGCGTCGCCACATAGTTCCCCGTCTTGGCGTTGCCGATCAGACCTGCAACGGTCACGCCGAGAAACAGCGTACCTACTACCGCGACACTAATGAGATTCCTGCGATTTGCCTGCACGTGTGGCCACTATAGCGAATGACTGAACACGATGCCGCGCTCAACCAGGCTGCGCGCCACATCTCTGTCCAGATTCAGCACTTCTCCCAGCGCTTCCAGCGAGTGCTGGCCGGGCAGCGGGGCGCCCGTCGTAATCTGCGGCGGCGTTGCCGAAAGCTTCACCGGAGCCCCCACCACACGGTGCGGACCCACCACAGGATGGTCCACCGTGGGGAACATCCCCCGTGCCGCCGATTGTGGGTGCGCCGCCACGTCCGCGAAGGTGTTCACGGGAGTGGCCGGAATTCCGGCAGCTCGCAGGGCATCAATCCATTCGTCCGCCGTCTTCGCCGCGAAATGGCAATTCAGCACATCTTCCAGCGCCGGACGATTCTCCGAACGCACCGCGTTATTGGCGTATTTCGGGTCCGTTTCCAGCTCCGGCAAGCCAATCGCCACGCAGAACTCATGCCAGAGCTTTTCGCTCCCCGCCGCCAGCGCAAAGCCTTTGTCCTTCGCCGTGAAAACGCGGTAAGGAACCACCGTTGCAAACGCCGACCCCAGGGGTGCCGGATTCACGCCCGAGCCAAGAAAGTACATGTAATTCGAAGTCATCGCCGAAATCATGCAGTCCTGCATGGAGACGTCCACATGCTGGCCCACCCCGGTCGAGTGCCGCGAGTGCAGCGCCATCAGGATGCCCATCACCGCGAACATTCCCGCCGAAACATCCGCCACCGAATAGCCGCAGCGAACCTGCTCGCCCTGCTCGGTGCCCGTTACGCTCAGCAGCCCGCTCGAACACTGCACAATCAGATCCATCGCCGTTTCATGGCATGAGGGCCCGGTCTGGCCATAGCCCGAGATGGAACAGTAAATCAGCTTAGGATTCCGCGCCTTCACGGCTTCATAGCCCAGGCCAAGGCGGTCCATGGTCCCGGGACGGAAGTTCTCAATCACCACGTCCATTTTCTCCACCAGCTGCAGGCAGAGTTCAATGCCTTCGGGCTTCTTCAGGTCGATGGAAATGCCCTGTTTCCCCCGGTTCAGACCCAGGAAAAACGACGCCAGCCCGCTCTGGAACGGAGGTCCCCAGCCGCGCCCCATGTCCGAGCCACCGGGCGCTTCCAGTTTGTACACGTCCGCCCCGTAATCCGCCAGCAGCAGCGTGGCATACGGGCCAGCCAGAGCGTGCGAAAAGTCGAGGACCTTAATCCCCGCCAGCGGTCCGGTTTTGGGCTGCTTCGCCTTGCCGTCTGTCATGCGCCGTGCAGACCCAGGCGCGCCAGCACCCGGCGAACTTTCTTGGGCGAAATAGACAGGCGTTTGGCAACACGAGCCACCCGGCGGCCTTCATGATCCCAAATTTTCGGGATAATCAGGTCCGCGAAGTCTTCCGTGAGCTGCTGGAACGTACGGTCCCCTACCACCCCTTGCGACCACGCCTGCAACGTGGCATCCACGTTACCGCCCTTCACCACCTTAGCCTTCAGGGCCTGCAAATCTTCCCAGATATGATCCTGGACTTCATTCTTCAGCAGCGCCGCCGCATGGTCGTAAATTTCCCTGGCCTGATCGCTGCCGGCTGGGGTCGTGTTGCAAATCGTCAGCCCCAGCCAGATCAGCGTCCGCGCCTGCAACCGCCGGTTTTCCGTATGCTTGGAAAGCTCGGAGGCCTCTTTGGCCGCCTCGGTCGCCAGATGCGCCACCCAGGCCGGATCCTCAATCTCTTCTTCCAGCTTGGTGTTTTCCACCATGCATTCCAGTAGTCGGGCACGAGCCATCAGGATGTAATCCTTCTTCTGCTCACCCAGCGCATACGCCTGGCGTGCCTCTTCATCCGCCTTTTGCAAATCGCCGCTGTCCAGGTGCAGATGCCCGCGATTCACACAGACCGTGCCGGAACCCCGGTGGTGCGAATGGATCGAGTAAATCTGTGTTGCGTGATCCAGGTGCGCCAGGGCCTTCTCGCGCATCGCTTCATATTGATGTCGCAGTTCCGGTTCGGACTTGCGTCGCTGTGCGGCGTCGGCGTCAATCCTCTTCCGCATCTGCAGCGCGATCAACCGCTCCACGTAGCCCATATTGGCCAGCGAACGCGCCAGATTGCGGTGCGCGGGGTCGCGTTGGCTGTATTCGTCAATCGCCTGCGCAAAATGCCGAAGCGCCAAATCGTACCGGCCTTCCCGGCGGTACATGCGGCCGTAGCTGGACTGAATATTGCCCCGCGTGATGAAGTCGTCTGTCTCCTTCAACACTAAATCAGCTTCGGAGAGCAGCTTCAGGGCTTCTTTCGTTCGCCCTTTTTGGAAAAGCAGCCAACTTTCGTGCACCCGCATGGCCGCGGCCATCGGTTCCATTGCCGCGTCAGACGCCAGGCGGAAAGCTTCCCCGGCATGCGCCAAAGAGCTTTCGTATTCGCCGCTCTTGCGGTGGCAGCGGGACGACCAAAAATGCGCCAGCGCCAGCAATTGCGGATCCTGCAGTTCGTTTCGGAACGAAAGCACCAGACTGAAGTTCGTCAGCGCCCGGCCAATATGTTCTTCGTGAACCCAGACCACGCCCTCGGCCATCAGCACGTGCGCGTAGTCGCTCAACGTCAGGTTCTGACGATTCCCCTTGGAGAAACTCCCGAGCCCGTCCTGGACGACATCGATCCCTCTCCAGCCCGCGTCCACCCACTGGGCGACGTAGCAAAGCATGGGCGCGGCTTCGGGGAAGTGTGGGTCAAATCGTCCCACTACATTCCAGTACTCGTCCAATCGAGCCATTCCTGCGCCGATTCGACGCTGTCCAAGATCCCCTCGAAGCCCCGGGAGGAGATCGGTACCTACTACAAGTGCCATCTGGGATCAATCGTATCAGACCGGGCGTCCGGGGCGGACGTGTGGCCCGCTTTGCAGCCGCTTTTTCGTCAAGTTGTCACAACTCATGTGCTGCCATCATTTCCGGGAACTTTCAGAGGGTGCGAGAAAGCCGTTCACGCGCCGCTGAAGTTTTTTTATCAAGCGGAAAATATCAATTGAATCAAATAGTTACAGGCGCAGTGTCAGCTCACGCACAGAGCTCGCCGGGGACATCTTGCACCGCTCGCCTGAGAAAACCAAGTCAGGAATATGCCGGAGCGAAAAGTCACCTTCATCAGCACCGCAGATTACTACAGGGAGATAGCCATGGAGAAAACAACAAAAGACCTCGCCGCTGCGCTGGCTTCACGCGTGGTGGGCCAGCCGAACGGAATTAACGCAATCGTGCCTTGCATTGAGATGTTTCAGGCCGGGCTTGCCCCCGAAAACCGCCCCGCAGGCGTCTTCCTGCTTCTGGGGCCCACCGGGACGGGCAAGACCCGCACCGTGGAGGCGCTCGCTGAAGCGCTGCACGGCAGCATCAAGAATGTCCTCAAGATCGATTGTGGAGAGTTTCAGATGGAGCATGAGGTAGCCAAACTCATAGGCGCGCCTCCCGGCTACCTCGGGCACCGCGAGACGCAGCCTCTGCTCTCCCAGCAGAAGCTGACTTCGGTGGCGAGCCCCAAGTGCGGCCTCTCCATCGTGCTCTTTGACGAGATCGAGAAGGCTGCACCCTCCATGGCCCGGCTGCTGCTCGGCGTACTGGACCGCGGCGTCCTCCGGCTCGGCGACAACGCCTCGGTGAACTTTGAGAAGACCATCATCTTTATGACCAGCAACCTGGGGGCCCGCGACATGATGAGGGAAATTCACCCCGACTTCGGCTTCCAGGCCGCCGGTGCCACCGCCTCCCGCGAGGAAATGAAGAATAAGCTGGAAAACATCGGCCTTTCCGCCGTGCGCCGCCGCTTCTCCCCGGAATTCGTGAACCGCATCGACCATGTCGTCACCTACGAACCCCTCACCGCCACTTCCTTCGCTGCCATCACCGACCATGAGATCGACCGCCTGCAGGGGCACGTGGAATCCCGCCTCGGTCACCGGGCTTTCGTGATCGACGCCCCCTGGCCAACCCGCCAGTGGCTCATGGAGAAGGGCACCAGCGCCGAATACGGGGCTCGCGAACTCAAACGCACCATCCACCGCCACCTGACGCAGCCCCTGGCGAGCCTTGTGTCGCGCCAGCAGATTTCCGCCGGCGGCAGAGTCCTTGTGGAGGTCGCAGCCGACGGCGCGTCTCTGAATCTCCGCTCCATGGGCTTGGGCGAACCGCCCATGCCCGCCGCACCTTCGGTTCTGGTGGTGGACGACAACGCCGAACTTCTGAAATTCATGACTCATGCCACCGCCGATTGCCGTTGGGACCCCATGCCGGCCCGGACCGTGACCGAAGCGCGGAAATTATTTTCGAAGCGCGAAGTGCACGCCGCCATCATCGATATGGGCATCAACGATTGGGGCGGCGTGGACCTCGCGCTGGACCTCCGCGATGCGTGGCCAGACGTACAGGTCGTGCTTACGTGCGAAACCGAACCATCAAACGCGGTCCTGGAAGTCTGCGACGACCACGATTTTGAGGTGGTGAAAAAACCCTTCCTGACGGCCGATCTGCTGGATTTTCTACGAGATCGCGTCATCGAAGTACGAACAAGTTGTTGACACCGGGAGCGGGGGTTGCTAGTATCGTTCTGCGGGGTGGAGCAGTCTGGTAGCTCGTTGGGCTCATAACCCAAAGGTCGAAGGTTCAAATCCTTCCCCCGCAACCAAACACTTCAATCGGTCCCGGGCATCAGCCTGCCGACACCCAACTCCAGGAAACTCACAGGCAGAACGACAGGTGCGAGATAAACTCGCGTGACCGTCTTTTTTCGCTTAGTGAGTACCCGGCCCACAACTTTAGATTGGTGTTAACGAGCTGTGATAACACTTCGTGCTGACAAAAATTAGCTCGCGAAGTACGAAACGTTAGCGAACACCGAATCTGGGCATCGGGTCAAATCATCGAGGATCAGTCCAGGCGGAGAAACTTCGTCTCTGCGCCTGGATTGATCTTCGGCCCATCCTTTTTTTCGACACAATGGCTACTGTTCTGGCCGGATTCGGCGTCAACTGCTGATCCTCAATCGCGGGCGCAAGCGGGCGCCCAACCTGCGCGCCACCGATCGCATCGCCGCCGGTTTGTTTATTTTTTTCTGAGCCCGGCAGGCTGAACGGCGCCGCTTGCGCAGATGTTCCTGGCCTGTTTGGGGCCGCCCCCAAACGTGAAAGACACTCAACCCCCTGCGGTTCCCGCGCGGAAAGGATCCGCCACCGTCAGGCTCCGCGGGCTGTCATCGCTTCCGCTGCCCACGCAGTAGACTCCAGGTAAGCCGCGCCTACGGCCGCTTGGGGAATCTTCAACCGGGTGGCCAGCTCGCAAACCTCATCCCATTGCCCCATTTCGTAGCAAATGATCAGCTTGTAAAGCCCCCCGAGTGCATCGTTTTCGCTCGAAAGGCCCAGCAGGGGATTCGTCACCTCCGGGCACAAATCCAGACTTCGAAGCGCACTTTCCAGAGGTTCATCGATCAGCGCTTCCAATAACGAGAAGATACCGATCAGGAAAGCTTTGTCCGAGCATGCCGCCCCACACAGTTCCGCCAGTTGCTCACAAAAACGTGCACGAACCAGCGACAGTGTCACTAGTTCGCTGGGCTTCGTTGACGCCAGAGCGGGAAGCGTCACAATCGTGATCCAGCGCCGCAATGCGTTTTCGCCGATCGCCATCAATGCGCTGCGAATGGACTGGATCTTGTGTATTCCGACGATGTCGATCACTCAGTCCGATCTGATGTCGATCAGTTGCGAACCCGGCGACGCAGGACTCTCTCAGTCTGAAACAGTGATCGGCATGAGTCAAGGGAATTTGCCGTTCCGCGACCGTTTTTTGC
>CAIYVZ010000168.1 GCA_903929755.1 uncultured Acidobacteriia bacterium
GGCCGTTCGAAGCACCCAACTATCCAGCTTGCCAGGTCTTGTTCCAAAGCGCCAGGTCTAAAGTGAAGATTCTTAAAGATTTCTTCGAGTACCCTTTCGACGTGCCGGAAACCTTCAAGTAGGGGGCTGAACTGTTACAACCAACCTGCCTGCAGTGCTCTCCTTGTGCTGCAGGTAGTGGTTCGCATTCCCGATCACGACCACTGTGGGGCGAAGTTCCACGATACGCCGGATAGCCCCTTGCCTCCAGGTCCCACAGGCCCCGATGATGTCATGTGGAAGCTTTATGTCGGTCGCAGGACACCCGGATTTCACGATCGTGATCAGCTTCCAGTTATGCGACAATGCCAGCCGCTGAAGTGGATTGAACCACTGGATCGCGTGAGAGTCACCGAACAACAAGATAACAGTAGAAGACGACTTGTTCCCAAAAGAGCATGTTTTTACGTCCGAAGATGTTCCGAGGCTGACACATTGCTCTCGTGGCAGCGCAGCGATGTCATCCACCGCCGCAGTGAACGTCTTCAGTTCGCCCGTATTCGCGAGGCTGGCCGCAAAACGGATCGACAGAAATGCTGCGCCAAATGAAAGTAATGTTATCGTCGCCGCGAGACACAAAGTGTAGGTGGGGCGATTCATCAAACCAGGGTTGAATCGAATTGGGTTTTCAATGAAGCGCTGGGTAATAGCGGCGACGACAAGGGCCACCAACGCTGCAGCTATTTTCCCGCTGGCCGTAATACTTGGTACGAGGGCGGACGAGAAAACAAGGAACGGCCAATGCCAGAGGTACCAGGAATACGAGAGCTTACCCAGTGTCTGGAGCGGGGCGGAGTCGAGAATTAAGCCAAGCCCGGAATGTGGCCGTTCGGAGCCGGCAATCAGCACCACAACAGTCCCTGCCACAGGTACCAGCGCGATCCAGCCGGGAAAACTGGTATCTTCCGAAAAAAAAACAGACAGCCCCCAGAATCGCGAGCGCGCCAGCGTATCCGAGAATATGCCAAAAAACGGAAGGTACCTTCAACGTTCCACGGCCAAGCAGCGCCGCAGTTCCTCCGATTCCGAACTCCCATGCTCTTGTTGGAAGTTCATAGAAAGCGAAGGTGCCGGCATGCGATGTAAACCACACGGAGGCTACCAGCGAGCCAATCGTTATCCCGGAGAGAAGCAGCACGAGAAACTTCTTGGATCGCCAGATCTGGAGTCCAAACATGATCAGCAAGGGCCAGAACAGATAGAACTGTTCTTCTACTGCGAGAGACCAGGTGTGTAGCATCGGGTTGGCTTTAACGTCCGGCGCAAAGTAGTCCGAGGCATTCAAAGCAAAGAAGATATTACTCGCATAAAGCGCTGAGGCACCGGCAGCTCTTCCGGCGAACACGAGCTCATGCGGGGCCAGGACGGCTGCGCTAACCAGAAGAGTTACAAGCAGAGTGACGGCAGATGCTGGCAGCAATCGCCGCACGCGTCGCGCGTAGAACTGCAGCAGACTGATACGCGAGGTCTTTTGAATCTCAGAAACAAGAAGTCCCGTGATGAGGTAGCCGGAAAGAGCAAAAAAAATGTCCACCCCT
The DNA here is from genome assembly GCA_903929755.1 of uncultured Acidobacteriia bacterium. Lineage (GTDB taxonomy): Bacteria > Acidobacteriota > Terriglobia > Bryobacterales > Bryobacteraceae > BOG-234. The sequence continues at coordinate 1,578 of CAIYVZ010000168.1, forward strand.
ACAAATCCACCCGAAAAACCAAAAATGCCGCAGTGGAAAAGAACCACTGCAAGAACAGCAATGCCTCGAAGTCCCTCAATATCTGTCCTGAAGTTCTGGGCGCGGCTAGGTGGTATTGGTGTGTTCACAAGCATCCGTTAAGTGGAAAGAACAATAGCGTTCGCCGTCAAATCCCGAGCCTCGCCTGCCAATTATACGTCATGGACGAGGCCGACCGCCTCGCAGAATTGTCCAACACAAGATGATCCTGAAACGGCCCTTGATTCCAGCACAAGGTGATCCTGAAAATGGGGTAGTCGGGGCAGGCGTATGCAAGCGACTGGATGCGGATAGAGATGCAGAACGCCGAAGCCCTGACGGGGCAGCAGATCGCAGAGTTTCTGAAGGGAAGCGAAGGAATCGCATTTTGCGGGGCAGACCGCGCCTCGATCTACCAGTGGACCGAGGAACTGCTGGTCGCCCAAGAGTACGGGTGCAAGGGGAAGAAGGAACGCGGTGCGATCCGAAAGTATGCCTGCAAAGTAACCGGGCTGAGTCTTCCACAGATGACAAGGCTGATCCGCAGTCGCACCCAAACTGGATTTACATGGTTTTTGAGCGCCCCTAACGCAGGTTACCTGGGTTGGATCGAAGCGTCTGACCGGCGCGTTCCCGGACTCGGCTCACGCACTACCTCCAGATCGTGGATGTGAACGGCCCACGTGCCCGTTCAGGACGCTGATGCAGCTCAAAGTACCTAAAAAATTGTCTACTTTCCCGCTGCCAGTTTGACAAACATACACTGGTAGCCCGTCAGCTCGATAACCGGCTCAGGTTTGTCCGCGAAAAACTCCCTGAAGGCCACGTTCACACCTTCGGAAGTAAGGTAGTCATGAGAAATCAGAATCGCGCCCGGCGACAGCCGCGGATAGAAAAATTCAAGCGAAGCAAGGGTGCTTTCGTACAGATCAACGTCCAGGTGCACAAATGAGAACACCTTATCTTCCACAGGTCCAGCCGTGGAGGGAAACAGACCCTGATAAAAATAGACGTTTCTCGCAGAGAGGTAACGCCGAACATCTTCAAGACTACTCTTGAATTGGCCTGCGACAAATTTGGGACTATCCCCGCTGCCGGGTGCGGGCAGGCCGTCAAATGTATCGAACAGGTGAAGTGGTCTTTCAGGGGAATGATCCGCTATCAGTCGGGCAGACGCGCCATAAGCCACACCTACTTCCGCCATATCGCCCCGAACTTTTTGGGTCGCCTTGACTGCGCTGATCAACTGGCATGCCTCACCGTGACTCAGCAACAAATTCCTGTCAGCTTTTACCCCAGTAATATAGTCCATCCAGCCAGCCCGATGGAGTGTATCGTAGCGGGCCAAAATATAGTGGTGCCGCGCGAAAAAAAGCTTCACACTATCCTAGAATCGTTGACCTGCCATACTTTATCTCCTCCAGTGTCGCATGGCCACGGATGCGCATCGCGCCCATACCGGATTCCACGATTTCTCAGTTTCTGACCGTAAGGTGGCATGTATTCTGCTCCCGGTGCGACAATGAGAGACATAACTCCAGTGGCCGCTACTCCATAATCGGGTCTTCCCCTATGTTTTTCGACACTCCCGTCTACCTGTTCTTTCTGGCAATCGTCGTGGCGATTTGCTGGCGGTTCGAACGGGCCCGGCAAAACGTACTGCTGCTCGTCGCCAGCTATTTCTTCTATGGATGGTGGGACTGGCGCTTCTTAATCCTGATTCTGGTTTCCACGGTGGTCGATTTCTTTGCCGCGCGCTACATTGCGGCGTCACAGGATCGCCTGCAGCGGCGAGCCCTGCTCACCATGTCGCTCGTGCTGAATATCGGCTTCCTGGGGTTCTTCAAATACTTCAACTTCTTCGCCGATTCGCTGACCGCTTCGCTCACCGCCCTGGGTGCTCCGGCATACACTCATTCCGTGTTGCGAATCGTCCTTCCGCCTGGAATCTCTTTTTATACGTTTCAGGCCGTTGCCTACATTATCGATGTCTACAAGGGCAAACTGAAGCCAGCCGAATCCTTCGTGGATTATGCACTCTTCATTAGCTTTTTTCCGCATCTTGTTGCCGGACCCATCCAGCGGCCTTCGCACCTTCTTCCTCAGGTCCAGCAACCAAGGCAGTTCCACAGTGACAGCTTTTTCGATGGCCTGATGCTTATTCTCTCCGGAATGTTCCGGAAGTGCGTGGTGGCAGACAGCTGTGCCATGGTGGCGGATGCTGCGTTTTCCGGCAGGATGGGCCCGCCGAACGCCGGTATTGTGCTGGTTGGAATGTACGCGTTCGCCTGGCAGATCTACGCCGATTTCAGCGGCTACAGCGATATGGCGCGGGGCAGCGCCCAGTTGATGGGATTCCACTTCATGGTGAATTTCCGGCAACCCTACCTGGCCACCAGCCTGCAGGATTTCTGGCGGCGCTGGCACATCAGCCTCAGCACCTGGCTGCGGGATTATCTCTATATTCCCCTGGGCGGGAACCGGTATGGTGAAATCAGGACGTACCGAAATCTCCTGTCGACGATGCTGCTCGGTGGCCTCTGGCACGGGGCGAACTGGACGTTTGTGGTGTGGGGCGGTATACATGGCCTTTGGTTATCGATCGAACGAGGGCTCGGCTTTGACCGCCACGACCGGAAAGAGCCGTCCACAGCAGGCAAATGGGGCCGGCGGATCTTCGTGTTTCACTTGGTCGGCCTTGCCTGGATCTTCTTCCGCGCCCCAAGTATTTCAGGTGCTTTCCATTTCATCGGAGGGCTGACGAACATGCATTTTGGCCACACTTTTACTTCCGCCATGGCATTTCTTGCCACCTATACGCTTCCGCTCTTCCTGCTGGACCTGGCGCTGGAAAGCCGCGGCGAAGAGTATTTTCTGCAGAGGTCGCCCGTCAGACTCCGGTTGGCCGGCGGCATTGGGTTGGCCGCGCTGGTGACCACTTTCGCCGCTAATACCGGCGGCGCGTTCATTTATTTTCAGTTCTGAGGACCAAGGAGTTTTGATCTGACCCCCACCGACCAATCCCCCAAAGCAAATAAGACATCCGACGTAGCAAACCGGGGCGCCTGGTTGCTTCTCGCGGGGATCGTGCTGCTGTTTATCGTGGCGGAGGTGTTGGTTCGTTTCGGCATCGGCCCGGCCAGCCGGATCGAAGGCCGCATTGAGCGCGAAAACCGGGCAGCACTTTCGATGAAGAAAGGCGTGGGAGAGACGAGGACGATGCTGTTGATCGGCAATTCACTACTCCAGGCGGGTGTCGATTTTCCTGCGTATCAAAAACATCTGGCTCCCGAGGTCAACGCTTCGCGCTTTGTCGTCGAGCAGACAGACTTTCTGGACTGGTATTACTTTTTGCGCAAAATGTACCACGCCGGAGGCAAGCCAGACTTTGTGGTTCTGAACCTGACAGCAACACAGCTGGCGAACGACCAAATCCGAGGCGAATATTTCGCCTATCGAATGCTGAGTACCGGTGACGTGCTCAGCGCGGCGCGGGCCGCGCATCTTTCTGCCACGCAGACGTTTTCCCTTCTGCTCGGTAACCTGAGCGCGTTCTACGGGACGCGTTCGGAGACGCGCAAATTTGTGCTGGCGAAACTGATCCCCGGCATGAACGATCTTGTTGCCGCGCTCGTGCCGAGTGGCGCAGCGGCCCCCCTTGAGCGGGAGTTCGCTGTAAAACGCCTCTCAGAACGCCTGGAGGCTCTGGATCAGTTGGTGCGGGAACACGGGGGCAAGTTTATCCTGGTTGAACCGGCAAGCCGCAATGTTACGAACCTCGAATACATGGCCGAAGCGGGTCGGCGTACCGGCGTGCCGGTGTTGGAACCTATGCACCCCGGGTCGCTATCGGATGCCGATTTCCTGGACGGGTTTCATCTGACGCCCGAAGGAGCGACGCGTTACACCTCTGCCCTGGGGCCCCTGATGCGCCAGACACTCGCGGTTCGGGGGCGGAAATGAGCGGCCTTCTCAAATCCTGTAAGCGGGCAGCATTCCTTACTCTGAAGGGCACCGGTACCATGGCTCTGTTGCGGAACAGCGCCTGGAGAACTGCGCGTTTGCCGATTCTCTGCTACCACGGGATCGCGATCAACGATGAGGACCATTGGGATCCGACGCTTTTCATGTCGACGAGCACTTTCGAGCGTCGGTTGCGATTTCTCCGCGACGGGGGGTACAACGTCGTTACCTTGAGTGAAGGCCTCCTGCGTCTGCGGGAGGGCAGGCTCGAGCCAAAAACAGTCGTGATGACGTTTGACGACGGGAACCACGACTTCTTCACGCGCGCCCTTCCCGCTTTGAAGCGTTTTGGGTTTCCGGCCACGGTGTATCTGACCACCTATTACTGCGATTTCCGTGCACCGGTCTTCTCGGTCTACTGCTCTTACCTTTTGTGGAAAGGAGGTGCCCATTCGATGGAAGTTGCCAGCAGAATGTTTGGCGCACAGCTGCCGCTGGACTTCACGACCCCGGCGGGCCGCGGCCACATTTTAGCGGCGATCAACCAAAGGGCAGCCGAGCGCGGCTGGACGGCGGAGGACAAGGCGGAAATCGGACGAGAACTGGCGGCACAACTGAAGCTCGATGCCACCGCTATCAGCCGTGCAGGCATCCTTCAGCTGATGACGCCCGCTGAAGTCGCGGAATGCGGGGCCTCCGGTATAGAGATTGAACTGCACACGCACCGACACCGCACACCGAACGATGAAGCCCTCTTTCGAAGGGAAATTCGCGACAATCGCCAAAGGATCCAGGAAATTACGGGCAGGAACCCCACCCATTTCTGCTATCCCAGTGGGGTTTGCGCACCTGAATTTCTTCCGTGGCTGCGCGGGGAAGGCGTGGAATCGGCTACGACCTGCAAAATCGGCATCGCAAGTCAGGAATCAGAAGCGCTGCTCCTGCCGCGCGTGGTGGATACGTCGGAGCTGAACGACACCGAGTTCGAAGCCGCCGTCAGCGGTATTGCGGGTTTGCGGCCGCGCTGGTGGCCCGCTGCCGATTAGCGATCGGTCGGAAGATAAATCAGCGAGCTGCCTGCAGAATATCTTCGAACCGGAGGGCAATCTTGTCCCAGCCAAAATTCTGGGTGACGAGACGCCAGGCCTGCTCCGCCTGAGCCTTACGTGCCTCGGCATTCTGGAGCAGGATCAGGCACGCTTCGGCGAAAGCTTCGGGAGTATCCCCGATCCGGATATCCGAAGGCGGGTGAATGGAGAGCCCTTCAGCGCCAACCGCGGTTGAAACGACCGGGGCCTTGGCCGCCATGGCTTCGTAGATCTTGATCCGCGTTCCCCCGCCTATCCGCAGCGGAACGATTGACAACTTCGCGCCCCAGAGCCAGGGCCGAACATCCGGTACCGTTCCGGTTACATGAATCAGAGGATCGGATTTGGCAAACTCTTCCACTTCGCGGGTCGGATTGCGACCAACGATAGCCACCGAACAGTTCGGAGCCGAGCGCCGGATCAGCGGCAGGATGTCGCTAACGAACCAGCGCATACCGTCGATATTGGGCAGCCAGTCCATTGACCCGAGAAAGACCAGATCCGCAGTGAACGGAGAAGGTTCAGGCGGAGGAGTAAACCGCGCAGCATCCACGCCCGTCGGTACCACGGAAACGTTACTTACGCCGAATCGCCGGGTCATTTCGGCGGCATCTTCGTCCGACACCGCAATAATGTGGCGGACTTTCCGGCACACGTCGCGCTCAAAGGCAGCCATGCGGTTCGCCTGCATCCGCATGTACACCTTTTCCGCGGCGTTTCTTGCCTGAGCGGCATGCCGCTCCCAGATCATCGTTTCAACGTTGTGCTGGAAAAGAACGCAGTTCTCGAGCCGGCGAATATTGGGGGAGGGGGTCGGGAAATCGCAGACGACACTGTCGTAGTTGTTCGTTGCGATCAATTCGTCGATTCTGCTGCGCATCTGATCGGACTTATAACGCGAGATGGCCAGAGGCAAAGGCGAAAACAGCCCGGCAGCAGCCTGCAGGGCAAAGGCGAGCGAGGCCCGGGGCGGCAGGAACTGAGGCACGGTAAAGCAACGGTTGCAATATTCGGAACTGAGGTGGACAGCTTCGCCCTGCGGATCATTGGAAAACCCGACGTAGTCGATAGTGTTGCGGTCTTTTAGCCGCCGCAGAATCTCCAGCGTGCGGATTTGACCGCCACGTGTGGTGGGGTGCAGCAGATCGGATTTGACCCAGAGAATTTTCATTGCCCGATAACCGGGGCTGAGAGCGCCTCGGCCCATCGCTCTGTCTTCCCAACGATGAACTGGTCGCCCCACATCTGGAAATTCAGCAAGCGCCAGATACGGTCGGTGGCGTCTTCGAAACCACTCCGGTGGCGTCCGATCAGCGCAGCGACGGCTTTCATATCGAAGTAACCCGCCAGCAGACCATCGGGCGCACTGATCGCCTGATAGAGGCCCTCTGCACTGGGATCCCGGAACCATTTGGACAGGGGCGTCGGGAACCCCATTTTCTTCCGATGGATGATATCGGCCGGAAGCAGGTCCGCCACAGCGGACTTGAGAATATACTTGCCCACACCGCCGCGGAGTTTCAGGCGGTCCGGCACACGCGTGGCGAATTCGACAAATGTGTGATCGAGAAATGGCACGCGGCTTTCAATGGAAGCGGCCATGCTCATCCGGTCCTGCTTCATCAGTAACTCGACCAGGTAAGTCTTCTGATCCGCGTAGAGCAACCGGTGCAGCAGGGGAGCCTGCGGGCTCGCCTCCCAATGCCGCATGAAATTACTATATGCGCCACGGCCCGGATATCCAAGCCGGTGCTGCCCGTCTTCAGAAAACGCGCAGTAAAAATTTTCCAGATAGAGGGACTCAATGCTCTCATCACGACCAAGGAAGGTGTGCAGCAGTTTCCTCCGCATATCGCCCGACAGCAAAGTTGTCTGTTCAAGGGCTTGACGGATCAGCCGCCGCCCGCCCTGGGGCAGCAGCGAGTAATACTTCAGGGCCGCGAGGTTTTTCCTGTAGAAGTTGTAGCGGCCATAACCGGCAAACAGCTCATCACTGCCCTCGCCAGTGAGGACAACTTTGACGTGTGCGGCCGCCAGTTTGGACACGAAATTCAGCGAGACGGAGGAGGGCCAGGCAAGCGGTTCATCCTGATGCCAGATAAGAGACGGCATGGCCTGGAAGAACTGATCCATCCCGATTACCACCTCGTGATGATCGGAGCCGATCCTGTCCGCGACCTGGCGTGCGTAACCGAGCTCGCTGAACTCGCGTTCCGCGTACCCTACCGCAAATGTCTTCACAGGAGAGCCCGTCATGCGTTTCATCAACGCTGCGATGGCGCTGGAGTCAAGGCCGCCACTGAGAAACATCCCCAAAGGCACGTCGCTCATCAGGCGCATCCGCACCGTTTCTTCGAATCGCTCGCGGCATTCCTCAATCCAGGACCGGTCGTCCCGACGTTCTTCCGTTGCCGGAGGCAGCGGAACATCCCAGTAACGCTGAATCCGGGGAGAGGGCGAAACGTCACGCGTGGTTAATTCGAGCGTGTGGCCAGGCATGAGTTTGCGGATGCCCTTGAACAGGGTCTGCTCGCCGCTGACGTAGCCGAAGGCCATATATTCGGAAAGCTGGCTTTCATCAAGACCGGCAGAAATGGCCGGGTGGCGCAGCAGCGCCTTAATCTCGGAGGCGAACGCAAAGAGCGTGCCATTCCAAAAATAATAAAAGGGCTTGATGCCGAGGCGGTCGCGGGCGCAGAAGAGCTTTTGCCTGGCACGATCCCAGATGGCGAAGGCGAACATCCCGCGGAAGCGCTCGACGCAGGCCGGCCCGTACTCCTCGTAGGCGTGGAGAATGGTTTCGGTATCGCACCTTGTGGTGTAGCGGTGGCCTGCCGCTTCCAGTGCGGGCCGCAAGTCTGCGTGATTGAAGATTTCTCCGTTGTACACGATTACCAGGTTGTGGTCTTCGTTGTACATGGGCTGAACGCCTGCGGCAAGATCGACAATGCTGAGGCGCCGGTGACCGAGGAGCGCCGGACCTTCATGAAAGTAGCCGAAGCCGTCCGGGCCGCGATGATGTATCGCGTCGGTCATGGCCTCCAGGACGGAAACCCGGCAATCGCCTGGGTCCGGAGAAAGGTATCCTGCAATTCCGCACATTCTATCGGGCCACTGCGGGGCGCCGCCCGGCCATCGGAATGAAGCGAGGCACCACAACAGGCTCCAGGTTCTCGATGAGGCTCCTTGCTACTCTGTGGAATCCGTCAATGATCGCAGCCACGAAAATGACTGCAGGGACGTAGGCGATCGGCGAGAAAAACGCTGCCACCGCGGCGCAGATGAATGTCGCGTACATACAGTTTGCCATCCGAAAGAGGGAAAGGTACTGGGGATTATCGCGAGTTCTTTTTCGAACCCACCCCAACGAGCGAAGACACCCCACGAACGCGGCCAGATAGGCAATGAGCGCAGGGATACCACATTCGCTGGCGATCTGCATATATGCGTTGTGAACGCTGTGCCAGTTGGCGCGTTGATTGCGCTCCTTCGAGACGGCGGCGGCCGCCGACGAGAAGGTGCCGACGCCCACGCCGAACACGGGATGACTCACAGTTAGATCCACGCTCATCTGGAGCAGGCCAAGACGCTCCAATGTGGATCCATCTGCGGAACCTTCCAGAAGTGCCATCTGCTCCGCGTCGGCCGCTGAAAGGTCGCCCGCTGAGAGAAATGGAAGAATCGTTCGGTACCGGGCCAGGGTCGAAGCCGGAGCAGTCGAGAAAAATACGATAGTACCCACCACCACCGCGATCAATAGTACCGCGCGGCGCAGGGCGGATGCGGAGAAAACCAGCATGAAGGCGTAGATCGCCGCAATTACAAGCCCACCCCGTGATCCCGTCTGCGCCACCACACCGATCATCATTAGAAGCGCGCCCGTCAGCACGAAACTAAGCATGCGGCGCAACCCTTGACTTTCCTGAATGTAAAGAACGACGCCAGGAAGACCGAGCAGCAACAGCATGGCTAAATCGTTCGTATTCCCCAGCGTGCCGCTATTGCCGGCAGTGATTCGAGAGTTGGCGTCCAAACTGCCGAATACGCGCGAGAAGACGAGAATGGCTACCGAGGCGAAACCGAGGGCGTACATCATCCTGCGCGCGGACGTCAGGGAGTGAATGAGCGAGCTCACCCCAATAAACCCAAGAAACACCGGTAGCCACTGGTGTAGAAGCGAGTCCACGCTTCCCCCCTTCCAGCTACTGAAAGGGATCCCGAGCACCATCCACCCGGTCATAAGAAATAACGGCATGGCGATCTTCGACCGGAGCAACTGGCCAAGGCCACCGGAAAGTACACCCATGGTCAATACGGACAAATTCAAAGCGACGGTGAGCGAAAGAGGTCCTGCTTTAACGGGAAACAACTCGAGCGTCCGGCTGTACGTGAAAAAGACGTAGAGGGTTGCGATAAACGCACCGAACGACACCATCGACGAAATATTTGAGGAGCCGAACCCGAACTGAACGGGAGCAGCGGCCACCATGGGCACGGACGGTACAAACCCACGCCTGACTGCGGGGGGAGCATGGCTGCGGCCCATGCGCGAACCACCTTGGACTATCCCGGACATTACTCCAATTGTATCGCGGAACGCCCACCCCCGGTCACCTCAGTCTTTTCCAGCCCGGGAGCAGACGGGCAAGAAGCTCGGTACGCCGCGATAAGACGGGGCGTGGAGCGGGGAAGGCGCCAGTGCGCATGGTGGACGACGACCCGGCAGGGGCGTTCCGGAGAGCGCCCACTGGACTCCGCACAGTAATGGAAGGGGAATCAGGTGCGGGCTTGAAGGCATTCTCGTGTTCTCGCCGACGAATTCGACCCGCATCGACCGCGCGCATCTCCACTGGGTTACTCTGGCTGGGTTACTCTGGCTGGGTTACTCTGGAGATGCAGGAATAATTGGATTTAATGGAGCCAAAAGTGGCAGATAAAAGAAGGGTTGCGGTAATCGGCCTGGGGTACGTAGGAGGGGTTACGGCAGCTTGCCTGGCGGAACTGGGCCACTCCGTCGTCGGCGTCGACAGGGACGAGGCAAAGGTCAGAGACATTCTGGAAGGACGGTCTCCGTTCTACGAGCCGGGCCTTGAGCCAATTATCGCCAGGTGCGTCGAGGCCGGTACGCTACGAGCTACAACTTCTCTTTCCGAAGCCCTTCAAACCGCCCACGTTGCCCTGATCTGCGTTGGTACGCCGTCGGAAAAGAATGGCAATCTGGGGCTGGACCAGGTCCGTCGCGTGGTGGAAGCAATTTCGGCGGAAGCCGGGAACCGCACGGAGCGCCTGGTTGTGGCGGTTCGCAGTACGGTGTTTCCGGGAACCTGTGAACAGGTTGTGGAGCCCCTGCTAGATAGCGAAAACACGGTAGTCGTCTCTAACCCTGAGTTTCTCCGCGAAGGCTCGGCCGTGAAAGATTTTCGCGAACCCTCTCTGATCGTGGTGGGGGGCTCGGACCGGGAAGCCGTTGAAATGGTCGCCAGCCTCTACGGTCCGCTAGGCCCGGAAACGTGCCTGGTTTCCCTGCGGACGGCCGAACTGATCAAGTACGCCTGCAATGCTTTCCACGCAGTGAAGATCTCCTTTGCCAACGAAATCGGTGCGCTGGCGGAAAAGCTGGGTATTGAGGCGGCCGAAGTAATGGACACGCTTTGCCGGGACAACCGGTTGAATATTTCGAAAGCCTACCTGAAGCCTGGGTTCGCCTTCGGAGGTTCGTGCCTGCCGAAAGATCTCCGCGCACTCACATATCGGGCTGCCCGGCTGGACCTGAAGCTTCCGTTTCTGGAATCGGTGTTGCCGAGCAATGATGCCCAGTTGGCGCGCGGAATTCAGGCAGTGCTGGATTTGCCGGGGAAACGGATTGGGATATTGGGCCTCGCGTTCAAGGAAAACACGGATGACTTGCGGGAAAGTCCGATCGTATCGCTCCTCGAATATCTCATCGGTAAAGGACGCGAAGTGAGGGTCTACGATCCCCACATTCAGCTGGGATCCCTTCGTGGTGCGAACCTGAACTACATTTTGAACGCAATCCCGCACATCGGCAGGCTGCTCGAAACCAGTGAAGACGGGGTGCTCGACTGGGCGGACCAACTGGTGATCGCTCAAAAACTGTCGCCTGACCTGCTTGAGCGTATTGAAAACAGCGGACTGCCAGTGCTCAGTCTCGTGGGCGAGCTGAGGTAAACGCCCCGCACCCGGGCGAACAACTGACCACAATATGCGGAGCCGAAAGGAGATAGCGTTTCGCCTGAAGCAGGAATTCGCCAATCTCTGGATGAATGCCTGGAAGCCGGCACCGCTGCTCTCTGCGGTTTCACCGCTGTTGTGTCTGCCTGATCCCGCAAAGGTGGCGGCAGCAGTACGTGGAACTGCGCACGCTACTTCAATCGAACTGATCGCAGAGGCGGTACTCCAGGGAAATGTGCCCGTTCTGGACCGAGTGGTTCGAACGGACCATCCCACGCGGTGGCGGCTGGATTCAGCTCACCAGGTGGAAAGCCCGCTGCAGTATTTTCGCCGCATCCCCTACCTGGATTTCCATGTTGCGGGTGAACACTGACCTTGCCCTCAGAATCCGTATCCCTTAATTCGTTATAGTCTTGCCGCTGCTTCGGCCCTGTACCAGTTTTCTTCGAACTGAGCCGGACTGAGGTAATTCAGGGTGGAGTGCATTCTGGTGTTGTTGTACCAGTGGATCCACTCAAGCGCTTCGTCCCGCGCCTCACGGCGGGTTGTGAAGGTCCGGCCTGCGAGGCGTTCTACCTTCAGCGACCCGAACAGCGTTTCCGCACAGGCATTATCCCAACAGTTTCCCTTGCGGCTCATAGAAGCCACGATGTCGAAGCTGTTCAGCATACGGCGAAAGTCATCGCTGGCATACTGGCTGCCCCGGTCGCTGTGAAACATCAGTTCCTGTCCTTTCGCCAACCTGCGCCGATACCAGGCCATTTCCAGCGCCTTCATCACGATCTCGGCCTTTATCTCTGAACGAAGTGCCCAGCCCACGATTTTTCGACTGAACAGATCCACTACCACCGCGAGATAAAGCCAGCCTTCTTCGGTTCCGATGTAGGTGATGTCTCCGACCCACACCCGATCCGGCACGCCAACCAGAAACTTCCGGTCAAGACGGTTCGGCGCAATCGGAAGACTGTGCTTACTGTCGGTAGTCACCACACGGAAGCGCTTCTTCCCGCGTCCACGAAGCTCCTGGCGCTGCATCAGGCGTTGCACACGCTGCTTGCCCACACGCAGGCCCTGGGCCCGAAGTTCCCGCCACACCCGCGGCCAGCCATACGCGCCGCGCTGCTCAAGATAAACGGCGCGAACATGCACTCCCAGTGCCGCTTCGCTCAGATGCCGCCGTTCGACGCTCCGCGCCTGACGCCCGAAATGCTCGTGATATCCGGTCACGCTTACCTTCAACACACGGCACTGGATGCGGATCGGCCAAACGCTGCGGTGTCTCCGAATGAAGGCGTACCTCACTTCCGCTCCTTCGCGAAGTACGCCGTCGCTTTTCCCAGGATGTCCCGCTCCATCTTCACTCGCGCCAACTCAGCCCGCAACCGGCTGATCTCCATCTGTTCGGCGCTCACCCGCCTCGTCTCAGCTCCGCGCAGCTTACCCAGCCCATCTGCCTTCACCCAGTTGTGCAGCGTCTGCGCCACCACCCCCAGCGTCCGCGATGCACTCGCTAGACTCTCACCGGATTCCACAAGCCGTATCGCTTCCTGCTTGAACTCCAGCGTGTACTTCGCTCTCTTTGCCTTTTCCATCTTTCTCCCTTTGCTGATTCTCAGCTAAGGGATACGTTTTCCGCGGGCAAGGTCA
>CAIYVZ010000169.1 GCA_903929755.1 uncultured Acidobacteriia bacterium
AAGTTCGTCAAGGTTGTAGTTGTCGTTGATGGGGAGAAATAATTGTCGTTGATGGGTAAAAATAGTTGACGCCAGACAGTGGAACAGATTTTCAAATTGCTGTCGCCGTCCACCGAAGTCCGGTCGATCTAACGAACCTACTGCCATGAGACTCAAGTTCAAGCAGCAGGGATTTCAGACTGATTCTGTGATGGCGGTTGCGGATTGCTTTCAGGGGCAGCCGTTGCATGCGGGCGTCAGGTATCGGGTCGATCCGGGGCGCTCGGACGATGCTTACGGGCAGACTCGGATTGATGCGGAGACGGCGGGGTTTCGGAACAGTGACTTTGCGATTCCGACGTCGGAGATTTTGAGGAATGTGCAGGCGGTCCAGCAGCGGCAGGGGTTGCCGCTCTCGGCGGAACTGAAGGCCGCGCCGGGGTGTGCGGTGAATCTGGATGTCGAGATGGAGACGGGGACGGGCAAGACCTACTGCTACATCAAGACGATGTTCGAACTGAACAAGCGGTTCGGGTGGAGTAAGTTCATCGTGGTGGTGCCGAGTATCGCGATCCGGGAGGGCGTGCATAAGTCGCTGGAAATCACGGCGGAACACTTTCTGGAGTCTTACAGGAAGCGGGCGCGGTTCTTCATTTACAACTCGAAGCAGCTGCATAACCTGGAGAGTTTTTCGTCGGATGCCGGGATCAACGTCATGATCATCAACGTGCAGGCGTTTAACGCGCGGGGGCAGGATGCGCGGCGGATTTACGAGGAGCTGGACGATTTCCAGTCGCGGCGGCCGATTGATGTGATTGCGAAGAACCGGCCGGTGCTGATCCTGGATGAGCCGCAGAAGATGGAAGGGGCGAAGACGGTGGAGTCGCTGAAGGCGTTTGAGCCTTTGATGATTCTGCGGTATTCGGCGACGCATAAGCAGGAGTTCAACAAGATCTACCGGCTGGATGCGCTGGATGCGTATAACCAGAAGCTGGTGAAGAAGATCGGGGTGCGGGGGATTTCGGTGAAGGGGCTGGCGGGGACGTCGGCGTACCTGTATCTGGAGTCGATTGTGGTGTCGAAGGCGGCGCCACAGGCAAGGATCGAGTTCGAGGTCCGGCAGGCGGCGGGGATCAAGAGGACGGTCCGGCTGATCGAGAAAGGCGACGATCTGTGTTCGTTGTCGAAAGGGCAGACGCAGCACGAACTGGAGCAGTATAAGGGGTTTGTGGTGTCGGACATCAATGCGCTGGACGATACGGTTTCGTTTACTAACGGCGTGGTCATTCGGGCCGGTGAGGCGACGGGGGATGTGAATGAGACGGCGCTGCGGCGGATCCAGATCCGGGAGGCGGTACGGGCGCATTTTGAGAAGGAACAGGGGCTGTTTTCGCAGGGGATTAAGGTGCTGTCGCTGTTCTTTATCGACGAGGTGGCGAAGTACCGGAAGTATGACGGGGGCGAGGAGCAGGCGGGCGAGTACGCGGTGATGTTTGAGGAGGAGTACCGGGATCAGCTGAATGAAGTGCTGACTCTGGAGGATTCGGCGTACAACCGGTATTTGCGGGGGATCGATACCAGGGCGACGCACACCGGGTACTTCTCGATTGATAAGAAGAGTCGGCGGATGGTGAATCCGGATACGGGGGCAAGGTCGACTGAGACGGAAGATGTGGATGCGTACGACCTGATTTTGCGGGACAAGGAACGGTTGCTGTCCTTTGAGGAGCCGGTGCGGTTTCTCTTCTCGCATTCGGCGCTGCGGGAGGGGTGGGATAACCCGAACGTATTTGTGATCTGCACGCTGAAGCACAGCGATAACACGATTTCGCGGCGGCAGGAGGTGGGTCGCGGGCTGCGGTTGTGTGTGAACCAGCATGGGGACCGGATGGACGATCCGGCGACGGTGCATGCGACGAATGTGCTGACGGTGGTGGCGAGCGAGAGCTACAAGGATTTTGTGGCGGGGCTGCAGAAGGATATTGCGGCGACCCTGGCGGCTCGGCCACAGAAGGCGGATAAGGCGTACTTTACCGGGAAAGTGCTGCAGACGGCGTTTGGTGAGTTCAAGATAGATGCCCGGATGGCTGGGGCGGTTTACCAGTATCTGGTGAAGAACGATTACGTCGACGTGGACGACAAGATCACGATGGCTTATGTAACGGCGAGCCGGGAGGGGACGCTGGCGGCGTTGCCGGTGGAGGCTGCGAAATTTGCCGAGCAGGTATTTCCTCTGATCGATTCTGTGTTCACCGAGGGCAAGATTCCGGTGCCGGAGGATGAGCGGAAGGCGAAGGAGAATCCGCTGAATGACAATTTCCGGAAGAAGGAGTTCCAGGAGCTGTGGAGCCGGATCAACCGGAAGGCGGTGTATTCGGTCCATTTCGAGACGGATGAACTGGTGCAGAAGTGCGTGGCGGCGCTGGACGCGCAGTTGAAGGTGACTCCGTTACAGTATACGGTGGCTTCCGGGGAGCAGCGGGACGAAGTCAGCTATGAAGCGATGCAGAAGCGGGAGGCGTTTGAGCTGGCGGAGACGGAGACGAAGAAGCTGCGGGTGTCGGCACGGTCGGTTGTGAAGTATGACCTGATCGGGAAGGTGGCGGAGGAGACGAAGCTGACGCGGAGCACGGTGGGGCGGATTCTGGCGGGGGTGAACGGGGCGGTCTTCAGCCAGTACCGGACGAATCCGGAAGACTTCATGCGGAAGGCGGCGGGGCTGGTGAACGAGCAGAAGGCCACGGTGATTGTGGAACATCTGGCTTACAACACGGTGGCGGAGACGTATTCGGAGGAGATTTTCACGCAGGCGAAGCACCGGGAGGATTTCAGTAAGGCGTTCAAGGCGAAGCGGCATGTGTGGGATTACGTGTTTACCGATTCTCAGACGGAGCGCAAGTTCGTGGAGGAACTGGACTCGGGGACGGATGTGGTGGTGTATGCGAAGCTGCCGAGGACGTTCTTTATTCCGACTCCGGTAGGGAATTACAGTCCGGACTGGGCGATTGCGTTCCAGCAGGGCGCGGTGAAGCATGTGTATTTCGTGGCGGAGACGAAGGGGTCGATGTCGACGATGGATTTGAAGAAGATTGAGCAGGGGAAGATTGACTGCGCGCGGAAGTTCTTTGCGAAAATTACGTCAGATCAGGTCCGGTATGAGGTGGTGACGGATTACGGGACTTTGATGGAGCTGGTGAAGTAGGGGGGCGTCGCGTTGCCCGCATTCATGCTCCGCCAGCCTCGCCTTGTGGGTTGAGGCACGGGTGGATTAAATGCTGCAAAACCTGGTTATCGACTGACGAGCCGCACGAGTTGGACTCTCCGGAACGTTCCGCTCGCGCACGAATCTGGCAGGCGCGGAGCCGAGCTGCGCCGAAGGGGTCTTGCTGATCATCGCGTGAAGAATCGAGCTTTCAGCCAAGCTCGGGATCACGACGCACTTTACCGCTCCCACGTGCCGCGAGGCGCAGTTCCACCTGGGCGCACAATTGAGTCGCAACTGCCAAAGCCATTTCCGCTTCCGCACTGTCCGGTTCGTAAGGCGCGTCCGGGTAGCGAAAGGCTGAGGCGTAATCGGTTAGTTCCTGCGCTTCCCGAAGAAGCGGTTCGAGCGTGGGATCTGCGGCAGCGCACTGGCCCCCACAGTCGGTGAGGTCAGGAGTTTTCCGGAACGGTACCTGGCAAAATGTGAGAAAGCCATTATGCACGTTGGAAGGGAGCCAAGCCAGCGCTCCGTTAGTCGTCGGTAACCGCTTCGTTAAGGTAACGCTATGCTTCGTGGGAATTCGCGGAGATTCCAAGAGGGCGGGAGAATGTCGGGTTCTGGGTCCGAGCAGCACGCAGGCGAGCCTGCGGCTCTGAAAAACCGAGTCACGGGCCTGCCAGATATATTTTCCGAGCTATGGTTCTATATTTTTCAGATATTTGCGAGCCTTGTGGGGTGAAGCTGACTGGATCCGCTATTGGGCCCGCATGTTATTCGGTAATCAGATATGACGCGGAGAAACAGAGAGTGGCGGGCGGGGTGGTGGGGCATCACGCGCCCGGGAGAGGTGTGTGGTTTGGGCGCCGACGCCGGCGGGGATCCGGTGGCGTTTGCTCGGCTGATGGGCTTTGTGGCGGATGAGCACCAGGCGGCGGTGCTGCGATCGACGGCGAAGCAGGGGATTTTGAACTGTACGCGGCAGTGGGGGAAGTCGACGACGGCGGCGGCGAAGGCGGTTTATGAGATGGTTTCCAAACCGGGGTGTCTGGTGGTAGTGGCAAGCCCTTCGAAGAAACAGTCAGCGGAACTGGTGCTGCGGGCGGAGGGGATGGTGGCGAAACTGGGGCTTCGAGTGCGGCGGGACGGAGTATTTGATGTGTCGATGGTGCTGCCGAACGGGTCGCGGCTGGTGGGTTTGCCGGGGAGGGAGGCAACGGTGCGAGGCCTTTCGCGGGCGAGTCTGGTGCTGATTGACGAGGCGTCGCGGGTGAGTGACGCGATGTACCGGGCGCTGCGGCCGATGCTGGCGCTGGAACAGGGGAGTATCTGGCTGATGAGTACTCCGTGGGCCGCGTTTGGTTTCTTCTACGACGCGTGGGCGCATGGGGGTGACGCGTGGGAGAGGGTTTCGGTAAAAGCCACGGAGTGCACCCGGTTTTCGCAGGAGTGGCTGGAAGGGGAGCGAAAAGCGTGGGGCGCGGAGGACTTTCAGCGGGAGTTTATGGGGGAGTTTATGCGGGATTCGGCTTCGGCGTTTGACGCAGATCTGGTGGAGGCGGCGCTGGACGACGGTGTTGGGTATTTGGAGTTGGGGATTCCGGAGTTCCGGAAAGAGTTACTGCGGCGGGTGGGTTAGGGCGGTCTGCGAGGATGTTTGCTATCGGACTGGATTTGGGGCAGAAGCGGGACCATACGGCAATTGTGGTGCTGGAGAGGCTGCGGCGGCATGCGTACCTGGTGGGGCCGGACAAGGAGTTGCTGGTCCGGGCGGCGGAGCGGTTGCCGCTGGGGTTGGCATACCCGGAGATTGTAGAAATTGTGAAGCACGTGGTGCGAGTGGTGAGTGCGCGGCTGGGTCACGGGGATTCGTGTCAGCTGGTGGTAGATGCGACCGGGGTGGGGAAACCCGTGGTGGACATGCTGCACCCCTCAGGGCTGGGGTGCTGGATGACGGCGGTGACGATCACGAGCGGGGATAAGCAGCATGCGCGGAGCGGGGAGGGTTCGTCGATGAACGTCCCGAAGCAGAACCTGATGGCGGGGCTGCAACTGGCACTGGACCAGGAGGAATTGCGGATTGCGAAGAAGATGCCGTCGGCCGGGACTTTGACGCGGGAGTTATTGGATGTGAGGATGGCGCGGCGGGAATTTGGCGGGAATCAATACGGAGCGGAAGGCGCGGGGAAACACGATGACCTGGTGATCGCGCTGGCGCTCGCGGTTTGGAGAGCAAAGACGTGGTGAAAAAAGGAGAAAGTATGAGCGACGACTTGAAAGAGCTACAGGCACGGCTGCGGGAAGCGCAGGACGTGAAGATTACGAACGGGCCTCTGATGGCGGTACTGGAGGGGCGGATGCATGCGACGGAGGCGCTGCGAAACGCGGTTCGCAGACCGGGGGCCACAGTGGCGGGGGAGATAAACAATGTCTCGGGCTACGACCCGGTTTTGCGATTTCACACGCGGCTGTAGGCAAGTTTCAGAGCAGGCTGGGCGGCACACGCTCCTGAAACCGGAACCGGTCTGACGACTCTAAACGAACTCAGGCCGGGCCGGTGTTGGAAACGAGCTCTGCGCCAGATGCGACAGTGGCTTTGGCGGTTACCTTCAGGTGGGACTTGCCTCTCAGGTTAAAGAAAGACCCGAGGGGAATTACGGTTTCGTTGCAGGCTCCGGGGGCGAGCTCGGCTTCAAAGAGTTCCGCCCGGCGAGAAGGGTCGAGGGCGGTCTTTCCGAAGGGTGCAAGGGGCAGGTCGGTCCCGTTGGCTTCGCGAAGTTCGACGGTATAGAACTGAATCCAGGTCCGGTCGTTTTTTGAGACGGGGACGCTGAGTTTTTGGGGCCCGGTGCCGACGTTGCGGATGACGATGGAGAGCGACGGGAGGTCGCCGGGGTCCTTGCCCGGAAGGGTTTCGACGGAGAGGGCCCAGCCGTTCTTGGTTTCGCCCCATTGGCGGGCGGTGAAATCAATGACCTTGGGCGGGTCGTCACGGATGGTGAGACCCAGTTTGGCGAGAAAATCGACTACCTTTTTTAGCCCCACTACTGCCACATCTCCTGAAGAACGCGGCCTACGCTGCCGGAGGGTTCCTGCACGCCGACGATGGCCGAGACGGTGGGAGCGATGTCGTTGACGGCGATGCGCTGGTAGTAGCGGCCAGCCTTGATGCCGGTGCCCATGAAGATGACGGGAACGTGGTTGTCGTAGTTGAAGGGCGAGCCGTGGGAGGTACCGGTGCCGGGGTCGAAGAGATAGAAGGGGTCCTGGATGACGATGAGGTCCGGGGAACGACCGCTGAAGTAGCCGTTCTGGACGCCGGCAGCGACGGGACCGGCGGGCATTTGTCCGTTCAGAAGCTGCTGGCCTGTGTAGACGGCGAAGACGTGGGGGACGCGACGAGCGGCGGTGGCGGCGGTGCGCTGGACTTCGGCTTCGTCAAGCTTCCTCGAAGCGATGAGTTCCTGGTTGAAGTAGGGCTGCCAGCCTTCGCGACCGACGATCCACTTACCCGGGCCGTATTTGGCGGAAAGGGCTTCTTCGATGGCTTTGGAGAGGGCGGCGGCATCGGCGCGACCTCCGGGCATGTTGCGGGCCTTGTTGACTTCGGGGACGGGGTTCACGCCGTGGTCGGCGGTAAGAACGATGACGACGTTGGCGAGGCCGACAGACTTATCGATGGCGGCGAAGAGCTTGCCGAGGAGGAGGTCGGTGCGGAGGGAGATGTCGTGAACTTCAGGGGAGTCAGGGCCCTTGGCGTGGCCGACATAGTCGTTGGAGGAGAAGCTGACGGCGAGGAGATCGGTACCCTTGTGCGTTCCCAGTTTCTCGTTGGCGAGGGCCTGTTCGGCGAACTCTTCAATGAGTTCATTGCCCCAGGGGCTGGCTTCGAGGGAAGCGCATTTGGGGACATCGCCGTTGGCTGCGGTCATATTGCAGAACGGTTTGGCACCTGGTTTGGAATTGAACGGGAGCCAGTCGGCCTTTTCAGCGCGGGCCGAGGGTTTCGATTCGTTGAGCTTCGCGACCCAGGCGGGGAGAGCTTCCTTGTAATAGGTGCTGGTGACCCAATGGGCGGATTTGTTATCGAACCAGTAGGCTCCATCGGCCATGTGGCCTGCGGGGAGGATGGCGGAGCGGTCCTTGATGGAGACCCCGATGACTTTGGATTCCTGGCCCGACATTTTGATCTCATCGCCGACGGTGGAGACCAGGAGGCGGCGGGGGGAGGAACCGTCCATATTGGGGGCGGCACCGAGAAGTTTGGTGTTGAAATCGACGACGGAGCTGACGTTTTTGCCGAGAGCGCGGTCATACCATTCGTTGGCGACGATGCCGCTCATGGCGGGGGTGGCGCCGCTCATGACGGTGGAGTGGCCAACGGCGGTGACGGTGGGGACGTGGATGTAGTGGGCGTCGTCAAAGACTGCGCCCTGGTCCAGCAGGCGTTTGAGGCCGGAGGTATATTCCGCGCGGAAGCGGAGCAGGTAGTCGTAGCGGAACTGATCGACGACGAGGGTGAGCACGAGCTTCGGCTTCCGGGGCGGTGGGGCAGGCGGCGCGGCGAAGGTGGTCGCGATGAAGAAAAGGGAGAGGACGAGGGCGGAGAAAGTGACCAGGCGGCGTTGCATGAGGATCTGGAATCTATTATCTCCGAGGGTGTTCGACGTGTAGTAATGGGTATTTGTGACAGGCCGGAATTGTGGTGTTTCGATGGCGTTGAGGCCAGCGGGGCGAACCGCCGGCCTGAATCGGATCAGCAGGGGATAATTTTCCCCGGATTCATACGATTCTCGGGATCGAGGGCAAATTTGATCGCGCGCATCGCGTGGAGGGCTTCCGTGCCGTGTTCGGCGTCGAGGTATGCCATCTTGCCCGTTCCCACACCGTGTTCGCCGCTGCAGGTCCCGCCCATCTCCAGGGCCCGCTCCACCAGTTGGGAGGAAAGACGGCGCGCTTCCGCCAGTTCCATTTCGCTCGTCGGGTCCAGGATATACATCAAGTGGAAATTACCATCGCCGACATGGCCGACAAGGGGATAAGGAAACGGCGCGCCTTCATGGTCGAGTTTCGCCTGTGTAATGCAATCTGCCAGACGGGAAATCGGCACGCACGCATCCGTTATCCAGCCACGCGCCCCCGGTCGCAGAGCGAGAGCGGCGTAATAAGCTTCGTGCCTCGCTTGCCATAGTTTCTCGCGATCCTCGGGTCGGGTGGCCCATTCAAACCCTCGCGCACCATGCTCTTGGGCAAGCCCCCGAACCATCTCTGCATGGTCGCTGACATGCTGTTCGTTCGCGCCGTGAAATTCAAAGAAAAGGGTTGGCGCCACGGCGTACGACGTGCGGCAACGCCGGTTCACCGCCTCAATAGCGGCCTCGTCGAGCAGTTCCGCCCGGGCCACCGGCACGCCTAACTGAATCGTCTCAATAACGGTTCGCACCGCGCCTTCCAGCGTCTGGAACGGGCACACCGCGGCGGCCACCGCTTCGGGCAGAGGATGCAGTTTCACCGTCAGTTCCGTTATCACTCCCAGCGTGCCTTCCGCGCCGATCAACAGATGCGTCAGATCATAGCCGGATGACGACTTGCGCGCGCGACTGCCGGTACGGATGATCCGCCCGTCCGCCAGAACAGCGGTCAGCCCCAAAACATTCTCGCGCATGGTCCCGTAGCGGATGGAGGTGGTTCCTGAAGCGCGGGTTGACGCCATGCCGCCGAGCGTCGCATCCGCTCCCGGATCGACGAAAAATGCGACGCCGCGCGGATTGACCTTCGCGTTCAGTTGCTTGCGCGTCACACCCGCTTCCACGGTGGCATCCAAATCTTCCGTGCTCACCCGAAGAATCGCGTTCATCCGCGTCAGGTCCAGAGAAATCCCGCCGAAAAGGGCGTGAACCTGGCCCTCGATGGAGCTCCCGGCCCCAAACGGAACGACGGGGACGCCGTGGCGCGCGCTGATCTTGAGGATCTCGCTCACCTCAGCGGTGGTCTGAGGGAAGCAAACCACGTCCGGCAAACCCGGCGGATGCCACGACTCACCGTGGCTATGCTGCTCCCGTACCGTCTCCCCGGTGGAGGCTCGAGTCCCGAGAAGTGCCGTTAATTCGCCGATAAACACCCTTACAGCTTAATGCAGGCGCGAGGTTTGACGCAGCCGGCTGGCTCCCGGATGGGTGGTTTCGCGCGTTCCCTGCAGGCAACCACAACAAGCAACAGATTCCATGAGACTTAGGCATTGGCGAGTAATTTGCTCCGCCCTTCGCGAGGAGATTTCTATGCATAGTGAGCAGACACGCAGGGAATGGCTTCTGGGCTCTTCAGCGGCAGCAACCGCAGCATATCTGGGTTTACCCACTCTGGGTTTACCCACAATTGCCCTCGCCGCCGCCCCCACGGCTCCCGTTTCGGTAGTCCGGAGCAAGACCTACGACCCCGCCGAACTCCTCCCGGCGATGGAGAAGATGTTCGACCAGATGGGCGGCCTGGGTCGCCTGGTGAACAACAAGACCGTGTCCATTAAGATCAACCTCACCGGCAACCCCACTATCCGCCTGGGCGACAACCTGACTGGCGATACCACCTACACGAATCCCTACGTTATCGGCGCTACCGTCCACTTCTTAGGCCGTGCGGGCGCCAAACGCATTCGCCTTCTGGAGAGCCCCACGGGGTCCGGCGAACCGATCCCCGAATTCCTGTCCCGTGCCAACTGGGACCTCAACGCCATACTCAACGCCGCCAAAAATGTGGAGTTCACCAACACGAACTTCCCCGGCGCCAATAATAAATTCGCCCGCTTCAAGATTCCCACCGGTGGCTACATCTTCCCGGGCTTCGACCTGAATCCTGCCTATGCTGACTGCGATGTCTTCATGAGTCTCGCCAAGATGAAGGAGCACGCCACGGCCGGCATCACCCTGTCGATGAAGAACTGCTTCGGCATGACGCCCTGCACCATCTACGGCAACGGCGCGGGAGTTGACGAGCCCTCGCTCACTGTCTCGGGCGGTCGCCAGAACTGCTGCCACACCGGCACCCGCGCGCCTGCCAAAAGCGCGCCGCAGGAAAACGACCCCACCACGCCCCGGGACGGCGGCTATCGCATGCCCCGCATTGTCACCGACGTCTGCTCCGCGCGGCCCATCGATATCGCTATTGTCGAGGCCGTCAGGACTATGGCCGGAAGCGAACTGGCCCGGCCCGGAAATCAGTTTCTGTCACCCGGCCTGATCATCGCCGGCACCAATTGCGTCACCACGGACGCAGTCTGTGTGGGTCTGATGGGATACGACCCCCTGTCCGAGAGGGGCACCGCTCCATTTGAGCGCTGTGAGAACACGCTTGCGCTCGCCGAAGCCATCGGGCTGGGGACACGCGACCTCAACCGCATCGAAGTCCGTGGCGTTCAGATTGCCGACGCGCGGCTGAACTTTCCGGAACTGCGCAAAGCCCGCCCCCCATTCCAGCCAGGACAAGGCCGCGGAGCAGGCCGGGCGCAAGGCCAGTGGGACGGAGTTTCCGGTGCCACTCGCCCGACCGCTGCCGCCGAGCTACAGAAACCTTAAAGACTCGGGGCGGCGACTTCCTGTGCTACTTCTTCTTTCGACGCAACCAGCATCGGCAGAATCCCTGCAGGCTGATCTCCGTCTATCTCAAGAATGTCGCGGAACGTTCCTTCAATTGCCCGCACGGCATTGCTCATCTCATGCAGCCAGTTGGCCCAAAACTGCTCAATCGCAGGCACCTCTTTGGTATGCCGGATCTCACGCATCACGTCTTTCCGGAACGAAGAAAGATTAAAGCCGCGTATCATGGCTGCGCCGATTTCCGTCATGTTGATCCGGTCACTCACCTCCATGCAGAAGAGGTCTTTGCGGAACGAAAATTCCCCGCCCTTCTTGCTGGTACCCGACACAACCTCCTGGAACGTAAGCGCTCCCGAGAGCACCTTGGAACCATTGGTTACGTTGAGCAGGGTGGTTGAAGTGGTCGGGCCCTTCGCGGAAATGGGCGCACTGGCGTCATGCAGCCGGATCTGCGCCGGGCCGGAAATGCCAAGCCACAAACCACTGGACAGGAGCGTCATTGAGAAAAACCTGGCGACAATCGACTCCAGTTCCCTGTCTTCGTGCTTTTCGATCTCGCTTTTGGTGAACCGTGCCGCTTCGTCCGCGCGCTTCTGAAACTCAGTCTGAAACTGCGTGTTTTCGTAGAGTCGATTGAGGATTTCCGCAGGCCAGTTGGGACGGCCGGGGAACGTCCATGCAACCGGGATCACATCCACGCCTAACTGCCTGAGGCGAACAGTAACCTGGTAGATCAGATCCTTATTGCTGCTCTCGATGTAGATGAGGCCGTCGTTAAAGTCGAGCAGCACGGGAACCTGCTTACGGACGGCGGCCGTTGTTCCAAGGGTGTCCTGGTCAATCGTTTTTTTGTCCGTGGACTCGAGAAATTTATAGGGCCGATCCAGCAACCGATAGGAACGCTGTTCTCTGACGGAGGCAAGGTCGCTGACGTCTTTCCATTCATTCGAGACAGCCCACAAGCCATACCAGGGCATGGTGGCGTGAAGGCGGAACTGCGCTTCGGTAACCCCGTAGCCGGCACAGTCGAGGATTTCTGCAGGAAGGACCAGGCTCGAGCGCTCCTCCGGTTCGAGCGCTGCATACTTCGCCAGGGCCGCTTCGTGCTCCGGGCCAACCGGATGCTCGTCATCGAGACGCGGACCATGGAAAGGATTGATCCCCATGGTGTCGGTGCTGGTGCAGCGCGTGACGGCGGAGGCCGCCAGCTGGGAAGCCGCGAGCATGGCAGTCTGATCGTACAGACTCTTAATAAAGCTTTCGAACGATTCTTTACCGAGCCCAAAGATGGCCCACGTGCCACGTCCAAACATGCGCAATTCCTACTTTATTTGTGTTGTGAGATGACCGGTACCGGAAGCGGGCGACGCGCGGGAACACGTCGGCTGGGAATCGGAAGGGCCTGGTCCCCCAATATTCGGGCCGGTACCCACCACGGATTTTGGCGGCTGCTGCCTGACCTCTCCACCCTTTTTGTACCACGGGCAGCTGCGCGCCTCCGCTCGGGTCCGCCTGCAACCAAAATATCTAAGCGGGCACGTTATGCCGCCGGTGTTGGCTCCCCGAAGAACGTGCTATCAAAATACCTCTCCGCCCGTAAAATGTTGATTATAAAGGGGCGCGATTTTCGGACACGAGTCCTATTCAGTTGCGCCAATTGCCAAACAAGTTGCACGGGGCTGTTCGGTACCCCTCTCCGCTCCACAAAACGTGCGTCGGTCTGTCTTACGAATATCGCCCATAATAATAACTTGTCATATCGATATGTCGTGTTATGATGTTCTATGTGGAGAGCGAATTAACACTCGGCCGACTGGCGGAACTGCTCGATATGCAACCCCGAACGATTCGGAGTTATATCGCGCGGGACCTGCTTCGGGGTCCGGAAGTCGGGGGGCGCTGGGCTCGCTACACCGGCTATCATGTCACCCGGCTACAGGCGATTCGAGCCTTGAAGGATCTCCAGGGGCTGCCCCTGGCAGAAGTTCGGCGACGCTTACTCAGCATCACCGGACCAGAACTCGCCGCTTTGGCGAGTGAGGGCGCGGTTCCCCAAAAGCCTGCTTTGTTACCGAAGACTGGATCTGCCTTGGACTACATAAGGAGTCTCAAGCAGGGCGGACAACCAGAGGCTACGCCGGTTTTGGGCGGCGCGTCTCCGACACCGATGGACAGCGTTCTCGTCCGACTGGATCAACTGACTACCGGAAACAAGCCGCAGCGTCGTTCACGCGGTGAGATCTGGGTGTCCATTCCTGTCACGCCGGATGTTGAGATCCGAGTCCGAGGAACGCAGACAGCCGAGCAACTCTCCCGGTGGGAACGCATCGCAGATCATCTACGGGAACTTTTGATGGCCGGATCGTAAGGAAGGACTAAAAATGAGAATCGAAGCAAAGTTTGATCGGGAGAAAATTTGGTACAGGGGCGATTCAGTTCGTCACCTCGTTTTGCGTGTCACCGATCCGGGTGCCCCGCGTCCGTCCGGACCGGTAAGCCTGAATATTGCGTTGGTCGTGGATGCATCCGGGTCCATGACAGGTAAGCCCCTCGAGTTCGCCATTGATTCAGCCCAGCGCGTCATCAATGCTCTGTCGGATCAGGACTACCTGTCGGTGGTGTCTTTCAACTCCGAGGTGACCGATCATGTCGTATCGGAGAAGATGACACCTGTCGGCCGCGCCCGCGCATTGCAATCACTGGGAAATATTCAGGCAAATGGGCAAACGAATCTCTCAGCGGGATGGTTACGCGGAGCGGAGCACGTTGCCCAAGGAATGGAGTCTGGACGTCCATCGCAACATAGAGTAATTATCCTTTCAGACGGCCACGCCAACGAAGGAATTGTTGATCCCGCCTCGCTGGCCACACACGCGGAACAGTTGGCGTTGCGTGGGTTATTCACTTCGTCAGTCGGAATTGGTGACGACTACAATAGCCAGACTCTGGAGGCGATCGCGGTCCATGGCGGTGGCACCCATCATCGTGCTGCAAGGCCACACGAAATCGTAGAAGTGGTAACGGCAGAGCTACAGGATATTCGCCTTACGACCGCGGAAAACATCACGATCACCATACAGCATGCGCCGGGTGCGCGGCTCAAGTGCCTAAACGAGTTCCCGCTGAACCACGAAGACGACCAGTACGTCTGCAGCCTAGGCTCCCTTGCCGCAGCAGCGTCGCGCACTGCGATCTTCAGCATCAAGTTTCCAGCCGGCGAAGTAGGCGCGAAGTTCCCATTCGAAATTCGTAGTACGTGGCGGCGCCCGGGCGCGGAGGATGTGTACAGTTCAGAACCTTTGTCACTCAATGCTGAGTTCGCTGAAGGCAAAGACAACAATGCGCAGTCGTACGACCAATCGTTGACCGCAGCCGTAGCCCAAGTCTGGCAGGCACACATTGTTCGCCGGATTGTTCGCCTCAATCGCGAGGGACGGTACGCGGAAGCGATCAAACGGCTCGATCACGACCTGCCGTTGTTTTCAAAATACGCGAAGAACGCCGTGAGCGGTCCCATTCTGATCGACGAACTCAAGCGTCTGCGGGACGTGGCGAGCCGGGAATGGAGCGAGGGAAGCAGAAAAGAAGTCGAGGTGGCGATGTACAAACGCAACTCCAGCCGTCTCGATGCCAGGAGTGTCAAACCATGGGGATTCCGAGGCATGTCGATCAGCATTCCGAAGTGATGTCGATCACGATTCCGAGATGAAGCCGATCAGCATTCCGATCTGATGCCGATCACTTTACGAATGTAGTATCGGAATGGTGATCGGCATCAGATCGGAAC
>CAIYVZ010000170.1 GCA_903929755.1 uncultured Acidobacteriia bacterium
AACCCACCACTTGGCCCGAAGCGTTGATGCCGTTACCCCAACTTATACCTCCGCCCAACGTGCCGAGGTCAGTCATCGTGCTGTTGCTGTAAAGAAACGCGTGCTGGGCTCCGTCGCCTGCCGTCTCCGCAGAACCCACCACTTGGCCCGAAGCGTTGATGCCGCCAGCATAGCTGCTTGATCCGCCGAGCGTGCCGAGGTCAGTCATCGTGTTACCGCTGTAAAGGAACGCGTGGTCGAGTGGGTTAAGTGGGTCGGGGCCGGCCACGGTCGATAGACCCACCACTTGGCCGGAATCGTTGATGCCGTAACCATAGCTTTTGCTGTTTGTTCCGCCGAGCACGCCGAGGTCAGTCATCGTGCTGCCGCTGTAACGAAACGCGTGGTCTTTTCCGGCCGTGTTCGACGAACCCACGACTTGGCCGGAAGCGTTGATGCCGGCAGCAAAGGAGTTCGATCCGCCGAGCACGCCGAGGTCAATAATTGTGCTCGCTCGGAGTGAGGGCGTGGCAGCAGCCAGCGAGAGCAGGATGCCGGTTACGGCAAAAGTAGTTCTGTTGCGAATACCCGTCTGTTTTTGACTTCCCAATTTGGATCCTTTGTCGAAATAATGTCCACCAAAGCCTGGAAACCAATTCGGTGGCAGCCAGACAACTATACATCAATACTTGTATTACTGGATATACTTCAGGTACCAGTACTGAGCATTAAAACCCACCAAAGAACGGCCGGTTGCTTCACAGCAGAAGCCACTAACCACAGTTTCCACCCGCTTGACGCACCCCCCGCGCCACATCCTTGCAGGCGGTCTTTCGCAGTTTCTTCCGCGTCAGCAGGCAAAACGCCACCCCTGCCACCACCAGCAAAGCAGTGGAGGGCTCGGGGACGGCAGAGTCGGCAGTGTCCAGCAGAAACGCGGGAAGCCCTGGGCTTAGCTGCCCAATAGGCCCCCAAGTTCCGACATTCGCGTCTCCGCTCTGCCGGAACCGGACCTGGCCGGGATTGCCGCCTGCGCACTCCGAACGTGGAACCCAGACCAGTTGCTGGCCAATTCACCGCCAGTTGACAGAACGTGAGACGGCATTCGCCGGGGCCTCCGTCCAACCGAACACGCCAAACACATCATCTTCTGCTGACTCTAACCGGAGGCATCTTCGTCTCCCGCATGCTCCACGAACGCAGCGCCCAACCGACTCGCCGAACTCACGAAATAGTTAAACTTGGCGAGTCGCACATCGCTCATGCATACTAATGCATATGCGAACCACCCTGATCATTGATGATGACCTCATCGAGCGCGGCCGCGAACTCACGGGGATTCAGGAAAAGACCGCCCTCGTCCGCGCAGGACTCGAAGCGCTCATCGCCCGCGAAGCAGCCCGCAGACTCGCAGCCCTCGGCGGCTCCCAGCCAGACATCGCCGACATCCCCCGCCGCCGCCCGACCGCCTAGCCATGGTCCTCCCGAAACATGCGCCTGATTGATACCTCCGTCTGGATTGACCACCTCCGAACACCCAATTTCCAACTCACTGAGTGGCTTATTACCGATCAAGTCCTGAACCATCCCTTTGTCACGGGCGAACTCGCCTGCGGTAACCTCAGGGACCGCAAGAACTTCCTGTCAGCTCTCGCACGGTTGCCATCCGCCGTGGTTGCCTCCAATCCTGAAGTACTCCACCTGATCGAGGCCGGAAAACTCCACGGACGCGGCCTCGGCTGGATCGATGCCCACTTGCTCGCCTCCGCACGCCTCTCCGGCTGCCGCCTCCAAACAAGGGACGTCCGCCTCAGCCAGGCTGCGCTTGAACTCGGAGTCTGACAACAACGCACAGGAAGGCCCGCAACCTGGATTCGACCGAGGAGCTGGACAACCCGGCCATACCAGACAACAAGGACGAAGCTCGATTGACCAGCCTGCGCGCCGCAATCGACGAGGGCGATGCCAGCGAAGAGTCCTCTACGGCTGCTTGCCAAATAGCTGCCACCGTGACCACCCCAAAACTCAGTCACAACAAATCGTCTTAATCTTTTCAATAACATCCATACTTCCTGCAACAGCCCCATGCTACTCCTGTAGCCGAAGGAGCCCCCACCGGCCCCTCAACTTTCACCAAACTCAGGAGCACGCCATGCCAACCACCGATCTCTCCAAACTGCTGTCCCAGCTCGCGGAAGCACAGCAAACCGCGAACCCCGCGCAGCAAACCGCCAACCAGGCCAATGCTCAAAAATCCACCGGCCCGCGCACGCCCGAAGGCAAAGCCCGCGCCAAAATGAACGCCCTCCGCCACGGCCTCACCGGCCAGTTCTACGTCCTCTCCGAAGCCGACCGTCTCGCTTACAACGACTTCGAAACCAACCTCCTCGAAGCCCTCGCCCCCGTCGGCCACTACGAACGCGACCTCGCCGTCTCCATCACCCAGAACCGCTGGCGTCTCCACCGCGCCCGCGCCATGGAATCCAACATCCAGGGTCTCGGCCAGCACGATCTCGCCGACAACTACGACACCGGCAGCCCCGAAACCGAAGTCGCCATCACCCAGGCCCAAACCTGGCTCATCTCCCACCACGCCCTCACCAACCTGACCCTCTACGAAAACCGCATCCGCCGCGACGTCGCCCGAGACAAGAAGGAACTCGACGAACTCCAAACCGCCCGCAAGGCCGCCGAAGCCAAAGCGCAGGAAGAGGCAGAACTCCTGTTGCAACAGTCGATTACAAAGAATGAACCTCTCGCCGCCGAAGCCACAATCGAGGTCAATGGCTTCGTTTTTTCAACCACACTCCTCCGCGTCGGCCTGAACCGAAAAGCCGCCCTGAAATCCGCCCGATTCTACCAGGCAAACAACGGGGACCGAACCAAAACCCCGCCAAACACCCCTGAAACTCCCCGCCAGGAGACCACCTCACACCCCAAAGCCGCCTGAACACCAACCACCCCGAAACCGTACCCATGCCAACGCCACCAGTGTCCCCAACCGCAATCTCACCCCAAAGGACGCTTGTCTCCGGGCCTCAATCCATGTATCATTCTTCAGATTCGTTCTTGGGTCCAGGGAGTCCACATGTCTAACGTCCGGAACTGCGCGCCCCGCCGCACCTTCGTCGCCACACTTGCCGCCGCACTATTCGCGAGCCTGCTTCTCACCGCGAACCTGGCCGCACAGGTCACCACCGCCACCATGTACGGCATCGTCACCGACCAATCCGGCGCCACCGTCCCCGGCGCCACCATAACCCTGCGGAACGACGGCACCGCCGCCACTTTCCGCAAGACCTCCGACAAAACCGGCGAATTTGGCTTCGAATTTCTCCCCACCGGCAACTACACCCTCCGCATCGAAGGCGCCGGCTTCAAAGCTCTCGAAACCAAAGGCGTCACGCTCACCGCCGGCCAGCAAACCCGCCAGACTTATCAACTCGAAGTCGGTGGCGTCACCGAAACCGTCATGGTCGAAGGCACCGCCGCCCTCCTCAACACCGTCTCCGCCGAACAGCAACAGTCCATCGACAGCGATACCGCCCGCGAACTCCCCCTCGCCCGCCGCGATTTCTCCGGCCTCCTCCGCCTCGGAACCGGCGTCTCTGCCGGCGGCGGCCAGCTCCGCATGAACGGCGTCGGCGAAGCCGGCACCAACTTCTCCGTCGATGGCACCGGCTCCTCCGGCAACACCGAAGGCCGCAACTACTCCACCTTCGGTAATTCCGGCTACATCAATGTCATGAGCCTCGAAGGCATCGCCGAAGTCCAGACCGTCAAAGGTGTCGCCCCCGCCGAATATGGCGACGCGCTCGGAGGCCAGGTCAACCTCATCTCCCGCTCCGGCACCAACCGCTGGCACGGCAGCCTCTTCGAAAACTTCCAGGCCGAAAACCTCAACGCCCGCAACCAGCTCCTCGCCACCAAAGCCCCCCTCACCTTCAACCAGTACGGAGCCTCCGCCGGCGGCGCCATCCGCAAGGACCGTATCTTCATCTTCGGCGTCTTTGAAGGCTACCAGGAACGCAGTTCCCCCGTCGTCCAGGGCACCGTCCCCACCCAGGCCATCCGCAGCCAGTTGCTCGCCGCCGTGCCCTCCTACTCCCTCGTCCTCGACCCCATCCCGCTCCCCAACCAGCCCCTCGCCGCCGGAGCCACCACCGGAACCTTCCTCTCGGCCAAGTCCGGCAGGAAAAGCGACGCCCACGTCGATCTCAAAGGCGACATCATGATGGCCGCCAGCCGCATCTCCCTCAGCTACAGCCACGGTCGCCCTTACCTGCTCACCCCCACCATCTTCCTCAACGGAGCCAATGACCGCGTCTACAACAATGTGGCCGAACGCGGCTCCGCCGCCTACACCACCGGCGGCGCCTCCTGGACCAACGAAAGCCGCTTCGGCTACAGCGTCTCCGACGTCGCCCGGACCGATGTCTTCTTCAACAAACTCAACCCCGCCAACGCCACCGAACAGTTCGCCTTCGGCCAGCGCCTCCCCTACGTCTCCACCTCTCTCGGCTGGAACACCCCGTCCTCTGAGTTCTACTCCATCAACGGCCCCACCTACAGCTTCAGCAATAAAATCTCCAAACAGTGGGGCAAGCACTCCCTCAAATTCGGCGGCGACTACACCAACATCTGCTGCAGCCGCACCGACCCCCAAAATCCCGAGTTTCACTACAACACCCTCGCCCAAATGCTCGCCAACACCCCCACCACGGCGACCGCAAACTTCGGCAACGGCCTCTTCACCGCCCACCTCTCTCATTACGGCTTCTTCGCCCAGGATGAATACCGTCTCCGCTCCAACCTCGTCCTCAGCTTCGGCCTCCGCAACGATTCTTACTCCAACCTCGTCGTTCACCCCGATGGCAAACTCGGCGAAGGCACCGGCTTCTACAACCCCGATGGCCTCCTCGATTCCCAGTTCCACGTCGGCCCCCTCCGCCCCCAAAGCAGCCCCTATGAACCCGACCACATCAACTTCGCCCCCCGCTTCGGTTTCAGCTATACCCCTGGTTCGAAAGCCAAAACGGTCATCCGCGGCGGTTTCGGTATCCTCTTCAGCAGCCAGGTTCCCGGTGCCATGTGGCAATCCGTCCAGGGCGCAAAAGACGTCCCCTTCCGCACCGCCTTCACCCAGCAGGACGTCCTGAACTTCGGCCTCAAGTACCCCATGTACACCGACGATCTCCGTAAAGTCGTCCAGACACAACAGGCCGCCTCCGGAGTCCTCAGCGTCTTCTCGGTCTTTAACCCCCACCTGCAGAACCCGTACACCATGCAGTATTCGCTCGGCCTCCAGCGCGAACTAACTTCCACCCTGGTCATCGAAAGCAGTTTCGTGGGAACCCGCGGCGTGAAATTCCTCGCCCAGCGCCCCATGGACCTCCCCAACCGCACCACCGGCCTGAAGCCCAACCCCCTCCTCTCGGTCACCTATTACGTCGATAACTCCCAGCAGATGACCTACAGCTCCTGGCAGACCAGCGTCACCAAACGCTACGCCCACCACCTCAGCGCCAGCGGCCACTACACGTGGAGTAAATCCCTCGCCGCCCAGGGCGGCGACAACGGAGCCTACTACCAGGGCGACGCCGCCACCAAAAACCAGGACTTCTTCAACTTCGCAGCCGACCGCGGCCCCTCCGCCGGTGACGTCACCCACTACTTCTCCTCCCAGTGGCGCTACGAACTGCCCCAACTGAACAACCTCGGCCTCCTCCGCCACGCCCTCGGCGGCTGGCAAGTCTCCGGCATCGGCACCGCCCAAACGGGTGGCGCGTTCACCGTCAGCCAGTCTTCCTCCCTGCCCGCCAGCCGGCCCGACTACATCGGAGGCAACGCCTACCTCACTGACTACCGCAAGACCCTCAAATACCTCGACCCTGCCGTTTTCGCCCGCGTCCCGCTCATCACCGCCTCCGGTGCCACCGCCCGCCCCGGCAACATCGGCAACGGAGCCATCCGCGGCCCCGGCCAGTGGAACGTCGATTTCTCCCTCGGCAAGAATTTCGCCCTCCGCGAAGGCATGCAGCTCCAGGTCCGGACCGATATGTTCAACTCCCTCAACCACACCAACCTCTCCGGTCTGGTCGTCGAAATCACCAACGCCCGCTTCGGCCAGCTCACCAGCACGGGAGGTGCAAGGACCGTTCAGCTAAACGCTCGCCTCACCTGGTAAGCGCTCGTCATGACAAACAGGTGAAGATGGCGTTTTTGCTTGCCACCAACCCACCCGGTGCGGGATATTGGTTGAGGTAGTTCCGAACCCCGATTCATACCAAGATGTAGAGCCACGCCAATTCGCATTTTCCGCCGGACCTCAGTTTTGAGGCTTCCCAGGTGCCCCCAGTGCACCTCTCCCGGCCAGGCAGACGCTCTGACTCTGGTTTTCGGGACGGCATTTGGCGAATGGCATGACAGCAGAAACCAACTTTAGCCACATCTTCTTTACCGAATTGCTCGGCATGCCGGTCTATGACCTGAAGCATCGCCGCATCGGTCGCGTAAAAGATGCCGCCATCGTCCCCCTCATCCACCCCTCCCGCGTCGATCGGTTCCTGGTCTCTTCCGGAGGCGCGTGGCTCTCCGTGCGCTACGACCAGATCGCCAGCATCTCGCTCTCTGGCGGCATCCAGCTCTCCAACGAGCGCCTCTACCCCTACCACTCCGACGAGTACATGCTCCGTATGCAGCGTGACCTCCTCGACCAGCAGATCATCGACGTCAACGGCCGCAAAGTCGTTCGCGTGAACGACGTCACCTTCGAAGTGAAGCGTGACGACCGCGACTCGCTCCTCATCCACGAAATCGACGTCGGCCTCCGCAGCATCTTCCGCCGCCTCGTCCAGGGTGCCCTCCCCTCCCTCTGGATCCGCTACCTCCAGAAGCCCATCCAGCCCAACTCCATCCGCTGGGACTTCTGCAACATCGTCGAAGCCGACCCCCTCCGCCGCTTGCGCCTCAACATCTCGCACGAGCGCCTGGAACTCCTCCACCCGGCCGACCTCGCCGATATCGTCGAGGAACTCGGGCCCGCCGAGCGCGGCGCCATCATCGGTACCCTCGACAGCGAAGTCGCCGCCGAAGCCCTCTCCGAGATCGACCCCAAAATGCAGGCCAACATCCTCGAAGCCCTCGAACCCGAGGTTGCCGCCGACATCGTCGAGGAAATGTCGCCCGACCAGGCCGCCGACGCCCTCGGCCAGATGGAAGACGAAACCACCGAGGAAATCTTCGAGGAAATGGAGCTCGGCGAAGACGAAGAAGTCCGCGAACTCCTCGAATACGATGAAGATACCGCCGGCGGCATGATGAACACCGAAGCCATCCTGCTCTCCGCCGAAACTACCCTCGATGAGGCCCTGAAACGCCTCCGCGACCACGAAGATCTCCTCGAAAGCACCCACGTCCTCTTCCTGACCGGCCCCGACGGCAAGGTCACCGGCGCTGTCCCCCTGGCCCGCCTCTTCCTGGCCGAAGGCTCCACGCCCCTCGGAGAACTCGCCTCCGAACGCCTCATCGCTACCAAACCAACGGAAAAGAAAAACCGAGTGGCTGAACTCTTCGATAAATACAACCTCCTCGCCCTCCCCGTCCTCGAAGACGATGGAACCCTCGCCGGCGTCATCACCGCCGACGACATCATTACCGTTCTCAGGAGGAAGAAGTGAACGGTTTCCTGTCGCGGCTCAAGCGCCACTTCTTCATCTTCTTCGCCGTCATCGGACCCGGCTTCATCACCGCCGTGGTCGATAACGATTCCGGCGGCATCTATACCTATTCCCAGGCTGGTGCCCGTTGGGGTTACCTCCCGCTGTGGACCCTGCTGCCCATCACCGTCGCCCTCATCGTCACCCAGGAAATGTGCTCCCGCATGGGAGCCGTCACAGGCAAGGGCCTGTCCGACCTGATACGCGAGGAATTCGGCCTCCGCATCACCTTCGGCATCATGATCCTGCTCATCCTGGCGAACCTCACCAACATCGCCGCCGAGTTCGCCGGTGTCGCCACCTCGCTCGACCTGTTCGGCGTCAGCAAGTACATATCCGTCCCCCTGGCCGCCGTCCTCGTCTGGTTCCTCGCCGTAAAAGGCAACTACGCCAGCATCGAGAAGATCTTCCTGTTCGCCTGTGTCATCTACATCACCTACGTCATCGCCGGCTTCATGGTCAAGCCCGACTGGAAAGAAGCAGCCATCTACAGCGTCCGCCCCAGGCTCATGCTCGACAGCGGATATATAACGATGCTCATCGCCATGGTCGGCACCACCATCGCGCCCTGGATGCAGTTCTACCTGCAATCGGCCGTCGTCGAAAAGGGCATTACGCCCAAGGACTACGGCGAGTCGCGGATCGAGGTCATCGTCGGCTGCATCATGACCTCCGTCATCGCCTTCTTCATCATCGTGGCCTGCGCCGGAGCCTACCGCGACAAACCCACCGATATCCAAAGCGCCAGCGATGCCGCCCTCGCCCTGAAGCCCTTCGGCGAGTATGCCTTCCGCCTCTTCAGCGCCGGGCTGCTCAACGCCTCCATCTTCGCCGCGTGCATCCTGCCCCTCTCCACCGCTTACAGCGTCTGCGAAGGCCTGGGCTTCGAGTCCGGTGTCAACAAGACCTGGCGCGAAGCTCCCATCTTTTACTGGCTCTACACGCTGCTCATCGTCGTGGGCGCTGGCGTAGTGATTCTGCCCAAATTCCCGCTCGTCCAGATGATCCTGCTCTCGCAGGTTTTGAACGGAATGTTGCTCCCCTTCATCCTGATCTTCATGATTTTGCTCATCAACAAACAGGCCCTCATGAAGGAGTGGATCAACCCGCGCGCCTACAACGTGGTCGCCTGGGTTACTGTGGTTGTGGTGATCGGCATGACGCTTGCGTTAACCGGCATCTCACTTCGGCAAACCTAAAACAACTATGCTTGACGACAACCAGTTCCGCACCGCTGCCGATAACGCCCTCGAAACCCTGCAGCGCGCCCTCGAAGCGGCTACCGACTTTCACGAATTCGATGTCGACAGTAAAGAAGGCGCGCTCGCCATCGAGTTTGAAGAACCACCCGCCAAGTTCATCATCAGCCCGAACTCGCCCGTGAAGCAGATCTGGGTCTCAGCCCGCGTCCGCAGCTTCAAGCTCGACTGGAACGAGACCCTCAAAGCCTTCGCCCTGCCCGACGGCCGAACCCTGACCCGTCTCATCGCCGACGTGATGGGCGAACAGCTCGGTGTCAAGGTCAAGCTCTAGCTTTGCGATAAGCTGGAGCCGATGAAACCAATCGCTCTGGCATTCCTTACCCTCGGAATTGGCTTTGTGGCGGTCACCGCCCAATCCACCCCACCCGACGCCCTTCTGGAAGGTTTCCGGCAGGTTGAAGTGGCCTCCGTCTCCGACGCCATCGAACAACTCTACGGCCGCAAACTCTACATGCACCACCAGATGCGCCCCGTCTTCACCACCAAGTTCGTCGGCCCCGCCGTCACCGTCCTGCTGAAAAAAGAAGAGCACAAGGAAGGTTCATCCGCGTCCCAGGGCATGCTCGACGCCATTGACGCCGCCGCCCCCGGTTCCGTCTACGTGATGAAACTGGAAGATGGCGGCGATGTCGCCGGCATGGGCGGTCTCATGGCGACCGCCATGAAGGCCCGCGGTTTCGCCGGAGCCGTTATTGACGCCTCCGTCCGCGACCTTCCCCAAATCAAGAAGATCCAGTTCCCCGTCTTCAGCACCGGCGTCGCCCCATCCACTTCCGTAAACCACTACCGCTTCGCCGGAGTCAATGTCCCGGTCACCGTAGCGGGAGCCCTCGTCAACGCCGGGGACATCATTTCCGCCGATGAAGACGGAGTCGTGGTTATCCCCCGCGCCCAGGCCGCCGAAATCCTGAAGAAGGCGCAGGACCTCGACAACACCGAACACACCATGCTCCCCTTCATCGAAAAGTTCAAATCCATCAAAGAAGCCGTCGCTAAATTCGGCCGGATCTAGGTTTTGCGTTCATAACCAGCTAAACTGGAAAAGGTGGTTCGAGGTAACGCTGGATCCTCCCGCAGAATCGGGCACCAAAGAAATCTCAGGGAGAAACCATGTCGGCAAAAAACGGACACATCGCGCGGCACCACCGCTTACGCAAGAAGAAACTCGCAAAACGCCTCGTATCACGCGCTCTGCGGGCTTCACTCGTCGCAGCAGCCGCTCCGGCCCCCGAAGCCACACCTGCTCAGTAATTACTTCGCCCGCTTCCGGCTGTTGTTGTAGAACACATAAGTACCTGTCACCGTGGAAGTCACGATGTCGGGGCGACCATCCTTGTTCAAATCAACAACAGCCAGATGCGAGCCAACGCCGGACCGGTTGTCGATTAGTTCCGGCACAAACTCAGCCCCGCCCGGAGCATTTTTGTTGCGCACCGTACGGTAAACGTAAAGCACGGGTTCGCCCATCGAATCGGGATCGTTAAACCCAAACAGGTGTGACAAGGACCGTTTTCCCGTAATCAGGTCCGGAATCCCGTCCCCGTCCATGTCCACAAACGCCGTGGCATGGGGTTCGGTAAATGTCACATCGCCCGCATTCTTCGTCGCGAAATTATCCATAATCATGTGGCGCACGAACGAGATCTTACCCGCCGTATCCCTCTTCTGTTCGAACCACGCCAGACCCCAGCCATGCCCTTCCAGCGACGCCACCACATCGTTTAACCCATCGCCGTTCACGTCATAGACGCCGATCTCCGCTCCGCCAGCACCACCCTGCGTCATCCCCCTTCGGCCGAACTCCTCGGGATGCCATTTCCAGGGTCCCGGAGCAGTCCCTTTCGCCGGTTGTTCCCACCACCCGAACGAGTTGATGAAATCCTTGCGCCCATCGCCGTTGATATCGCCCACGCCCAGACCATGCCCGATGGCCACGCCCCACAGGCCTGGCTCGGAAACATCCTTCGTGATCCACCTCCCCGTCGGATTCGCCGGATCGGGCTTGGAATACCGCAGCGTATTGTCGCCCGCGTGGATGACTTCGGGCTTCCCGTCGCCATCAATATCCATCAGCAGCGTTTCCTCATTACCCACGGGCTTGATCACCACGTACTTCTGCCACATCCGTGATTCCTTGCCAGGGTTCACATACAGATTCCCCACGCCGACCCCGGCGCTGCCGCTCATCACCAGCAGATCCGGCCAGCCATCGCCCGTAAAGTCATACGCCAGATTCACCATGGAAGCCTGGGGATACTCATAAGCGGGGTTGTAGACGAACGGCGTGTACACCAGCTTTGCTTCCGTGTAGTTCGGTCCCAGGTAAATGTAGGGTCCGGCCGCGATATCCGGAATCCCGTCCTGATTAAAATCCGCTACGGCCGCCGACCAACTCGTATACAGCGAATCCAGATGCTGTTTCTTATAGTTCGGAGAGGTTTTCTCTGCCGGGAAGTGCCATGTCGAAAGATCGCGATACTGCACGCGGCCAAACCGCGCCGAGCCGGTCCCGCCCACATACAAAGCGACCGGACCGAACTTGCCCGCGGCCTCCGCAGCCAGTGCCCGCGTCAGACCACCGGAAGCCCCGCCGTTGATGGTCACCTTTAATGAATCAGCGAACAGAAACAAGTCGAACTGGTTGGCCACGCCAGCCTTATAGACCGGCTGCGCCTTCGTCAATTCCGGCAGGCTCGCCCCGGCTGGAGCAGCAGGCGGAGGCACTCTGGCCGCCGCTGTGGCACCGCTTCCTCCCGGTAAAGCCGCCCCGCTGATCGCGCCCGGGAAGCCGGACGACGACGACAGTCCGCCTTCTCCGACACCCGGAGCCAGCTTCTCACGCCCCAGTTCCCTGCCCTGCGCATCCAGCCGGATCGCGTAGGCATTCAGGTCGCCCTCCGTGAGGGAATAGAAGAGCCCTTTCATGCCCTCGGCTGTCTTCTCAACGCGCATCAAGACACCGGCCTTACAGCCTCCCGCACAAGTCAGTTCGGTAAAGACAGCCACATTCTGGAAGCCCTGATCCAGCATCAGCCAACCGCCGCCAGCCGACTTCGGAGTGCCAACGATGGCCCCGTTCTCCATCTTCCAGTCGGCCTGTCCCAGCGGCGTCCAGCCAGCGAGACTTGTAACCGCCCGGTCCGCCCGGAAGGTTTGAGCCGCCACCAGCCCCGCCATTGCCAAAATACCCGTAACCACCCAACTTTGCTTCATGGATGACACTTTATAACACCGCAGACAGCAAAAGGGCGGTTCCCGAGGGAGCCGCCCTTTTCGCTCAAAACTGACTACTTGTTGCTTAATACTTGCTGCACTGGCTCCAGCCGCTGCTGCTGGCATCGATGGTTACCGAAGCCTTCGCGGTCGCCTTCACCGTGGTGCCGTCGAAGATGGCCGAAGCGGTTGCCGTGTTGGTGGCCACCGAGCTGGTCGGGTGGGTCACGTGGCTTTCGTCGCCATAGTGCTTGGAGCGGTCGTTCTTCACCTTGGGCAGTTTCACGCCGCCAAAACCGCCGTTACCGCAAGCCGCTTTGTCGATGACGATCGTGTAAGACTGTTCTTCATCCCAGTCAGCCGCCTTGGGGGAGTCGGACGTCGCCTTGAAGTACCTGGTCTGGCGGTTCAGGTTCTTCGAGAGCGAACTGTCACAGCGAAGAATGTGAGCGACATTGCCCTTGTAGACCTTGCCGTCGCCACCCTTCACCCCGAGCGAGCCGTAGCCGGAGCGGTACTTAGAAGAGGGGCTGATGTAGTCGGCAACGAAGTCCAGCATGACGTTGCCCGACTTGTCCAGAATCTGCAACTGAGCGCCATCCGTGGAGTTCACATAGCTCTGGAAGGAGTGCCCCATCCAGCCCCAGTCCGATGAAGACCCGCGACCGTAGGTGTTATCGCTGGTGCCTTTGTCCTGCTTGTAGGTGATGTGGAGATTGCCGTTGGGCAGTTCCTTGCAGATCACCGTGCCGCCGTCGAACTTATTATCGTCGTCGCGTTCCCACTCGTGGGAACCCCAGTTCCCGAAGCCACCCCAGTCGTTGCTGTCCTGCTGCGCGGCTTCTTTCACCGGGGGATAGGCGGAAGCCGTCAGGGTAGCGGAGGCGCCGGGAGCGAGGCTCGCTACCGTGCCGACCGTGAAGTCGTCCTTGGTATCGCCGGGTGTCGCATTGTCGTCCACAACCACAACGTTGGCCAGAGGCACCGTGCCGTTATTTGTCACCACGTAGGTGTAAGTGACCTTGACGAATGGATTCACACGGGTCTTATCGGCGGTCTTCTTGAGAGAGAGCGAAGGCGTACCGGTCGGGGGCGGAGCGGAGCAGGTGATTTCGAGGATCAGAGGCATGTTCTGCGAATCCGCCAAGGTGGAGGAAGCGCCGATGTTCGAACTGGCAGCGATCACCACCGCGATGGTACCGTTGGCGGGCGGGCAATAAGCGGAGTGCTGAAGCGCGAGGTTCACCATGGCCAGGGAAGCAGCAGAGAGGGTGCCTGGAGCGGAACCCACCATGATCTTGTAGATGGCATTCTGCACATCGGCAACCGAACCCTGCTTGTTGTTCAGGATGAAGTTCACCATGTTCATGGTGTTGGTGGTTACGCGCGGTTTCAGGCCAGCCGGGTAGTTGGAGGCGTAGGTGGAGTAGATCGGGAAACCGGACAAGCCGGAGACCACATTGGATGTCCACCAGCCACCGTACCAAACCTTGTACTGCTTGTTGCCAACGTTCATGCCGCTCGGAACGCCTGTAAGGTTAATGGTGGCGGAACCGGTGGAAGCAGGAGCCGTGGTGGAAGGAGAGTAGCACTTGGCCGCCGTGGAATGCTGCACGTTCGCGGGAAGCTGAATACCGGACACGCAGGAAGC
This sequence comes from uncultured Acidobacteriia bacterium, assembly GCA_903929755.1. Taxonomy (GTDB): domain Bacteria; phylum Acidobacteriota; class Terriglobia; order Bryobacterales; family Bryobacteraceae; genus BOG-234. The sequence goes on from CAIYVZ010000170.1 coordinate 13,824, forward strand.
GCAGCTATTGGTGGAGCCAACCATGGGAACCGGAAGTTCCAGCATGACGGTCTGGAAGGTCCCCGTGGTGGAGGCGATATCCAGCGAGGGAATGGCGGCCGGTCCAAGAGTGTAGAGGACGGCCATCACGCCGAGGGCGTTCGGAATGTAGTTGGGGTTATTCTGCGCGGCGGCCGCGAGGGCAACCCCGATCGGCGAGGCCGGGTTATCGGTGTAGCCTGTCATGATCAGCCAGATCGCATCCTGCACATCCTGAACAGTACCTGTCTTGTTATTCAGGATGTAGTTCACCATGTTGAAGGTGTTACCGGAAACAAGAGGCTGGGCGCCGGCCGGGAAGTCAGGTGCGTACGAGGAGTACACCTGCCCGCCAGAGTTTGCGTCCGTCTGGAGCGGGGAGAAGAACCAGGAGGCGCACCAGGCAGCGTAAGAGTCGTTGGCAAGCGAGGTGCCGACTGGCACGTTGGCCAGGGTGTAGGTAAAGTAGCCATGCCCCGATCCGGCCGGATCAGTGGGGGCCGAAGTGTTTAGGAGCGGGTCAGGGACAGCAGTCGTACCGGGCACGAACGTGACCATTCCTGAGGGCAGCGTAACGGAGTTCACGCAGGCGGAGCACTGTGCCAGCGCCGTACCAGTAGCGACAGATACCAGGGCGATGAGAGCGGCAGTTCCCAGTGCCAGTTTCGTAAATTTGCGAAAGAAGCTCATTTTAGGTGGTTCTCCAGGTTTCGTGTATTTTTCTTGGTGAGTTTTTGAGACAGACGTACCCTATACAGCCCGCGCGGGGACGCCTGGAGAGATCATTATGGTGAAGCGGTGGCCTTGCTAGACGGCCTGGCCAGCTGCCAGAGTTTGCCGACGGCGGCGCCAGGCAGCGAAACCGAGAGCCCCCATGCCACTGAGAGCCAGCGCGATGGAAGACGGTTCCGGGAGAGCCACGGTGGCCAGGTTGTTGAGAATCAAAGTGCCTGAGGTGTTCTTATTACCACCCTGGATACCGGTGTTGAGCCCGAGCTGTGAGGCGAAAAGCTCCAGGCTGAGATTCACTGTTGTGCCAGCCGAAATGGTGTTAGCAAACGTCAGGATGAAGGCAACTTGCCCGATGTTCGTATTGGCGTTCATGGCCGCGACACCGTTCAGTTTTTTGAGAGGGGTGAGACTGGAAGTGCCATAGCAACCAGCTGCCCCGGAGGTGCACTGAACACCGGGGGTTGCGGAGACCACGTGGGTATTCGCCGTGATGAATTCTTCCTGCGCTGTGGCACCGGCACCACCAGCGACTTCATAGCCGCTGTAGCCACCAGACAACATGACGGCAGTCCAGGCGGCGTTACCCGTCGGAACGGGAGAGGAATATCCGGCTACCGACGAGGTTGTTGTGGCAGGAGTCAAAGTCAGGGCGGCCGTGCTGGCACCGATCGCATAGACGCCGCAGTCAGTCAGGCCAGCGCTGCAGGCACCGCCGAAACTGGTGGCCGTAGCGCCGACCGATGCGCCGCCCGCTATGCCGGTACCGGTTGTCGCCCCAATCGCCTGGATAATCTGCTGAGAAGTAACATAAACCAACAATTGATTGGCGCTCGCCGTGCCCGCGGCGCAGAGCACCAGAGCCGAACCGAGCATAATTTTATTGAAAATATTTCTCATACTAGTTATCCCTTTCGCGCTCCGCTTCGCCATTAATTTGTCCTCCGAAAAATGCGGCATCAGCCAAACCCGACTAATACCCCGAAAAGACAATCCTAGCGAAAAATAAATCCCGGAACTATAGCGCTGGTACCGGTACGGGAACCGCTTGAACAGAGGTACCAGCTACAGCCTTCTCAGAATCAGTTCCTGGCCTGCTCGCACGCCGAGAGATTTCGCCGCATCTTGCTGATTTACAGATACTTCCAGACACCCGGAACTACCGAACACAACATGCGGCGCGCCGCCTTCCATAGCCCCATAGTATTGCCCGTACCGAGTTACTATTTCACCTCCAATTTTTAGCTCAAATATGTGTTCTGCAACCCAGTCAAAACAGTCCACATCGAAACAGGTGACAACGTTTCCATAGTGGTCAACCCACCAAACCTCGCCCCGCCAGGCGTGGTCATCAATTTGAGTTGGTTTCGCTAAATGCAAGTAAGTGAAGTCGGGGTGTAGTCCACCAAACTGCTCCGGGGTTACGCCCGAGGCAAGATGAGCGGCAACCGGGGCGAAGATATCCCGGCCATGGAAGGTACTGCTCACGGGGTGGCGGAAGTACTGACTGGCGGTGATGGCCCGAACCATGGCGGGCGGGGCTGCGGCGAAAACCTGCGTCAGGATGCCGTTATCGGGCGCAACGAAAAAATGGCCACCGGCTTCGGCCAGGATCGGTTGGCGGGCGCTGCCCACGCCGGGGTCCACAACGGCCACATGAATCGTCCCCGGGGGGAAGCAGGACCAGGCCTGGGCCAGCACCGCGCCGCCTTGTGCTACCTGCCAGGGGTGGATTTCGTGAGTGATATCAATAATGTGCGCGTCGCGGCAGACGCTCAGGATCACGCCCTTCATGGCGCCAACGTAGTAATCGGCGGTGCCAAAGTCGGTAAGAAGGGTGATGACGGGGCGTTTCATAATAGAAGAAAGCTAAACTGGAGTTTGGCGCAACATTATTACTTTGACCACAACGCGACCACTCCGGTCGCGCCGGAAGTCCTCGGATTCCTTCGAGAGACGATGGCTGAAGTGTACGGCAACGCCTCCAGCATTCATTATTATGGCCAGGCGGCGAAGCGTCACCTGGAAGGAGCCCGGCGAGCTCTGGCGGCGCGGTTCCAGTGCGACCCGCGAGAGATCGTCTTCACTAGTGGGGGCACGGAGGCGGATAACCTGGCGATCTTCGGGATTGCGCGGCGGAAACCCGGCAGCCACGTGATTACCAGCGCGGTGGAGCACCCGGGGGTCCTGAATGCCTGTGCACAACTGGAGCGCGAGGGGCACGACGTGACTCTTCTGCCGGTTGACGGTGCGGGGTTGGTGTCGCCTGACGATGTCGGCAGGGCGTTGCGACCGAATACGGCGCTGATCACCGTGATGCACGCCAACAATGAAACCGGAGTCCTTCAACCTGTTGAGGCCATTGCGGCAATTGCGCGCGATGCCGGTATTACGTGCCACTGCGACGGCGTACAAACAGCGGGAAGAGTACCCCTCCATCTAAATGCGGGCCCGGACCTGGTATCGATTTCCGGGCATAAGTTTGGCGCTCCCAAGGGTATCGGCGCTCTCTACGTCCGGAAGGGAGTTGAATTGCAGCCATTGTTTTATGGGGGGCACCACGAGCGGGATCGCCGGGCCGGTACAGAGAATGTGCCAGGAGCCGCGGCTTTGGGCTTTGCGGCGGCGAACCTGCCGGACTGGACAGCGATTTCGACTCTGCGCGACCGCCTGGAACAAGGAATTCTGGCCAGGGTCCCGGCGGCACGGGTGAATGGCGGGGGAGCGGAACGCATTCCGAACACAACGAATATCCGTTTCGACGGCATTGAAGGCGAGGCGATGGTGATTGCGCTGGACCTTCGCGGCTATGCGGTTTCGAGCGGGTCAGCCTGCTCCAGCGGGGCGGTAGAGCCGTCGCATGTTCTTCTGGCGATGGGACTTAGTCCCTCGCAGTCACGATCCAGCGTTCGCTTTTCCCTGGGCCCGGCGAACACGGAAGCCGAGGTAGACGGGTTGCTGAACGCGGTCTCATCCGCAGTGGAACACCTGCGCCGTATTTCCCCGGAGGTGGTTCATGGTTAACGCCAATACAAATACAGACCTGATTGCAGTGGCCATGTCGGGCGGGGTAGACAGCTCAACCGTAGCCGCGCTGCTGCACCGCGAGGGCGCGAACATTGCGGGTATGACGATGCAGCTGTGGAATCAGCGCCGCCTGCCGCAACTGCAAACCGAGAACACCGGGGGGCGCTGCTGTTCGCTGGACGATGTTTATGACGCCCGGCACGTTGCCGAACATATCGGCATACCGTATTACGTCGTGAATCTGGAAAGCCAGTTTGAAAAAGCGGTAGTGGAGCCTTTTGTCGCCGATTATCTGGCTGGACGAACGCCCGTTCCCTGCACCCTTTGCAATACTTTCGTAAAGTTCGACCAGTTCCTGGAGCTGGCGGATTCCGTGGGCGCAAAGACCATAGCCACCGGGCATTACGCACGAGTGTCGGTGAACGAGGCCACGGGCCGATGGGAGATGCGAACCGCCATTGACTTCGGGAAGGACCAGACTTACTTCCTGTGGGGGCTGACGCAGTACCAGCTTTCGCGGACGCAGTTCCCGCTGGGGTACCTGAATAAGCGCGAAGTTCGCGCGCTGGCTGAAGAACTGAACCTTCCGGTGGCCGGGAAACCGGAAAGCTACGAGATCTGTTTCGTGCCAAACGGGGATTACGCGGGCTTTATGGACGCGTACCTGGCGGACAAGGGCATGGCGCGGGAAGAGATAGAAGGCAAGATCGTCAACACCGAAGGCCGGGAACTGGGGCGGCACAAAGGTTCACATCACTACACGGTGGGGCAGCGGAAGGGCCTGGGAATCTCGGCTCCGGAACCTTTATATGTAATTTCCACAGATCCCGTCAGCCAGCAGGTGACGGTTGGTTCGAATGATGACCTGCTCTGCCGGGGCCTGATCGCACGGGATCTGAACTGGATCTCGTGGGCGGGGCTGCGGGAACCGGCGCGTGCCCATGTGCGGATTCGGAATCGTCATGTACCGGCTGCGGCGACCCTTACGCCGATTGAAGGGGACCGGGTGGAGGTTGTGTTCGACACGCCGCAGAGAGCGGTCACGCCCGGCCAGGGCGCGGTGTTCTATTCGGGCGAACTGGTGGCCGGCGGCGGCTGGATCGAGTAGCTGTTGGCAAAACGCTCGGCATTCCGAAATTCCGTGGAGGGACTGGTGGCGCAGGCGGTTGTGGCGACGCTGCAACATGCGCCGCGACCTGTGGCTGACAGGCTGGGCCATTTCTACGCGGGGCTGCTGGACCGCTTTATTCCCCGATTACGGCGTACGGCCGAGGTGAACCTGACGTTCGCGTTTCCGGAGCGCGATGAAGCGTGGCGGACGACGACAACCGACGAGATTTTCCAGAGCATTGGACGGATTCTGGTGGCCCTGTCGCGTTTCCCCGCAATCAACAAGGGCAATGTGGGTGACTGGATCCGCTATGAAGGCTTCGAACATTACGTGGAGGCGAAGAATGCGGGACGCGGGGTCCTGTTCGCCACTGCGCATTTGGGGAACTGGGAACTGAGCGCCTTCGCCCATGCCTTGCTGACAGAACCGATGCACGTGGTGGTCAGGCCTTTGGATAACCCCGTGATCGATGAGATGGTGGAAACCCGGCGGGGGCTCTCGGGCAACAACCTGCTGTCGAAACGGGATTTTGCCCGGTCTATCCTGCATGCTTTGCGCAGGAATGAGCCGGTAGGGATTCTGGTGGACCAGAACTCGGCCCCGGAGAATGCTGTATTTGTGCCGTTTTTTGGGGTACCGGCCAGCACAAATATGACGTTTGCGCGGCTGGCGGCACGGAGTGGTGCGGCGGTGATTCCGGGGTTTGCCGTGTGGAGCGAGGCCGAACGGAAGTACATTCTGCGGTTTTACCCGTTACTGCAGATGACCGGCGACCCGGAGGAAGACACGCGGCGAATTCAGGCGTCCATTGAGACGGCGGTTCGCGAGTATCCGGGGCAGTGGCTCTGGATTCATCGCCGATGGAAACACCGGCCAGCGGGCGAGCCGGATTTGTACGCCCGGCGCTAAAGCGCGGCGCGCATGCGCATCAGCAGGCCATCTATGGCGATGCTTTTCTGAATGTTGCGGCGGAGCAGGGCGGCGACTTCGTCCACGCCTTTAACGGCCTCAATCACCCAGGCTCGGGAGACTTTGTTGGCGATGATCATCAGGTCGCCCTTGGCATCCACGTTACGAATGCCGCCGACACCTTCACGCAGCAGGGCGATATCGCGGAGGAGTTCGTAAAGGAGCTTCAGGTAGCCTTCCAGCTTGTCGGTGCGGCTGCGGCCCAGGGCTTCCGAGACGGGCAGCCAGGCGGAGAAGCTTTGGACTCCGGCTCCGGTCTTGAGAAGAGCCAGCATGGAGGTCCGGCGCTTCTGGAACAGTTCGATATCGAGCGTAGCGGCAAGGCCCGGGCTTCCCGCGGAAAGAGCAATGCGCCGCTCGGAGTTATCCAGATCGCGGGCTTTGGCGAACTCGTTCATTTCCTCGTTTGACAGCGGCGCCATATTCAGGACCACGGAGCGGGAGCGGATGGTGGGCAGCAGATCGTAGACGTTTTCCGCCGTCATGATCAGGATCATGTGGTCGGGCGGCTCTTCGAGAGTCTTCAACAGGGAGTTGGCGGCCTGCTCGCCCGCACGGTCCACCTGATCGATGAGAAAGACGCGGCGGTTGCCTTTCAGGGGTCGCAATTGCGCACGCTCTTTGAGCAGACGCATCTGGGGGATAGAAATCTGGCGGAGCGGGCCTTCGGGGGGAAAAGTGAGAAAGTCGGGGTGGGTGGAAAAGACGAGGGGGTCCTGATTGCGCTTCTCAGACGGCATCTTCTCACGGGTGGCAAAAATGGCTTCGTTGGTTTCGAGGCTGAGATCGTCCTGTTCGATGAGTTCCGGGTGCCCTAACAGGCGGGCGGCGAACCGGCGGGCGAGGGTGGCTTTCCCCAGGCCTGCGAGGCCGGCAAGGAGCAGCGTTTGCGGGATTTTCTCCCGTTCGATCATGCTCTCGAGCACGATTTGGGTGTGGCGGTTGCCGTGGAAGTTCTCAAACACGATTTTGCAGGGCCTCCGCGATACGGTGGGTCACTTCGGCAATGCCGGCGCGGCCATCTACCAGGATAAAGCGCTCTGGCTCCTGAGCGGCGAGCGCGAGATAACCGGCGCGAACGTTCTCGTGAAAATGGGAGCTTTCGTCATCGATTCTGGATTCGGAAAGGTCGGTCCGTTCATTGCGCCGACGGGCCCGGGCGAGGCTGGTTTCCAGGTCGATGTCGATGAGGACCGTGGTGTCGGGCCGGAGACCTTCGCAGGCGATGGCGTCCAGTTGCAGGACGGTGGCTGAATCAAGACCGCGGCCGCAGCCCTGGTAAACGAGCGTGGAATCGGTAAAACGATCACAGAGCACCAGCCCGCCGGAATGGAGCGCGGGCAGGATCACCTGATGAACGTTCTGGGCCCGGCTGGCGAAGTAGAGCAGGAGTTCGGTGCGGGCGTGGATGGCGGTATGGGCGGGGTCGAGGAGGATGCGGCGGATCTGCTGGCCGATTTCGGTGCCGCCGGGTTCCACTGTTTCGGTAACGCTAAGGCCGCGCGCACGGAGGTTGGCCGCAAGAATGCGAAGCTGTGTGGTCTTGCCACAACCGTCCATACCTTCGAAGGTGATAAAGCGTCCGCGTGTCATAAGGGGATTGAAAATGGAGAGAAGCTTACTTCGATTCTCGCAAATGCAGTAAACTGTTCGTTTGAAACCAACCCTTGACCCCTTGGCCGGGCACCGCGCGCCCGCTTCGCTGTTGATTGACATCCCCGCTCTGGAGCGCGCCTATTACGAGTTGACGCCGGATGCGAATGATCCTCGCCAGGCCGTCAGTTTCGGCACCAGCGGACACCGCGGGACTTCCTCGGCGCGAACCTTCAACGAAGCGCACATTCTGGCCATCACCCAGGCGATCTGTGAGCACAGGGCGAAGGCGGGTATTACCGGCCCGGTGCTGATGGGGATGGATTCGCACGCTCTGTCGGCGTCGGCACAGAAAACTGCGCTGCGGGTGCTGGCGGCGAATAAAGTTCGGACGGTGATCCAGAAGGACGGTGGTTTTGCACCGACTCCGGCTATTTCGCTGGCGATTCTGACCTGGAACCGGGGGAAGACGACAGATCTGGCGGACGGGATCATTATCACGCCGAGCCATAATCCGCCAGCCGATGGTGGGTTTAAGTACAACCCTCCGGAGGGTGGGCCGGCCGATACCGATATCACGGGTGCGGTGCAGCGGCGGGCGAATGAACTGCTGCAAGCGAATAACGCCGGGGTAAACGCGGTCTCTTACGAGGAAGCGCTTACCGCCCCGAGTACAGAGCAGGGCGACTTCCTGACGCCGTACGTGGAAGACCTGGGCAACGTGATCGACATGGAGGCAATTGCGAAATCCGGCCTAAAGATCGGCGTGGACCCTCTGGGCGGGGCTTCCCTGCACTTCTGGAAACCGATCGCTGAACGGTATGGCCTGAATATCACGATCGTAAACACGACCACGGACCCACAGTTCGGATTTATGACGGTGGATCATGACGGCAAGATCCGGATGGACTGTTCCAGCCCGTACGCGATGGCCGGGCTTGTGGGGCTGAAAGACGACTTCGATATTGCCTGGGGTACGGACCCGGACGCCGACCGGCACGGTATTGTGACGCGTTCTGTGGGGCTGTTGAATCCAAACCACTTTCTGGCGGTGGCGATTGATTATTTGCTGACCCACAGGCCGCGCTGGCCCGCAACAGCCGCCGTGGGAAAGACGCTGGTTTCCAGTTCGCTGATTGACCGGGTTGTGATCGGCCATAAGCGAATTCTGAGCGAGACTCCGGTCGGGTTTAAGTGGTTTGCCGGGCTTTATGACGGCAAGGTGTGTTTCGGCGGGGAAGAGAGCGCCGGGGCGAGCTTTCTGCGGCGGGATGGCACAGTCTGGACTACCGATAAAGACGGTCTGCTGCTGGGGCTGCTGGCGGCGGAGATTACGGCTGTGACGGGGCGGGATCCGGGCGAGCACTACAAGGATCTGGCATCGCGCTACGGGGCGTTTTCGTATGACCGGATTGACAACGAGGCGACGCCGGAGCAGCAGGCAGCGTTCAAGAAACTGACTCCGGATGCGGTGACGGCGAAGGAACTTGCCGGCGACCACATCGTGGACAAGATCACGCACTGCGGGAAGAATCCGACGGGCGGGTTGAAGGTGGTAACGGGCGGAGGCTGGTTCGCGGCTCGACCGTCAGGGACCGAAGCCAAGTACAAGGTGTACGCGGAAAGTTATCGCAGTCCGGAACACCTGCAGCAGATTTTGTCGGAAGCCGGTGCGATTGTGACTGAAGCTTTGGCGGCGAAGTAGTTATTCGAGAGGGCTGGGTTGCCAGGGCAGGACGAGGCCCATGGCTTCCGCGTAGGTGGTGAGGCGGCCTAACTGCGTGCCAAGGGCGGTATCGAGAGCCGTCAGCAGGCCTCGGCGATTGGTTGCTTGCCCCATCAGATCGGCATCGAGGGCGAGAGCTCCGTTGCGAGAGACTTCGGCTCGCTTGCGAGCGGCTTCGAGTTTGGCGCGCAGCATTTCCAGGCTGGCTTGTTTGCCCTGGGCGGGGAGATCGGGCACGGACTTGACGATGCCGGTGTCTCCGGTGACACCTTCGAGGAAGGTCTCGATGAGCGCGGAGGTGTGGGCGAGGACTTCGCCGACCGTGCGGGAGCCGGGGGCTGGACGCCAGGTGTACTTGTCTTCGGGAATGGCCTGGGCGAGGGAGATGAGGCGACTTTCGAGGGTCTGGAGTGGGATGAGGATATCGACGGCGGGGATGAGCGTTTTGGCATCGCTAAGGGCGAGCAGTTCCACGTCGAAGATGAGTTCGGACCTGGCGGGAATGGGGCCGGTGCCAGCTTCCCCGTAGGCCAGTTGGTAGGGGATAAAGAGGCGGCGTTTGCCTCCAACTTTCATGCCTTCGAGACCGATGTCCCAGCCGGTGATAACCTGGCGGCGGCCCTGAACGAATTCGAAGGGTTCGTTGCGATCGACGGAGGAATCGAATTTCTTGCCATCGGTGAGCCAGCCGGTGTAGTGGACTTTGAGGCGCTTGCCGGTGGCGTATGGGGCTCCGTCGCCGGTGACGAGGTCGAGGTAGCGCATGCTGGCCAGGTCTTTTGGCTGGGTGCCTTTGGCACTGCCTTCGGCGGCGGGCGGCTGGGCGGAAAGGGTCGCGGCCAGGCAGGCGATGAGAAGTGGCTTCAACAAGTTAACGGCTCCTGTTTTTTAAGCGGGTTTCGAGGACGGAGTCCGGGCGGAAGTTCTCCCATTGCAGATCGTGGCCTGCGGAGGCGTCGAGGGCGGCTTGCGGAACCAGGCCAATCAGTTCGCTGCCTGCTATTTCGATGCCTCGCTGGCGGGCAAGTTTTCGAACCACATGGAAGATCTGGTGGAGCGGCGTGATTTCGAAATCGACCAGATTGATGGAGACCTGCACCTGGCCTCGTGTTTCGAGAGGCAGGCCAAGAGCTTTCACGGCGGGCAGGCCTCCGTTCGAGGCTCGAATCATGGCGGCGATCTCGCGGGCAGCCTGCAGGTCCTTCGATTTCAGATTTATATTCCAGGCTACCAGAAATTTTCTGGCTCCCACCACGCAGGCTCCGGCGGTGGGGTGGCGACCATGGCCGATATCGGGCAGGTAGCCCTGGGGCTCCAGCTTGCGAACGTTTTCGAGGCGAACGCACTCGGTTCGGCGGGCGGCGGCTTCGTAGAGGAAGACCGGGAGACGGAGCTCTTCCCAGATACACTGGCCAAGCTCACGGGCAATGGAGGCGCACTCGTCGAGCGTGATGTCTTCGACGGGAATAAACGGCAGCACGTCGGCAGCGCCCACGCGGGGATGAACTCCGGTATGAGTGGAGATATCGATGCGTTCCACGGCGGCGCGAACGGCTTCGAGCGCGGCGGAGGCGACGGCTCCGGCGGAACCGGCGAAGGTGAGAACGCTGCGGTTGTGGTCGGCGTCGGAGCTACGGTCGAGCAGGAGTTCGGGCGGGATGGCGGCGGCGACGGCATCGACGATGGCCCGGTTCCGGCCTTCAGAAAAATTGGGGACGCACTCGACGATTCTCATACGCGACGATCCCGAAAAGGTCTCCGCAAATGACGGCGGATGGAGTAGGGCAGAGGGCGGAGGAAGGTGACGATGGTGCGGTAAATCCAGCCTGGGACGACGATAACTTTGCCTTTATCGAGGCCCTTCAGGGAGGTTTGCACGATGAAGTCGGCGGTCATCCAAAGAAAGCCGGGAATGCCTTTACGGTCCACTCCGAGGGTATCGTGAAACTCGGTGATGGTGAAGCCGGGGCAGAGCGCCTGCACTTTTACGGCGGATTGCGCGCCGCGCAGTTCCAGGGCGAGGCCTTCGGTGAAGCTGTTCATCCAGGCCTTGGTTGCGCAGTAGCTGACGTTGCCCTCGTTAATGGAGAAAGCGGCCACGGAGGAGACGTTGATGACACCGCCTTTGTTGCGGGCCGTCATCGCGGCGAGCGCGGCGTGGGTGAGGCGTACGGTGGCCAGAACGTGGACGCGGTGCATGGCTTCCTGGCTGGCGGGGTCGGCAAGCCAGAAGCGGCCGAGGGAGCCAAAGCCCGCGTTATTGACGAGCAGTTCCAGGTGCGGGCAGTTGTGGATCACTTCGACGACTTTGGCGACGCCGTCATCAGTGGCGAGATCGGCGGTGACGAGATCGGAGTGGACGGGGAGTTCGCTGGCCAGGGCTTGCAGTTTTTCGGTGCGGCGGGCGACGAGAATGAGATCGAAGCCGCGGGCTGCCAGATGCCGGGCGAAGGTGGCTCCAATGCCGCTGGAGGCTCCGGTAATAAGCGCAACTGGTCGCGCGGGGCTTGCCATACAGAGTTGAGGATAGCTCGGATGAATGGCTCTTCGTTGATCAGTGACGCTCTCGCGTCCCTTCTTCGTTGATCAGTGACGTTCTCGCGTCCCTTCTTCGTTGCTCAGTGACGCTCTCGCGTCCCTTCCGAGAGGCTATCCTGAAACCGAATGGGTAAAAATGCACAGGAGGAAGCACTTCACGCGGCGGCAGGCCAGGCGGCGTTGCGCAGGGAGCGGGATGAGCTGAAGATCCACTGCTTCCGGTTGTCTGCGGAACTGGAGGATTCTACTCGCTCGAATGTCGCACTGAAGGAATACCTGAAGACGGCTGAAACGCAGCGGGAGGCACTCCGCATGGAACGCGATGAGCTGAAAGAGCATCTGAGTCGGCTGGCTGCGGAGCTGGACGAGGCCCACGCAGTAGCAGCGAAGCCGAGTTTGCTGTTTGTGGAGGCTGGCCATTTTTATTCGCCCGTAGTGGACCCGGCCAGTCCGTTTGTGCGGCAGGCTTTGCAGGAGGCAGAGCGGACGATGATGGCCCAAACGGCCATTCCCGCCGTGGCGCTGGACGACCAGACGATGCACGCCGTGTTTTCAAACCTGATGCGCTGGTATGCGGAAATGCCATTCCCGGTGGAGAAGGCGGAGGGGCTTCGGTACTACTTCGAGAACCCTGCGTTCTCGTACACAGACGCCTTCGTGCTGTACGGCATGATCCGCACGCTGCGGCCGAAACGGATCGTGGAAATCGGCTGCGGGTATTCAACGTGCGTGATTTTCGATACGGTGGATCGCTTTGTGGAACCGCGTCCCGAAATCACCTGTTTCGACCCCTATCCCGATGTACCTTATGCGTTGACCGCGCCTGACGATCCGCTGCGCCAGGCGATCCAGGCGATTCCGCTGCAACAGATACCCGATGAGGTCTTCGCGTCGCTGGACGCGGGGGACATTCTGTTTATCGACTCCTCGCATATCGGCAAAACGGGAAGCGACGTGCTGGATTACATGTTTCGGGCCTTGCCGCTGGTGAAACCTGGCGTCTACATCCATATTCACGACATTGCGTATCCTTTCGAGTACTCGGAGGAATGGGCGGTAACGGAAAACCGATCGTGGAATGAAGGCTACTTTCTTCGGGCGTTTCTGATGTATAACCAGGCTTTTGAGATCGTCTTCTGGAACCATTACTACGTTCAGAAATTCACTAGTCGGGTGATAGAACGGGCTCCGCTCTGCCTGAATAACGGTGGCGCCAGTGTCTGGCTTTTGCGGCGCTGATCATTTGATGAGGTGGTAGGCGGTCTGGCGGCGCAGAATCCAGGAGGCTTTGCCCTGCTCGTCGAGCAGCATATCTTCTTCGAGCGCCACTTCGAGCGGCTGCCCGCCCCATTCGGCGATCGGCGTGGTGGCCTGGAGTTCAATGCTGAACCAGGTTCCGGGCAGAAGGGGCACGTCACCGCGACCGGGTACACCTTCCTGGTGATCCCAGAGGCCGATGAGGGGTCCGGCGGCGTGGCCGTGATCGCCCACCGGGTGCGAGTAGACGGTGCCGTCGATCTTTTCTTCTTTCATGGCGTGGAGAATATCGGCGAGAACCGTGTTGCCGGTGCGGCCTGGCTTCATGCGATCCATCGTTAGGTCCTGCACGCGATTGGTGTTTTCCAGCGCGGCTTTGATGCCTGCGGGCGCGTCCGTCTCACCTTCGCGGAGGACGTAGCCCATATGCTGGGTATCAGTATTCAGCCGCATGGCGGTGATGCCGAAATCGGTATGGAGAACGTCACCGCGTTCGATGACGGTGCCCTCGCGGTGGGTGAGGCGGTTGGCGGCGGTTAGCCCCTTGCGCTGGATCTCGACCGAGGGCTGAAACCAGGTTCCGAGGCCGGCGTCATTGACTTGCTGGCGGAGCCACCAGACCACGTCCTGATCGGTGGTTTTGCCAGGCGTGATGACTTCGCTGGAGAAGGCGCGGGCGATGAGGGCGTGGACGATAGCCATCATGTCGCGGTAAGTGGGCAGCATTTCGGGCAGGCGGAGTTCCTGATATTCGAGGGCCAGGTTCTCGGCGGCCTTGAACTTGTCTTTGTAGTCCGGGCCGAGGGTCGAGAGGAGTTTTTCGTGCAGACCGGCAGTGAGGCCGTCAGAAAAGGCGTGGGTGGCGGAGACGTCGATGGCGATGCTGGCGGGTTTGCGTTCATCGACGAGTTTGCGAAGGGTGGTCCATTGGGAATCGCCGTAGATTTCTTTGGCAGTGGAGGTGGGGTCCCGGTAGACGGTGTAGAGACCGCCGTTCGATTCACCACCCAGAGCCAGGCGTTCGACTCCGGCCGCTGGACCCTGGTCAAAGAACACGTAGATGGTGGTGCGGCGCGCGGCAAAGACGGTGGGGGAGACGAGGGAGAAGAAGGCGGGGTCTTCGGCATACTCGCGGCAGGCGACGATCCACATCTGGATGTTGTGTTTGCGCATGAGCGCGGGGAGGTTGCGTTCGAGGCGCAGGCGCAGCCATTCCTGTTGAATTTCAGCCTGTTGGCGTAGTGGTGGCAAGGCTGGCTGCGCGGCCAGTGCGAACGGAAGCAGGAGTGTGGCAAGGGAAAGTCGCACCATATTGCCTATGATAGTGATCCAGCTGACAATTTCGTAGGAACTGCCGGGGGCTGGATCTTACGGAGGGTAAGCCACGGGTCCCTGTGCGGCTGTGGATATTGGGTTTACGGCGATGGACCCGGACGGCGGAGGACAACACAAAAAAGCTCTGGGCTGGTTTGGCTGCTACGGTTTTACTGGTACTATGGGCTTCTTTGCGTCGATGGGCGTGCCTTCCGTTCACGATTTCCTGTCGATCATGGCGCAATTCCTTGGGGGCCTGTGGTTGAACCGCGCTCTTGGTTTACTGGCCGAGCGAAGTATCGCCGATGCGGCGTTTTGTCAGAGCGACTTTATGGTGCTGGAAGCGCTGCGCCATAAAGGTCCGCTGACGATTGGGTCGCTTCAGGGCGAACTGTTGAAGAAGCTCGGACGCCATGCGGCGAGCGGGCAAGAGGAGAGAACGCAATGATCGAAGTGAGAAAGAGTGCGGAACGGGGCCATGCGAACCACGGATGGCTCGATTCGCACCACACCTTTTCGTTTGCCGATTACTATGACCCGAAGTTCATGGGTTTCCGTAGCTTGCGGGTGATTAACGAAGACCGCGTGGCGCCGGGGCAGGGTTTCGGGACGCACGGACACCGGGATATGGAGATTCTGAGCTACGTGTTGCGGGGCAAGCTGGCGCACCGGGACAGCATGGGGCATGAGGAGTTTCTGGGGCCGAACGAGATCCAGAAGATGTCGGCCGGGAGTGGGATTCGGCACAGTGAGTTCAATGGTTCCACGACGGAGCCGGTGCATTTCCTGCAGGTCTGGATTGAACCACGGACGAAGGGAGATACGCCGTCGTACGAGCAGATCGCGTTCGCTGCGGAGGAAAAGCAGGGAACATTACGGATGCTGGCATCAGCAGAGGGCGGGCACGGGATCGCGAAGATTAACCAGGATGCCCGGGTTTACGTGGCGGAACTGAAGCCTGGTGAGGAACTGGCGTATTCACTGGGCGCGAAGCGGTTTGGATGGCTGCATATGATTCGGGGGAGTGCGTCGCTGAACGGGGTTGGATTGACTACGGGCGACGCCGGGATCATTTCGGAGGAAGACCGCCTGCGGATTGTGGCGGGCGGGGATACGGCGACGGAAGTACTGTTGTTTGATCTGGCGTAGAGCATAAAGCCAAGGGATTTAGCGATACCGGAGTGCAAAAGAAAAAGGCCCAACCTTTCGGCTGGGCCTTTTCAAATTGAAGCGGGCGACTTCCTACGCTCCCACACACCTGCGCGTGCAGTACCATCGGGGCTGAGGGGCTTAACTTCCGTGTTCGGGATGGGAACGGGTGGTACCCCCTCGCTATGGTCACCCAGCACTTGTTGTCCGAGGGGCCGGTGGGCCACGCTGCGGCAAGAACTGTTTGTCATCTCTGACAATCGAATATTTGACGGGTTACTTTACCACTGTGTATCTGTAATGCTTGCGCAAGTT